>CADADA010000011.1 GCA_902786515.1 uncultured Lachnospiraceae bacterium | reverse complement strand
AGCAAGTATAACAACATATCAAAAATAACTAAATAAGAATGTAGGTTTTCCGACATTTTTATATGCGATAAATCCTACATTCTTATTTTATCATTTACATAAAGGGTAACCTTCCCGCTTTCCTACCCATATAGCCATACTATTTTCTGCCAATAATAACAACATGATTACTTGAACCTAAAATCGACTGCTCACGGCATATTTTGTAATGGTAATCACACCATGTTTTAAATTGGCTTTCGTTCCAATTATCCACCTTATGAGATAAAAGAGGCGCTAAACCATCCTGTGCAAAATGATCTATAATTTCCATACCATGTTCTTCATAAATTGATTCCATTTCTTCTTTTGATGAATAATAGGTATCCGTCCAAAAACACTTCTCATCATCATGTTTTAATACGCCTGTTTCTATAAGCTGATTTGCCAAACGCCCGTCTAAATATTTCACATCGCTGGTAGCTATACATTGAAATATATAGTATCGTGGAATATAAGCAGTAATTAAAAGCCCGTCTTTCTTTAGTACCCTTAAACATTCATTCAAACATTTTTCTCTCTGTTCTTTTGTAATCAAATGATAAAAAGGTCCCATATTTAAAACAACATCAAATGTGTCATCTGCGAAACAGGACATATCTGTAGCATCCAATACTGCTGTATTCATAGAGTATTCTTTTGTTTTAAGCGTCTGGTTGATAATATCTATGTGCCTTGGTGTAATGTCAGTAGCAGTTACATCATGCCCTTTATCAGCCAGCCAAAATGCATAAACACCCGTTCCCGCTGCACAGTCTAATATTTTACTTTTAGCATCAATAACTTCGTCAAGAATTCTGGTAGTGGTTATAAATTCAATCTTTCTTGCATTGTTTGTAGTCAAACGATCTTCCTCTTTATAATTTTCATAACTCTCAACAACGTAATTCATATAAGTGCCTCCAATTCTATGCTTCAAATTACTTTTAAGTATAAAAAAAACTACCCTCCTTAAATAAATTTTAAGGACGATAGCTGATAGCTTCGTGTTACCACCTTAATTCATCTATATCTCACAATATAGACCTTAGCAAGTACGGAAATACCTTTCGATACTCTGACGCTGTAATGGGCGTTCCCAGTGTAGCCTAATGAATAAATCAGTCGGTACACGGCTCCAAGACCGGTTCAATATTTCTTCAATGGAGCTTTCCACCAAACAACTCCTCTCTGTGATATTCAAAATATTTACTATCTCTCTTCATCGCTTTTTATCAGAATACCTATATTATTCTCTTTTGTCAAGTTCTTTGTCAATATTGCCATCTTTCCAAAATTCCAACTGCCTCTGCTGGATTTGAACCTGCACCCTCAGAGTCAAAGTCTGATGTTCTGCCAAATAAGCCAAGAGGCAATGAGCTACCCCTGCAGGATTCGAACTTGCCCTATCAGAGTCAGAATCTGACGTTCTACCAAATAAACTAAAGGGCAATAAGCACATAGCAGGATTCGAACCTACGAATCACAGAGTTGCAGTCTGTTGCCTTTCCAACTTGGCTATATGTGCAAAAGTGGGCAGGGTTGGACTCGAACCAACGTAGACCGAATAAAAATGCTTCATTATTTAATCTTTCTTACAGTACTAATGTAACATGATTTTTTATATTTGTCATTCTCCGGCTGGGAGAATTTTCCCGCTGGGAGAATCTCCCTATGGGAGCATTTTCCTCGTGGGAGAAAATATTATAAAGTTTTATATTACACTCAGAAATCATGGCACATCCTGATGCTTACTCTGGATTCTGGCGATTTCACTGTGCATATATCATCAACTTTGGCTTGTAAGTATTATATAACAAATATTTTTTGAAAAACTACGGCTTGCATAGCCGTACTGGGGATCTGGAAGAACAGACTTGAAATCAATAACATTTTGTGTTATATTAGTGGTAGATAAAAGGTGTCACCGGGAGACGGCTGGCTCCATACAATTAAGCTATTGAAATAGCCGCCTTAGTTTGGAGACCGGGGCGGCTATTTCTGTGTTTTGTGATTATCGTTACGCCCGATGGCATATCCGATACTAAAGCAGGTCAGTCCGAAACTGAGACGGAGGGTCACAGTCCCTCCGGAGAGGGCCAGCCGTCCACCATCTTGGTGACACCCAATGAAGATTATAGCACGGCGACAGGGCGTTTTCAACAGATTGCAACCATTCGATTTTCTTCAAATGTTTCCGGTTGTTTTTGTTTTGATATTTCTGTAATGGTAGCCTCGGCCAACATATTAAGAACAAGCTCCAATGTGGACATATTATCCCGTAGGTTTCAAGTGCCCTCTCGATAGTCAGTTCCAGATCGATCACTTTCTCAATTCGCTCCCTGCCAACCTGAGCCAACCACATCCACAACTGAAAAATGCCATTCTTCTTTGTCCTCTATCCACGCTGTCCTTATCGGCTGGTCTTCAAATTCCATATCCAGATTGTATTCCTGACAAAGCTTATAATTGCGTTCAAACTCTAAGGCATCCCTCTTTGTTTCAAATCCCCTTTTCTTTATATGTTTATTCTTCCTGGTCCAATCTTTACAATAGAATTTTGCGAACCATTTACCGTTTTCCTTATCCTTGTATGCCGGCATATGCCTCATCTCCTTTTTTTGCTACAGGTAGAATAAAAATGTACAATCATAATATGCCCTCTACTATGAACACGCTTGAAGTTCTTACTCTTGTGCTAGTATAGTCGTTTTTAAATACACCCACTTTATATTTGTCTATGATTCCATCTGCGGCGTTGTCGTCAATCGACGTAGCCCCCGCTACGCCTCATTCCTCCGCCTTGCAGAGTGAAATCATATCCGAAATATAAAGTTGTGTTAATTTAAAACGACTATACTAGTAATTTCCGCGGCTCTGTCATACATAGACAATCATAATAACAAAAAAGAATAGCATCCGAACTCTCACCATAGTTTAAGATGCTATTCTTATAATACATTTTAACACTGAGGGCAAATCGGATTCACATCCGATTGCCTTTCTGAGTAAATTATACAATAGGGTACTTGAGAAATCAAGTACCCTTTTTAATCCACACAAAATTTATTTCATCTAATTTTAATTAACCTTATATTTAATTTTCTTAGTCTTTACCTTGCCTGTACCGTCCTTAACCGATAAAACAAACACATAACTTCCCTTTTTCTTTGGCGTAAATCCTACCTTCTTAGTTGTAGAGTATTTTTTTATCGTAACGGTCTTTCCTGACAATTTGTAAGCGAACTGATATTTTACCGTTCCGATTCCACCTGCTGCCGAAGCTGTAAGCGTAATCTTCTTCTTAACCTTTGACTGATTTGATGATGAGCTCGTCTTAAAGCTCTTGATGCTTAATGCCTTTACGTTGTATGTGAGCTTCTTTGTTACCGTTGTCTTAACACCCTTAACGTCTACGTATAAAGTGTATTTTCCGGTAGCTTCAGGTGTCCATGTAGCAGTGTTTTTATCGCTGAAATCCTTAATAACTGAATTCCATCCACTTTTCTTTACATAGAATTTGTAGCTCAAATTGCTGCCTGTTGCTTTTGCAGTAAGCTTCACTTTTCCGTTGTTTGCAGTTGCCTTAAAGCTGTCTACGGTAAATGTATCATCAATCTCTGTAAGGTATACCATAGCATATCCGTTATCACCGACATTTCCTGTCAATATGCCATTTTCAACCTTAAACACAGCACCTGTTACATCATCTTTATACTTACCATTCGGAATAAGTGTCATTTTCTGTGAAATCTGTGCAGAAGTTCCGGCACAGTTCACAATTGATACGCCGTATTTGTCGCCTGTTTTTCTTTCAACTACAAGGATATTATTGCCATCGCTTGATACAGCATCCTGTCCGCCTTCTCCGCTGAAATATTTGTGGAAGCGGTTCACTACGGCAACTTCATCCGTACACCATCCTGTCTGTGCTGCAGCACCCATATTAACGCTTGAGCTTGCCAACGTAGCTGTAGCGGTTCTTGCAAAGTAAAGAGGTGTAGCATTTGCTCTTGAAGCTGTATATGCCCAGGCAAGCTTTACATACTTTTCATCTAATGTTCTTGTGGTTCCATCTGTATTAGCCCATGTATCATGTGATTCAGCCCATACTACCGGATATCTTCCTGAGTTATTCGCTGCTTCATAATTATATCCGGACCATTCGATAATACTTGCCTGTCCGCCCTGCTTTATAAAGCTTGTATTAGAATCACTGTATCCGGTGTCAGTAACGCTTATATAATCCGTATATCCGGACATATCTGTGTACGGGTTATTCAAAACTTCACCATAACAGTACAAATCAATATTTTTCTCTGTCTTTGCATAATCTGTGGTAGCTGTAATGACATTCTTCCAAAAATCACTTGCGTAAGATGCATCATCCTTTGATGTCTCAATATGTTTTGCAGAGTCAAATCTGAATCCGTCAGTTCCGCAGTCTATACATTCCTTCATAAAACCAATTACATAATTCTGCACTTTTTCGCTACCCGTATTCAAGTCCGGAAGCCCACCTGAACAGTACTGTGTAAGCTGAAGTCTGTCGTTATTATTCGTAACCTTCTGCTGATATGTATGCCAGCATGAGGCATCATTTTTAATATCATCCATGCATAATGAATTTGGTTTGCATGAACTTCCTTCTGCCAGATGATTTGGAACAATATCCACAATTACCTTAACTCCATACTCATGGGCCTTTGCACACATAGCCTCGAACTCTGCTTTTGTTCCAAGTGCGCTGTTGCCTGAATCATCTATAGAAAAATTAATCGGCTGGTATAACCAGTACCAGTTTCCCTTCGCCGTGGTATCCTTTGTAGCTTTTACTGCCTGCTGTATCGGTGATGTCTGTACCGCCGTATATCCAAGCGATGCGATTTTTTCCATATTTTCTGCGATCGTGTTAAATGACCAGTTCCAGCATTGAAGCATTACACCTTCCTGTGTATCAGACAGGGGTATCGCAGATTCTGCCGATGCTGTTACTGCCTGTGCCGCTTTTACAAGCGATGCATCCGTAATAGAAATGCCTGACACAGCTACTGCTGCCGCCATTGCAAGACTAACTATTTTTTTCATATTCTTTCTCATGCAAATTCTCCATTCTCTCTAAAAAACATTTGTTACCTTTAATTATTATTATACTGAATTATTTAATTCAGACAATATTATTTCGTCACTTTTTCTAGTTTTCTTCATATCAATAATTCTCTGATTTTCCGAGCCTCTGAAATTCAGATTAAGGTTCTTCATGCTCTCCTCAAACCTTCCATCCACAAGCACATCAATGCTGTCAAGAATCTCATCCGTTACCTCTGTGTATCTCTTACCTCCGGGCACCAGATCAGTCTCATAAGTAAATCCGGTGTACATCCAGATATCCTTCTCAGGGAGTTCTTTCTTAATCCTGCGTATCAAAGGGATAAGTCCTCTCTGATTTACCTCTTCAAACGGCTCTCCACCCAGAATGGTAATTCCTTTGTAGTATGACTTTTTCAATTCTTCCATGATAAATGTTTCTTTTTCATCATCATACCGTTCTCCAAAATTGAAATCCCATGTCTGTGGCTGAAAGCATCCTTCGCATCTGTTAGTGCATCCCGAAACAAATACGCTGACCCTCATTCCCGGTCCGTTCGCCGCATCCACAGTAATTATCTCGCATATATTCATGTCACTCATCTCCAAATACTATATTTATTATTTCATCTATACGATGCACATAGGAATGCATTTCTTTTACCCTGTTATAGCCGTTTCGTGCAATAGCTTCACGTTCTTTGTCATGTTCAAGATAATACTGTATTTTATCAATTAACTCCTGTTCACTCGAATACGTCTCTATCTCTTCTCCTATTTTAAAATATTCCGGCAGTTCCTCCTGATAATTGCTTATCAAAAATCCTCCACATCCTAAAACATCCCAGATTCTCAAGGAAAGTCCCGAACGGATAGGTTTTGCCGTCATGTTAAGATTAATTTTGCTCAGATGAAATATCTTTGGCATTTCATCAAAACTCTTCGCAAAGCCTCTGTTTTTCACCTTTGGAATAGAGGATGTATCACTTCCGGTATATACATCCACATTAAAATGCTCTGATACCTTCCCGAGCAGACGATACCTCTCAAGTTCGGCAACTCTTGTATTTAAAACCAAATGTGCCAGCACTGCCTTCTGGTTATCCTCCGACAACTCGGGAAACGGATATTTTCCCACTTCATCCGTAAACCGTGTAACCACATCATCTTCCAAAACGTCTTCGATAAAATTATATCCATAAATTAAATACTGCGATTCTATAAGCCCCTCAAAATATCCCTTCAGATAATCGTCCAGTTTTTCCTCTATCTTGTTATAAGAGCTTTTTTCTTTATATAATGAACCTACGAATGAAATATCGTGAGTGAATTTTTTTCTGTCTGCCTCAGTTATTCCGTTTATTATTTCATCATTGTGTTCCATGTTCGTGGCAAGTGGCATGTAAAATATTCCATTCGGATTCTTCGGATAAAACTCATTATACAAAGCCCTGTCAAAGAAAAATATCCTGTTATAAGGTTTTGAAATGGCATGTGAATACAGCTCTAACACGGGTGAATCCACAATCCAGCCAACATATGGAATTTTGAAAATGTTACAAACCTCTGCAAGTGTCGGAAAAAAATTGATGCTGAATACACAGTCATACGTCGTATCCATCAGTCTCTTTCCCATCAGCTGAACACACTCTGCCGGTGGGAAGTCTTTTTTATATATCTCTGTAGTTTCTTCATCGACAATATGTCCCAGCTTCTTAAATGCTGCTATAATATCAGGTTCACATATGCTGTCATATCTGTAAAATAATATTCTTTTACTCATATATTCCTCCCAAATTACGCAAAATATCCTACGCAGCGGGCAAATGCCCACTCCATAGGATTATAAGCTCATTATATCCAAGCAAATTGTGGCGCCTGCGACACAATTTGACGTGTGAAATATATCAATATGATTTTTCACACTATTCTCCGTCATGAATCATCTGATGATTTGAAATGTGAAGCACTCTCGATTTGATTTCCTTTGTTTTACCAACATTCCAGAAATTCTCACCAAGGTATCCACAGGTCCTTCTCGTAACATTCATCTTGTTATGATCCTTGTTATGACATTGTGGGCATTCCCACTCTCCATCCGCATTGATAATAATCTCTCCGTCGAAACCACACTTATGACAATAGTCCGACTTTGTATTAAACTCAGCATACTGGATATTATCATATATGAACTTAACCAGCTCTTCAAGCGCTGTCAGATTATGTCTCAAATTAGGAATCTCAACATATGAGATTGCTCCTCCTGATGATATTTTCTGGAACTGGCTTTCAAATTCAAATTTTTTGAATGCATCCATGTTTTCTCTGACATCAACGTGATATGAATTTGTATAATATCCTTTATCTGTTACGTCTTTGATTTCTCCAAAACGTTCCTTATCAATTCTTGCAAATCTATAGCACAAAGATTCTGCCGGTGTTCCGTATAAACCAAAACCGATTCCTGTATTCTTCTTCCATGTATCTGTCGCGTCACGAAGTCTGTTCATTACCTTTAACGCAAATTCCAGACCTTCAGGTTCTGTATGGCTCATACCTGTCATCAGTTTCGTTACTTCATACAAGCCGATGTATCCAAGTGATATAGTAGAATAACCTCCGTGCAGAAGTTTGTCTATTGTTTCATTTGGCTTTAATCTTGCAATTGCGCCATACTGCCAGTGAATCGGACTTACATTAGATAGCGTGCCTTCCAGTGCACGATGTCTGCACATCAATGCCTCAAAGCAAAGTGCCAGTCTTTCTTCAAGTAACTGCCAGAATAATTCCATATTTCCCTTTGCAAGAATTCCTATCTGCGGAAGGTTGATGCTTACAACACCCTGATTAAAACGGCCTTCCCATTTATAATCTCCATTCTCATCTTTCCATTCGCTCAGGAAACTTCTGCATCCCATACAGCTGAATACATTCCCCGAATAATTTTCACGCATTTTCTTTGCTGAAATATAATCAGGATACATACGTTTTGCAGAACACTTAACAGCAAGCTTTGTGATGTAATCATATTGTCCGCCGTTTAAGCAGTTATGCTCATCCAGAACATAAATCAGTTTTGGAAATGCAGGTGTCACATAAACACCTTTTTCATTCTTGATTCCTTCAAGTCTCTGTCTTAAAACTTCTTCTATAATGAGTGCATTTTCTTCGATATATTCGTCATCTTTGTCCAGATTTAAAAATAATGTCACGAAAGGAGACTGACCATTAGTAGTCATCAATGTGTTAATCTGGTACTGTATTGTCTGAACACCTGACTTTAATTCATCCATAAGCCTGTCTTTTACAAACTGTTCAAGAAGTTCAGCATCTATCTTATCTCCGTATTTTTCTCTATAATGCTTCTGATACTTGTCACGGCTCTTTCTTAAATATTTGCCAAGATGTCTTATATCAACTGACTGTCCGCCATACTGGCTTGATGCCACCGCCGATATAATCTGTGTCATAACCGTGCAGGCAACCTGAAAGCTCTTAGGACTTTCTATCATCTTTCCATTCATCACGGTTCCATTATCAAGCATATCTCCTATATTAATGAGACAACAGTTAAAAATAGGCTGTACGAAATAATCGGCATCATGGAAATGTATCACACCATCCTCATGGGCTTTTGAAATCTTCTCTGGAAGAAGGACCCTCTTTGTTAAATCCTTTGAAACCTCTCCCGCTATCAAATCTCTCTGAGTGCTTGCAATACTGGCGTTTTTATTGGAATTTTCTTCCATTACGTCCTTGTTGCTGTTCTTAATCAGGCTCATGATGGAATCGTCCGTCGTATTCGCCTTTCTCACCATTTCTCTGGTATATCTGTATATAATATATGTCTTTGCCAGAACATACTTTTTCTGAGCCATCAGCTTCTGTTCTATGATATCCTGAATATCTTCAACCTGCATCTCATCCATACCACGATTCTCAATGGATGCAACTATGTTGTAGATATTCTCCTCTGATATCTGCTCATACATCTCAACTTCATCATTTGCCTTCTGAATGGCTATCACAATCTTATTTCTATCGTATTCAACTCTTCTTCCGTCCCTTTTGATAACTTTCATTTTGATTTCCCTTTCATCACACAACAATGTTATATACTATATATAGTGGTATGCTTCCTGTCCTCTCCACTAATTAACGTCTTTGCACATTATAGCACCAGCTACAAAATATAGCAACATCAATTTTTTCAACACAACATATTGTGCCCGTAACATCATCTCTAAACCTTATATTTCTGCATCTTATATCGATTTCAACAAATTTTTTTTTAAATTTTAGTGAAAATTAAGCATTTACAAATCAGATGACCTGTATCTCTGAATAATAATGAGAATTTTTTTCAAAAACCTGTAGACGAAATGAGAAAATTATGAGAAAATGTCAACAGAGTGTGCTTTGATTATCACACGAGCATTTTTAAACTACATAAGATACTTGATTATCTTATCTGAAAGGAGTCTTATAATGATTTATTCACAGGAAGTTGAAAACATGTGCCCGGTTGCACAGGGTGTTAATCACGGTTGTGCACCAATCCCTGAAGAAGCAAAATGGGTTAAGGCAAAAGAAATTAAGGATATTTCCGGTTTTACTCACGGAGTAGGCTGGTGTGCACCACAGCAGGGTGCCTGCAAGCTCTCTTTAAATATTAAGGAAGGTGTTATACAGGAAGCTCTCGTTGAGACAATCGGATGTTCAGGAATGACACATTCTGCTGCTATGGCTGCTGAGATTTTACCGGGAAGAACTATTCTTGAAGCATTGAATACAGACCTTGTATGTGATGCTATCAATACAGCAATGAGAGAATTGTTCCTCCAGATTGTTTATGGACGTTCACAGAGTGCATTCTCTGAAGATGGTCTTGCAATCGGTGCTGGTCTTGAAGATTTAGGTAAAGGTCTTCGTTCACAGGTTGGTACTATGTACGGAACTCTTAAAAAAGGTCCTCGTTATCTTGAAATGGCAGAAGGTTATGTTACAGCCATCGCTCTTGATGCTGATGATTTAATCATTGGATACAAGTTCGTAAGTCTTGGTAAGATGACAGACTTTATCAAGAAGGGTGATGACCCTAATACTGCTTACGAAAAAGCATGCGGACAGTATGGACGTGTTGACGATGCAGTGAAGCTTATTGACCCTAGAACTGATGAAGAAGTGGCTAAATAAGAGGAGGTAACGAGAATGGCATTATTTGAATCATATGAAAGAAGAATTGATAAAATAAATGAAGTATTAAACAGCTACGGTATCTCTTCTATAGAAGAAGCTGAGAAAATCACTAAGGATGCCGGTTTAGATGTTTACAATCAGATTAAGGGTATCCAGCCTATCTGTTTTGAAAATGCTTGCTGGGCTTACACTGTAGGTGCTGCAATTGCTATTAAGAAGAATTGCAGAAAAGCTGCTGACGCTGCTGCTGCTATCGGTGAAGGTCTTCAGGCTTTCTGTATTCCTGGTTCTGTTGCTGATACACGTAAGGTTGGTCTCGGACATGGTAACTTAGGAAAGATGTTATTGGAAGAAGAGACAGAATGTTTCTGTTTCCTTGCAGGTCACGAATCTTTTGCAGCTGCTGAAGGTGCAATCGGTATCGCTGAGAAGGCAAATAAAGTTCGTAAGAAACCTCTTAGAGTTATCTTAAACGGTCTTGGAAAAGATGCTGCTCAGATTATCTCAAGAATTAACGGATTTACTTTTGTTGAAACAGAGTACGATCCTTACACAAATACTGTAAAAGAATTATTCAGAAAGTCTTATTCTGATGGTTTACGTTCTAAAGTAAACTGCTACGGTGCAAATGATGTTTGCGAAGGTGTTGCTATCATGCATAAAGAAGGTGTTGACGTTTCTATCACAGGTAACTCAACAAATCCTACAAGATTCCAGCATCCTGTTGCAGGAACTTATAAGAAGGAATGTCTTGAGCAGGGTAAGAAGTATTTCTCTGTTGCATCAGGCGGTGGTACAGGTCGTACACTCCATCCGGATAACATGGCTGCAGGTCCTGCTTCTTATGGTATGACAGATACATTAGGCCGTATGCATTCTGATGCTCAGTTTGCAGGTTCTTCATCTGTTCCGGCTCACGTTGAAATGATGGGACTTATCGGTGCAGGAAACAACCCTATGGTTGGTATGACTGTTGCTGTAGCTGTTTCTATTCAGGAAGCTGCTGACGCAAACCGTTTCTAAGAATCTATTTGTAATATTGGTTAAAAACACTGCAATTTCAAGGAATTGCAGTGTTTTTTTATCATTAGCCGTTTGGGAGATAATTGTAATTTATTTCGTTATATATTTTACTGGTACAACTTGCTTTTTTGCATTTACCATATAAAAAAATCGGGAACGAGTGATCACCCATTCCCTACAAAAATATAATTTTTTAATCGTGTAGTTATTCTAACATTATTTATTTACATAGTCAACAACTTTTTTTAAAAATCTATAGGCTGATTTTATACATTCGTTTTTTATAAAATATTCTCTGTTTTTTACTACTCGAGTGTCAAAAAATTCCTTCAATTGCTTAAAT
Organism: uncultured Lachnospiraceae bacterium; assembly: GCA_902786515.1. Taxonomy (GTDB): domain Bacteria; phylum Bacillota; class Clostridia; order Lachnospirales; family Lachnospiraceae; genus UBA2821. Next base: position 58,544 of record CADADA010000011.1, on the reverse strand, counting down.
CTCTTTTCTTTTACAACATCTGTACTGATAAATTCGTTATAAACATAAATCAAAGATACAAAATCATACATAAACTTATTACTCAATTTAGTTCTTCTCATAGATTCACCAATTCCATCTATAAATCCCTAATTGAATATAACAATTCACTATCTTTTTAATGCTTAGGATATCTCTCATTATAATATTCATATAATTTAACCATATCTCCAAAAGATATTAATTCTACAAACACCCATGCCGGAAAATACGGATAATACTTTTCAATCAATTCCCTACAATACTCACTTGATTTGTGGCTCTGAATATTGTGGCAACTTCTCTCATATTTCGTGATAAATCTTCTTATGATGTCATAACCATCTTCTTCAGTATTCTGTTCTATATCTTTTAACATCATAGTTTTTAAAGCATGTTCAACATCAAGGCACATTTGAAGTATCAAATACCGCTTTCACAATATTAAATTTAATTCCTTTTTCTTTCATGTGAAATATCAGTTCATCACTTGTTTTAAGACATTTCATAAAAAACCCCCTTTACACTTTTTTTGTAATTATACAATATTTATTTTATCTTGACAACAAAAGACATTTTTACCCTGTGAAATAAACATCATTATACAGTTGATAATCAACGGCGTTTATCCGATATATAAGTATAACTTTTTTGAAAGGATTTGGTGAACTTATGAAGAGAAAAATGTTACTATCATCTATTTTTGCAGTCTTATTGATTGCGATTGCTTTTGGAAACACTGAAACCACACAGGCAGCGAGCACCAAGGGACCTGATACATCAGATTCGTCATGGGCTCATATTTCTGTCGCATCACTTGATGAATCTGTTGAGACAACATATCTTTATGCTTGTGATAATTTGAAAAAGGAGGGGATCAAAACCGGAAAAGTGTCAGGCATTACTTACAACAAAAAAACTAACACATTAAGCCTTAAGAATTTCAAAAATTCTTATGCTTTTATACAAATCAATATGATGGGTTCTGATTTCACATTAAAACTCAATGGTCAAAATGAATTAGGATATGTTTGTGCATATGGAGACAGCTACAATGGTAATCTTACTATTGCAGGAAGTGGTTCTATCGTGTTGAACAAAAAGAAAGTCAATAAGGGCATCTTTGGCTGCGGCATCTTTCTTGGAGCTGAGAAATCAGCATCAAGACTGTCAATTTCAAAGACATGTACAGTCACCTCCTATGGTTGTGAATATGAAACATATGAACAGTCAGATTCCGGTGAATATGCTGCCGTACAAAAACAGGGTGCACCTATTTTTATTTGGGCCACAAAATATACTTCCGCATCTAAAGCACTTGTATTCAATGGAAAAGTTACAACAGGAAATACTATCAAACGAAGCAAAAATGCATCGATTAAAAAATGCTATGATTACACAATGAAAGGAACAAAATTTATCTGTAAAAAAACCTCTAAATAAAACAGGTAGAAAAAGATATAAAAAAAGAGGTTGTTCACTAATAATTAGTGTTCAACCTCTTTTTTTATGACAATATATTATTTATTATTTGTCAAATTCCATGTATGTAATATATGGAACATTTTCTCCGTCAAATGCGTCATAATGCTGCATAACGTATCTTGCGTTATATCCTAAAGACATGGTAAATGGCTTCTCTGAAAGCTCACCCATGCCGTAGATATCATACAAAGTATAATGTAAAGTATACTCATAGCTGTCTCCATCTTTCTTGAAAGATGTAACTTCTATCTTATTACCATACAAGTCATCTACACTAAGTCCGAGTCCGTTTATCATTTCATTGTAAACAGGCAGGTTCTTTGTGCTGTCATTATCTGTCATCTTTGCAACTAATGGAAGTGTACTTCTGTTTTCCTTATCATACTTAAGAGACTTCATATCTCCGCCATTTTCTGCAAGGAGTTCATCTATACAGTCTTTTACTCCATTTGTGTATGCTGTAGTATTTTCATGATTTGCTATTGCTTCACTAAGTGCATCGTTTTCATAGTCATCGCCATTACCTGATGTAAATTTATCAGTCATGCTTAAAACTGCATCTCTTAAATCATTATTTGTAAATGTATTAAATGTAACAAGATATTTCCAGCTAAATGCAAGTGCATCCTTTGAGGCTGTGAAATAATCTGTTCTGTTAATCTGTTCTAAATCCAGTAATTCTGACTGCGTGCAGTCTGCATAACGATATGATGCAGGAATCTCTGATGACTCATTGTCTCTTCTTAATTCGCTGTCTTTAAATGCTTTTAAATCTGTGTCATTTGACTCTGACTCATAGATTACAAAGCTGTGAACTTCCGGATTTCTAGGTTCATTGTCAAGTGCATCATCAAGTCCGTCACCGTCAGTATTTACATCAACAGGATTGCTGATATACTCATATACCGGGATGTCTTCTTCTGAATAATCACCTGTTAAACCTAACATGTGCAACATGCTGTTTACAGAAAACATTTTAGCAGGTGCAACACTTCCGAGCTCATCCAAATCACAAACTGTGTCTCCATCTGTATCCACTGTGCTGTCTGCTTCAGGTTTTGCGTTTATCTTAACAATCTTAGGAACAAGACCATTTAAGGCAACCCAGTAACCGTCATTTGTCTTGTTTTTAATCATGTCAGCAATTTTTGAAAGCTGGTCTTTAAAATTACCCCTGATATTAGCAAAAACACCACCGGTTCTTGTATACAGGCCATTATAATCTTTCTCATATGTGTTGCTCGAAATAACTGAAACATTGATATCATCATTTACGAATAAATTTGTCATCTCATCCATAGATTCAATGCCATAGTTATTATCTACCTTGTAATCAGCATCTGTTACTAAGATTATAAATTTCTGTGCTGTCTTTCTATATTCCAGTCTTCTGGCAACTTCAAGCCCGTCTATAGCTGTCTCTGCTCTATCTCCTCCTCCGGATACTTTCAATTTAGAAATCTCTGCTTTGAAAGTCTCAGGGTTACTGAAGAAATCGAATATACCATTCTTTCTTACATTTGTATAATTTCTTCCATCACATGTGATATCGCGGTAATCTACCAATGCATAGTTTGCAACAATATTTTCACCTTTTAACTCATTTACAAATGAAAGAATATTATTCTTTACATTATTGATTGATGACATCATTGAACCTGTAGTATCCATTACAAATACGATATCTGCCTGTGCATTTATCTTATCTGTTATATCTGCTGCTAAAGAAGATGTATCTGCTGCAGTGATGTTCAATGAATTAATACCCATTGACTCCATAAAACGGATGGTATCAAATACAAAATAAATTCCTGCTGCAGTGATATCTGCACTCAATGTTCTTGTCGCATTATCATATGCCGTTGCAAGCGGTACTGTATTTGTTCCGTCATTATAACAGATTAAAAGTCCGTTTGTATTTACACCATCTAATGTGTAATCTTTTACCGTGTAATTGCTGTCTAACTTAAATTCGATGCTTCCACCGTTAATATCCGCATCTGAAACCTCAATAACTTTTCCAACAAATACTCTGGAATCGTCTTTTAATTCTCCGTTGTATTCAGTTACATTGATGTTTCTGTTTACATTACCCTTTGCTGATACAACTAATGACTGTAACTGTGCAGCATTGTCTGTATTTAAGTTTTCTTCGTATCTGTCTGCATTTACATCCTGTAATATGTATTCTTCTCCATCAGGAGTACCATTTCCATCTGTATCAGGGTCATTCGGGTCCATTGACATAGCAATTTCATCAAAATCATCTAAACCATCACCATCTGTATCAGAGGCTGCAGGATTTGTAAGATATGTTATTACTTCTTCGTAATCGCTAAGTCCGTCCTAGTCTGTATCTGTTTTTCTCACATTTGCGCCTGCCAGAACTTCCTGTACGTTTGTAAGTCCGTCCTCATCAAGGTCAACCTCTCCGTCAGGAGTGCCTTCCACTAAAGAATCTGCTTTTAAAGAATCTGACTGTACTGTAATAATTTCCTGACAATCATTTAATCCGTCAGCATCTGTATCAGTCACATATTTATCTGTTCCGTTTAATGCTTCATAATAATCCGGCATTCCATCACCATCTGTATCTTTAAAATAGCTGATACTGCCTTCATATTTGCAAACTTCACCCTGCTTGTTCCAATCTGTTACCTTAACACAATTCTTATCATTTTTAAAATCTTTAGCTTTTAAAATAACAGAATCATTCCATCGGTCTTCACCATTTCCTCTAAAGAACTTAAGTTTTTTGCAGCCTTCATCGTTTTTAGTAATAATATATGCCCAAACATGTTCCTCAACTTCTTCGTCCATTAAGACATTATGTCCTTCTCCAAAATCAACAAAAAACTGTGCTCCATCATTTTCCCAACCGGTAAAATTCCTTAAGTTAAGATAAATGACATCTCCGGCACGGAAAACGTCTGTATCATCTTCATAATACCAATGTCCATACTCAGCACCATCAACTACATATGTATTATTGCTGTCTCTTCCACCTGCACTCCATGAATTCCACTGCGTTGTTCCCTCTGCATCAAACCTGTTAAATGTAAGGTTATATGCTGTTTCAGGAACAACTGCATACCAATATCCTTCTTCATCTTCACTCATCCAGTATTTTTCATGATAATGAGAGTTATCAACTAACTGAATTTTTGCATGGTCATTTCCAACCCACTTTTCTAAGGAATTATCTTTAAGATATATCGTAACCATTTTTTCTTCATCAGCTTTTGCATTTGTCGTAAAACCGATATTTGTAAATACCATAGCTATTGCAAGAAAAAATGCAAGTAATTTTTTGTGTATTGTTCCAAATTTCTTTATAGTCATCTTTTTTACCTTTCTAAGCATATTTAAAAACTACTATACTAATCCAGATTTATAACATTACCATTTACAATGGCATAGTTTCCGGAATAAACCTGGTAGTTCTGTGCATTTCTGCTATCCCAATTATTTCCATTTTCATTGAAGCATACATTTGCACTATCGCTGTCTCCCAGCTCAATCGTATACATCCATGTATATTCACTTCTGTCGCTTGCATTCATCGCAACACCAGGTACATCTGTCCATGAACCATATCCTACCTGATAGTGAATGTTTGCACTGCTATAATTACTATTGCTATAATATACAGTCACAGTATTATTTGCCTTAACGTTAATATTCATGCTGATTTGCGCATTTTCTCCATTAACGTCTGTACTTAAGCACTTTATTGTATACTGCCCAGCCGCTGTCGGTGTCCAGTTAAAGCTATTGTAAATATTTGAATATGTATAAATACAGTTTCCTGAAGCATTATATACTTCCCATCTACGTGTATTAAGGTTATTCTTATACAACATCTCGCTGGCTGCCACTACATTAAATGTAAGCTGCTCTCCAACTTTTCCTTCTGACTGACTTGCGTTTATTGATGTGAAATTGAATGCCTCTACATTGATTGTATTCTCAGCCGTAACGGTTTTACCTGTCGAATCCTTAACAACTACTTCAAACTTGTAGCTACCGGTTATGTATGCAGATATTTCACATGTATTGCTACTAACAGATTTTCTACTATCAATCAGCACTCCGTCTCTATAAACATTATAATCATATGAATATGATTCTCTTCCACCTGTTGCGTTTACTGTTGCCACTATCTTATCCTTATAGCTCTGAGAACTCTTTTCAAGGCTTAATGATGCATTAAATCCAAGCTGGTTTATTTCACCATTTTTAATGCCCCATGTTCCCTTTGTAAGTCTGTAATTAGCCGCATTTCTGCTATCCCATGAACCTGAACCGTTGTTGAAGCAAACATCAACATATTCACTATTGTTGTCTCCTAAATCTATCTCATATTTCCATGTATAGCCTGTCTGACTTGAATCACTCTGCATAAGCACACCAGGTACGTCTGTCCATGTTCCGTTTTCAGTTTTGTAATGAATATATGCCTGTGTCCACGAATCATTTGAGTAATATATTTCTGTAAGATTTTCTGAAATCACCGTACAAGGATACTCTTGTGATACGCTTACATTATTTTCATCATACAAAGTATATCTTATGGTGTAGTCACCCGTTTTATCCGGTTTCCAATATACATCTCCATTGGTAACACCTGTGCGGAATACAGTATACGCTCCACCATTATAGCTTACTTCATATTTTCTGTATAACTGTCCTGTTCCGCCACCTCCGGAAATTATAAACTGTGCCTGTTCACCAAGTTTCATCTGCTTAGGAGCCATCTTAATACCGGTGATATATGGCTTAGCATTTACCCTGTACACTATTGTCTTTGATGAAATTTTTCCGGTCTGTGTATCCTTTACATTTACTGTAAGTTCTGTAGGATACATTGAATGTTTTGTAGTCCATGTAAATTTGTTGGATGTGCTATAGTTCTGCACAACCTGTGTATTCAAATCGTATCTTAATACAAACTCATATTCAAGACTTCCGTAAGATGAGGCATTTGCCGTAAATGTTACGTCAGCTCCTTCTGTTACTTTCTCACATTCTATTGAAGGTGTAAGTGACTGTATCACCGGAGCATCTACCTGCACAAGTTCAAAAGTATATGCTGCACCATTTAAACCAGTGTTCCTATCATATGACTTTAATGCTTCAAGAACTTTTCCCTCTGAATTCTTGATACACATATCTCTAACCAACAACTGTTTATCATCAGATGTATTGTCATTTATTCTGACTTTAAAAGTATAATCCTGATAATTACCTTCTGTAAGACCACTCACAACATCTGAAATATCAAGTGCAACTGTACCATCCTTATATCCGGAAGTATTTCCATATAAATCTGTTTCATGGAAGTTGTATCTTTCAAAAATCTCGCTCATATTCTTACTTCCGACAAGCGAGCCGTTTTTATAAACGTCAACATTCAGATATCCTATCTGATTTCTTGCACCTGTATTAAGTGTGGCTGTCAGATACAGATTTGGTGTTTTATATTCCTGTCCTGCCTTTACAGTATATAGCCTTGGATATTCAGTAAATATGCATCTTCTTGTTGAAGACGCTGCGACACCGCTGACAGCTGATACTTTATTAATAGAATCATATGAAATCCAATGGCATCCTCCGTTTGTCATATCAAAAAACAACACTCTTTTACCGGTTTTATTGTTTGTCCACCAAAAGCTGCCATTTGTTCCCCATGAGTTTGCAATCTTAAAAGCTCCAAGCTCTGCCTGCTGTTTTACGCCATCTTCATTTATATCACACCAGATGCTGTCATCATATCCTACGATTGTCATTCTATGGCTTCCGTAACTTTCATTCAATTCATCCATGTAATTGGTGTCGCTTTCATAATAGATAGGCTCTCCCTTGTGAACACCATCTTCTATCGTTTTGTCATGCCATGTATACACATAGGTTGAAAATGATAATACTGCACCATCATTTAATGCACTCTTTACTAAATCAAGTGAAGCATCATTCGGTTCTTTTACTCTTGTATCGTATGTATCATCAGAACCCTTTGTGATATCTAAGGTTGAATAAGATGTCAGACGATTTTCCATGGCTGTCTTCCACACTTCTTCTGTAGGATTCCATGTATCTGACCATCCGGATTTACCTGATATCACAACCTTGTCTAATGACGGTGATCCATACTTAAGCAGAAAATTGCCATTATGTGAAGAATATGTTCCTCCACCTGTCCCCTCTGTGATTCTTGTCTGATTGTAGACAAATTCCGGAGACATTACATTACTGTCAATATTTGCTCCGTTTTTCTTTGCCTTTGTTCCTCTTGCCTTATTTAGCGTGTTTGTAGCCGTATAGTAGACATCTGCCCAGCATCCGCAACTGCCTCCGACCTGATTTCCTATCACAGGAAAGCTGTCATTTAAAGTGTTATCTACTGAGGATGGCAATGATGCCGCATCTGATGTCACTTTTGAATCCTCCTCATATCCCAGTGCATCACTTACTTCCTCGTAGTAATCGCTTAATGAACTGATGTCAGGTTCCTCCGTCTCGTCATCTACGATGACATCACCTGTCAGCTCATCTGCTGCAATCTTTTTCACATTTCCCTCTTCATCTTCAGCGTACAAATAAAATTCTGAAGATGCCTGTCTGTCGTCTGCTTTAGCTTTAACGTAATTGATATCGCCAAATGATGATATCGTCATCGTCAATGCCATAAGCATCGCAAGACTTCTTAGTTTCTTTCGCATAATTTTTCTCTCCTTTCATGTTGTCCATTCGTTATGCGTATAATAGTATTAATGTGGCACATGTATATAACTAAAGTGCCCAAGTATATACGATACTATATTTTCATTTTTATGTCAACATAATTTTCTCACTGAAGAACCATATGCAGCAGCTCAGAAAGCGGCTCCATCGCATTTTTTTCTTCCTGTACAGTATTTGTCTGTGCTCCGGCTTCTATAAGCATCGCCTTTGGTCTGACCTGCAGATTGTATTCATATGCCTGCAAATAATTCTTTCTTGTAAATCCCGGAAAAAATTCCTCTGCTTTTAATTTCATTTGAAGACTGAATGCAAGATTATAACTCCTGTTTGGATTATTTAAATATGATATTTCTTCACCACTTGCAAGTCTGCTCATGCCGTTAAAAAACATAATCTGCGCAGTAGGCTTACCATTTACCTCTGTCACCAGATGCAGATTTTCGTTCACTCCGTCCCTGTGAAGGTCAATCACTACCTCAATCGACGGATTTGCTTCCAGTACCCTGCTTATTCCCTGATAAGCATAATCATACGCCTTGCTTCTATCAAGCTTTCCATCTACCAGATCATATGAATCTGTCACATGAATAACATTATATCCATAGCGGTTTTGCAATAATTCCGTCAAATATGTACCCACTCCGACAATCCTTGTAGATTCATCCCCCTCAACAGTGTCTGCAAATCCCTCCTGTCCATGAGTATGATATATCAATATTTGAGGCGTGCTGTTATCATGTGACATTCTCATATCCGTCGCCAGCATCTCTGGAACATTGAAATCTTCAGGATATACTTTTGTAGCTGATGTTACTGTATAGTAACGGCTCATAAGTGTTTCAAAATTCAATGATGATATGTCAACCGCAGCATGCGATGCCGGTTCTGTTATTTCTTTTGCCGGTTCCTCTGATTCACCGTTTTCTTTCAATGTGTATTCAACCGCGATTTCATCGGTATAATCGTTCTGATCAGGCTCCGGTAGTGTTTCAACGTAGTGATTTTCCATATATTCCATTGACAGATCAAAAGGAGTTTTTAGTATTGATTTATGATTATCTTCTTCCTTTGCATATATATACGTAAGATAATATTTTTCGGGCGTTTTCAAAATCCATGCATCTATCTGAGTTTTGATATTATCAGAATATCTGTTCATAAACAGATATCCTGCCAATATACATATTGTTAAAATCAGTCCATAATTTGTCCATTTTTTCTCCACCATCCACTCTCCATTCCACATATTTGCTCTACTAATATATTAACCACTAACAGGTTTCATTCCTGTTTTTCCATATATCATTCAATGCTTTTGCCAAAACCATTCCCATACGCTGTATATCTTCATCAATGTCTTTCGGTGTAACATATAGTGCTTTCATCTTCGGAGACGCAATTTCTCTTATAAATTCATACTGCTCACTCTCGTCTAATTCCATGTAGGCTTTATTTATCGAAAACATCTCTATCAGGCTTTCCATGGTATCCCATATTATTGTTGCCACATCCACAACGGTAGGTATACCTATCGCAATTACCTTGCACCCCACACTCTCACTATCCAGACCATGTCTGTGGTTTCCAACTCCTGACCCCGGGTTGATTCCCGTATCTGTAAGCTGAATCGTACTATTCAGTCTCTTTACACTCCTTGCCGCGAGTGAGTCAATTGCAATGACAACATCCGGCGAGGTCTCTTCAACAATTCCTTTGATAATTTCAACACTTTCCATACCGGTCTTTGCCATTACTCCCGGCGCTATCGAACTAATCTCCCATCTGTTCTTTCCATATATTTCCTCAAAATTTCTTGTGATTTCAATTTTATCAATTGTCTTAGGTCCTAATGAATCCGGCGTTGCATCTCTGTTTCCAAGTCCAACCACCAATATTTTTGTGTTATCCTTTACCGGAATCAATTCTCTGATATATTCGCTTACTACAGCTGATATCCTGTCAAGTGATTCCATGCCTGTATTATCTTCAAGTCCTTCTACCTCTAGTGTGATATACCTGCCCACAGGTTTTTTCATAAGGGCTGCACTTTTTTTAGTCTTTATATTAACGGTGGTCACTTTTATCCGATTATCACATCTCATTATTTCACTGACTTCAACTCCCTTAATCTCTACATTGTCTTCTTCAAAACTCTCTCTTGTTTCCAATGCAAGGTCCGTTCTTATTGCTTTATTCACACTAATCCTCCAATCACTCCTATTTATTATTCGATGTACTATTACATCGAATGATAAATAACTGACACGTTACACAGCTAAATCCGTGGGGGCGGCTTCTCTTACGTATGATTTTCTGATAATTTCAAAATGATTCGTAGGATTTCGCTGTTTACTACGTATCATTTTATAAAAACTTCAAAATGATTCGTAGGATTCTACTGGTTACTACGTATCATTTTATAAAAACTTCAAAATGATTCGTAGGATTCTACTGGTTACTACGTATCATTTTATAAAAACCTCAAAATGATTCGTAAGATTCTACTGGTTACTACGAATCATTTTGTAAAAACCTCAAAATGATTCGTAGGATTCCGTCATTTACTACGTACGATATTCTAAAAACCCCAAAATTATACGTAACATAGATTATCCCTACGTATCTATCATAGAAAAATTGAAAATTGTACGTAAAACCCACTGTTGCAGATGTATGAATACTCATAATCAACCAAATATATCAGTTACTTATTATTCGATGTACTAATTTCAGTTTTTCCCTAATTTTGCAATTTATGTATTGACATTCCATCAATAATTGATTAAAATAAACTAGTGTGTTTGTGTGACAAGTCCGCGTCACCTTTCACATGGTTTGTAAATACTGGCTTCTATCTCTCTCTAAGAAGTCATAACGTTATACACATATTTATTTTATGGAGGTAATTACATTGGCTAACATTAAATCTGCAAAGAAAAGAATTTTAGTAAATAAGACAAAATACGATCGTAATAAAGCGATTCGTTCTAAGGTAAAGACATCTATCAAAAAGGTAGAGGCTGCTATTGCTGCAAAAGATAAGGCTGCTGCTGAAGAGGCATTAAAGGCTACTACTACAGAGATTTCAAAAGCTTGTTCAAAGGGTGTATACCACAAGAATACAGCTGCAAGAAAAGTTTCTCGTTTAGCTACAGCAGTTAATAAGATTGCTTAATAACGAATGTTTAAGAGGTCATGCTTAGTGCATGACCTCTTTTTTGAAATAAATATAACCGAGAGTTCCATACCTTATATTAGTAATGAATACTATAATTAAAATCGTAATTCTCACCAAAGTAATTTGCCCAGTATGTGTTTCCGTTTACCTGATATCAAATTGCATACTCGAAATCCTTGTAATCCTGAAGTGATTCAAGTGAAAGCTTTGTAGTCCATGTCTCTGTACCGTCTGTATTTGTCTCGCTATAAGCAAGCGCCTGGTCTGTATATGTATTCCATCCGTCTGTAGTATATCTTACAAATACATTCTTATCATATGCATAGTTCTGAAGGACTGCATTTATCTGATATCCAACAAGTGTACCACGTAAACTGCTAAGTCTTTCAGCTGCTATAGGAGCTGTACCTATTACTTTTTCTGTACCATAATAATCGTTGCCATTGTTGTTATCCCAAATCGTCTCGCCGTCAGCCTCATATTTGATTGCATACTGACCATTATAGCTTGTAAAATTTGCTTTCCATATCTTTGAACCATCATCAAGTGTTGTCACATATTCCGCCTGTGCATCACACCATCCAAGTGTCGGCATATAAAGATAATGAACTGATACTTTCTGACTAACCGCACTATCAGTTGTCTTTATAAATACTTCATAGGAACTAATACCATGTCTTGTATATGTTATTCCTGATGAATAAAGACTTACTTTATCTGTTGCGGCTTTTGCTATGTCAGATGATGTAACAAAAAACACACCAATAGCGATAGCAAACGCAAAAATCATTGCTACAATTTTCTTTGTTATTACTTTCTGTTTCATTTTATCTTTCTCCTATTATTTATTTTTTATTTACTAATAGTCAAGAATGGCTGTCCCTTAAGACAGCCATTCTTTTCCTATTAGTGATGAATACAATAATTGAAATCGTAGTTGTTACCAAAATAATTTGCCCAATATGTATTTCCATTTACCTGATAGCAAATTGCATACTCGAAATCAATATTATCACTGTAGTTTCCAAGTGCAAGGCTTGTAGTCCATGCCTCAGTACCGTCTGCATTTGTCTCGCTATAACTAAGTGCCTTATCTGTGTATGTATTCCAGCCATCTGTAGTATATCTTACAAATACGTTCTTTGCATAACCATAGTTCTGAACTACTGCTTTAATCTGGTAATTGTTATAATTGTACTGATAGCCAAGTCTGTCAGCTGCTACAGGAGCAGCTCCGATTGTCTCAGAACCATTATAGTTGTTACCATTGTTGTTGTCCCAGTATGTCACTCCATCAGCCTCATACTTAATAGCATACTGGCATCCAAAGCTTGAGAAAACAGCTTTCCAAATCTTTGAACCATCGCTAAGTGTTGTCACATAAGTAGCTTCTGCATCTGCCCAATCAAGGCCTGAAACATAGAAATAGTGAACTGTTACTTTCTGATTAGCTGCATTATCATTCGTCTTTATGAAAACTTCATATGTAGAACCGCCATACTTTGAAAAAGTCCTTGATGATGAATAAAGGCTTACCTTGTCTGTTGCTGCGCTTGCTGTCGTTCCTGTAATGCAAAATACACTGATAACTAGTGAAAGTGCAAGAAACATTGCTAAGATTTTCTTTGTTCTGTTAGTTTGTGTCATGTTATGTTCCTCCATCTTAAAATTATATTATTACTTCCTGTGTTAGTTACGTTGATACTATAAAATACCATTTTTACTAACCTCAAGAGCACAATTATACTATCAGATATGAATTTAAAAATCAATAAATTTAGTTAAATAATTTTCGGTTCTATTTTATAATCATATTTCACTAAAAATTTCTGAAATTTTTGTGCATAATGACAATTAAATAAAAAAGGAAGAAGGACTATCCTCCGAGATAGTCCTTCTTTATATCAATTAGTGATGGATACAATCGTTAAAATCGTAGTTGTCACCAAAGTTGTTTGCCCAGTAAACCTGTCCATTTACCTGATAGCAAATTGCGTACTCAAAATCTTCACTATCAGCAATTTCTCCAAGTGAGAGTGTAGTAGACCAGTTCTCTGTTCCATCATCATTTGTATCGTCATATGCAAGTGCTGCATCGCTATATGTATTCCATCCGTCTGTAGTATATCTTACAAATACGTTCTTGTTATATGCGAAATTCTTAAGGACCGCACCTACTTTATAATTATCCATATCATACTGATAACCATATCTTAAAGCTTCGATTGGTGCTGTACCAATTAACTCTGATCTGTTGTAATTGTGTCCGTCGTTGTTATCCCAGATTATTTCGCCATCAGCTTCGTATTTGATTACATACTGACAATCCAAGCTTGAGAAATTTGCTCTCCAGATCTTAGAGCCATCATTAAGTGTAGTTACATAAGTAGCTTCTGTATCCTGCCAATCTGACGAAGGCACATAATAGTAATGAACTGTTACATTCTGCTCTTGTGCATTATCATTAGTTCTGATATATACTTCATATGAAGTAAAACCATACTTAGAAAATGTAGGTGAAATAGAATACATGCTTACCCTGTCTGTTGCTGCACTTGCTGTGGTAACTGATGTTATGAAAAATACACCGAATGCCATTGCTAATGCAAAAAATGTTGCTACAATTTTGTTTGTTCTGCTAGTTTGTGTCATTTTGTCTTCCTCCATTTTTACATTTAAACAAATTTCGCCCTTGATTTAGTCACATTGATACTATAATATATATTATTTTGTAACATCGAGAGCACAATAATACTAACAGATTAATAGCCGGAGGTCAAGTTGTTTTTATAATTTTTTTCTTATTCTGTCATAATGTCACTTTTTCACTATTTAAATGATATTTTTTTGTATAATTTGACAATTGTACCATGCAATTAAAATTCATCCAGTTCATCTAAAAATTTCTTGAATTCTTCTTTTGCATTATCTATGATACCATTATCGTATGTGTTCAATGCCTGCTCATACTTATGGAGTGCCTGTTCTATATAAATTCTCTCATCACCAAGACTTTCCTCGTAAAGCCGTTCTCCCCGTAACAAGAGGTATTTGTTTTCCTCTCTGTCTCTCGGATGAATCTTTAAGTATGACAATGTTTCAAATCTCTGACGAATCTCTTCGTCTGTCATATCAACATCAGTACCCTTGAAAACCTGATTAATAACCTCTCCTGTGGATACAACTTTTACCTCTACTTCAAGGATTGAATTAATATCATATGTATATGTTACGTCAACAGCTTCCTCTCCCGCCTTTTTTGCAGGTATATTAACTTCCAACTCACCCAGCAGAAGATTATTTGCAGCAATTCTGCTTTCACCCTGCAAAACATTAATATTAAGTCTTTTCTGATTATCATTTACGGTGTACAAACGTTCAGTCCTGCTGGTCGGTATTACCGTATTACGCTCAATTATAGGGCAGAAAATTCCATGCTCGTATTTTCCTTTTTCCCATTCTCTTACAACTTCAGTTCCCAGTGTAAAAGGACACACATCTGTCAGAATTACTTCTTTTATAGACTCTCTTCGTTCCTTCATTGCAGCCTGTATTGCAGCACCAAGTGCTACCGCCTCATCCGGATTCACCGATACATCAGGAAGCATCTTAAACAAACGTCCGGCAAACTTTCTTAGTATCGGACTTTTCGTAGCACCACCTACAAGTACAACTTTGTCCACATCCGAAAGCTTAATATGTGCATCACTAAGACTTCTTTTCACAGGCTTTCTTATTTTCTCAAATAAGTCAGAACACTCCCTTTCATAGGTCGCAATATCTATGTTCATATCATATATCTCACCATTTATCTTGCACTTCATTGAAGATACCCTGCTGTCAGAAAAACCGATTTTACATTTATCAGCCTGTTTATGTATATGTCGCAATGTCTTCTCATCAAGAGAATGTCTGTCCAGTTCCTTATGCTTATCAAAAAACAGTTCTTCTATTACGTTTGTGAAATCTTCGCCGCCGAGATAATTGTCACCTGCTACTGCTCTTACCTCAAGTATCCTGTCAAACAGTTCAAGCACAGATACATCAAATGTACCACCGCCAAGATCAAATACAAGAAATCTTGCATGGTCATCACTGCCATATAACCCATACGCAATTGCTGCCGCCGTAGGCTCACTTATGATTCGTTCAACCTTAAGTCCTGCAAGCTGCCCGGCCCTTTTGGTAGCTTTTCTTCTGGCATCATTAAAATATGCCGGCACACTGATAACTGCCTCCGTTACTTCCTCACCAAGAAAATGTTCTGCATCTTCTTTCAGGCTTCTTAATACAAACGAAGATAATTCTTCAGCAGTAAATTTTTTCTCCATAAGAGAATATTCTTTTTTACTCCCCATATCTCTCTTAAATACAGATGCCGTGCTTCCCGGATAAAGAAGCCCCCTTTCAACAGCTGAATCCCCAACATATATTTGTCCGTTTTCATCAATACTCACCACAGATGGCGTAAGATTTTTTCCCAGCCTGTTAGGGATAATCTTTGGTCCATCTTCAGTATAATATGCAATAAGACTATTTGTCGTTCCCAAATCAATTCCTACCATCATTGTTCTTCGTTTCCTTTCCAGTCGTTGTATCAATCCAAAAGTTCTAATGCCATGGATATTTCATCGTCCCCGCTGTATATTTCCATTGCCTTTTTGAAATATTCATAAGCTTTGACTTTATCACCTTTTTGCATGTAATAATATCCAAGAAATATACTACTATCATAGCATTCAGCATGCTGGCATGAGCTGCATTTATAACATTTAGTCATTTCCTTAAAAAGCTCGTATGCCTTATCTGTTTCACCGGCACACAGGTATATAAAGCCTACATCTCCAAGCCTCACCGGTCTATACTGTGGATAGCTCATATAATCTTCAATAGAATATGACATTGTTTCCCTAAAAAAATCCAATGCCTTATTTGCCATTTCCTTTGCCGCCCCGGGCTGTCCCATCAGGAAATAGCATTTTGCGACATTTCCAATACTTTTAAAAACCTGATGCCTGTTATATGCATTTTTCATCGACATTGAATAGTACTCCTTCGCATTTTCCGGCTGAACAAGATTATAAAGATAAAAGCGTGCTATGCCTGTCGTCACCTCATAAGTATATTCAAAGTCCTTACCCAGTTTCTTCTTAAGATAGCTGATTATTTTATTCTTTTTATTTAAACTCTTACCCTTTTTATAGGCAACACTTAAAATGTCGGCCACATATTCAGAATCGTCAGGGTACTTTTCATATGCCTCTTCCGCTTCATCATACCTGCACATGGTTTCATATATACTTCCTATCTCAGCCCAAATCCATACTCTATCAGGAAATAATTCGATTTCTTTTTTGTAGTAGTATATCGCATTGTCATAATCTCTCAATATCTGATAGCAGTTTGCAAGATTATGGTACGGCAGATATTCTGTATTACCGGCACATTTCATGGATTTTTCAAAACATTCCATGGCCTTTTCAATTTCATTCTTATATTTGTAACAGCAGCCCATATTATTCCATGCAGCCCAATCATCAGGCTCCGTCTCACTCACTTTTCTAAAGTCTTCCATAGCCGGTTCCAGATTGTACATATGCATATACATAAGTCCTCTGTTAATTCTGTTATAAGGAGTATCCTCCGCTTCTAACTGAATGTCGCTAAGTCTTAATGCCTTATCATATAATTCTTTTTTATATGTATTTTGATATAGATACCAGCTATAGTCTGCGACTTTCTCACATGCGTCTCTGTACGTCGATGTAGACGAACACCGCAAAGATTCCTCGTAAGCCTTCATAGCCTCATCAATTCTTTCAAGCTTTTCATAACATATTCCAATATTATAATGATATGTCGGTGAATTCTCATAATATTCTGCTGCCGAATGATATTCATTTATGGCATCTTCATATCTTCCCATGCTGACAAGTATGTCTCCATGCACCATACGATACTGCATCCTGTCAGGATTTTCTGCCTTAACCTTTTGTATCTTTTCACAGGCATTAATAAAATCATCATTATACCAGTACAAAAGAGCCTGCTCATAATCAATCTCTGTCCGGTCTTCAATATCGCATCCTTTTTCATCAAGTGCTGCTCTAAGCTGCTCCGTCTCATTCAACAGTGCAATTCTTTTTTCATTACTGTCAGACATTATACGTCTCAATTTAATATCAAGAAGCTTTGTATCCGGAGAAAATTTTACATTATTCTCCCTCGCTTCGTCTAATACTTTAACTGCATCCTCATACATTCCAAAATCAAAATACACCTTTGCAGCATAATAATACGGCTTGTAATATTCAGGGTAAATCATAACAGCTGTCTGATAATCATCAATTACCTGTTTAAAACTCTCCATCTTATAGCATGCTTCCTGTCTCATAACATATGCCGGATAATAATTACTGTCTTTTTCTAACATCTCGTCACAAATAGACATTGCTTTATCGTAATCACCTGTTTTCAGGCATATGTTTACCATAAACTGTGTAAATTCCAGCCCTGTGCCTTCCGAAGATGCATTTTCTATTGCCATTTTAGAATACTTTTTCGCATTCTCATAATCTTCTAACTCATAGTAACAAATGGCAATAAAATGACATGCATCCGGTTTTCTTGCAATTCTTTTTTTTGCTTTGTCAGAGCCGTCATCCACCTCTTCATCTATTTTTTCAAGCCATTTCTTAAGCACCGGAAGTGCATCCTTATACTTTTCCGCATAAAAAAGTGACCTTGCGTACAAATTACAATAGCCGTAACTATACTCCTCATCTTCTTCAAGATTTCTTACATATTCCAGACATTCTTCTATCCTGTCATTTTGAAGTAGACACCAGCCTATCTCCAGCTTCATCTCATAAGGCGGCATTCTGTCATCCTGTATGCCATTGTCAACAATATCCGAAAATTCCGTATAAAGCTTTTCATTTATTTCTTTTAAATATCCAACCAGTTCATCATTACCGTTATGCTCATCCAGCATATCAAGTGCAGTCTCCTTCGCCTCCCAGTAATTATTTTCTGAAATGAGATAAAGTATCCTGCCAATTCCCGCCCTGTAATTATTAGGATTCGTTTTAAGAATTCCTTCCCATATTTCATGGGCTCTCTCATGCTCCCCGCACTCCCACAGGGCACCGGAAACAAACTGAAGCACGTATTCGTTGTCAGAATATTTTTCATACAGATACCTTGCAATATCTCCTGCTTTTTCAAAATCCTTCTGTAAAACGTACACCCTCATACGCTCAACATCTTCATAAGGATGATACAGATTATATACAGACAGTGCATTTAAATCGTCCAATGCCGAATCTGTTTTTTCTCTGTCAACATTATCCTTACAATCCAGATATTCTTTGATATATTTATCCCCAAGGTCTCTTTTTCCATCGGGGTTTATGTACTCAAACAGTGTATATTGAATAAATGTTTCATTGTTTATATAGAATATAATATAATCAATATAATTTGGCGGAAACTGCTGTTTCAGGCTTTCACTGTCCATCTCTATATTAAATGTCTCATCCATCATTTTAAACACTTCGTGAGGAAGATTTGAATGTTCCATCAAAAACATAAGCAGTTCATTTCTTGCATCTAACGATGTATCAATTTCCTCACATATCTCATCCGCAAGAATCTCTCTCCATTCGTCTATATTGCCTCTTAAATCCATATCATCATAACATTCTTTTACCTTCGACATCCAGATTTCAAGCTCTGTCTGCTCACCGTTTTCGCCTGTTTCATCCGTCTCTTTTTTCATACGTGTATAGGAAATTGCTTCCTCGTAAGCAGCTCTGAGTTTTTTAAATTCCTCCGGCTTGTCTTCAGGATTAGTATCTTTCAGCCTCTTCATATATGCCTGTCTTATCAGGTTTTCATCAGTTGTTTCTTCTATACCAAGTATATAAAATATCTTTTCTCTTTCCATCATAATCTCTTCTCTGTGCTATGTTTTTTGCTAAATTTTATCAATAACATTTCTACTCCCGATTTTTCATTTAAACGTCCATTCTTGATATCTTCTTCCACATTTAAGGATTCTTTTATCGCATTCATAATCGACCTGTGTGAGAAATTACCACACTGCTTTACCGCACTTCCGACTATAAACGGCGCCATCCCAAGCTTCGCTGCAATATCCTTTGTAGAATACCCCTGTGATACAAGTTCTTTTACCTGAAGCATAATATTAAATTGTCTGGAAATCATGTATAAAATTCTCATAGGCTGCTCTCTGGTGTTTATCAGGTCATAGTACAAATCCAATGTCTCTTTCTGCTTTCTTTCACCCATTGCATCTATCATTGCAAATATTTTTCCATTGATTTCCGGACAACAAACTGCATCAATGTCACTTATCTCAATAACTTCCCTGTCCATGGTGTAACAAAATAATTTTTCCAGCTCCGTATCAACCTTTTCCATATCATTGCCGGTTGCTGCAAGTAAATAATCCATAACAGGTTTTGTAATCTTTTTACCCTCTTTTCCGATTCTGCCAAGTACCCATTTAGTCAGCTCAGAAGTCTTCGGATGATTACATTCACACACATATCCCGTACTTTTTATCGTTTTATATATCTTGCTTCTCTTGTCAATCTCTGATTCAAAAATCACAAGACATGCCGTCTCCGGAATATTTGTCTTCAAATATGTAATGAAATTATCATCGGATGCTTTTGCAATTCCTGTATTATCCAGAATCACCAGTCTCTTATCAGCAAAAAACGGCATCGTGTCACACATATTCATTACTTCCTTAAGTTCAATTCCTTTCCCTGAAAAAATTGAACAATTCATGTTATCCGCATCTCCTGCAACGGACTTTATGAAAGTATTCTTTATGTTTCTTGTCAGATACTTTTCTTCACCATAAATGAGGTATACCTTTTTCAGACTGCCTCCGGATATATCCTGCTTTATATTTTTCATATCCTTTTCTCCGTTTCGATAGCAAGCTATCTTTCATTATACATTTTATTCATATAATAATCAACTTTTACCCCTTTTTCTTTGGGATATAATATAATCTGACCGCCCGTTATGGTCAAAAAAACTTTACTGTTAATATCATTAAGCCTGTTAAGTGTTTCAATATGGGGATGCCCGTACCGATTATTTCTTCCTGCTGATATCATTGTCACAGAAGGCATAATTATATCCAGAAACCTCTTACAGCCGGAGTTTTTAGAACCATGATGCCCTGCCTTTAATGCAGTTACTTTTTTCAGACAGTTATTTTTAATCAGTTCTTTTTCTCCTTCCTCTCCTAAATCCCCCATAAACATCATCGAAAATTTCTTATAATCAAGACGCAGAACAACAGACAATTCATTTTTATCCGTCCCTGACGCATTTTTATATGGATATAAACATTCTATATGATACCTGCTGCCTCTAAAACTATTTCCTCTGCTAATATACATAACATTGATATGGTTCTTTTTTGCACACCTGATAATCTCCATATACGCACTGTCTTTTTCTTTGATTTCCGGCATTACCAGATTCTTCAGATAATTACGGTTTCCCACTTTTTCTTCCATAATGCTATGCACACCATTTATATGATCCTCATCCATATGCGTCAATATGAGATAATCCAGTTCCCGCACACCATTCGATTTAAGGCACGGCAAAATCCTGTATTTACCGACTTCTTTAATACTTGAACTACCTGCATCTATCAGATATTCTGTATCATCCGAATCCATTATAAGTGTAGAATCACCCTGTCCAACATCTATTGAGCATATTTTAAATTTCCTGTCTCCTCTGTATATTATAAGCATACATAGTACACCCACAACCAACATACTCCCTAATATTTTAACATATCTTACAGATGCTTTTTCCTCCCAAAATTTTCTACCCTCATTACCTGTCCTGTCTAATATGATTAACGTTATAAACAAAATCGCATAATACAACGTCACCCTGACACTACCCGGTTTACCTGTTATATACTCTGAATATGGCAGCCGTAAAACAAATCTTCCTGCAGTATCATATATTTTTAATATGAATACACTTAACCCTGCCATAAATATCCCGGCACTAATATCTGCAAATGCTGCAAGAAGTGCCATTCCCGACGAAACAATAAGATATGATGCAAGCGGTATGGCAAGTATATTAATTAAAACAGCATAAACTGGCACTTCATAATACGATGATGCTATAACCGGTAATATAAATATATTGATGCATATCCCGGATACAAAACCTTTTAACAATTTGCTCTCCACACTGAAAAATTCTGTTATAACCGTACACCCACAGGATAATGCAATTATGGATGTAAATGACAGCAAAAACCCTGCATTCATGATAACGTAAGGATTATCTGTTATCATGATTATACCGGCACAGGATAAAGCTGACATCATGTCATATGTTCTTCCGAGAATATCTGCCATTATTTTTATTATCAGCATAATTACCGCTCTTTTTACGGAAATTCCGAGACCGGTCAGTATTCCATACAACATTATAACCGAAATTCCCACTACACCTGAAAATCCATATCTGAATTTTTTTCTCAGTATACGATAGATTCCCATCCCTATTATAGTCATATGTGTTCCGGAGATTGATAACAAATGCAATATACCTGATACCCTGTATATCTCCTTTGTATCTTCGTCCACATCTGTTTTTTCCCCCAGCAGAACAGCCTCTGCCACAGAAGCTTCTTCCTTAGGGTATATTTCATGCAGTCTTTTTTTAAGGACATTTTTTATCAGATATACGTACTTTTTCAGGGATGACTTGTTTTTCCTGATTTTTGTTATACGGTCTAACCTGTATTTTTCTTCAATTCCGATGGATTGATAATATGTTTTTTCATCAAAATTCCCTTCATTTCTGGCTGCTTCAAAACCCTCTAAGGTAACATATCCCTCTAAATCATCCCCCGGAATAAGTTCGCTGTCTATGTCACAAAATAATAAAATCCGATGCTTATCCTCTGTCTTAAAGATAAGCATCGAACCTTTCTCTTTCACATTAACTTCCTGTATCGTTCCTCTTACATATTGCAATTCAGATATTGATTCATACTTTTTAATGTGATTACTCATGAAATAAAAACCGGCACACACACATACAAGCATAATCGCCACATTTGTTATTTTCATGAATCTTTCTTCTTTTGTAATGCATAAGGCAATTAAAATAACCGAAAGTATACTCATGCATCCAATCAGACTTCTATCGCCATATGCTATAATCTCTCCTATTAATATTGCCACCATTATCACTGCTAATGGTCTTTTTATATTAATCCTTCCTTTCCAAAATCATGTCAAGATTTCTTGTAAACACACCACTTAAGTTGATGCTGTTTCTAAGAACCTTTCCTGTCTCTCCATTAAAACTAAACTGGACTTTATTAACACTGTCTAATTCACACAAAGAGTTTACGATGGAATAAATCTCTACTTCAGATGTAACCGGCACCGGTTCCGTCAGAAACGAACTGTCCAGATTCACATAGCAGACACCGTCCTGTGTGGAAATACTGATTATTTTTGTATTCTCCGGAACGGTTCTTAGCACTCCCTGCTTATCGCATCCCTTAATGAGAAGTTCTAAGATAAACCTTTCCTGCGGAATATTTTTCTCATATACTTCAGATATACTCTCTTCTACAAGTGCATTACCATCAACACTTCCAAAATACAGCGTCATCTCGACTTCCTGATAATTACTAATCAGCGCTCCGTCACTTTCCATAAAATCGGATGCCTTTAACGGTTCAATGGTTTTTCCATAAGAATTCACAAGCGGAACACCTACAACTTCTACGACAACATAATCAATGCCTTCAATCTGGGTCAGTGTAAGAACAGTTGCCGCCCTGCACATGATTTCTCTTGTCGCTGACATATTCTGGTATTCCACACTAAAATTTAATGTAATCGTATTATCACTTACATTATATTCCAGCAGCGAAACATCCTGTGGTATCGCATTGATGCAGTTAATCTTTTTGGATACCTGTCGTATAGCTTCCAAAACCTCCTGTACCTGTTCATCTTTTGTAGCTGCCTTTAACTTATAATCAGTTCCTACCAGCTTATCTTCCTTTTTATTAAGATAATATAGTTTGAACTTATCTTCTGTTTTCGTATTCTCTTTTTTCAAATCTCCGTTGCATGAACAAAATGACAAAATGCATACCAGAGCAAATAATATCAGATATCTATTTTTTTTCACAGTCATCCTCCATTTTATTTTACAGTCTGCCCATTTACATGGGTTAGCGGAATACGAACACTGAAGGTGGTTCCTTCATTTTCTTTGCTATATACTCTTATCGCACCTTCATGCATGACTACAACATTCTTCGTAATGGCAAGTCCTAGACCGGTTCCACCCGTCTCTCTTGAACGATTTTTATCTACACGATAGAATCTTTCAAATATTTTCTCCTGAGACTCCTGGGGTATTCCAACGCCCGAATCTGCCACCTTGATATACATATATTGATGGTCAGCATTAAGAGACACTCTTACCCAGCCGTCTTCTATGTTGTATTTCACGGCATTCTCTACAAGATTGGATATGGCACCTGAAAGCTTTACCTCATCAACCTCTGCAAGTACCGGTCTGAAGCTTTCATAAACCAGCTCTATATTTCTCTTTGCCGCAAGCGGTCTGATTCTCTTAAGAATCATCTCTATCATCTCATTTATATTTACCTGGCTGATAGTAAGTTCTTCCGTCTTCTTTTCCAATTTGACCATTGTAAGAAGGTCTGTAATAATCTCATTTTCCCTGTTGACCTCATTATTAATGTCTGTCAAGAATTCCTTGTACATCTCTTCCGGAACGTTTTCCTGCATAAGAAGTGACTCTGCAAGAACCTTTATTGACGTAATAGGAGTTTTTAACTCATGAGATACGTTGGATACAAATTCCTGTCTTGATTCATCCGACTCTCTTATACGTTCCAGCATATGGTTAAATGCTTCTCCAAGTCTCTCTGTCTCCACATACTCATTCATTACAATTTTTTCATCAGAATAACCGTCACTAATCTTCTCAACAGTTCCCTCTATCTTTTTAAAAGGCATAACAAGTGATTTTGACCAAAGAATCGCCAAAATCAAACTTACAAGCACAATAATAGATTCAACAATAAAAGCCCTGCTCATGAGCATATCAATGGTTGCATTAATATCATCAGTTGAAAAATTCATAAGCACTACCCCGTTAGTAACGTCTGAATTGACATTCACAATAGGGAGAGTTATCTCTATATAACCGCTTTTATCAGAATATCCGGACAAAGTAGTTCCCTTAAAACAATTAATCACGCTTCCTGATATACAGATTTTTCCGCTGTCCATGCTGTAAGTATCTGTGATAATCCTGAAATTGCTGTCAATCACCAGAATCCTTCCATCGTACATCCCTGCTAACTGATTCAGCTCTGCGTTAATTATGGAGACATCCGACTCCGTGCTGTAATTCTGGTCAAGATAGTTGCACTTGACAACATTATCACACAACATCTTCCCCTGTCTTTGTAAATTTTCCACTCTTCGTTCAACAAGAAAATGTCTTACAGTACCGGATAGAACTAATTCCATAATCAGCGGTGGAATCACGGCAATCACTGTCACAATTATCAACGCCCTGAATCTCATGCTCTTTATAACATTTCTCTTGATAAAAGACATTTTGCACCGCCAATACTATTCTTTAAAGTAATATCCCACTCCCCACTTAGTATGTACATACCTTGGTTCACTAGGATTTTTTTCTATCTTTTCTCTTAAACGTCTGATATGAACATCCACAGTCCTTACATCTCCAGGATATTCATAATCCCACACAATATTCAGGAGTTTTTCCCTGCTGAATACTTTATTTGGATTTGTAACAAGAAGTTCGAGTACATCAAACTCTTTTGCAGTAAGATTAATCTCTTTTCCGTCTATGATGACTCTTCTTGACTCTCTTTCGATTTGCATATCACCTTTTATAATAACATTATCATCATTCTTATGTGTGTTCTTGCTGCTTCTTCTTATGATTGCTTTAATTCGTGCCTTCAACTCTAATATATTGAATGGCTTAGTGACATAATCATCTGCTCCATATTCAAGTCCGAGAATCTTGTCCATGTCATCGCCTTTTGCCGTAAGCATAATTACCGGAACAGAAGAAAATTCTCTTATCTGCCTTAGAACGTCGAATCCGTCAAATACCGGAAGCATGACATCAAGAAGTATGATATCATATGTATTCGTCTTGGCATATTTCACTGCTTCTTCTCCATCATATGCACAGTCTACATGCATGTCATCCTGCTCCAGACTAAATCTGATTCCTTTCACAATTGACTTTTCATCATCAACAACAAGAACTCTGTTCCCCATCTCTCAATCTCCTTTTACTTTACTCAATGTGCTGTCACACACAAATCAGATCTTTTATTTTGTTAAATGCGGCTTCTTTTATCCCGCTGACATTCATAATATCCCTGATATTCTGAAATGCTCCATTCTCTTCTCTGTATGTCACTATGGCATCTGCTTTTGCCCTGCCCACTCCGGGCAGTTCCATCAGTTTCTCTGCAGTTGCAGTGTTAATATTGATATAATTTGCAGCCGGTAAATCACTTTCCTCACAGACTGATTCACCAGCTGACGGAATATAAATCTGTTGTCCATCCGTTACAGGTAATGCCTGATTAACAGAATTCACATCGGCGTCAGCGTTAAATCCTCCGGCAAGCTCTATAAGCTGATACACTCTCGCATCTGCCGTGACCTCAAACACTCCGGGAGAGTTCACGCATCCACACACCTGAACATATATCATACCGTTTTCAGTAACATTTTCTTCAGTCTCTTCATACTCCGTCACAATTTCTTCGTATTTGATATCTTCGGTACTTTCAGCACTTTTATCCTTCAGGTGCAGGTATACTGCTCCCGATAATATAACCGCCAGTATAACGGCAACAGCCCGTGCCACATTGTATACTTTCATGCTTCTCCCTTCTGCGGGAGGCACCTTAAACACTACCCAATATTTTACATAAAAATTCATAACTTTACAATAGTTATTTTATATTATTATCTTGAAAACATAAAAACTCCTATTGAAGCGGCTGCTGCCCAGACAAATTTTTTCCAGTCAAAACCTGTCTTTTCAACACCAAACAACCCGATTACTTCTATCAGGTACGCCGATACAATCTGCGATATAACTATCACCATTACAGCCTTTGCAGGTCCCATAATTTCCATGCTTTTTATCACCGTATAAGTGATAAATGCTCCTATCACTCCTCCTAAAAGCATATACCTCGGTGATACATTCATTATACCGGATATGCTTTTTCTCTCTGTAAAAAGCCATGCCATAACACAGACAAACAATGCCGTAAGCTGTACAAAACCGGCAGACACCCACATAGATGTCTGTTTCATAACCTGCGTATTAAATACTCCCTGAACACTCATTAATATTCCTGAAATCAATGCAATAATAAAACCCATTTCCAAATACCTCCTTATTATCATAAGTATATCCAAAAATGAGTTTTTTATATAGTTTACTATTGCAATGCAGCAACGGCAGTATCAATGTCTCCGCCCTGCCATATCATATTAAGTGCAACTTCAAGCTTTGCTCCGAAATCTCCCGCCTCTAAAACTTTAGGAAGATTTGTGGACTTTTCGTACTGCCCGAGTATATTATAAAGCTGCTCATTATCATACTCCAAATCCACTCTTGCTGAAAGTTTTCCTGTTGTTTCATACATTAATTCCGCCATATCATACGATATGAATTTTGCAAGTCTGTCTGCCTCACTGCTGTTGTTACCATAAGGATTTACAACTGCAAGATTCGTAACCGCTAATGATTTTGATTTTAAATCGGCATTTAAATCCGGGAATGCTCCTACACCGTACGAAACACAGTCATCTTCCTCAAGAGCCTTTATACTATCCGTTTTTGCAATGATAAAGGCAGCCTTGCCGGCTGCAAATTTTTTCAGTACGTTTTCGTATGAAGTACCTATATCTACTGCAAAAATCTGATTCAGGTTGGCATAATAACCAAGTGCCGCTTTAAGACTGTCACCGGATATATTTTTAACCGTAGCGTCATCTCCATTCTTTCCGCCATATTCAATATATCCTCCGGCAAATCCGTAATTGTACATCAAATCTTTTACATCCCAGAATAGCACGTTCTCAATTTTTCCGCTTACAGATTCATCCATCGTATTTGAAAAATTAATGATATCATCAAATGTGGCAGGCGCATTGGCAACATATGCCGTATTATAAAGAATAAATCCTGTATCAAAATTCATCGGATATGCTTCGAGGTGTCCTTTGTATGTGGCAGCAGTAATCGCAGTCTTAGAAAATGCTTTATCATTGAATGTGGCATCATTCCTATTCTCTCTTGTAAGACCTGCAAGTGCAGCTTTTTCCAGCATGGTGCTGTCCATAATATATACATCCGGTGCATCTTCTTTATCAATACTGCATTCATTGATGCTTTCCAGATAATCCTCTTCCCTCACATTGATATATTGTAAGGAAACGCCATATTTTTCACGATATACTTTCTCACATTCTTTGAAATAATCCGTGAAGCTTTCATCATAGTACCAGACTGTCACCTGATCCTTTGCTATATTTCCTTCAGTCAGATTTCCTGCGGTATGTTTCACATATTCCTTTTTATCTCCTGTCAATGACTTTCCAAGCAAAATAGTTACTATACCGATTCCTATCATCATACCGATTGCAATCAGTATTCCTGAAACTTCTTTTTTATCGATTTTCATATAATTACTGTAATGCCTTTCTAAGTATTCCTATCATCTCATCGACATGTTCTTTTCCGATTGTAAGTGGCGGAACCATTCTTAACACATCACTTCCGGCTGAAATAACCAATAAGCCTTCAGCTATACACTTCTGAATCACTTCTCCCACCGGCACATCAAGAATTAATCCCTGAATCAGGCCTTTACCTCTGTGTCCCCTGACTATGTCAAATTCTTCCGTAAGTTCATCCAGCTTCTTTTCCAGATATGGTGATACTTCATTTACATTATCAAGTACATCTGTCTCCTCAAACAAATCTAATACTACATTTACCGCAGCAGTAGCAAGCGGATTTCCGCCGTAAGTAGTTCCATGATCACCCGGTTTTAATGATGCAGCTTTCTCTGTTGTAAGAAATGCTCCGACAGGTATTCCACAGCCAAGTGCTTTGGCAAGTGTAAGAACGTCAGGCTTAACACCATAATATTCATGTGCAAACATCTTTCCTGTTCTTCCCATTCCACACTGAATCTCATCAAATATCAACAGGATATCATTGTCGTCACAAATCTTCCTTACACCTTTTATAAATTCTTCTGTCGCAGGGTAAATTCCACCTTCTCCCTGCACAGGTTCCAAAATTATGGCACAGGTCTTATCTGTAACAAGTTCCTTTACGCTCTCTAAATTGTTAAACTCAGCAAAACGGACGCCGCCGATTAAAGGTTTAAACGGTTCCTGATACTTGTCATTTCCCGTAACTGACAATGCACCCATACTTCTTCCGTGGAAAGAGTGTTTCATAGCAATGATTTCATGGTCTGTCGTACCATCTTTATCATAAGCATAACGGCGGGCTGTCTTCACTGCACCTTCGATTGCTTCCGTACCGCTGTTTGTAAAGAATACCCTGTCCATTCCCGTTATGTCTGTCAGTCTTTTAGCAGCTACTGCCGCCGGTTCGTTATAAAAAAGGTTTGATGTATGAATTATTTTATCGATCTGTGCCTTTATGGCATCGTTATATTTTTTGTTTCCATAACCAAAAGCATACACTGCAATTCCTGCTGCAAAATCAAGATATTTTTTTCCTTCACTGTCATAGAGATATACGCCTTCGCCTTTTTCAATTACAATTTGAAACCTGTTGTAAGTATGCAGAAGGTTTTCCTCTGACATATCTATATATTCTTTCGTCGTCATAGTATCAGACTCCTTTTCATTTAATTTCCATTATAGTATCTGGGACCATCTTCATTTAAGATGGCTGTACCAATACCTTTATTTGTAAATATTTCCAGTAACAGGCAGTGTGCAATTCTTCCATCAAGAATATGTACTCTTGAAACGCCATTTTCCACCGCATCAATACAATTATTCAACTTCGGAAGCATTCCGCCTCCAACCTGACCTGTTGTCAGAAGTTCTCTTGCCTCTTTTACCGTAAGCTCTGAAATCAGAGTTGATTTGTCATCCGGATTTCTATAAACGCCTTCAATATCCGTTAAGAAAGCAAGTTTTTCTGCCTTAACCGCTCTTGCGATGGCACATGCCGCGTCATCCGCATTTATATTATAAGAATTAAAATTATCATCCAGACCAATAGGACATACAATCGGCAGAAAATCCTTTTCAAGCAAATCAAACAGTATCGATGGGTCAACATCTTTAACGTCTCCAACAAATCCAATATCTTCACCATTTGAATACTTTTTATCTACTTTTAAAAGTCCGCCGTCTTTACCACTGATGCTGATTGCCTTTACTCCCAGCTCCTGCACCATTGTTACCAGAGACTTGCCTACTCTTCCAAGTACCATCTCTGCAATCTCCATGGTAGGCTCGTCTGTTACTCTGAGTCCGTTAATAAACTTAGGTTCCATTCCGACCTTGCCAACCCACTTGCTGATTTCCTTACCGCCACCATGTACAATAATAGGCTTAAATCCAACCAGCTTTAACAATGTAACATCCTCAATTACACTTTTCTTTAATTCTTCGTCAATCATGGCACTTCCGCCATATTTGACAACTATAATCTTTCTGTTAAATCTCTGTATATACGGCAACGCCTCTATCAATACATTTGCTTTTTCAAGATATTGATTCATCTCTTCCTTCACGATTCTCACACAATCCTTTCTTAACTTCTATAATCTGCATTGATTTTTACATAATCGTATGTCAGGTCACAGCCCCATGCAGTCGCTTCCATAACGCCCTGCTTTATATCTGCAATGGCTGTAACTTCATTTTCCGACAAAATCTTTGTCGCTTCTTCTTCTGAATAACCAGTCTCGATTCCATTTTCGACTACTTTAATCTTTCCAGCTTTGCTTTCAAAATATAAATCTACCTTTTCAGGTTCAAAATCTGCTCCGGAATATCCCATGGCACATAGTATTCTTCCCCAGTTTGCATCATGTCCGTAAATTGCAGCCTTAGTAAGACTCGATGATACAACAGCCTTGCTTAACTTAGCCGCCTGTTCTTTTGACCGGGCATTAATGACTTTCATCTCAAACAATGCTGTTGCTCCCTCTCCATCACCGGCAATCTGACGTGCAAGATATGTAGCAACCTTCCCTAGAAGTTCCTTAAATGCGTAATAATCCGCATTTTCTTCGTCTATTAATTCGTTACCGGCCGTACCGTTACTAAGCAGAAGAACTGTATCGTTTGTAGATGTGTCCCCGTCTACAGAAACCATGTTAAAGGTATCTTCCACCGTCTCAGAGAGCGCTTTTTGAAGCATCTTATGAGAAATCTGACAATCCGTAGTTATGAAACAAAGCATCGTGCACATGTTGATATGAATCATACCTGAACCCTTGCACATGCCTCCGACAGTTACTTTCTTTCCACCAATCTCTGTCTCAAATGCTATCTGCTTTGAATGTGTGTCAGTAGTCATAATCGCTTCTGCAGCCAGTGTCGCATCCGATGTCTCACTTCCGAGACTGCCTGCAAGCATCTCGATTCCTTTTTTAATCTTGTCCATTGGAAGCTGTTTGCCAATCACTCCTGTAGATGCCACAAGTACCTCATTTTCATCGCAATTAAGCATTTGTCCTGCTTTACCTGCCATATCCTTACAATATCCGTATCCTTCTTCTCCGGTACATGCATTGGCAATTCCACTGTTGATAACAACTGCTTTTACTGTACCAAAGCTATTTACAATTTCCCTGTCCCACTTTACCGGTGCTGCTTTTACACGGTTTGTGGTAAATGTTCCGGCAACTTTACATGGTATATCTGAATAAATCATTGCCATATCTTTTTTTCCTTCATGACCTGCTTTTATACCAACTTCAAGTCCTGTTGCCTTAAAACCCTGCGCTGCAACTACACCGCCTTCTATTTTAGCAATCATATTGCACCTCCATTTATGGAAACATCGGAACCTGCATAAGTCCCATTGTCTCATCCAATCCAAACATAATATTCATATTCTGAACAGCCTGTCCCGCTGCACCCTTAATTAAGTTATCCATAGCTCCCATCATGATGACTCGGTTTGTTCTCTCATCAATTCTGAAATTCACATCTACATAATTAGAACCTTCCACCCATCTTGTCTCAGGCGGAACATCTTTATCAAGTACTCTCACAAATACTTCATCATTATAATATTTATCATAGACTGCCTTCATCTCTTCATATGTCATCTTCTTTTTTAATGCAGCATATGCCGTCACAAGTATTCCTCTGTTCATTGGTACAAGATGTGGTGTGAAATTAATAAGTACCTGCTCTCCACTTGCATATGAAAGCTGTTCTTCTATCTCCGGTGTATGTCTGTGTGTTGCCACACCGTATGCCTTTATATTTTCATTTACCTCGCAGAAAAGGTTATTCACCTTTGCACCTCTTCCCGCACCTGATGTTCCTGATTTCGCATCTATGATGACTGTAGACATATCTATAAGTCCTTCTTTTGCCAGTGGATAAATGCTTAAGAACGAACATGTAGGATAACATCCCGGATTCGCTATCAGTCTTGCATTTTTCACCTGTTCTCTATTAATCTCGCATAATCCGTATACAGCTTCTTTTATAAATTCAGGACTCTTATGCTCTATTCCATACCATTTTTCATAAGTTGCCACATCTTTTATTCTGAAATCCGCACTTAAATCTATAATCTTTACTTTATTTAATATATCCTCATTCACCAGTGAAGCACATAAGCCCTGAGGCGTTGCCGTAAATATAACATCCACCTGATTTGCGAGCTCTTCCATATTATCATCCATGCACTTTGCATCCACTATCTGAAACATATTCTGAAATACTTCATAATACTTTTTATCAATATAACTTCTTGAACCATACCAGACAACCTCAGCTTCCTTATGCTGTGAGAGTAATCTGACTATCTCCGCTCCTGCATATCCTGTAGAACCAATGATACCTGCTTTAATCATATTCTTCATTCCTTTCTGCTGTATCGCACAACTATTCCCCATTATAGTACCTTTTTCAGAATAATACCACCCATATTCACTAGATTTATAATTATACATTTTTAATGAATATTATGCAACCATTTTTTATAATATTCCCATAAAACATAGTTGATTTTTTGTATTTTGTGTTGTATATTTATGTATAGTCATAAAAAAATACGAATGGAGGACTTTTATTAATGAAAGAAAAAGTTATATTGGCTTATTCCGGTGGTCTTGATACCACAGCCATTATCCCTTGGTTAAAGGAAAACTATGATTATGAAGTTGTATGTGTATGCATCGACTGCGGACAGGGCGAAGAGCTCGATGGTCTTGAAGAGAGAGCAGTCTCATGTGGTGCTGCAAAATTATACATCGAAGATGTAATCGATGAATTCTGTGATGAATATGTAGTTCCGTGTGTTCAGGGACATTCAGTGTATGAGAATAAATATTTACTTGGTACATCTATGGCAAGACCTGTTATCGCAAAACGTCTTGTTGAAATAGCTCGTAAAGAAGGCGCTACTGCTATCTGCCATGGTGCTACAGGTAAAGGAAATGACCAGATTCGTTTTGAACTTGGTATTAAGGCTTTAGCTCCTGACCTTAAGATTATTGCTGCATGGAGAGATGATAAGTGGACAATGGATTCACGTGAATCTGAGATTGAATACTGCAGGGCTCATGGAATCAATCTTCCTTTCTCTGCCGATTCAAGCTACAGCCGTGACCGTAACCTGTGGCACATAAGCCATGAAGGTCTTGAGTTGGAAGATCCTGCCAATGAGCCAAATTATGAGCATCTTCTTGTTCTGGGTACCACACCTGAGAAAGCTCCTGATGAGGGCGAATATGTAACTATGACATTTGAAAAAGGTGTACCTAAGAGTGTAAACGGCAAGGAAATGAAGGTTTCAGACATTATCCGTGAATTAAATGCTCTCGGCGGAAAGCATGGTATCGGAATCATCGATATCGTTGAAAATCGTGTAGTTGGTATGAAGTCACGCGGTGTATACGAAACTCCTGGTGGAACAATTCTTTATGAAGCACACCAGCAGTTGGAAGAACTTATCCTTGACAGAGAAACTTATGAATTAAAAGAAGAGATGGGAAATAAGCTTGCCCAAATCGTATACGAAGGTAAATGGTTCTCACCTCGCAGAGAGGCTGTTCAGGCATTTATCGAGTCTACACAGAAGTATGTTACAGGCGAAGTTAAATTCAAGTTATACAAAGGAAATATTATAAAAGCAGGGACAACTTCTCCATATTCATTATATAACGAATCAATTGCAAGCTTTACAACTGGTGATTTATATGACCACCATGATGCTGAAGGTTTCATCAATCTGTTTGGTCTTTCTACAAAAGTTCGTGCTATGAAGATGGCTGAGGTTGAAGGAAAATAATTCCAATAAAATTCAGAAAAAAAAGCGTGGCTGCGTTGCATCCACGCTTTTTTCTTTTAAATTTTGCTTGGTTCTGAACAGTTACACATTAAACTGATTTGTCGTATCCTGAAGATTCGTAATACTGTCCATAACTCCTCTGGTCTCATCTGACACATCAGCACTTGAATTTGTAATACTTTGCATATTTCCCGAAATATCATGTATGGCATCACCTATCTCCTGCTGTGCACCACTTATAATTTCCAGCACTCTGTTAATATCTGCCACGGCTGTGCTCACATCCCCGGCACCTTCCCCAAGTTCTCTACTTATATCACTATAGTAGCCTGCATCTTCCATGTAGTTGTTTGCCAATGTCTCCAGATTATCGTAATCTTTCAATACATTATCAGACAAAAATGTAATAATCTGGTCACTAACCTTTGACAGTTGATTTACATTTTCCGTTATCTCTTTTGTAAGAATATTTACCTTATCTATCTCACTTCCTGTAGTCGTACTTAAGCTGTTAATCTCATCTGCAACAACTGTAAAACCTCTTCCTGCTTCTCCTGCCCTCGCTGCCTCAATAGAAGCATTTAGTGCCAAAAGATTGGTCTGTTCTGCAATGCCCTGTATGGCTGATGCTACATCCACAATCTGCTCAATAACCTGTATACCCTTTATTGCCTCTTCCAAATCTGTCTTAGCCTGGTTTGTTATATCCACAGCAAGACGTTTATTGTTAAGTATCTCTGGAACCATTCCCTTAACTCTGGTTATGATTTCATCCGTTCTGTCATTCATCTGCCTTGTATCCTCAGCAAATGAATTTGTAGCCTTAGTAACATTATCGCATATCTTTCCGATATTCCTGATACTCTCCATCTGATTCTCTATACCATCCTCTGTAAGGTGTACCAGTTCGTTTATCTCTGTTATGCTGCCATTAATACCACTTATCTTGTCCGAAGCAAGAATCATCTTTTCATTTATCACACGCGACTCATCCTGAGTCTTATGTATAGTATCTATAAAACGGCTCTCAAGCTCAGACAGCAGATAGCTTATCTGTTCTACTTCCGTGCCCATATTTTTTACACTATCATCTCCTATGATTTTTTCTGTAATAAATATCTTCATGTTTTCCATAGGTGCAAGCTGCTGACCAATGAGTCTGGTCATTATAATGATTACGATTGCTATCGCTACAATGGCTATCACTACACCAAGAATAATGATCCCGGTTATTGTCCGGCTTACATTACTCTTTGGCATTGCCAGTCCTAATATCCAACCACATCCTTCTATTTCGGCAGTAGCAAAATAATTCTTTTCTTCGTCATAATCTGACGAAAGTACAACCTTACTTCCCGGTTCCTTTATAACTGAAGCAATTCCCGCCATAACATCCGATACAGCAACTGCTGTATCTTCCCCTGGAAGAAATTCTTCATTCTCATGCATAATATAATTTTCACCGGCATCTATAAGAAATCCATATTCTCCGTCATCATACGGAATGTTATCCACAACTTCGCTTATATAATCAAGGGTAAAATCTGCCCCAAGCACTCCCACCAGTTCTCCGTCACGGTATACCGGTGATGCAATAGTAATACACATTCCGCCAATCAAAACATCCATGTAAGGATCTGTGACAATAGTAGTTCCTGCCGCCTCAGCTGCTTTATACCAGCCTCTTTGTGTAGGATCATATCCATCCGGCGGCGTTGCTTCAGGATCCATCTGAATATGTTGCTTGTCCTTCATACCATAATATAAGTTCAAAAGTTCAGAATGTCCATCTGCTTCTGTGGTAACAATCTGCTGAATATGTTCTTTGTCATAAGAGCTTTCAGGAAGTGCAGCCAGCGCTGCCGCTGATGCCTGATTAAGACCTTTCTCCATCTCTATCCAGCTGTTAATGGAATTTGCATATTTATCTGCATTAATCTGCAACTCTGTTGTCAACTGACTCGTAAGCTTATTGCCGGATATTCCCACAATCATGCCTGTGGATACCAGCATCGCTACGACAACTATAATAATGACCGCTGTCGTCAATTTTCCTTTAATTGTGCCTTTCATATTTCCATTTCCTCCTTTGACTTACATGACGATATAACGTTTTCCCATTATCCGTTATAAAAAAATCATCATTACAATCATACAATATTTTTGCATTTTTTTCAACAAATCCCGACATATTTATCATACTATTTCATCAACATTTTATGCCAGATTGCGTACTCAAAATCGACTTTTACAATATCCGAACCATGAAATAACCTGTATAAATATACTGCAAAAAAAATAGCAGACAGGGCAACTGTGATTATTATTTTTACCCTGCTGCTTAACTGTATTTTTTTTACATAAATCACAACCGCCGATATTATCAATAATACTACCACCGGAAACAACGGATG
Source organism: uncultured Lachnospiraceae bacterium (assembly GCA_902786515.1). Classification (GTDB taxonomy): domain Bacteria; phylum Bacillota; class Clostridia; order Lachnospirales; family Lachnospiraceae; genus UBA2821. The sequence goes on along the minus strand of CADADA010000011.1, from coordinate 22,007 downwards.
ATAATAAAATGCACGTTCAAAATCCAATTGTGCCGCTGCTATTAAAGCTCTGGTCATTCCGCACCCCGGACATGAAATTCCAAAAAACCATGCAATAGGACATTTATAAAAAAATTTCATTATAACCGCAATCACTATTATGCAGACCACTTTTTTTATTATCTTCATACTATCTGTTATCCACCTTTTCCGGATACATATCATGACCTGCCATTCTGTCCCATGCAACTTTCTCCCACTTTGTTCCCGGCTGCCCGTAATTACAGTAAGGGTCTATGGAAATACCTCCACGAGGGGTAAACTTTCCCCAGACTTCAATATATTTCGGTTTCATCAGTTTTATTAAATCTTTCATAATTATATTTACGCAATCCTCGTGAAAATCACCATGATTTCTAAAGCTGAATAAATATAACTTTAACGATTTACTCTCTACCATTTTTTCTGACGGCACATACGATATCGTAATTGTCGCAAAATCCGGCTGTCCCGTTATCGGGCACAGGCTCGTAAATTCCGGACAATTAAACTTTACAAAATAATCATTCTCGGGATGTTTATTTATAAATGTTTCCAAAACCTCCGGTGCATAATCATCAGGATATTTTGTTCCTCGATTTCCCAATAATGTAATTCCCTTTTTTTCTTCCGCGCTTCTACCTTCCATGATTCCTCCTATTTATTGCAATGCCGGGTCCGTGACACCGTTTTTTTCAAATGCTTTTGCCCTGTCTATACAGGTTCCGCATTTTCCACAAGGCTTGTCGCCTCCTTCGTAGCAGCTCCAGCTATATTGATAAGGTACTTTTAATTCCAGGCCTTTTTTTACTACATCAGCCTTTGTCCAATTAACAAACGGTGCTTCAATCCTAAGACTTTTTCCGCTCCCTAAGTATATAGCTTCATTCATTGCACGATTGAATTCTTCACTGCAGTCAGGATACGCATTTCCTGCTGCATCATCACTGTGTGCACCATAATAAATCACATCACAGCCTTTTGAAATAGCAAAGCTGGCTGCCGATGACAAAAACAGTCCGTTTCTAAACGGTACATATGTCGATACCGGTGCGCCTCCCGTCTTCTTAAGCTGCTCTGCGTAACTATCTGCCGGGATATCCTGCCCGGAATGCTTGAGCAACGAACAATCACTATATTCAAATATTTTTGCAAGGTCCAGATAATAATGTTCAACACCATAATACCGTGCTATTTTATCCGCACTTTCTATCTCTTTGTTATGCTTCTGTCCATATGAAACAGAGAGTGTATAGACATTTTCCTTACCATACTTCTCAATCGCCATTCCCAGACAGGTGGTACTGTCAACTCCACCGCTGAACAAAACTAATGCTTTCATAAAATTCCTTCCTTTCACTACATAATCCGCATCTGTAACGCCGCATCATCTTTAAATCTGCCGCGCAGTGTTGATGTATATGTGACCGCTCCCGGTTTCTTGATTCCTCTTGCAGTCATACAACTGTGACAGCCTTTTATCAAAACTGCTATATCCTTGGAATCTGTAATTTTTTCCATAATATCTGCTATATCTGTACCGATTCTCTCCTGTAGTTGTAAACGTTTAGATACCATGTCTGCAATTCTTGCAATTTTACTAAGTCCTATCACTTTTCCGTTCGGAATGTATGCAACCGTAACTTTCATATCGTACATAAGTGCCATGTGATGTTCGCAATAGCTAAAGATATCTATATCTTTTACTACAACCAAATCCTTTGAATCAGTCTCAAAGTCCATTTCGTCTGCAAATGTTTTATCAAACATTTGCGCAATCATATCATTGGTATAATTCATACCTTCAAATACTTCCTGATACATTCTTGCAACTCGATCAGGAGTATCCTTAAGACCTTCTCTGTCAGGATCATCTCCCAAAGCTTTCAAAATTCCTCTAATGTGTACCTTAATTGCCTCAGTATCTATCGCCATATCCTATTACCAACCTTTCCTAAATCACCTTAACCTCTATTCCGCAGATGCTGAATACATACGGAATCTTTTCTTACTACACGCCCTTTTGTTCCGGTGACCATATTATCTTGTGAAGCTGTAACTGTAAATTCACTCCATTTAAATGCTGCTCCTTCATAAATTCAACCATATCCGCAGGCTCTATCCTGCCAAATACCGGTGACAGATATACGTGACATTTTTCTGTCAGTTTGTATTCATTCTCTATCTCTTTAAATCGTATCAGGTCTGTCATGCTTCCCGCCACAAATTTTACAGTGTCCTTATGAGACAAACTCATAAAATTGTCTCTGTTCATCTTATCTTCCATACCGCTTCCCGGCAGTTTATAATCCATGGTAAATACCGGTGGAGGATTAATATCATTAAATTCTTTCAAATCTACACTTCCGTTAGTCTCAATCTCAACATATAATCCCATCTTTGTCAACTCACTTATCAAATCTTCAATACGTTCCTGAAGCAATGGTTCTCCACCTGTAAGTGTGACATTTTTCACCCCTGTCTCTTCCACGTAATCACGGAGTTCTTTCACGCTGTTTAACTCATAATCCACATTTTCTTCATTTGCCCACATTGTATCGCAAAAATTGCATCTTAAATTACATCCGGCAAATCTTATAAATACAGCCAGTTGCCCTGCCCTGACACCTTCTCCATTGATACTTACAAATTTTTCAACTACCTTAAATTTAACCATTTTTTACACCGCCCTGTCAGTGTATGAAGCACAATTCGTCGGCGTCTCATATATTGTCGACATATAAACTTTATAACCCATATCTGTCACTTTATCAAAGAAGTATTTCGCAAAATTCTCTGCTGTGGGTCTGAAATCCATAACTCTCATCTCAAACCCTTCTTCCCTTAAGACTTTCATGGTCACTTCTTTCAATGAACCTTTTTCGATAATCAATGCATGATCAAAATACTCCGTAAGCTCCCTTAAATCTCCTTTAATCCTGCTAAAATCCACAACCATCCCACGGCTTTGCGAATCTTCACATAGTTTTTCTGAATACACCTGTATCTCCACTTTCCATCGGTGCCCGTGAATATTCTTACACTTTCCATCATATTGATACAGGAAATGTGCTGCATCAAAAGTATCCTCAGTTTTTATTATATACATATTTTTTTCTCCTCATCAAAAAAAGCAGAACACTCGGTTCTGCTTCACTCATTTCTACAATATTCCTGAAATTATAAATCAGGTAATGCGTCTGAAGTAGTCCCGGTTTTTTTTATAGACAGGAAGGTACTAATGAACTGTCTATCTCTACATACTCTACCACAATTGTCGAGATATGTGAAGTACTATTTTTTTACGCAATATGTTTTATTTCAATAACATACTTTTCTTTTAACTTTGAGCATCTGTTCTGTGCAATAATTCCCTCATGCTGCAATCTTCCAGCTACAATTCCCGGATGGATTCCTATTGTTTTAGCAAACTCTATAATATCCTCATCAGAAGTATATCTTGATGGTGATAATCTTTTATAATCTGCTGGTGAAATTAAATAATTCGTTGCAAATTTATCCGCTTCCATTTCCAATTTTTTATTAATATCTATCATTTCTTCAAGTGTACTGCTAACAAATATTGTTTTTATTTTCTGCTGAAGGACATGCTTTATTTCATGGAATAACGAGAACCAAAACTTATCCGCATCCAATCCTCTATTGTTCATGGCCAGCACTACTCTATCCTCTGTTACCCACTTAACAGCACCATTCACTCCGGAATTCTTCAAATGTGGCAATAAGACAAATGCTATTCCACATTCAGCAAATATTTCACGCATTCTTGGTAAAAATTCCTCTGGTTTCTTAACCGTCATGCCTCTAATCTCCGGTAAATACCCTTTTAATTTTTCTGCATTATAAGAGTCAGTTTCGATGTTTCTTGAAATATTCATAGCTGTTTGAATCCAAGCTCTTGAATTAATAATGTTCTTTTCACTGTTGCATACCGAACCGGACCTGAAATTCACCAGAAAATCAGGTTGTAACATTATTCTCAAATCTGCAATTTTAAAATACTTACACAGATTTACTACTTTATCGTTTATACTTCTTGCTATTGGTAAACCAACAACATCTACAAAATATTTATAATCTATTTGTCTTACCAGTTCAGCCTGTGCATCAATGTCCTTAATCTGCTGTATTTCAATTAACTTCCGGTCATAGGTATTTTGTAAATTCTGCCAGACTTCCACGCTTATTCCTAACATAGCAGTAAGTTTCCTGGCTAAATCATTTGAAATGTTAGCCTGACCATTAATCAACTGACTCAAAGTCTTGGCTGTTGTTCCCATTCTTGTAGCAAATTCAGCCTGACTTATTCCCATATCTTCAATGATATCAGCAATATAATATCCAGGGTGAAATGCCACTATATCTTTGTACTCTTTTACATTACCCATAATGGTTGGACACCTCCGTTACCTTTACAATTTTAATCATTTTACACTGAGCTAATATATCCCCTTCTGTGATTTCGTTTCCATTATGGTCGCAAGGAATCATTGTAACCCTATACCCGGTATTACCTAATCGTATGCTCCATTCATCTTTTCTAGTACCTTTTAAGTGTTCAAAATGAAACGGTGGATAATTAGCAATATCCATCAAAGACTCTGAATTTAATATATAGTTCTCAGCAGATTCAAGTTTCTTTTTTACTTGTTCAGGATATCTCCATTTTTTCTTGTATTCAGAACAAAACTGCTTTTTTGCAGTTTCATTCTTATACAGTATCTGCATTCCCAAGTTTAATTATTCATCCCCTTTTATTTTTTATTACCTTTTTGGTAACGTAATTATATCACTGACCATAATTAAAGTAAACACTTTCTAGAAAAATTTTTTTAGAACATCTCCCTATCCTATTAAAATAACATAGTGTTTCAAAAAAAATATTTGTAAAAACGTGAAACGAAATATAAAATACTCATGCTCGCAAAATAATTATAGTTTGGGTAATTTATTTTAACATGTCCATCCAAATCCATCACCATGATATCTGGGAAATATATGCATATGATAATGTCCTATATCGTTGAAATCTCCACCATTTTGCATGATACTATACCCGTTCGGTGAATATTCTTTCTTAATTGAAGCTATTAATTTTTTGGACACAATCATCAAGTGCGCCAACAGCTCATCCGGCATTTCATCCGCATCCAGATAATGCTGTTTTGGTACCAACAACATATGTCCTGCGTTAATTGGATTCATATCTAAAAACGCCATTACCAAGTCATCTTCATACACAATATCTGTGGTGATTTTTTCTTTGTTACAAAATATACATTCACACATAAAATTCTCTCTCCTTTTACATTAAAAATTCTAATACACCTGATTAGTAATCTTCTTGTACATCAAATAATAAGTTTCTGATACATTTGGTTGATTATAAGTATTCATACATCTGTGTCAGTAGTTTTTACGTACTATTTTCAATTTTGCTATGATAGATACGTAGGAGATAATCTACATTACGTATAATTTTCGGGTTTTTAGAATATCATACGTAGTAAATGACGGAATACTACGTATCACTTTGGAATTTTCATGAAATGATACGTAGGAAACAGCGAAATTCTACGTATCTTTTTGAATTTTTTGTAAAATGGTACGTAGGAAACAGCAAACTCCTACGTATCACTTTGGAGTTTTCATAAAATGATACGTAGTGAACAGTAGAATCCTACGTATCATTTTGGAATTATCAGAAAATCATACGTAAGAGAAGCCGAATCCCCACGGATTTCGCTGTGTAACGTGTCAAATATCTATTTTTCGCTCTACTAGTATTTCGATGTAATCATTTTTAAGCATAAAAAAAGCGCGAGACGGGACTCGAACCCGCGACCCCAACCTTGGCAAGGTTGTGCTCCACCAACTGAGCCACTCGCGCATAAATATAACTATGTTTTCTAAAGCATAGTTATATTATCATATAATTCATTACAATGCAAGCACTTTTTTAATTCCATTCACAGCCGGCTGGAATTTTCTACGTATCATTTCTAGTACAGTCGTTTTTCTCAATTATATCAACATCACCGCTACTGAATAAGATTATCTGCAACATGCTTCACGGAAATCACGTACTCAAATCGTTTTCCGCCTTTAGTCTCCAGTTTTTCAATATAACGCTTAGAAATATCAATCCATTGATTTGCTGCCGCCATATCAAGATTTGCTCTGGCAATGCCTATATCGATATATTTTACAAATTCCTTTTGGAAATGTGCCTTTTTGCATACATATAAATGCAGACAATTCTGGTAAACCACCATTCTCCATGGCTGCGAATTGTAAGCTGACGGCGACAACCTTATCGCCTCAATCAATTTATACACATTATCGCAAGGCTCTTCTTTGACAATACATAATTCATCCCATGTCAGCCTCTTTGCCTCGAGAGGATTTCGAAATGTAGCCTGCTTTGTATATCCAAATGCTACTGAAATTACCTTTTTTCTGCCTCTGGCATCTTTATTAGCCAATGCCTGGTTTTTCATCTTATAGCATGTACCAAGCCCCATAGATACAAGATACATCACAATCCTCTGCATAATATATCCTGCATTTTGAGCGTATCCTTCTTTTTCCTCAGAATATATAACAATATAGTATGGTGCTCCAAAAGTTTTTTTGCTACACTCAACAAGTTCAATTCCCACACCTATGGATTCTTCTAATGGAGTAGCCGACTTTGCGTATTCCAGAATGTCACACAAAACATCTTTGGGAATTGGTCTGTTTTCAAAACTTCTGACAGATTTCCTTGAAATAATAGCATTATATAAATCCATTTACACTTCATCTCTTTCCTTACTATTTTCTTCATATTTTACTACACAAATAACATATTTACTATTCTTTTTTTTTAAACTTTATTTTATAATAGTATTAGGATTATGTGTTGTATTAAAATAATTGTTGGGAGGGCGAAACCGTAGTCGCTCAGAAATGAGGAATATATGATAATTGTTAGAGCTGCCAGACTATCTGATGAAGTCCGGAATGAAATTCAGAAATTAATGTCAAAATGCTGTGAAGCAGAAAAACTTAAAGGAGCCATTTTTCTTGATAACAAACTTAATGCTATCGCGGAGATGCCTTGTTTTTACCTTGCCTATCATGACAACACGCTGTGTGGATTGCTGACCATGTTCACACCGGATTTGCGTGAATGTGAAATATACGCATATGTATTGCCGGAGTTAAGAAAAAAACATATATTTACCAATCTGCTGTCAGTTGCCAGACAGACATTAGATGCCAGAAATATTGCAAAAATCCACTTTGTTGTCGAACCAGAATCCGCATCAGGCAATGCCGTTGCGCAAAAAATCTGTGGTGATATGGAATACTCAGAATACCTTTTGTCCTACGACATGAGCTGTCCGGTACCACATACCGAGCGACCGGAGCTGGATATTGAAATAGACGAAGAACATGGCGATGATGTATTTTTAATGTACAAAGATGAAAGTCTTCTGGGAATGAGCAATATTAATTTTTATCACAACTATGCAACGATATATGAATATGAGATTGTGCCTGATATGCGTGGAAAAGGATATGGCTCCATACTCTTAAATGAACTTTTGGAATATATAATGGAAAATGAAGTTGACGGGATTATTCTCAATGTGAACAGCAAAAACGAAGCAGCGTTTAAGCTATATACAAAAAATAACTTTATCATAAAAGAACAGCTTAACTACTACAAACTCCCATAGAGATATTAACATTCCCTCCCAAAACTTACAAAGATGACGGTATGAATTAACATACCGTCATCTTATTTTTACGACAAAGCTTTAAACTCTATCCCATTATGCCAATAGGTAAAAATTGCCTTGCCGAGAATATTTTTCTCCGGAACAAAATTCGTGGTAATCCAGTATCTGGAATCTTCAGAATCATTCCTGTTATCTCCTAAAACAAAGTAACTGTCCTTCGGAACTTCCATTTCAAGAAAATCACCACTGTCATCCCTTTTCACAAAGTTGTCATTCTTATCTTTAAAAACGGCATAATCCTCCTGCAAGGGTTCATCATTGATGTATACAATTCCATCTTCAATCTTAACCCTTTCTCCCGGAAGACCTATGACACGTTTTACAAAATTCTTCCTCTCGTCATCAGGAAATTTGAAAATGATAATGTCACCACGCTCCGGTTCACCACCAAAGGAATAACTCCATCTCCATCCTACCATACGCGTATGCGCCATAATCGTATTCTCCATCGAACCTGACGGCACATTGGCATTGACAATAAGAAATCTGTCAATAAGAAAGGCAACGACCACAGCCACTACAAGCAGCCACGCCCAGCTCAGAAACTCCTTCTTAAAATCAATCTTTTCTTTTTTCTTTTTTTTCTTCTTATAGGCTGTAGATTCAAGACTGTCAACTACCTGAGTCTCATTCTCATCTTCTCCCCAGTCAAGAATCTCTATATCGTTATCATAATAATTCTTACTCATCTCATTCTCCGAAACTAATGTACTTGTGTAATTATATCATTATTCAGAGAAAAATCAAGTAACAAAATCTACGATAAATTTGTATATCCCATAAGACTTTCATCTACTTCTTTTGCCACGTCTCTTCCCTCGCGGATTCCCCATACAACAAGCGACTGACCCCTGTGCATATCACCTGCCACATACACATTTTTAACACTTGTAGCATGTTTTCCCAGAGCAGTCTTTACATTTGTCCTCTCATTTAATTCCACTCCGAAGGCATCCGTGACATACTTCTGACTGCCTAAAAATCCTGCTGCAATAAGAACCAGTTCACAAGGCACTTCATACTCGCTTCCCTCTACTTCAGTCATCATCATTCTTCCGGTCTTAGAATCCTTTTTACTCTCAAGCTTAACAAGTACCGCTTTGCAAAGATTTCCGCTTTTATCTGATATAAATTTTTTCACAGTAGTGCAATACTCTCTCGGGTCCCTGCCAAATACGGCAATAGCCTCTTCCTGTCCGTAATCAGTCTTGCAGACTCTCGGCCACTCAGGCCAGGGATTATTTTCCGCTCTCTCATCCGGTGCTTTAGGCATCATCTCAAGCTGAAGAACAGATTTTGCTCCATGTCTTATAGAAGTTCCCACACAGTCATTTCCCGTATCTCCACCTCCAATAACGATAACATTCTTATTCTTCGCAGAAATATATGTGCCATCCTTCAAACCGGTATCCAAAAGGCTTTTGGTTGTAGACTTAAGAAAATCAACCGCAAAATAAATACCCTTTGCCTCTCTTCCCGGAACCTTAATATCTCTTGGATTAGAAGCGCCACAACAAAGTACAACTCTGTCATACTTTTTAAGGAGTTCTGCAGCCTTAATATCTTTACCAACATCTGTATTTGTTATAAATTCTATACCCTCTTCTTTCATGATTTCAACTTTTCTGTCAATCACATGCTTTTCCAATTTCATATTTGGAATTCCATACATCAACAGCCCGCCTATGCGGTCAGAACGCTCATATACAGTTACATTATGTCCCCTTCTGTTAAGCTGGTCTGCTGCTGCAAGGCCGGATGGACCCGAACCTATAACAGCCACCTTTTTCCCCGTTCTCACCTTCGGAACAACAGCTTTTGCATACCCTTCTTTATAGGCATTTTCAATAATAGCATATTCATTCTGCTTTGAAGATACAGGGTCCCCATTCAGCCCGCATGTACATGCATTTTCACACAATGCCGGACATACACGGCCGGTAAATTCCGGAAAATTATTTGTCTTATGAAGTCTCTCATATGCCTGTTTCCAGTTACCGTGGAATATCAAATCATTCCACTCCGGTACAAGATTGTTAAGCGGACATCCCGAACACATCCCATTTAACATCATACCTGCCTGGCAGAACGGCACACCACATTCCATACATCTGGCTCCCTGAAGCTGCTGCTTTTCCTTTGATAAAGGAGTATGAAACTCATTAAAATTTTTTATTCTTTGCTTTGGCAGGACAGCTTTACTGTCCTCACGTTCATATTCTAAAAATCCTGTCGGTTTTCCCATGATACACTTCCTCCTTTAATTCTTCTGACCGGTCATTGCATAAAAAGCTTCAATCTGCGCCTGCTCACTGCTAAGACCCTTTTCTTCCATCTGAACAATTGTCATCAGCATCTTATTATAATCATGAGGGATTACTTTCTTAAACTTTGGAAGATATTCTCCAAAATGCTCCAATATCTCCCTGCCTTTGACAGAGTTTGTATATTTAACATGTTCCGAAATAAGTCCTTTAAGTTCCATAACATCATATTTTGATGTAATCTCACTTGACGAAACCATTGATTTATTAAGCTTTCTGTATAAATCACAATTCTCATCAAGAACATATGCAATACCGCCGCTCATACCTGCCGCAAAATTCTTTCCGACACTTCCAAGAATAACCACACGGCCACCTGTCATATATTCGCATCCATGATCTCCAACACCTTCAACTACCGCAATTGCTCCCGAATTACGAACACAGAATCTCTCACCGGCAACACCGTTTATAAATGCCTTTCCGCTAGTTGCTCCATACAATGCAACGTTTCCAATAATAATGTTATCCTCTGCACTATACTTTGCTTCCTTAGGAGGGTAAACAATCAATTTACCACCTGACAGTCCTTTACCAAAATAATCATTACTGTCACCTGAAAGCTCCAGTGTAAGACCTTTTGGAATAAATGCGCCAAAACTCTGTCCTCCCGCTCCCGTACATTTTACGGTAAAAGTATCCTCTTCAAGATTTTCACCATATTTTTTTGTAATCTCTGAACCAAATATCGTTCCAAAAGACCTGTCAGTGTTCGTCACGTTTAATGTAATCGTCTTTTTCTCATTTTGGTTCAGTGCAGGACCAAACTTTTTAAGAAGAACTTTTTCATCGAGCGTCTTATCCAGGGCAAAATCATATACATTTTTATGATAATAATCCATCTTTTCCGTGTTAGCAAAATCATGATTAAGAATCCTTGATAAATCCAGAGAAATATTATCCTTAGGAATAAGTAAATCACTTCTTCCAACAAGTTCATCTACTGTTTTTATTCCAAGTTTTGCCATATATTCTCTCAATTCCTGTGCAATAAATCTCATAAAGTTCACAACATATTCCGGTTTTCCCTTAAAGCGCTTCCTAAGCTCCGGATTCTGCGTTGCGACTCCCACAGGACATGTATCCAGATTGCAGACTCTCATCATAACACAACCCATTGTTACAAGCGGTGCGGTGGCAAAACCAAACTCTTCCGCTCCTAACATCGCTGCAATCGCTACATCTCTTCCGCTCATCAATTTTCCATCTGTTTCAATAATTACCTTGTTCCTCAATCCGTTCATAATCAGTGTCTGCTGCACTTCTGCAAGACCGAGTTCCCAAGGGAGTCCGGCATTATGAATAGAATTTCTCGGAGCTGCTCCGGTACCACCGTCATAGCCTGATACGAGTATAACCTGTGCACCTGCTTTGGCAACACCTGCCGCAACAGTTCCAACTCCCGCCTCTGATACCAGTTTTACAGAGATTCTGGCTTCTCTGTTAGCATTCTTGCAATCATAAATCAGCTGAGCCAAATCTTCGATAGAATAAATATCATGATGTGGCGGAGGTGATATCAGACTGACACCCGGTGTAGAATGTCTTGTCTTTGCAATCCAAGGATAAACCTTCTTCCCCGGCAGATGTCCGCCTTCTCCAGGCTTAGCACCCTGTGCCATCTTAATCTGAATTTCTTTTGCACTCATAAGGTATTTTGATGTAACACCAAATCTTCCTGATGCAACCTGCTTAATTGCAGAACAGCGATTATAGCCGTCTTTTTGTGGCATAAGTCTGTCGTCGCTTTCACCGCCTTCACCACTGTTCGACTTACCATGAATCATATTCATGGCAATTGCCATCGTCTCATGTGCTTCCTTTGAAATCGAACCGTATGACATCGCACCTGTCTTGAATCTCTTTACAATTTCATCCACACTTTCAACCTCATCAATAGAAATCGGCTTATCTGCAAATTTAAAATCCATAAGTCCTCTTAAATTTACCGCATCCATCTCCTCATTAATAAGATGTGTATACTGCTTAAACAATTCATAATTGCCTGTTCTAGTTGCGACCTGAAGTGCATGAATCGTCTTTGGATTGTACAAATGCTCTTCTTTTCCACTCCTGAATTTATGACTTCCTTTACTGTCAAGTGTTTCATCTACGCCAAGTCCCAATGAATCGAATGCATTTGAATGAAGCTCATTGACTCTTTCCTCTATATCTTTTAATGAAATACCGCCCACTCTGCTTACTGTATTGGTAAAATATGTATCAATTACTTCCGAACTAATTCCAATTGCCTCAAAAATCTGAGAACCCTGATATGACTGAATAGTTGAAATACCCATTTTTGATGCAATCTTTACAATTCCTTCTATTACAGCCTTATTGTAATCCTCAACTGCCGCATAATAATCCTTATCAAGCATATTCAAATCAATCAACTCTTTGATTGTCTCCTGTGCGAGGTACGGATTTATCGCACAAGCACCATATCCTAAGAGTGTCGCAAAATGATGTACTTCCCTTGGCTCACCGCTTTCAAGAATGAGTGCAAGACTAGTTCTCTTCTTTGTCACAACAAGATGCTGATGAAGTGCTGATACCGCCAAAAGTGACGGAATCGCAACATGATTTTCATCCACACCCCTGTCTGAGAGAATCAGGATATTAGCGCCATCTTTATGTGCTCTGTCAGCTTCAAGGAAAAGATGGTCAATAGCCTTCTTTAACGAAGTATTTTTGTAGTACGTCGTCGGTATTACTGCAACCTTGAATCCCGGAACATCCATATTTTTAATCTTAAGGATATCCAGACTGGTAAGAATAGGATTTCTTACCTTAAGTACCTGACAATTTTCCGGCTTCTCTCCCAATATGTTGCCGTCCTCACCAATATAAACTGTAGTCGATGTTACTACTTCCTCACGAATCGCATCTATTGGCGGATTTGTAACCTGCGCAAATAATTGCTTGAAATAGTTGAATAACGGCTCTGACTGTTTTGACAGTACTGAAAGCGGTTTGTCAGTTCCCATAGCTGCAATAGGTTCTGCTCCGTTTTTCGCCATTGGAAGGATAGATGTCATAATATCCTCATAAGTATAACCAAATGTTTTCTGGATTTTTCTCCTCTTACCAAGCGAGTACTCATCTACTTTTTTATTAGGTATTTTTAAATTCTTTAATTCTACCAGATATCTGTCAATCCATTCTCCATAAGGCTTCCTGTTTGCATATTTTTCCTTTATCTCATCATCCGATATCAGTTTTCCTTTTACTGTATCTACTAACAGCATTTTTCCGGGTCTTAACCTCTCCTTAACCACGATTTTTGAAGAGTCTACCTCCAGTACTCCAACCTCAGAGGAAAGAACCAGATTATTATCATCAGTAATATAGTATCGTGACGGTCTCAGACCATTTCTGTCAAGTACCGCACCCATAATATCTCCGTCTGTAAATAATATAGATGCCGGTCCGTCCCAAGGCTCCATCATTGTTGCATAGTACTGGTAAAAATCCCTCTTTGCCTGACTGATTGTCGGATTGTTATCCCACGGTTCCGGAATTGTAATCATTACGGCAAGTGGCAGTTCCATTCCACTCATCACCAGAAATTCCAGCGTGTTATCTAACATTGCCGAATCTGAACCTGCACTGTTTACCACAGGCATTACTTTATGCATCTGTCCTGTGAGATATTCTGATTCCATCGTCTCTTCTCTGGCAAGCATATTGTCAGCATTTCCACGGATTGTATTAATTTCACCGTTATGTACAATCATTCTGTATGGATGTGCCCTCATCCAGCTAGGCTGTGTATTGGTACTAAATCTTGAATGTACAAGTGCAATCGCTGACTCATACTCAGGGCTCTGTAAATCATCAAAAAATAATCTAAGCTGTCCGACTAAAAACATTCCTTTATATACAATGGTTCTGCTCGAAAGAGATAACACATATGCCGTTTCATTGCTCTGCTCAAATACTCTTCTGATAACGTATAATAAACGGTCAAAATCAAGACCTTTTTCCACATTTTCCGGCTTCTTCACAAATGCCTGCATAATACACGGCATACACTCTACGGCTTTTGAACCAAGAACTTTTGGATTAATTGGAACCTCTCTCCAGCCTAAAAAGCAGGCTCCCTCTTTTTCTACAATTATCTCGAACATCTTTTTAGCTTCATTTCTCTTAAGCTCATCTTGTGGAAAAAAGAACATTCCCACTCCATATTCTCTCTCTGAACCTAAAAAGATGCCGAGAGGTTTGACTGCATTACGGAAAAATTTGTGAGAAATCTGTAACATGATTCCTACTCCGTCACCAGTCTTACCTTCGGCATCTTTGCCCGCTCTATGTTCTAAGTTTTCAACAATCTTAAGTGCGTTCTCTACTGTACTATGGCTTTTAACACCTTTTATATTAACGACCGCACCAATTCCACAATTATCATGCTCAAAAGCCGGATGATACAATCCCCTGCTCTTAGCACTGTTTAGAAAATCCTTCTGATTCATGTGCTTTCCTTCTTTCGATTAATTTATTTTTTCCTCATCACCCCTTTACTATACTATATAAATTATATTTTGTAAATACTTAATTTTATTAAGTTTATATTTTTTTACCAGGATCGTAGTGGATAATAAAAAAACTGCCACATTACTGAGTGAAAATCAACAATGCAGCAGCCTCTTTTATGTTATTTGATATATTACATAAGGAAATCCTTTATCTTCTTGCTTCGAACCGGATTGCGAAGTTTTCTTAATGCTTTTGCTTCAATCTGACGTATTCGCTCTCTAGTAACGTTAAACTCTCTGCCTACTTCCTCCAAGGTTCTAGGATGACCATCTTCAAGACCAAATCTTAATACAATGACCTGCCTCTCTCTATCCTTCAAATCCTGTAACAACAAATCAATATGCTCACGAAGCATAACTGATTCAACATTTGCCTCAGGTGTCACGGTATTATTATCCGCAACAAAATCTCCAAGATTGGAATCATCTTCCTCTCCAATAGGTGTCTCTAATGATGCAGGCTCTCTGGCTATCTGCATAATCTCCAGCACCTTGCTCTCAGTCATATCAAGTGCTTCTGCCAATTCTGAAGGTGACGGTTCGTATCCAAGCTCCAACGTAAGTTTTCTCTGCATCTTTGACATTCTGTTAATCGTCTCAACCATATGAACCGGCACTCTGATGGTCCTGGCCTGATCTGCAAGTGCCCTTGTAACAGACTGTCTTATCCACCATGTAGCATAGGTACTTAATTTGTACCCTTTTTCATAATTAAACTTCTCGACACCTTTGATTAATCCAAGATTACCCTCCTGTACCAAGTCCAGAAAACTCATGCCCCTTCCGGTATATCTCTTGGCAATGCTGACTACAAGTCGAAGATTTGCCTCTATAAGCCTGTCCTTCGCAACCATATCTCCCTCAGCCTTTCTCTTGGCAAGTCTGAGTTCCTCTTCTGCTGTCAACAGCGGTACTGTACCTATCTCCTTTAAATACATTCTTACAGGATCTTCCGTACCGATTCCTTCCAACAGATTAATCGCATCCAAATCAACCTTTTCTTCGTCTTCTTCTTCGAGTTCTTCATCCGTAGGCTGTATGTCATCATCATCATCCAAAATCATTGCTTCACCCAACGGTATCTGATCCATACTGACCCTCGTCACATCTATCTTATTGTCTTCCAAATATTGATACACGTGATCCATCTGCTCTGCGTTTAATTCGAGACCTTCAAAATAATCATTGATCTCTCTGATTGACAAAACATCTTTTTTACTTCTACCTAATTCAACTAATTCTTGTAATTTCTTTGTAAACTCAGCTGCGTCCACTAATCTCGGTCCTTTCCAGAATCATATTCTAATTATAACTTTCCCGGAGCAACATTATACACACTGTATTGTAAAAATTACACGATATCCATCCCGGTCATTATCCTTACTGCCTGATGATAATTACGTATAACTATCTTCTTTGGTGCTCCACCGTATTCGCCATCAAGTACCCATGGGATCTTTTCATCTGTCGTAATCTCAATTCTGGAAGCTTTATAAGATTCAACACTTTCACACTTTACATCCATTCCTATTAATGACGCGATAATAACCTGCAGTTCTATCGGGTTCTTAGGCTCTCTTATAAGCGTCAGCTCAAACTTCCCATCATCTAATATTACATTCTTGCCGGTAATTCCCTTAAATCCACCTACCGATATCGAGTTCGTTACCATGCCATACATGTAATCTCCCTCTATCAGCTTGTCCTCAAGCTCAATCTTCAAGTGGTACGTCCTTAAAGACGACAACCCCTTTACCGCCTCAATAATATATGCCGGATGTCCCAAAACATTCTTCATCTCCTGTGGTGTCATATATGATACATCCGTAAATGCTCCAAAAGCCGCTATATATACAAACTTCTTTTTATTAAATCCGCCTACATCCACATCGAGCGGCACGCCTTGCATTGCAATATCCGCTGCTTCAAGCATATCCTTTGGTAACATAATACTGCTCGCAAAATCGTTAGTAGAACCGGCCGGTATATATCCCACAGTCGGACGCTCGTCCAAATCCATAATTCCTGAAACAACTTCATTAAGCGTCCCGTCTCCGCCACTACATACGATCATATCAAAATCCTCAGCCCATCTATACGCTTTATCTTTTGCATCTGACGACTTCTGAGTTGCATATGTCTCCACCCTGTAACCGGACTTAATAAATTTATCAACGATATCTGACAAATTCTCCTTTATCATGCCTTTTCCCGATAACGGGTTGTAAATAAACAGTAATCTTTTCATCTTACTCTCCATTCCGGCGGTCATTCATCCCGCCTGTGACATACTCCATTTTATGATAACATACCAAAATATTTTTTTCAAGTACAAATTTAAAAACTTCATTATAAATTGATTGGTACATTTTCCCATTGACAATTGTACAAAAAAATTGTATCATAACATAAGTCGATAACAAAGTATATAAAATGCTTAATGCGACATATAATAAAAATGAGAACATAGAACATTAAATGTTCTTTTAAAACCAAAAGGAATACCGGTAATGTTCTTGGTTTAGCCAGGAGAGGTTTACCGGCATTTCTTTTTTTTCATAATTTTCTCTAAAATCCAAACACATAACACAACGCTTATAATTCGAGTCTGTCATATTTTCATCTGGATATTTTTCGAATAAATACTTACATGTATCTCGCAAATTATCTATACTAAGTTTTTCAATATTCTTTAATACCGCCATTGCTGCCTTTCTACAGTTATGCATAGTATCCATATATTCTATCAACTGATCATATGTATCAAAAACGGGAGTATTTTTAATACTTTTTGAAACCGTACTTGATATTATTTTTTCCATGGTATTATGAGCCTGTATATAATCATATAACTTACTATTTTCTGGAACATCCCTTCCCCTCACATATTTATATACTGGTAGAAGGCGATTTTTAGAAATTCTCCTCAATCTTTCATCACACATCGCTCCCGAATCAAAATTCTTATTATCGAAAATGATATCTTCAAAAATCTGTTCATCTCCAAATCTACCATATCCATACTTACTCAAAATATTTTCTTTATATCCGATGGCAATGGCTAACGGCTTGGAAGACAAATCTATATGATCAAGATCATCTATTCCAACTATAATAGTCTCTGCATCTAAAGATGTCATACTTTGATCAACAATCGTTTTAACAACTTTCCTTGTTTCTCTTACCCTAACAGGTGATATACCCGGGGTAATCTCTCCTATTTTCTCATATATTTTTATATAATTATCCGTTTGAATTTCTACAAATGGTATTTCAACCCCACTTTTCGTTATAATTGTTCGCTCTATTTCTAAAAGTTCTTCCTCATCTTTTTTATAACTTACAAACACAAAATGTTTACGAATATCTTTCAATTGTTCTGAAGATAAACAACTCAAAAAATCTTCAATAATATTTCTAACATCTTCATCCGTCATAGAATACCCCAAAAAAATTATTGGAGATTCAGCAAATAATGTTAGCATTTTCGCAATAATTAGTTTCCTAGACTCCTAAAATGTTTATAATCATCTTCCGTGATGATAATAGATTCTGCATCCGTCGCACTACCATGAATTTTGTATATTTCAGCAATATTGTAACTGTCCGCAGAAAACAATTCATATTGTCGAACATACACTTGAAAATCCTTATTAAACACTTCTTTTTCAAGAAAAGTATCATAATTTGTTGTAATCACAGCAGAAACTTTATTCTTCAGCATCCGCAACTTTATTAGTTCTTCTTGTAATTTGGGAGGGCATTTCTATTGATTTTTCACATTCAAAAACCCAGAGTATGTATAGCAATATTAGGATCAATTGTTATTGAATCACAAATATATAACAATATTTCATCAATCAATACAGTAAAATTTCTCTAAGAAAAGAAAACACGCCTTAAGCGTGTTTTCTCAGACAAATAATTAAATCTTCCGATTAATTTTTCTTCTTGTTCATTACAATAGCAACTGCAGCAATGATAACGATTACTACGATTACTACAACTACAACTACACCTGTGTTAGAAGACTCTTCTTCTTCAACAGCCTTAGTAGTAGTTGTTGCTGCTGTAGTTGATGTATCTTCCTTGTTATCCTCAGCGATTGTAGTAGTATCCTCGCCTGCATCTTCACTATCATCAGATGTAGATGCTGATAATGTAACACCAACCTTTTCTGCTAATGCAGCATTGATTGCTTCCACATCCTGGCAATCTGTATTCTGGATGTTTGTTGTAGGGTTAACTGATGCTTCAATAGCTGACTTTGTAGCTGCTGTGAAATCCCATGGATCTTCATCTCTTGATTTCCATCTTACAACGTAATCAATTGCATTGTCATCTGCATCTGCAATCACTACAGCACCTGTTGTAGAATCAAGGTAAACTGTAACCTTTCCTGTAGTCTCAGCAGGTAACTTGAACTGTGTCTGGTTGTCACCCCATGCTACTGATGGGTTACCTAAACAACACTGATATGTCCATGCAAAATCATCTGCATCTTTTAAAATCTTAAACTCGTATCCTACAGGTATCTCAGCATCATCATTCTGTGTATCACCTTCACCATCATCAGGTGTAGCAATATCAAATGATACTGAATATACATCAGGGTTATCAGATAACTCTGTCATAAGACCCATCTCTCCAGGTGCACCCGGCTCTGTGCTGTCAGTCGTTGCTGCCGGCTCCCATGACTCTCCAACTAATCCTTCTGCTCCAACTACTTTGTAAGTAGATCCGTCTCCAGCGTAAGCAAGACATCCCATTGCAACTGTCATAGCTGCTGTCATAGCTACTACCGCTACTTTTTTCATAACCTTTCTCATTTCGAAAAACGTCTCCTTTCAATTTTTTACAATAATAACTGCGTTCATACAGCTATTGCTATTATATATCTATATTCTGTTTTTTGCAATATTTTTTTTGCATAATGCACAAAACAGATGCTCCTCACGAAGCATCTGTTTTACAATATGTCTCTTACATATATTATTCGTGTACTCTCTTCTTAGAAGCTACAACTACCGCTGCTGCTGCAAGACCTGTAAATGCTAATGCATATGCACCTGTATCACCTGTCTTAGGAGCTGCTGTTGTTGATGCTGTAGTAGCTGTTGTTGATGCACCGGCTGCTGCTGCTGTAGTAGCTGTCTCTGTTGCTGTCTTTACATAGCTTGCAGGAGCTGTTGAAGAAAGAAGACCTGCTGTTGAAGAAGCAACATTACCATCAAAATCACACCAATATTCTGTCGCTGAGAAATCTGTCTTTTTGATAATCTGATTTGGTGTCTGCTGTTTTTTAGAACTATCCATTACCAAGCCTGAAGACTGAAGATACTGGTTATCTGTTTCATCTCCACCTGAAGAAGTATCAGCAGTAGTATCAGCTACGTAGTTATTGAAAATCATAATTGCTCCGTTTGAAGTATCATTAAATGTTGCTGTAACTGTATACCATCCGTTATAATCAGGTTCCGGATCCATCTTAGCACCCGGCCAGATTGGTCTGCTTTTTTCAGTATTATATGCTGCACACTTAGCCTGAGGAGTAACATTCTCTCCCCAATCAAATCCCTGATAAATCCATGCACCTACAGTATCCCAGTTTGCTGCATTCTTAAAGTGAATTGTTACATCTGCACCAAATGATGCTACTGTCATTGCCATCGTCATTGCTGCTGTCAATCCAACTGCAGCTAATTTCTTTAAATTTCTCATCCTATATCTTCTCCTTTTTTATATTTTTATGTGGAAGACCACAATCCACCCACATCTTAAACACTATTATAATTCATGTTTTTTTATTTTGCAACCGTTTTATTCGGTAAAATTTAACAAAACGTTCACATTTTTTTTGGTAAAAAAAACAAAAGAGGTTAAGTAAAACACCTAACCTCTTTTGTTTTATTATTTGTAACTGTATTTATATACACAGTTCTTATCTATCATCTTATGATAATATTTCACAATTGACAATTTGCTGCTTAAAGACAAATTCAAACCTGTTAATCCTACCGTTGCTATTACAGAATCGTCTTTCTTCAATTTTTTCTGCTGATGTGAATATTCAAATTTGAAATTTATTTGACCATCTTTACTTTTCCAGTTGTTAATGTAAAAATCGCCATTCATCGTAATATTATGATTTCTATATGCCACACCCGGTATATCATCACATAAATTTACATAAGTATAGAAGCCATATTCTCCGCGTACCGTTGGTTTGCTATGTACAGTTGTTTCAAACTTCACTAACCTTCCTCCCGGTTGTATAGCATTTTTTGTAAATGTATATGTTGCCCCAAGCTCATTTTTATTATCAACATGTGTATCTAAACCTTGTGCCGATATCGACATGTAATCTGTCAAAGTATACTTAGGTTGGGACAGCCATACCGCATCTGAAACTACCCATAACGCATGTGCTCTGCCCTGATCTTTAGCAACTATTATATCGCATTTCAACACACCACTTGCTGATGTAACCGTTGTATCTATAGGTTCATTGGCACCATATACCGTTTCCTCTAAACCAAGCATGCCAAACAATGACTTGTTATCCTCTGCCTGTTCTTCTTCATCCTCTTCCTCACCTTCAAGCTCTACGTAAATACCATCATGCAAATCCGATTCCAGATTTTCTTCATATACTTTCTCGTAGAATTCTTCTACTTCTTCATCAGACAGCTCAGATAATTCTCCATCCTCTTCTTCGTTAAAATACATTACCTCAACCGATACATCATCACTTTCATTGATTTTTTCAATCGTATCCTCGCTCCATGATTCTATCTGATTGTCAAGTACTCCTTTGCTATTCAGTTCTGCCTCTACATCTTCATCTAACTCTGTAGTGTTGTCTGAAATTTCTTCCTGAATGAATGTATCATAATTCTCCATTACAACTTCTTCAGTCTCTGTGTTTGGCATTTCAGCATATATTGGATTTACACTTAATGCCGATATTGTAGCTATCGCTACTAATGTTTTTAAAACTTTACGCATTATATTTCTCCCATCTTTGTTATATTTTTGTATCGTTGATTAGTACTAATAACACATCAATTATCCCCCCCCCAGACAAATTTTGTCAAGTATTATTTTTTATCTTAATATATCTTTTTTATCAGAAACTATTTTCGTTTTTATTTACTATCTGTATATTGTAGTTGTAATATTTGCATAATAACATCATCTTAATATCAACAATAAATCGAGTAGGAGGAATTTCTCACAAGTGAGAAATTCCGACCTCTCACACCACCGTGCGTACCGTTCGGTACACGGCGGTTCAATCAACTTAACAATTA
>CADADA010000010.1 GCA_902786515.1 uncultured Lachnospiraceae bacterium | reverse complement strand
GGATGAGG
This sequence comes from uncultured Lachnospiraceae bacterium, assembly GCA_902786515.1. GTDB lineage: Bacteria > Bacillota > Clostridia > Lachnospirales > Lachnospiraceae > UBA2821. The sequence goes on along the minus strand of CADADA010000010.1, from coordinate 130,262 downwards.
AAGGCAACTTCAAGCCAGCTACTGTTAAGCTGTCCTTTAAAAACAATCTCATCAACAAAAAGCTCTGCACCTATATGAAAGCTCTGGAAATTCGTGAAAATATGACAAATGCTAAAGATGAATATTCAGAAGCAGAGTATGCTGACAGCCTGCAGCACATCAATGAGAATATCGAAGAAATCAAGCAGCACCTGCTTGATGACAGTATGGTTGTCAAAAAAGGAACTGACAAACTTACCGTGAAAATTTTTCCAAATTAGAGAAATCTCTTGAATTATCAGACATAAGATGATAATATCTAATTAAACAGAAAGCACCCACTCCAAAGGTGGATGCTCCGAGTTTAGGCTAAAGAAATGTCCTTACGGACACCGCCTATCCTGTTGGCAGACAGGATAGGCATTTTTATTTGCGCCTGCTCTTCCTCGAAGAGCTTTTCTCTTTATCGAGAAAGGCAAGCAACGCTACAATCAAGCTACCAAAGGACATCAGCAAAGCCAATATCCCAATGAAAATCGAAATGATCTCATAAGCTGTCATCGGCGCCACCTCCCTTCCTATGTATTCCGGTAAACCGGTATCATAAACTCGGGAGGCTACCACCCTGTCATGGGTACTTTCCTTAAGCGATATTCTAACACAATTAATCATTTGCTAGCAATAACTATTTCAAAGTTTAAACATTGCTTCAATTTCTTCATCTGTAGTTATCGCCAATATTTGTCTTTCTGGTTTTTTTCTAGGTCTTCTTACATTATGCCCTCTTTGAATTCCGTATTCAACAAGATCATACGATTTATCAGTATATGCAAATCCCCCATCTATACTATAAATCAATCCATTTGCCAAAAAGTCATCTATATGAATATTATCTGAATCAATCGTTACCTTCTCAACATTTTCTGAAATATATATCAAATCTGCATACACTAAATTTTCTACTGTTTTTACCAGACGAAAATAATTATCAAAATCAATTTCATTATTTATTAATGATAATGTTAACCACGAAATAAATTTTGCTTTTCTTGGATCGTCAACCCTATTAATTGTATATACTATACATGTAGCATTTTCTTGTTTGTTACCGCTTTCTTCCAATCTAACTGCTAGTTTTCTCAATATGTCATAATCAAAATTTCCCTCCTGTAAAAACAAATAAAAGTTATTCCATAGTATCATATCCGGAATACTTTTTGTTTGATGCATTAATTCTATTATATTCTTTCCAAAATCTACTGGATTTTTAATAAAACAATTAATTAATGCCTCTAAAAGAGTTCCTTGAGTCTTATCCTTTAACTCATTTCCAATTTCCTGCAGTAAATCTTTATTCATAAAACTATTCCTTTTCTCAACTATATTGGCTATCTTTTATACATCTTTTTTCTCAAAAGCTACTTTTACTTCATCCAAGTCATTATATTTTCCCACAATAACTTTTAATACTTCATCATCTGGCTGCCATAAATCTGGAACCATTATCGGCTTACAACCAGCTCTGTATGCTGACAATAAACCATTCTTTGAATCTTCCAAAGCGTAACATTCCGATGGTTTTGCCTCCAGCAATTCACATGCTTTTAAATAAATCTCTGGATCAGGCTTTGAGTTTTGAACCATATCACCACAAACAATCCCAGTAAAATACTCATATATATTTGCTTCTTTTAAATGCTTCTCTACTTCCCATCTTGGAGATGATGAGGCAACCGCCATTTTACAATTTATTTGCTTTAAGAAATCAAGCAAACTATACAATCCTTTCTTTACCGGAACCTTGTTTTCCGCATAATACTTCTGCAAAAACTCTTTTGTATACTTTCTTAGTTCATCCTGATTATAGCTATCTCCGAATTCTTCTTTCCAAACATTATATGATGCAACAATATTCATTCCCAATGTCTTATATACCATATATCCGGCTTTACCAATGCCAATCTTTTCTCCAGCATAATCCCATGCATCAATAAATACTCTCTCTGTATCGAACATCAATCCATCCATATCAAAAACTATATTCATATCATATCCTCCATGACTAAAAAATCAACTATGTTTATCTCTACCAACATTAATTCAAGATATTTTCTTCAATAAAATCAGCAATTCCCTCTTCATCATTTGAACTGATTACAATATCTGCTTTATTTTTTACCTCATCAATTGCATTCCCCATTGCAACACCTAACCCACACAGTTCCAACATTCCTATATCCGCATAATCATCACCAAATACAATGATAGACTCCGTACCAAATCCACACACTTCAGTAATCCTTATAATCGCATTTTCTTTCGTTACATTCTTTTTGGTAAATTTATACCAATATCCATCTGAAAAACGTATGCAATCGCATTGAGCCAGCCTATCAGCCAATATATCAGCTTTGTCTTTGTCAAAAATCTCGACACACATTTTCAATGCACATTCTGAAAAATCGGTAAAATCCGTATAGATACTGTCTCCCCAACTTTGGTCAAGTTTCTTAGGATCAATTTTATAGTTCCAGTAATGTGAGTCTGTCGTATCAATCGTTATTTCACAATCTTCTCCACAGACAGCTCTTGCCATATTAATCATGTTATTTGTTTCAGCTACTGAAAATTCTGCTTTATAGATATATTCAGTTCCATATTTTACTAATGCGCCACCACTTGATATTAAAATGTCCGGCATCAATTCATTTAAATACACTAAAGAATTCTGCTCACTTCTTGATGTTGAAACACCTATCAATATACCCTTTTCTCTACACTGTTTTAAAGCATAAAGGGTTCTTTTTGATATAGTTTTATCACTCAGTAATAGAGTTCCGTCTAAATCAAATAAGAGCAGTTTACATTTTTTCATGTCACTTTTCCCCTTTCCATTCTGCCATAAACTCGTTAAGAAACTCTTGCATTACAGCTTGTCTATGTTCTGCCAGTTTCTTTCCCTCAGTCGTATTCATCATGTCTTTCAACAAAAGCAACTTTTCATAGAAATGATTAATGCTTGTAGAATCTTGATTATTCCGATACTCTTCTTTATTCATTCCCATCTTAGATTTTATTTCCGGATCATAAATCTTTCTTCCCCTACTACCACCATATGCGAATGTTCTGGCAATTCCAATAGCTCCTATAGCATCAAGTCGGTCTGCATCCTGCACACATTTTCCTTCTATGGTATCAGGTACGACTGAATCAGCTCCTGCAAATGAAACCTCATCTATAATTTTGCATACTGCCTCTATCCTTTTACCATCTATTTTGTTAATTGTCATAAAATCAACTGCATTTTTCTTGGCAGCATAAGTGTCCGGAGAAAGCTTAATATCGTCCACATCATGTAACAGAGCCGCCAACTGCACTGTTTTAACATCTGCATTTTCCTGTTTTGCGATTTTAGTAGCCAGTTTATATACTCGTATCGTATGGTAATAGTCATGACCACTACTGTCTCCCGAAAATATACTTTTTATAAATCTCTTTTCATTATCTGTCATCTTTTCTCCTAATCAACCTAGCAACGCAATATATTAATTTATGAAAGTCATTACTCTCCCCACAAATAGAGCCAAACTAGAGCCATTTGATAAAATAAATGCCGGAAACCCGCATAAATACAGGCTTTCGGCATTTTAGTCCGTTATTCTACTTCAATCGTTCCCGGTGGCTTACTCGTCAAATCATAAAATACCCGGTTCACGCCCCTGACCTCATTAATAATTCGGCTCATGACCTTCTGCAGCACATCAAACGGAATCTCTGCACTCTCAGCGGTCATAAAATCAATAGTGTTTACCGCACGAAGCGCAACGGCATAATCATAGGTTCTCTCATCACCCATAACGCCCACAGACCTCATGTTAGTAAGTGCAGCAAAATACTGACCAATGCTCTTATCAAGTCCGGCATTTGCGATTTCTTCCCTGTAAATTGCGTCAGCTTCCTGAACAATCTTCACCTTCTCGGCTGTGACTTCACCAATAATTCTGATGCCAAGACCCGGGCCTGGGAATGGCTGACGGAAAACAAGCTTTTCAGGAATACCCATCTCAAGACCTGCCTTACGCACTTCATCCTTGAACAAATCACGAAGTGGTTCAATAATCTCCTTAAAATCAACATAGTCAGGAAGACCACCCACATTGTGATGTGACTTAATCACAGCAGATTCACCGCCTAGACCGCTTTCCACAACGTCAGGGTAAATCGTTCCCTGAACCAGAAAATCGACAGCACCGATTTTCTTCGCTTCCTCTTCAAAGACACGTATGAACTCTTCGCCGATAATCTTACGCTTAGCCTCAGGTTCTGTGACACCGGCAAGCTTACTATAATAACGATCCTGCGCATTCACTCTGATAAAATTAAGCTCATATGGACCATTAGGACCAAATACCTCCTCAACCTCATCACCTTCATCCTTGCGCAAAAGGCCATGATCAACAAACACACAGGTAAGCTGGTTGCCGATGGCCTTAGAAAGCATTACTGCAGCTACGCTGGAATCAACACCGCCCGATAATGCACATAAAACCTTTCCATTACCTACTTTCTTACGAATCTCCTTGATAGAATTCTCGACAAAAGAATCCATTCTCCAGGTACCGGAGCAGCCACAGACATTTCGCACAAAATTGTACAACATCTTCGTTCCTTCCTGTGTATGGAGAACCTCCGGATGAAACTGAATTGCATACAGATTCTTATCAGTATTCTGAGCTGCAGCAACAGGACAATCCGCAGTATTAGCGGTAATCTCGAAGCCATCAGCCACCTTGGAAATATAATCGAAATGACTCATCCAGCAAATCGTCTTTTCACTTACATCACTAAACAAAGGAGATGCAGTATTCACCTTTACCTCAGTCTTGCCGTACTCTCTGACAGGTGCCTTCTCAACCTTACCTCCGAGAACATGCATCATAAGCTGCGCACCATAGCAAAGTCCAAGAACCGGAATGCCAAGTTCAAAAAGCTCCTTCTGACACGTTGGTGCACCCTTCTCATAACAACTGTTAGGTCCACCTGTTAAAATAATCCCCTTAGGGTTCATCTCCTTGATTTTTTCCAAATCAGTCTTGTACGAATATATTTCACAATAAACGTTACATTCTCTGACACGACGTGCGACAAGCTGATTATACTGCCCGCCGAAATCTACCACTATCACTTTTTCCTGGTTCATTTGTATCAAATCCTCCTGGTTTTCTCATATGTCGGTGACTCCAACATATTAATCTTCTATTCATTATAATGTAGTGACTGATGAAACACAAGAAATATTTTTTCTACCGGTACACAGGCACAAAAAAAATAAATAGCCCGCTCAATTTCCTAACTTACCGTCAAATAAACAGCCGGTACAATCCCAAAAAATTCTGGTTATATGCTTCAGCGCTTTATTACAAAAACTATTTCAAATACTTCTTCAAAAACTGTCCCGTATATGATTTTTTCTTGCGGGCAATTTCCTCAGGAGTTCCGGTAGCAATGACAGTTCCGCCCTTATCACCACCATCAGGACCGATATCAATGATATAATCCGCTGTTTTAATCACATCCAGATTATGTTCAATCACAACAACAGTGTTTCCACTTTCAGACAGCCGTCTTAGAATCTCAACCAGCTTATTTACATCATCAAAATGAAGGCCCGTTGTAGGCTCATCCAATACATAAATAGTCTTTCCTGTTGCGCGTCTGCTGAGCTCTGTAGCCAGTTTGATTCGCTGCGCTTCACCGCCGGACAAAGTAGTAGACGGCTGACCCAGTCTGATATAGCCAAGCCCAACTTCCTGAAGAGTCTTAATCTTCTTGTAGATAGATGGAACATTTTCAAAGAAAACAACCGCCTCATCCACCGTCATATCAAGAACATCAAAAATATTCTTACCCTTATATCTGACCTCAAGCGTTTCTCTGTTATAACGCTTTCCTTCACATACCTCACAAGGCACATATACATCCGGCAGAAAATGCATCTCAATCTTAATAATACCGTCACCGCTGCATGCTTCACATCTGCCACCTTTCACGTTAAAACTAAATCTTCCCTTTTTATAACCTTTAGTTTTTGCATCAGACGTAGATGCAAATAAATCACGTATCTGGTCAAACACACCTGTATATGTGGCAGGATTCGAGCGAGGTGTTCTTCCGATAGGTGACTGATCAATATCAATAATTTTATCCAGATTCTCTACACCCTCTATCCGGTCATGCAGTCCCGGAATGGTTCTTGCCCTGTTAAGCTTCTTAGCAAGAGCCTTGTACAAAATCTCATTAATAAGAGAACTTTTTCCCGAACCGGAAACACCTGTAACACATGTCATGATACCCAGCGGAATCTCCACATCAATATTTTTCAGATTATTCTGGCGTGCGCCAAAAATCTTCAGATAACCTGTCGGCTCCCTCCGCCTTGAAGGAACAGGAATGAATTTTTCGCCGCTCAGATACTGACCGGTTATAGAGTCGGGATTATTCATGATGTCCTTAGCATTACCCACAGCGATGACTTCTCCGCCATTTTCACCTGCCCTCGGACCAATATCCACAATATAATCCGCTGCCAGCATCGTATCTTCATCATGCTCAACAACAATAAGCGAATTGCCCAAATCCCGCAAATGAAGCATCGCATTTAACAATTTATCATTATCCTTCTGATGCAGTCCAATACTAGGCTCATCCAGAATATAAGCCACACCCACAAGTCCCGAACCTATCTGGGTAGCAAGACGTATTCTCTGTGCTTCACCACCGGATAGCGAAGCGGTTCCTCTTGATAAAGTCAGATAATCGAGTCCAACATCAACCAGAAAGTTAATTCTACCGTTAATCTCCTTTAAAATCTGGTCACCAATTTTATGCTGATGTTCAGACAGGTCAAGCTTCTGCAAATAATCCTGAAGCTCCAGAATAGGCATAGACGTAGCCTGAAAAATATTTTTATTTCCCACAGTAACCGCAAGCGAAGAAGCTTTAAGCCTCTGACCCTTACATTCATCACACGGAGAAATTCTCATAAACTGCTCATATTCCTGCTTCTGACTCTCCGAATACGTTTCCCTGTAACGTCTCTGTTCGTTCTTAATAAGGCCCTCAAAAGCAACGTCATAAATACCCTCACCACGCTGACCTTTATAATATACCTTTACCTCCTTTCCGCCGGTTCCATTTATAATAATATCTCTTGCTTCCGGAGAAAGTTCTTCAAAAGGAGTATCCAGAGAAAAATCATATTCCTTTGCAAGAGCCTCTAAAATAGCATGAGTAAAACTTCCCTCTTTACCGGAAGACTGCCACCCCATGGCTACTATTGCACCATCATTGATGCTTATCGACTGGTCCGGAATCATAAGCTCCTCGTCAAACTCCATCTTATAGCCGAGACCGGCACATGCCGGGCAGGCACCAAACGGGTTATTAAACGAAAAACTTCTAGGCTGTACTTCCTCAATACTGATATCACAATCAGGGCACGAAAAACTCTGACTGAAAGTTATGGTCTCTCCATCAATAATATCCACCATCATAATACCGTCCGCCAGCTTCAAAACCGTTTCAATAGAATCCGTCAGTCGTTTTTCAATTCCTTCCCTCACAGAGAGACGGTCAACTACAATCTCAATGTTATGCTTCTTATTTTTTTCAAGAGAAATATCTTCCGACAAATCATACACATTTCCATCAACACGAACTCTGACAAAACCCCTTTTCTTCGCCTGTGAAAATATCTTTTCATGCTGTCCCTTTCTACCTCTGACAACAGGTGCAAGAAGTTGAAATTTTGTTCTTTCCGGCAATGCCATAATCTGATCTGCCATCTGGTCTACAGTCTGCTTCTTAATCTCTTTGCCACACTTAGGACAATGAGGAATCCCGACTCTTGCATATAGCAGCCTGAAATAATCATAAATCTCCGTGACTGTGCCTACCGTAGAACGCGGATTTCTGTTAGTAGACTTCTGGTCAATGGAAATGGCAGGCGGGAGTCCCTCAATACTGTCTACATCCGGCTTTTCCATTTGTCCCAAAAACTGCCTTGCATAAGAAGACAAAGACTCCATGTAGCGTCTCTGGCCTTCTGCGTAAATCGTATCAAACGCAAGAGATGACTTACCTGAACCGCTTAAACCGGTAAACACAACAAACTCATCTCTTGGAATATCCAGATTAATTCCCTTAAGATTGTGCTCATGCGCCCCTCTTATTCTAATATATTTCTTACTTGTTCTTTCTTCTTTCACTTCTATGCTCCATTTCAATTAACTATATACTTTTTCAATCTCATCATCTGGTCACGAAGTTCTGCCGCCGCTTCAAAATCAAGCTCAGCTGCCGCCTTTTTCATTCTCTTTTCCAATTTACCTACGAGACGCTCGATTTCCTTCCTGCTCATAGACTCCGGATCCTTCTCCAGTTCGGCTGATGTAGTTTCAGCTTCCTTAGAAATGCTGATGAGATCTCTGACAGCCTTTTTGATGGTTGTAGGTGTAATGCCGTGTTCTTCATTATATTTCTGCTGAATCTCACGTCTGCGGTTTGTCTCCTTGATTGCTTTATCCATGGACTCCGTAATGTTATCAGCATACATAATAACGTGGCCTTCTGCATTTCTTGCTGCCCTTCCGATAGTCTGGATAAGAGATGTCTCCGACCTTAAAAAACCTTCTCTGTCCGCATCAAGTATTGCAACCAACGTGATTTCCGGAATATCAAGTCCCTCCCTTAAAAGGTTAATTCCCACCAGAACATCAAACACGTCAAGACGCATATTTCTGATAATCTCCGTCCTTTCAAGAGTATCAATGTCAGAATGCAGATACTTTACCCGGATACCGTTTTCCTTCATATAGTCAGTCAAATCCTCAGCCATTTTCTTCGTGAGTGTGGTGACAAGGACTTTATTCTTCTTTGCAGTCTCCTTATTCACCTCGCTAATCAGATCATCCACCTGATTTGCCACCGGACGAACATCAATTTTCGGGTCAAGCAGGCCGGTTGGTCTGATAATCTGTTCAACCCTTGCAAGTTCGTGTTCATCCTCATATACATTAGGTGTGGCAGATACAAACATCATCTGGTCAATCTTACTTTCAAATTCATCAAAATTCAGTGGTCTGTTATCCTTCGCTGATGGAAGTCTGAATCCATAATCCACAAGAGTCGTCTTTCTCGACTGGTCGCCGGCATACATACCTCTTACCTGCGGAATGGTAATATGTGATTCATCCACAATCATCAAAAATTCATCTGGGAAATAGTCAAGCAATGTGTGCGGTGTTTCGCCCGGTGCCAACCCGGCAAGATGCCTTGAATAATTCTCTATTCCGGAGCAGAATCCCGTCTCACGCATCATCTCAATATCAAAATTCGTCCTCTCCGAAATTCTCTGTGCCTCAATCAGCTTATCCTCACCCTTAAAATAAGCGACCCTCTCTTCAAGCTCCTTTTCAATTCCGACAATTGCCTTTTCCATCTTATCCTTAGAAACAACATAATGAGATGCAGGAAAAATCGCCACATGTTCCAGAGCACATTTTACGTGACCGGTCAACGGGTCAACCTCTGTAATTCTGTCTATTTCATCACCAAAAAATTCTACCCTCACCGCATTCTCTCCTGATGATGCCGGAAAAATCTCAACAGTATCTCCCCTTACCCTGAAAGTGCCTCTTTTAAAATCCATATCGTCCCTGATATATTGGATATCGATTAACTTCCTGATAACATCATCTCTGTCTTTAATCATACCGGGTCTTAGCGATACTACCATTTCCTGATAATCTATGGGACTTCCAAGTCCGTAGATACAGGACACGCTTGATATAATAATCACATCACTTCGTTCTGACAATGCCGCCGTAGCCGAATGTCTGAGCTTATCAATCTCATCATTGATAGCCGAATCCTTTTCAATATAAGTATCTGTAGAAGGTACATATGCCTCAGGCTGATAATAATCATAATAGGACACAAAGTATTCTACAGCATTTTCAGGGAAAAATTCTTTAAATTCTCCATATAACTGTGCCGCTAATGTCTTATTGTGAGCCAGTACCAGCGTCGGTTTCTGAAGTTTTTCTATCACATTTGCCATAGTAAAAGTCTTACCTGAGCCCGTAACGCCAAGCAATGTCTGAAACTGATTGCCTTCCTTAAATCCTTTCACCAGAGACTCTATTGCCTCCGGCTGGTCTCCTGTAGGCTGATACTCTGAATGCAGTTTGAAATTCACAGTTAAATCCTCCTCAAAACTTTAATCCTTAATCAATTCACCTAATGTCTTAAACAGCTTATCCTGCTCCACAGGTTTTGTCAGGTGCGCACTCATGCCCGCCTGCAGCGACTTATGCACATCCTCATCAAAAGCATTTGCAGTCATGGCAATAATCGGTATCGTTTTTGCATCCGGCCTGTCAAGTCCTCTGATTGCCTCCGTCGCACAAAGGCCATCCATCACCGGCATACGAACATCCATCAGAACCGCGTCGTAATAACCGACTTCAGATGCAGAAAATTTGTCAACGGCAACCTGTCCGTTTTCAGCGTGATCCGCCTCAATACTCTTTGTTGAAAGAAGCATCTTCATAATCTGGGCGTTAATCTCCATATCTTCCGCAAGTAAAACTCTTCTGCCCGTAAGGTCCGCAAGTACCATGTTTTCCTGTGACACCTTCCGGTTTTCACAGGCAGTCTTATAAGCAGAGAGTACATTAACTGAAAACAATGGCTTTGCCATAAAATGATCAACTCCGGCAGCTTTTGCTTCCTTCTCAATGTCCTCCCAGTTATACGCCGTCAAAACTATCACTGCTGATTCAGAACCTGCTATCTTCCTTATATCTCTTGTTACCTCAACTCCATCCTTATCCGGCATCCTTAAATCCACAAGAATCAGATCATATGCCTCGTGTCTTGCTGCCCTGATTTCGATATGTTCAATCGCTTCATTTCCGCTGCTGCAAATGTCAGGAGTAATACCAATTTCCTCTAAAGCAATCCTTGCATGCTCACAATCCACAGGATCATCGTCAATTACCAGCACATTCAAGTGCTTCATTTCAATCTCTTCTCCCATGCCGTATTCTCTGTCACTCGACTTCAATGTAACAATGACTGTAAAAGTAGTTCCCTTACCTTTTTCACTGTCAACATGAATACTTCCATTCATCATCTCGACAATATTTTTTGTAATTGCCATACCAAGTCCGGTACTTCCATACTTGTTTGACCTGCCCTCATGCTCCTGGCTGAATGCATTAAAAATCTTCGGAAGATACGACTTATCCATTCCGATTCCCGTATCCTGCATCACAAATTTTAACGTAGTCCTTCCCTCAAACTTCGCAGTCTGCTCTACCGTAAGCGTAACAGTTCCACCTTCCGGCGTAAACTTTACGGAATTACCCAGAATATTGATAATAACCTGTTTTAATTTCGTATCGTCACCAATAAAGTAATCATCAATACGATTCTTAATCCGGCATTCATAATTCAATCCTTTATCCCTGCACTGGCCACCAATCATTGTATTGACCTGTTCCATTATCTGTGAAAATGCAAATTCTTCTTTTCGTATCGTCATGCGTCCGCTCTCAATACGGCTCATATCCAGAATGTCATTAATGAGTCCTAAAAGATGCTTCGCACTTCCGCCAATTTTCTCCAGATGCTCTCTGGTACTGTCAGGCAGTTCCGGCTCCTGTAAAGCAATCTCACCCAGTCCGATAATCGCATTCATCGGTGTTCGTATCTCATGACTCATATTTGACAGAAATGCAGTCTTTGCTGCATTTGCTCTCTCTGCCTCATCCAATGCGTCAGCAAGAATCTCATTGCGCTCCTGCTGTTCTTTTATCACATCTGTAATATCTGACTTCAGAAGAATGTAATATTCTGCCTCCCGGTTTACAACAAAAAACATAAACCTCTTGGTAAAATATTCTCCGTCAATATCACACTCCACATGTACAGTATATGGTTCTTCTTTCTCAAGCTTTCTGCTCACAGTGTCAAGCGACAGCGCTTCTAATATCTCAGCTTTATCCTTCTCTGTTCCGTGAATGGACGGAATAACCTGTTCCCGAATATAGTCCATATAAATACCATTCTTATTTTTAGGGAAAATACTTCCCTTCTTTATATTCGAGGAGTCTCCGATTGCCACGCCGTAATATCCGCTGACAAGATACGTCACCATATCATACTGTTGCGCAAGAATTTTGTTATCCAATACATCATTAATCATCTCTGTATTACATTCCGTCTCCACACCTAGAACAATAACGTCACCTGTTATAGGGTCTTTACGCATGGCTGCCGAATACTTGATAAAACACTGTCTTCCGGACTGTCGCCTTGAAAAAACCACCATAGAGGCAGGACCCTCGCCAAGATAATACTTCTCCTTTAACCTTTCAAGGTCGAATACTTCAAGATACTTTTTTCTCTCTGACTCAATAGGCATATTGTCCATTCTGACCTTAATCAATTCTTCGATACCTGCGCCTACCTTGTCCACGTCATAAAGATCTGTTCCTCTCACTTCCTCTACCACACCTTTTGTGAGATTAGAACGGAGTGCCGCAAGGCTGTTATCCGCAAGTGCATTCAATTCCTTATTCAGTTCCACATACATGGTCTGTGTCTGTGCCTGACTTTCTTTGAGTTCAGTGATATCCTCATAGGTACAGTAGGCATACTTTTCCCCGTCATCATCCAGAAAAGCATATCTTACCTTGACCCATTTCCATTTACCCGTAACGGTCTTTTTTCTAACATCAAGGTGATTCGTTCCACTTTTCGTACGCTGGTTTTTGAACAGATAGGCAACTTCTTCCTTGTCGTCCTGATGAATCGTATGCATTTCCCCATTGCTTTCCAGTTCAAAATACTCTTCCTGCGTTCCCTCAATCATATGAAGAAATTCTTCTGAACACCAAATCGGAAAATATTGTCCTTCCCTCCCAACTTTCATCATCACGGCATTGCTGTCCAGTGTAACAAACAGTCTTTTATAAAAATCCGCACTAAAATCCATAATCTTATCATCCTTTCCGTACCTATGCTCTCTCCCATTAAATCACTTTTCAAACATTGTAACATATATATTTTTATGAATCAATACAATCAAACAAATGTTCTTGTTAAAAAATTTACCCGACACCTCTTGTGCCGGGCAAATTTAGTTCTCATTTTTTATATATTCTATTGCTTTTTCTAACTGTTCATCCGCATCAGCAGTATTCTCATCATTTTCTACTTCTATATCCGGAGATATACCTTCACCGTGTATATTTTCATCATTCGGCAGGTAATATTTGGATACCGTTAATTTGATGGCAGAACCGTCTTTCAAATCAACAATCTGCTGTACAATTCCTTTTCCAAAAGTCTTTTTTCCTATGATGGTGGCTGCCTCATAATCTTTCATCACTCCCGTGAACACTTCTGAAGCACTGGCACTTTTTTCATTGACTAGAACGCAAATAGGAATATCCGTAACGGTTGCATCATACTTTGCATAATGCTTTTCCCCCTCTCCGTTTTTATCCTTCGTATATACCAGCAGTTTATCCTTAGCAATAAATAAATCCAAGAGGTCACACACCACATCAAGCCTTCCACCCGGATTATTTCTCAAGTCAATAATCAGACTGTTCATACCGGAATCCCTAAGGTCATTAAGCGCTGCTGAAAACTGGTTCGTGCTCACACCGTCAAATTCAGAAAGCTTTATATATCCGATATTATCTTCAAGCATCTCACTTTCAACAGTAGGCTTTTCGATGGTTTCTTTGTATATACTGACTTCCATCTCTTCTTCCCCACGTCTCAGCGTAACAGTAAACTCTTTGCTTTCAATCGACTTAATGTATGACACAATGTCTGAGGAGGTTTTTCCGGAAAAATCTTCATCGTTTACTTTTAATAAAATATCATTTTCCAGAATACCGGCTTTTTCGGCGGGAGTGTCGTCATATACATCTTTCACTACGATATTTCCTTCATCATCTTCCGATATCGCAACACCTATTCCATCGTATTCCCCTTCTGTAGACTTTGATACACTCTCATACTCATCTGCCGTATAATACACGGAATAAGGATCCTCCAGTGCCTCCATAATTCCCTTAAATGCTCCGTCAACCAGTAGTGACTCATCAGTTTCATCTAAAAAATATGTCGCTATACATTTCTTTACTTTGTCAAGTTTATCATCAAACTCCTTGCTGTCAAATGATACGGCACTTGCCGTCAACTCCTTGTCACCATACAAATGATTCACAATGGAATTGATTCTGAAATGCATTATAATCACAAATGCAACAATAAACACAATTGCAACAGATAATCCGGTAATAAATCCCTTAAAATACTCTTTTGCAAGCTTATCTTCATTTTCTAATTCCATACTCTGTGTTACCTTTCAAATTAATAACCAACATACATATGCGGGTCAACATATTCTCCGTTCACTCTGACACTCAGATGGAGATGTGGTCCCGTTGAACGTCCGGTTGAGCCAACATACCCTATGACGTCCCCCTGTTTTACAACTGCTCCCGGTTCAACAGCCGCCAGAGAACAATGCATATATACGGAATAAACATTATTTCCATGGTCGATTCCTATCCAGTTGCCCGCGGTTGTGCTGTAGTACGACCATGCAACCTGACCATCAGCAACTGCATGAATCTCTGTTCCCGAAGGTGCTCCTATATCCAGTCCGCTATGGTAAGATGTCGTTCCGTTGATAGGATCTGTTCTATAACCAAATTCAGATGTAATTCTATGAGAATCTATAGGCCAGATAAACTCCTGACCCGTGTACACAAATGATGTACTTACACTTCCGGTCGCCACTGATGCAGCTCTCTGTGCCTCAATTGCCTTTATCTGCTCTATCAATGCCTGTTCTTCCCTAAGCTGCTTTTCATTTTCGGCAATCTGTGCCTCCGTATCCTTAATCTGCAGCTGGTAAGCTTCAAGCTCGCTCTGCTTATCCTTCATAAGATCTTCTACAGTAGACTCCTCAGTCTCTTTTTGCTGTTGCAACAATTGTAAATCTGCCTGCTGTGTCAGAAGTACATTCTTCGTCTCCTCTATATTTCTCTGTGTTTCTTCCATCTTGCTTAACATATCGCGGTCGTATTCTTCTAACTCACTAATATATTCAGCTTTATTAAGCATGTCAGAGATACTTTTTGTTCCAAACATCATTTCCATATAAAATGTATTTCCGTTTTCAAACATAAATTGAATCCTTTTCTTCATGGATTCATACTGGGATTCAATTTTTTCTTCCTGCTCTTTTAATTTAGCCTGAGTATCATCAATTTCTGTCTGCTTTGCCGCTTCCTGCTCTTCAAGTGACATAATATCCTCCTGTATCGCATGAAGCTTTTCATCTAATGCCGCTATATACTGGTCTGTATCAGACTTAAGTGTCTGCAATCCGTCAAGAATCGTCTTAGAATCTTCGAGAGACTTTTCAAGCTCCTGCTTTTTCTGATTCGCTTCCTGAAGGCTGGTTGCAAATATAGGTGCAGTTACAGCTGTCGCAAGAGACAGAATTATCATTCCGCACAGTACTTTCAAAAAAAATCTTTTCATCTTATTATAAACACTTCCTTTGTGCCTACACTCTTAAATGTTTCCTAACCGTTATAACACTACCTATCAGACCTATGCCTCCGCCGATAGCGAGTGCCATTGGAATCATCACAACAAACACCCCGTGTACTGATAAAAACGTAAAGTTGCTTGTAATCGTGTGAAATTGTCCCAATAAATATTTTACCACTTCCTTATATACAAAATATAAGGCAATTAATGGAATAGTTGCACCTATTATGCCAATCACTATACCTTCCACTATAAATGGAGCTCTTACAAAATAATCGGTTGCACCGATTAATTTCATTATTCGAATCTCTTCCTTTCTTACTGCAATACCAATCATTACCGTATTACTGATAAGGAAAATACCGACTGCAAGCAATACGCCGATGATAGTGAGCGAGATATATCCCACCATCCTGGCAAAATCCGTGATTGCATGTGCTGTCACATCCGAATAGTTTACCTGTCTTACTCCGCTTGATGATTTTAAAAATGTTACGAGTGAGTCCTGCATGGATGCATCACTGAGTTTTATCTCAAAATACGATGAATTTGCCAATGGATTATCATCCTTGAATCCTTCCGCAAGCTCCGGATTTGAAGAAAAATAATCTTTCTTAAAGCTTGCCCATGCTTCATCTGCCGATGTATAGGTGACCGTTGCCACCTCAGGTCTCTTTTCTATCGCTCCCTTAAGATAATCTATTTTATCTGGGCTGATTCCTTCATCAAAAAAAACTGTAATCGATACGGATTCCTTCGCCTCATCTATCATATGCTGAAAATTCGCTATAACAGAATACAAAATTCCCATCATAAAGATACATGCTGCTATGGTTCCAACTGAAGCAAGCGAAAAAAGCTTATTACGCTTGATATTTTTTATTCCCTGTATCAGACAATAAATAAATGTACTAATCTTCATAATCATATCCACCTTTTTTCTCGTCACTTATCACTACGCCTTTATTCAGTGTAATAACTCTTTTACTCATAGCATCAACAATTTCTCTGTTATGAGTAACCACAAGTACCGTAGTTCCTCTATGGTTAATCTCTTCCAATAATTTCATTATCTCCCATGAATTTCTCGGGTCAAGATTTCCCGTCGGCTCATCAGCGAGCAGAATGGACGGATTATTAACAAGTGCTCTTGCCAAAGCAACTCTCTGCTGTTCTCCTCCGGATAATTCCTTCGGATAAGAGCGGTATTTTTCAGAAAGTCCAACCAGCGACAACATCGCAGGAACTCTCCTTTTTATAACTCTTGAAGGTGTCTCAATTACTCTCTGTGCAAAAGCAATATTCTCATATACATTTCTGTCTTTTAACAGACGGAAATCCTGAAACACGACGCCCATATCTCTTCTGAGATAAGGAACCTTGCTTCTTTTAAGATTTCCCAGAATTTTACCATTCACACTTATACTTCCCTCTGTCGGCTCCAACTCCTTTAAAAGAAGCTTAATCAGAGTCGATTTTCCTGAACCACTGTTTCCAACGATGAATACAAATTCACCTTTTTCTATATGGATGTTCACCTCTTTTAAAGCCGGTGCACCTGTCGAATATGATTTAGAAACATTGTTAAGAACAATCATCTTAGTAAACCATGCCTTTCTAGTATTCTAATTTTTCCATATATTTCATATATTTCACTACCATTAATGCTATCTTAAACGTAATGGCATCCTCAAATATCCTCAAATCCAGATTGGTGCTTTTTTGTAATTTATCCAATCTGTATACAAGAGTATTTCTATGAATATACAACTGTCTTGATGTCTCGGAAACATTAAGATTATTTTCAAAAAACTTATTAATCGTGGTCAATGTCTCCTCATCAAACTCATCCGGAGATTTTCCGTCGAATATTTCCTTAATAAACATCTTGCACAACGGAATCGGCAACTGATAAATCAATCTTCCTATTCCCAAATTACTATATGCAACTACATTTTTCTCACTATAGAAAATCTTTCCTACATCAAGAGCCATCTTTGCTTCCTTGTATGAACGCGAAACTTCTTTAATCTCATTAACAACTGTACCATATGCAATATTCACTTTTGTCATCGCCTCTGAATTCAGCATATCTAAAACTGTTTTTGCAATTTTTTCAAGGTCATCGTTATTCTCATCCGGTGCGACTTCCTTTACAAGAATAATATTTTTCTCATCTACTGCCGTTATGAAATCTTTTGTCTTTGTCGCAAAAAGACTTCTGACCGTCTCTAATGCATTGGTATCTTTTTCATGCTTTGTCTCAATAATATACACTACTCTTCTTACTTCCGTCTCAATATGAAGCTTCTTTGCCCTGTTATAGACATCTACAAGCAACAGATTATCCAGAAGAAGGTTCTTAATAAAATTATCTTTATCAAATCTTTCTTTATACGCAACCAAAAGATTCTGAATCTGGAAAGCTGCCATCTTTCCTACCATATATACATCATCGCTGCTTCCCTTTGCTAACAATACATACTCCAATTGATTATCATCACTTACCTTGAAGAACTGAAAATCCTGAAGTACCTGACTCTCCGCCGGTGATGCTACGAATTCCATTATGGCATCTCCATAACCTTCTGCTTCGTTAAATGTGGATGCTATCACTTTACCTTCCGTATCTGCAACACACAAATCAACTCTTGTAATTCCTTTCAATCCTTCGATTGTGCTTAAAAGTATCTGGTTTGATATCATTTGCTCACTCCCTTTGGTTTTATTTGCTATTTTCCTAGTATTTATCTTAAACTATTTTTGTGAAAAAAAAAAGAGGAAATACATTTTTTTATGTATTTCCTCAAAATTTTTCTAACTCGTCATGTATTAGTTTACGATAACAAGCTGTGTATCCTTGTCGAAAATATGAAGTTTTGCTGTATCGATTGCCATCTTAATAGTATCACCCGGTCTTGCTGTTGTACGAGGATTAACTCTTGCTGTACAGCTGAACTGGTCAATATCGAAATACAGGAATACTTCTGCACCAAGCATCTCGTAAAGACGGATAGTAGCTTCGATAACGCTGTCGCTCATTGAGTTAATCAGCATCTCTTCATCATGGAAGTCTTCCGGACGGACACCAACTACTACTGTCTTGTTGATATAGTTACCATCTATCAATGCCTTTGCTTTAATAGCAGGCACTTTGATTGAATGAGAACCGAAAATTAACAATACATCTGAACCTGACTGTGAAACCTGCGCATCAATGAAGTTCATCTGTGGAGAACCCATGAATCCTGCAACGAAGAGGTTCTGTGGATTGTCATACAATGCCTTAGGTGTATCACACTGCTGAATAATACCATCCTTCAATACTACGATTCTTGTACCAAGAGTCATAGCCTCTGTCTGGTCATGTGTAACGTAGATAATCGTAGTCTCAAGTCTCTGATGGAGCTTTGAAATCTCAATTCTCATCTGTACTCTTAACTTTGCATCAAGGTTTGATAAAGGCTCATCCATAAGGAATACTTTTGGATTACGAACAATCGCACGACCCATGGCCACACGCTGTCTCTGACCACCTGATAAAGCCTTTGGCTTACGGTCGAGAAGATGCTCAATATCAAGAATTCTTGCTGCTTCATGTACTAACTTGTCGATCTGATCCTTAGGTGTCTTTCTAAGTTTAAGACCAAATGCCATATTGTCATATACGGTCATATGTGGATACAACGCATAGTTCTGGAATACCATCGCAATATCTCTGTCCTTAGGTTCAACATCGTTGACAAGTCTGTCCCCGATATACAACTCACCGCTTGAAATCTCCTCCAAACCTGCGATCATACGAAGAGTTGTAGACTTTCCACAACCTGATGGTCCAACGAAGATAATGAATTCCTTATCCTGAACCTCAAGGTTGAAATCCTTAACAGCTACAAAGCCATTAGGATACACTTTACAAACGTTCTTTAATGATAAACTAGCCATTTATAAATTCCTCCTAAAATTAAATATCATTTTCATTTGTAATCACACAAATTACTCTTGTAATTATATCCGAAAATCAATAAAAATTCTATGTAATAAATAGCCGAAATCATATTTTTCAATTTGGTTATTTTGTATATTTGCAATTTTTTTTGTGCAACTTCACAATGGTTTTGTGCTAAACCCATGGTATTATTATAGTATATTTATCAACATTACAAATATACAAATTAAAATTCCCAAAACAGTCGGCACTGAAATAATGTGTCCCTGTTCCGTCTTCGCAAATCCATGCCTGAAATCCCGGAAGCATTCACATATATGCTGCCATCTTCCGATTCTTTTTGCATACCATCTGAAAATGTAAAAATTAACTATAACCGCAATCACCGCAGCAATGCCAAAACCTGCCAGCATGGCGATTTTCATGTTCGTAGAGTATCCCGACAGATTTGTTGCTATTTCTCCGGATTTATCCATATATTGCTGATACTCCGGATTATCCTGCATTTTTTCAAGGATCGGCATAAGTTTTAACATTTCTATAGAGCAAACCGTATTGAAGTTGAAGACAAAATGCATAATCATTGATGCAAAAATACTGTCTGATACTTCATCCATAAGTGCAAATACGATTCCCAGCAGAAATGCGTATGCAAACTGGTTGATATTCATATGATTGATACCAAATAAAAATCCGGAAACAACGGCTGAGGCTACTACTCCATAGCCTCTCAATCCGTAAAAAAACATACCTCTGTACGTTAATTCCTCCAATACAGCCGGTAAAACAGCTATCATAACAACATTTACAATAAACAGATTACCACTCAGGTCCGTAATCGAACCTGCTACCATATTATCTGAAAACAGCATAGTTACTACATTCAGAAATGAGGATACCGGCATGCATACCCATGCAAATATCACAATAATGATTATTTCTTCTATCTTGATTTTTTCATGCCTGACATCTTTTAAAGGTTTCCCCTTAGTTACTGCAAGATATATAAGTAACGGTACCGCAATGCTCATCTGACCAAGCAGCATGCTCAGATTAGTAGTTGAATATTTTTCCGGAATAAAATCCATCAAAAATCCCATACCAAAAAAAATCAGGATTATCATCAAAAAGAATATTCCCGTCTTTGTTGATTTTTTCATTCAGCCTCCTATTTTACTCCTATAGCTTCTATCTCAATTAAAACGTCTTTTGGAAGTCTTGCTACCTCAACACATGAACGAGCCGGACAATCAAATGTGAAATATTTTGAATAAATCTCGTTTACTTTTCCAAAATCGTTCATGTCTTTGATGAAAACCGTGGTCTTTACAACATTTTCTGCCGGAACGCCTGCTTCTTTAAGCAATGCAATCAGATTACTTATCGCCTGATCAGCCTGTGCTTCTATTCCTTCAGGAATTTCCTGTGTAGCCGGATTAACCGGAATCACACCCGATGTATATACCATTCCATTTACCTCAATTGCCTGAGAATATGGTCCTATAGCAGCCGGTGCCTTTTCTGTTGATATAATTTTCTTCATTTTATGTTCCTCCATCTCTATATAATATTAATCATTCTTTAATTATAATCGTTTTTTCAGTAATTGCAATCTTATGCTCACGATATAATTTCCCAACAGCCCTTTTAAATGCCGCCTTACTCATTCCAAAATCATTTGCAATTACCTCCGGTGATGCCTTGTCGTTATACGGAAGTGTGCCATCATATTCTCTTATGACCTGCAACACCTTTAATGCATCCTCATCCATCTGCATATACGCCTTCTTGTACGGACTTAAGTTAAGTTTGCCATCACGACGCACTTCAGTTACCCTTGTCTTTATGGTATCTCCGACTCTGAAATCTCCATGCAGTTCCTTTGCCGGAATCAGGCCGTAATACTTAAGATCAACCGCAACAAATGCTCCAATTTCATCATGTATCTCATAAATCATACCTTCAACCTCAGCATCTCTGCCATACTTCTCAGCCGGCTTTAAGTATTTATCAATATGCATGGTAGCAGCAAGCCTTCCACTTTTATCGACATACATAGCCACAAGGTACTTACCGCCGTCTTTTACTCTGGTTGTCATCTCTCTGAATGGAAGCAGTAAATCTCTCTCCAGCCCGTAATCCAGAAATGCACCTATTTTTGAAACTTCTTTAACCTCAAGAACCGCTGTCTCTCCAACCGTTATAAGCGGTTTCACTGTCGTAGAAATGAGTCTGTCCGATGAATCTTTGTAGATGAACACTTCTATCAAATCACCTGTTCTAAGATCAGATGGTACCTGTTTTTTCGGGAGAAGCACCCTTTCTTCGCTTCCATCACTTAAATACACCCCGAAATCCGTCTTCTTAACCATTGTTAATCTTTGTATTTTTCCTATTTCAAGCATTCTTACACACCTTTCTTTAACTCATGTGAGCCTCCACAATGCAATATATTTTATCCTGTATATCAGTAAGTATCACAGTTTCTACGTCTCCGTTCTTTGCAATTCCTACTTTTACAATATCGTCTTTTACCGCTGCTTTTTTATATTCTATGCACAACTGTTTTATCTCCCTGTCACCGGTGAAATAATCACACGCAATCTTTGCGTACCAGCTATTATTCACGTGGTTGTTTGTATCAATCTGATATCCCCTTATTTTGATTTCATCCACTGTCTCTGCGTGTTTGGGAATACTCACTTTTCTTGAGGTATATTCCATATCGATTTTTTCTTCTATGCCGTACATCTCAATATCCTCAGGCTTAATCCTTAAAATCCGTTGTTTTTCCACGTCAAAAAGAATCCACCTTGCACTTGCCTTAACGCAAATCTCTCCATTATCATCCTGTATCATATAATTTCTGTATCCGAACATCTTATCGTAACCATATGCCCATGAGGATACTCTCATCAAATCCCCCATCTTTAGCGGTTTGCAAAAAACTATCTGCCATGAATTTACCAGCCATGCCCTTCCCCTGCTTCCAAGATCTTCAAATCCATCTCCTATTTCCTGAGAATGCAAATTACTGCTGTCCTGCATTCTGTCAATCATCGCCCCTATTGTCATACTGCCATTTTGTCCTATTTCACTATACCCTACTTTTGCCTCATAGTTATGTTTCATGCCATTTCACTTCCTAATGTTAGTATAATTAATTACCCCATAGAGTAAAAAAAATCCTCCATCAACACTCTGATGAAGGATATTAATAGCTGGCCCACAAGGATTCGAACCTTGAAATGCTGGAGTCAGAGTCCAGTGCCTTACCATTTGGCGATGGGCCAATGTCATGCGACAAGAAGTATTATACAATATCATTTTATAAAATGCAAGTATTTTTTTTATTTTTATTATAAATTTTAATATTCCACTTCCATAAGTATTAATCCATGAGCCGGAGCCGTAAATCCCGCCGCCTGACGGTCCTTCGCTTCAAGTATTTCCTGCATTTCCTCCGGTTTTCTATCTCCTCTTCCAACCTCAATAAGTGTTCCCGTAAGAATCCTCACCATATTGTATAAAAATCCATTTCCATAATACAATATATCAAGTTCGCCTTTTTCGTCACGCTTTATCTCTATCGAATAAATAGTTCGTACCGTAGATTTTTTCATATGCTTATTTGAACAAAAGCTTTTAAAATCATGTTCACCAATAAAATATGCAGACGCCTTCTTCATCTTTTCCAAATCCAGCTCTGCATCATAATGATACTTATAGTTTTTCCGGAATACATCTGATTCCACAGAATTTTGTATTCTGTAGAGGTATTTTTTCCCTTTTGCATTCAGCCTGCTGTGGAAACGCTCTGCCACTTTTTGAAGTTTTTCCACGCATATGTCATCCGGTATATTTCTATTAATCTTTTCTCTTAATTTTTCTTCGTCATATAACTTATCAATCTTAAAATTTGCTACCTGTGCCATCGCGTGGACTCCTGCATCTGTCCTGCCTGAGCCATGTACCTCTATTTTTTCACCCGTAACAAGATATATTGATTTTTCAAGAACACCCTGAATGGTATTTTTAGTATTTCCCTGTTTTTGCCATCCGTTATAAGCCGTTCCATCATACTTTATTATCATTTTATAATTATACATTTTCTACTTCTCTATGAATTAATCCTCTTTTTTACAACGATTCCATCTTCCGAACTAAATCTGTCCGCACGTGCATTCTGAACAAACATACGGTATTCTTTCATTAATCCGTCTTTATGCATATCAGACACTGCCTTTGTAATATCGAGACTTTCAAGGCTTTCGCCCTTACCGACGTGTGCAGTATCCGTCTTCATGTCAGACTTCAACGCAAAATCAATTACTTTATCAGTAGGTAAAACCCTGCTGTCATCTCTTTCTGTAGAAAAATCCTCAAGTTTTCCCGGCACAGTTCTGTTAATCTGTTCCTCAGTCTTTTTTAAGGCTGAAGATTCATTTACTTTTTCTGTCAGTACAGATTGTCTTACATTCGATATTCTGTTGTAATCTAAATAATTCATGACGTTCATGTACTCACATCTCCTAACCTTTTATGATATACTTACAAGTCCTGTACTTATATATCGACAAATTTCGAGTTCACTTAACCCCTTTTTTATACAATTATGATATTTGTTATTTTTCATGTACATATACTTCATACTCCTCATCGTTATCAAATGCACTTCCTTCTCTCTCAAAACCACAACGTTTTGCAAGACGTATGGATGCCAGATTTTCTTCCTTAATAAAACTATACACCTTTTTTACTTCTAATTCTCTTTTGGCATACATCACAATGGCATTCAACGCCTCCGTTGCATAGCCCTGTCTCTGGTACGGAACTCCTATAACATATCCCGCCTCAATACAAAATTCACCGTTATATTCACGGTTACTAAGGCCGGCCCTTCCTATAATGGTTCCGTCTTTTTTCTGTAGTATCCAGATTCCATAACCATAAAAGCCATACATATTTTTGATATACGCCCTTGTAAACTCTTCCTCTTCCCCATGGTCTTCGTAGAGTCCCTCCATGTATTTGGTTATTGATGAATCTGAATATATATCATAAAGTGCATCTAAATCATCAAGACAGATTTCCCTTATAATGAGTCGCTCTGTCTCCATTACAGTTCATGGCTCGCCGTTTGCGTGACAATATACCATATCTAAAAATCCGGTCTCTATCCCGACAAAGCTCTCCACCAAATAATCTGCCACTGACAAATCCTGCTCGCCTGAATTCTTATTCACAAAACCTACGCATGCCATATTAGCATTTTTTGCAGCTTTTACACCATTTGATGAATCCTCGATAACAAGACATTCACCACTTGTAACTCCAAGCTGATTCGCCGCCTTTATAAAGACATCAGGTGCAGGCTTTGGATTTTTTACATCCTCACCGCTTACCAATTTATCAAAATACTCTTCTATATGCAATTTTGAAACCACATCTTTAATAATTTCCAACGATGATGACGATGCCACCGCAAGCTTAATCTCTTTTTCATGAAGCTTTTTTACAAGCTCTACGGCTCCTTCAATGATTGGATAGCCTTCTTTTTCAATAATTCCGTTAGAATAATCCCTTGACATATCACAGAGTTCATCTACAGGCTTTTTTATGTTGTACTTTTGAGTCAATTCTTCCCACATAAACGCGAGAGTACTTCCGATAAATTTTTTGTAATATTCATATTCAAAATCATATCCGAACTCTGACATGATTTTTTTGTTTGCCTGATAATGGACGGGTTCGGTATCAACCAATACCCCGTCCATATCAAAAATAACTGCTTTTAACATTTTTCCGGTTCCTCGTAGTCTACTCCAAAGGTATCTACAGTTACGCTCTTCATCACTACGTCTTCCAACGGTCTGTCCATATAATCTGTCGGCATATCCGCTATGGCATTCACTACCTCCATGCCTTCAATTACTTTTCCAAATGCCGCATAATCTCCATCAAGATGAGGTGATGTCTGATGCATGATAAAAAACTGTGAGCCTGCTGAATCAGGATGCTGTGCTCTCGCCATAGATAAAACTCCCGGCGTATGTTTGAGTTCATTTACAAAACCATTTCTTGCAAACTCGCCCTTGATTGAATATCCCGGATTTCCCATACCTGTTCCCTCCGGGCATCCGCCCTGAATCATAAAGCCTCTTATTACTCTATGAAAAATCAAGCCGTCATAGAACTTTTTATTAATTAAACTTATATAATTTTTTACAGTGTTAGGGGCAATCTCCGGATATAACTCCGCTTTTATAATGCCTCCGTCTGCCATCTCAAATGTTACAATTGGATTTTTATTTTCCATCAGTCTGCTTCCTCCATTTTCTTATTAAAAACTGTGACCGCCGCCACCATGGCTTCGTCCGCTGCTGCTGTGATGTGATGAGCCGCCTCCGTGACCGCCGCCATCAGAGCTTTCAATTTTATGTTTCTCAACAGTTGTTCTTAAGAATATATCACTTTGATGATGTATTTTTAATTTATTATTATTCAAATATGTATTTGCATTTGCGGTCATCTTTGCTTTGCTGCCTGAAGCCATTATCAGCACGATAATCGCACTTACCACCATGGCAATGCCTATATCTGCAAAAATATTGCTAAGTATATTCACTTTTCTCTCGTTGTCAAAATCATGTGCCTCTTTATAATCTTCATAATCCGTATAATCTTCCTCAAACCACGGATCCACCTCAGACGCATATTCTCTGTTTATCTTTCTTACGTGCTGTACTGCTTTATCTATGAACGTATCTGCTGCCCCATAATAATCATGATTTCCCATAGGCTCATCCAATGCACTTAGGATGCTCTCAATATCAGCATCATTAAAGTACTGAATCGCAATACCACATGTACTAATATAAAACTCTCTGTTTTGCATGTCAATCAGAAAAATCAGCCCTGAATAACCCTGATCATAACCAAAACCGTTATAATCATAAAAATCATCAGCATATGCCATCGTTGATTTTCCCTGTGTATCTTCCGTAGTCACAATACCTATATCAAGTTTCATCTGTTTTGCTGCAGAAACACAGTGTTTTTGCAGATCCTCTATCTCCGATTCTTCTAAAAGTCCCGCATCATCGTATACCTTACTGGCATTTTCATCGAAAACACTTGTATAACCGCAGAGCATTACATATATCAAACCAATTATCAGAAATGATAATGCCAATTTCTTCTTTTTCATTATGTTTCGCCTCCTAATATTAAAATCTTCCAATCAATGCAAGTATAAGTGTCATCACAACCGTAATTCCTATATACCATGCTGCCATCTTTCCCTTTGACAAAGGTCTGTCCGCAACTATTTTTCCCGTCTGACCATTCATCGCAAACAGGAAATCTTTTTCGTTATATCTCAGATTCAATATCCACACAGGCATAAGCATATATTCAGCCTTCAGCTTTCTAAGCTGTGAATTTTGTCTTGTAATATTAACAGTTGTATATCCTGAAATCGTGCTTCTCGTCGTATCGGTGATATATTGACGTATTCTTTTCTCTGCTCTTGGTGCGAGCTGTTCTGCCGTAAAATTGTACTTTTCTGAGTAATAACCTGATAAATACGGCATCTCAAAATCCGTCATCTCATTATAATTATACGGTTCAACTTTATCCATTACATCATCAGGCATTTTTTCAGATGCATCTGTCGGAAGCTTATCGTATTGAGCTTCAACATCTCTTGTAACAATATAATGATCGGTGTATGTATATTCATAATCACCTTTTCTTGAATGTCTTACTTTCGTACAATTAGCCGACAAATTCATCCTTGCATTATAATCATACATCCAGAACGGTACATACATGCCCGTAATCTTCTCAATCGTTGCATTTGAACTGAACATTGACGGTGTAAATATACCTTTTTTAGCCCATTCTCTATACTTCTCGACTGCTGACTGCTTATTAATCTTGAACGGAATCACATGTTTTGGCGTTAATTCTCCGCTCAGGCGATTCTGAACCATATTAGGTCTTCCGCAAAAGCTGCAAAATGTTGCCGTGGTGTTATCATCTGTCAATATTTCTGCACCACATGAAGAACACTTAAACGAATTAAACTCAGCGGTATCTCCCGTCTCAGCAAATTCACCCTCTACCTGTTCACCCGTATCAACATCAAACTTGCTTATTTCATCCAACTCTTCTACAGTAAGTTCCGTACCGCAATGTTCGCAAACCATTTTCTGTTTTTCGCCGTTAAATTGCATTGGCGCGCTACATCCCGGACACTGATATGATCTAACCATTTTCATTTCCTCCTAAAACACTTTCTCGTACTATAGTACCAAAAGCCGACAATAATGTCTATATTTTTTCCATGTTCATTTTTTGTTCATTTTTTATTTAATAAGCTTTTACATAATAAACATTCTTTATTCAATTATGCCTAGTATACTATCATCATAGTAAATAGTAACAACGCAAGTTACTTTTCTAAACTTTTTTCATAATATTGAGTTAATAGCACATTAACTCTCCTCCCTTTTTATATTATACAAAACCAACAATGAACTATAACAAAAAAAGATGTACCGCATGCATCTTTTTTTGTTGCGTCCGTATATAAAAAAATGCCTCCGACAGGCATTTTTTATGCTTACCGGAGGCTTAACTTATCTTAAACTTCAAAAATCAGGTCACCGTATGAAGGCATTGGCCATGCTTCCTTGTCAACAATCATCTCTAATTTATCAACAGGTGCTCTTAATGCTTCCATCGCAGGTATAACTTCATCTTTAAAGTAAACTGCTTTTTCTCTGCCTTCTTCCTTCTCGTCTGCATGTTCTACAATATCCTGAAGTTTTGACAATGCAAGCTTTGTATCCGAAAGGAGTGCTGAAGTCTCCTGTAAAAGTTCTGTCTGAACACTTACGTCAGCATCCGGGCATGCAGCTGTTACTTCATTGATTGAGCCCGCAAGGTCAATCGTTGCTTTAATTACAGAAGGAATAATCTGCTTTCCAGCTATATCAATCATCGCTCTTGCTTCAATGTTAAGAGCTTTTGAATATGCCTCGTACTGAACCTCTGAACGTGATTCAAGCTCTGCCTGAGTAAATACTCCAAATTTTTCGAATACCTTGATAGCTTTTTCTGTTGTAAGCGCAGGAATTGCATCTACCATAGTCTTCAAATTCGGAAGGCCTCTTCTTGCTGCCTCTTCTACCCATTCATCTGAATATCCGTCTCCATTAAATACGATTCTCTGGTGTTCAACAGCCAGCTTTTTGATTAAATCATGCACTGCCTTGTCAAAATCATCTGCTTTTTCAAGCTCATCTGCGATATCACAGAATGCTTCTGCAACAATCGTGTTGAGAACCACATTCGGGCTCGCAACCGAATCTGATGAACCAACCATACGGAACTCAAATTTGTTACCCGTAAACGCAAATGGTGATGTTCTGTTTCTATCTGTCGCATCTTTATGAATATTTGGCAATGTAGAAACACCTGTCTCTAATTTTCCTGCTTTAAGACTGCTTGTGGCATTTCCTGTGCTGATTAACTGATTTACCACATCACCAAGCTGGTCTCCCAAAAACATTGATACGATTGCAGGTGGTGCCTCATTCGCTCCAAGTCTGTGGTCATTTCCCGGATTTCCTGCTGCTTCACGAAGCAGGTCTGCATGTGTGTCTACTGCCTTCATAATAGCTGTAAGTACAAGTAAAAACTGTATATTCTCATGAGGTGTCTTTCCAGGCTCAAGAAGGTTGATTCCATCATTTGTCGTAAGTGACCAGTTGTTATGTTTTCCCGAACCATTTACTCCTGCAAAAGGTTTTTCATGAAGCAGGCAGACAAGTCCGTGTCTTTCTGCTACTCTCTTCATAAGCTCCATTACTATCTGATTATGATCAACTGCAATATTAGCTTCCTCATACACAGGTGCAAGCTCATGCTGTGCAGGTGCAACCTCGTTATGCTGTGTCTTTGCCGGAACTCCCAGTTTCCACAATTCCTCATTGAGGTCTTTCATGTATGCCGCAATTCTCTCACGAATGATTCCAAAATAGTGATCGTCAAGCTCCTGTCCCTTAGGTGGCATCGCTCCAAATAAGGTACGTCCCGTAAATATAAGGTCTTTTCTCTTTAAATATTTTTCTCTGTCAACAAGGAAGTATTCCTGCTCAGAACCTACAGAAGGCGTTACCTTCGTTGATGTCGTATTACCAAAGAGTCTAAGTATTCTGATTGCCTGAGTACTTACTGCCTCCATTGATCTTAACAATGGTGTCTTTTTATCAAGTGCCTCACCCGTGTATGAGCAGAACGCTGTAGGTATGCAAAGAATCGCTCCTGCTGCTCCTTTTTTGATAAATGCCGGTGATGTACAATCCCACGCTGTATATCCTCTGGCTTCAAACGTTGCTCTTAATCCGCCTGTCGGGAATGAGGATGCATCCGGTTCTCCCTTAATCAATTCTTTTCCCGAAAATTCCATAAGCACCTTGCCGTCTGCTTTCGGTGAAGAAATAAATGAATCATGTTTTTCAGCAGTTACGCCGGTCAAAGGCTGGAACCAGTGAGTATAATGTGTTGCTCCCAGCTCGATAGCCCAGTCTTTCATAGCATTTGCAACCACATCTGCCACCTGTATATTAAGCTGTGCTCCCTCATCAATTACCTTTCTTAATTCCTTATAAATCTGTTTTGGCAAACGCTCCTTCATAACTGTATCATTAAATACATATTCACCAAATGATTCTGCTACGTTAAATACTGTTTCACTCATATCGCACTACATTCCTTTCAATACAAATATTTTAAATGCATTTTCATATTACATAAAAAATGCGCCCACGAATAAAACCGTGAACGCCATTGTTCCTAAAGTTATTTTCAAGAAATCGAGCGAACCCGCTAGCCTGATTCTCACTTCAATCTCCATCTGACTACTAAAATACATCATTTAAAATAAAATTGCAAGCACTTTTTTTATTTTATTTTGAAAATATTTATTAATAACTGATTATTGAACCTGTTCATCCACTATTTCTTCGCCTCTGACCAGTTGCACGACAAATCTTCTGCTCTCGTCATTTCTTCTCGTACATGTACATAAAGTAACCAGATGATCTGTAAGCTGTATACCCTGAACATCGGTCGAATATAGTTTTCTTGCCCAGCAGCCGTCTACATATCTCTGAAAATCTTCATCTGTAGGGAAATCGTAAGTGAATGTATCTCCCACCGCATCTGTCTCATAAGCTGCAAATACATAGTATTTATAATGTTTATAACCCACATATATATCAAATGTCGGATTCTGTTCATAATACGATCTTGAAGAGTATTGCGTCAAAGAGCCAAACATGGCATAATTCACCATATCGTGTCCGTAAATAATACAATTGCGTGCTTCGAGTCCCTCCGGTATTCTGTAATCTATGAATATTGAGCCATTTTTATTCTGGGAATAATATGCCGTATGTTCCAGATAATAATCATTATCCGTACCCTGAAGTATCGGGTAACTTATTGCATTTCCCTGTGAAATCCATCCCTTTGAGTCAGAATTTATCGCAAGCATGCTGTCAAAATTCCACACCCATTCAGCACCTTTATTATTATTGGAAATTATAATGTTTCCGTCTGAATCAACTTCCGTGGACTGCTCCCCTGAAAAATCAGGAATTTCAAATAAGCTGTTAAGATCTTCATAATCTTCATCGCCTTCCTGATAATCCAGATACACATTTGTCATCTCATAACTGGCATATGTAAACACACACAGTGCGCCTATCATAATTACCTTTCTCACAATATCAGGAATGTTAATTTTATTTTTAAACATCGCTGCCTCCAAATGCTTATTGAAAAACCCGATGCAAAACATCGGGTTTCGTATTCCAAAAATACAGGACTTATGCTTTTCCTACTGAGCCAAATAATTCCATCTTCTCTTTTACAGTTGCTTTAATAGCTTCTGCACCAGGAGCAAGAAGTTTACGTGGATCAAATCCCTTGCCTTCAAGATCTTTCTTATCTTCGATATATTTTCTTGTAGCTTCAGCAAATGCAAGCTGGCATTCTGTATTAACATTAATCTTGGCTACTCCAAGAGAAATCGCCTTCTTAATCATGTCTTCAGGAATTCCTGTTCCACCATGAAGTACTAATGGCATATCTCCTGTAAGCTGCTGGATGGCATCAAGTGTCTCAAAACTTAAACCTTCCCAGTTATCAGGATATTTTCCATGGATGTTACCGATACCTGCTGCAAGCATTGTAACTCCCAAATCAGCGATCTGTTTACATTCATTAGGATCTGCGCACTCGCCTCTTCCGATAACGCCGTCTTCTTCTCCACCGATAGAACCTACTTCAGCTTCGATAGACATTCCCTTTTCGTTTGCAATCTTAACGAGTTCTTTTGTCTTCTCGATGTTCTCATCGATCGGATAGTGTGAACCGTCAAACATGATTGAAGAAAAGCCTGCTTCTACACATTTCAAACATCCTTCATAGCTTCCGTGATCAAGATGTAATGCAACAGGAACAGTAATGTTTAATTCTTCTAACATTCCGTTTACCATACCAACTACTGTCTTATATCCTGTCATATATTTTCCTGCACCCTCTGAAACACCGAGAATTACAGGAGAATTTAATTCCTGAGCTGTCAATAAGATTGACTTTGTCCATTCGAGATTGTTGATGTTAAACTGTCCAACAGCATACTTTCCTGCTTTTGCCTTTGTTAACATTTCTTTTGCTGAAACTAACATTTTTTTACCTCCGTATATTCGTGAAAATTTTCAACATTTATTATAACCTATTTTTTATTGATTGAAAACAATTTTTTATATTTACTTAGAATTATTCTTCATTAACACATTTTTATCTGATGAATATACTATCCTAAAACGAAGTTTAGGAGACTGTTATATGGCATACAATTGTTATTCCAACTGCAGAAATTGCAACCAGAATCCAAATATGCGCATCATTTCAAATATGGATAATAGTCATCAAAAGCCGCTTGCGATGGCTTATGTTCCCCGTCAGCACTGGGAAGACCTGTATGAAATTGATAAAGCTTTTGTATGCGGAACTATTTTCCGCAGATTGAATCAACCTTTTGAAGGAGGCTTAAGATAATGCCCGGATGTAATAATCAATATGAGCTTATGCGTCTCATCGACAAATTAAGTTTCGCATTAGATGACACAAGATTATTTCTAGATACACATCCTGATGACCGCGATGCACTAGAGTATTTCGAAAGAACAATGCAGCTTAGAAACAGGGCAGTAAGAGATTATACATCTAAATACGGCCCTGTCACCCAATACGAGCTTAACACATCCGGCGGATGGAACTGGAACAGTTGTCCTTTACCTTGGAACGGAGGTGTATAATATGTGGAGTTATGAAAAAAGATTGCAATATCCCGTAAATATCAAGAAACCGAATGCAAAATATGCTCAGATTATTATAAGCCAGTACGGTGGACCGTAACGAGTTAAGGGATACCAGCATAGTAAAAATTTATTTATTATTCGATGTACTGGCATTTATTTGTTCATAACTCTCCCCTGCTGCCTGAACCTGCAGTTTTACGGCCAGTTCTTTTTTCTCTTCGTTACTCATCTTATCAATCTCCGTTATTTTCTCATTATCTGCTCCTCTGTCCATGATAATATACCGCTTTACCTTCATTTCATCTCCCCCATTCTATATAATTACACGATTAACTTTTCTATAAAGCTTTCCACTAATTGAGTGAAATTTTTTCTGAACTCACTGACATTTTTTATCGGGCTTTGCATTTCATATTCAAATAACGGATTTTCGCCTGTCACAAATTTCAACTTTGGTTTGTACATTTCAACTAATTCCGGTATTTTCACGGGTGAAATGGCTTCTGTATTCAGCATCTGCATTTTAAGTTTGTTTCCAACCACTGATACATCCGTTATATAGGCCTTATGCGCCATCGACTTAATCAGTGCCACATCTAAAAGATTGTTTACCGCTTTCGGCATATCCCCGTATCTGTCCATAAGCTCATCCTGCATATCCTCACACTCTTCTTCAGTGTCAATCGCAGCGATACGTTTATATACACTTAATTTCTGTGCTTCATTTTTAATGTACCCGGCCGGAATAAACGCATCTATATTCATGTCAATTGTTGTCTCAAAATCTTCCTGCTCTTTTTCTCCTTTGAGCAGCCTTACGGCTTCATTTAGCATTTTACAGTACAAATCGTATCCTACAGCCTCCATGTGTCCGTGCTGCTCGGCTCCAAGAACATTTCCTGCTCCGCGTATCTCCAAATCCTTCATGGCTATTTTGATGCCCGAACCAAGCTCTGTAAATTCCCTGATTGCCTTAAGTCTTTTTTCCGCAACTTCACGCAGCACCTTATTTCTCCTGTACATCAGAAATGCATATGACGTTCTGTTTGAACGTCCGACCCTTCCCCTCAGCTGGTATAACTGTGATAATCCCATTTGGTCCGCATCATGAATAATCATCGTATTTACATTTGAAATGTCGAGTCCCGTTTCAATAATCGTAGTGGCAACAAGCACGTCTATCTCACCTTCAATAAATTCAAGCATGATTTTTTCAAGGGTTCTCTCACTCATCTGGCCGTGTGCGAACGCAACATTTGCATCAGGAACGAGTTTTGAAATATGCGACGCAATCTCATCAATATTATTTACCCTGTTATACACATAATAAACCTGTCCGTCTCTTGCAAGTTCCCTGTTAATGGCCTCTCTCACCATCTCATCATCATATTCCATGATATATGTCTGTATAGGAAGTCTGTCAACCGGTGGTTCTTCAAGCACGCTCATATCTCTTATGCCGACAAGACTCATATGAAGAGTTCTCGGAATCGGAGTTGCCGAGAGTGCAAGAACGTCTATATTGTTTTTCAACTGCTTTATCTTTTCTTTGTGTGCCACACCAAATCTCTGCTCTTCATCAATTATAAGAAGTCCTAAATCCTTAAATTTTATATCTTTTGATAAAATCCTGTGAGTTCCAATCACAATATCAGTCATACCCTTTTCTAAGCGTGTTATGGTCTGTTTCTGCTGAGCGGGTGTTCTAAATCTTGATAACAGCTCAACATTTACCGCAAAGTCTTTCATTCGTGCTGAAAACGTATTGTAATGTTGCTGGGCAAGTATAGTGGTAGGCACTAAAAATGCTACCTGTTTTCCATCCTGAACTGCTTTGAATGCCGCACGGATTGCAACCTCCGTCTTTCCAAAGCCGACATCTCCGCATATCAGTCTGTCCATTATCTTTTTGCTTTCCATATCTTTTTTAGTTTCCTGTATAGCATCAAGCTGGTCATCTGTCTCCTCATATGGAAACATTTCCTCAAATTCATTCTGCCATACTGTGTCCGGTCCGTATTCGTAGCCTTCCTTTTGCTGTCTTACAGAATACAGGCGCACTAATTCCTCTGCCATATCTTTTACGGCACCACGCACCCTTGTCTTCGTCTTATTCCACTCAGCAGTTCCGAGTTTGTTAAGCTTCGGTTTTCTGCCATCCGCTCCGGAATACTTCTGTATCATATCAAGCTGAGTGGCAAGAATATACAGATTTCCTCCATTTGCGTACTCTATCTTTATATAATCTTTGGCAATTTTATCCACCTCAATCTTTTCTATGCCACGGTAAATTCCCATTCCGTGGTTTTCATGGACAATGTAATCGCCAACTTTGAGGTCTGAAAAACCTGCAATTTTTTCTCCTGAATACTTATTTCTCTTTTTAGTTTTTTTCTTACGTTCCTTCCCGAAAATGTCTGACTGCGATATAACAACATACTTAAGATACGGATATTCAAAGCCTTTGTGTATACTTCCAACCGTAACCATAATCTCGCCCTTTTTCAGCTCTCTTTCCATGTCATCACTGTAAAATGCTTCTATGTCATATCCTCTGATGTCATCCGCAAGTCTTGATGCTCTGGTTTTAGAGGCAGTAAGTATCACCACTTTATATCCGTTTTTCTTGTAATTTTTCAAATCTTTAACCAGAAGTTCAAAACTGTTATTGTAAGAGTTTATGTTTCTGGCATCCACATGTATACTGTCTTTAACCTTTATTTCATTAAATTTCTGTTCAAGCGTTGTAGTGATAATGGTATTAGCATTACAGATTTTATGCAATACATCTTTATATGAATAACGCAGTTTAACCTGACCCGGCATAATATAACCCTTTTCAAGGCGGTGTATCATATTTTCAGAAAATTCTTTTTCCATCGCTTCCGACTTTTCAAGTATCCTCTTAGGCTCGTCATATATTACCAGAGTATCCCGGAAATCAAAATAATCGAGCACCTGAACAGTATCATCACTTAAATAGGTTATAAAACTGTCTATGGCACCCTGACCGCCATATTCTGTAATCTGTTCTATAAATTCACTTACTATTCCATCTATCCTGTATGCCTCTTCAGTCTTCATTTCCTTTCGCAGTTTTCCCGAAAACGTCTCGCATTCCTTTTTGATTTTTCTTATTCCCTCTTCTAACTGTTCACTGTCAATAATATATTCCGTGGCAGGATATATTTTTACAGATTCCATATTTTCTATAGAACGCTGGCTTTCTACATCAAAATTTTTGATAGAATCGATTTCATCATCCCAAAGGTCAATTCTTACCGGCACATCATCCGTAAGCGGAAATATATCCAGAATACTTCCTCGCACAGAAAACTGACCGGTCATGTCTACCTGACCGGTTCTCTGATAACCCAGCTTCACAAGCTGCCTCTGTATTTTTTCGAGATTTACAATATCTCCAACCTGAAACTCCAGTATATTATTACGATAACTTTCAATCGGCAGAAGCCTGTCATACATTCCTTCCATAGTGGTTACAAGCGTAACATTTTCTCCCTCTAACAGGCATTTTATAAAATTCAGTCTCTCATTCAGAATAAGATTTCCATGTATATCCGCACTGAAAAACATCAAATCCTTAGCCGGATAGTACATGACATTCTTATCATACATCTTATAGTCATCAACTATGTTTTTCGCTTTTTGTTCATCAGATGTAACTATAACCATATTTCTGTAGGCAGTATTTTTTCTCACAGCATGCATCAGATGAACAAGCTGCGAATCCGCACAACCCGATATATGTAACGGAAACTTCTTCTTCTCTATATTGTATTCTATTTCCTTAAACGGACTATAATCTTTTAATGGTTCTAATAGTGTACGCATGATTATCCGGCCTTTCATTAATTAAATAAATTCATTGCCTTGTCAATTCCTTCGGCAATTATCACTTCAACAGCTCTTGCAGCATCATCTATTCCTTTATCAACGGTTATTCTTTCTATTCTTCCAAATCTGCCTAATACATAATCTGCCAAATCCATCCCGAGTGGTTTTTCGCCCACACCTATTTTTATTCTCTTAAATTTTTCCGTTCTTAAATGTGAGATAATGCTTTTCATGCCATTATGTCCGCCCGCAGACCCTTTGGCTCTTATCCTTAATTTACCGGGATCCAGACTGATGTCGTCATAAATAACTATCAAATGTGATTCCGGGTCAACTTCATAAAAGTCCACCGCTTCTCTTATGGATTCCCCGCTTAAATTCATAAATGTCTCAGGTTTTAAAAGCAATACCTTTTCTCCCTGAATCATTCCTTTGCCACACATTGCCTTGAATTTCTTTTGTTTTACTTCTATATCATTACGTTCCGCTATATTATCTATTGCATCAAACCCCATATTATGTCTCGTTCCTGAATATTTTTTTGAAGGATTTCCCAAACCTGCTATGATATACATTCTATTTCCCGCTCCTTTCATACAACTTTGTAAATCATATTAAATATCTGTGTTTTTGTCAAGTTTACATGTCGTTACACAAAAGGATGAATGGCATCTCCACTAACATGGAAATGCCATTCATCCTTTTACGCTCTAAGCGATCCCTATGCTTCATCTTCTGTAGCCACGTCTTCGAGTTCTGAAGCTTTTTCATATTCCTCTAATATCAATTTCTGAATATGATCTCTCGTTTCAGAATTGATAGGGTGTGCAATATCCCTATATTCCCCATCAGATGCTTTTCTGCTAGGCATTGCTATGAACAATCCTTTTTCTCCCTCGATAACTTTAATATCATGTACTACGAATGCGTTATCAAATGTTATCGATATCACCGCTTTCATTTTGCCCTCTCTGGCAATCTTTCTCACTCTTATGTCCGTTATTTCCATTGGCATGTGTCTCCCTTCCAAGCTTGAAACATTATAAATTAAATCTTTCATTTCTTTCCAATACGATTTTTATTTCACCGTTTGAACCAACGTGAGTCGTATTGGCACGTATTGTGTCGTGGCTCTCCACAATACAGTTTTCTATATAAGTGTTATCACCAATATAGACGTTGTTCAGAATTATAGAATTCTTAATGGTACAGTTATTGCCTATATAAGCTTTCTTGAACAATACCGAATTTTCTACAACTCCATTTATAATACAACCACTACTTACAAGACTGTTCTTGACAGCCGAACCCGGATTGTATTTTGCCGGCGGTAAATCATCCACCTTTGAATAAACATCCGGATATTGCTTGAAGAAATAATCTCTTACTGACGGCTTTAAGAAATCCATATTCGTTTTAAAATATGACTCAACCGTCGCTATATTACTCCAATAAGTAGGCAGCTTGTATCCATATATCCTCTTGATGTTCTTGTATCTTACAAGAATATCATTTACAATATCATATCTGTCTTCTGCTTCGCATTTTTCAATTAACTCTATAAGAAGTCTTCGCCTTATGACATATATACCGGTCGATACTGTATTTGATGTCGCCACTAAAGGTTTTTCTTCGAATTCAGTAATTCTGCTGTCCTCATTCATCTTGATACATCCAAAACGACTGACGTCAGCCCCCTCCGGAAACTCCTTGTAAACTACTGTTATATCTGCTTTCTTCTCGATATGATATTCCAATACTTTATTGTAATCTAACTTATATACACCATCACCGGATGCAATAACAACATACGGCTCATGACTGTTCTTAAGGAATGAAATATTCTGATAAATCGCATCTGCAGTTCCCTGATACCAGAAACCGTTATCTGCTGTAATAGAAGGTGTAAATACATACAAACCTCCCTGTTTTCTACCAAAATCCCACCACTTTGATGAGCTCAAATGTTCATTTAAAGACAATGCGTTGTACTGAGTAAGTACCGCTACTTTCTGAATATGCGAATTCGACATATTACTAAGCGAAAAATCAATACTCCTGTAACTTCCTGCTATGGGCATCGCCGATATCGCTCTCTTATTAGAAAGCTCCTTCATCTTGTTGTTATTACCACCTGCCAGTATAATTCCTATCGCTCTCATCCAACGTCACCTGCCTTAATAATATATTCACCGCTTCCAAGCACACCATTAGGATAATCTCCCGGATTTGTCGTGCCTGATATCGCAGTATTCTTTCCAATCTTCACATTAGAAGGAATCACTGAATACTCACCAATCGTAGCAAGTCCACCGTTATAAACCTTACTGTCAAGTTTACTTGGTGCCTCATCACCAATACCTATTTCCACATTTTCACCGATATTAACATTCTCCGCTATAATTGCCCTGTTAATCCGACTTCCATTCCCTATCACAGTATCCTTCATAATAATAGAATCACGTACAACTACGCCTTCGCCTATAGTCACACCTACACCTATAACTGAATTATACACTTCTCCGTATATATCGGATCCCTCACCGATGATACTTCTGTCAACACGTGCATATTCTGAAATATACTGTGGCGGAAGTGCATCGCTCTTCGTGTAAATTCTCCAGAACTCTTCATACAGGTTGAATACCGGTATAATATTAATAAGTTCCATATTTGCTTCCCAATAGGAAGAAAGTGTACCGACATCTTTCCAGTAACCGTTATACTCATACGCGAATAGTCTGTTGCCCTGAGAATGACAATACGGAATGATATGTTTTCCAAAATCACAGTTACTCTGGTCTGATTTCTTAATCAACGCTTCCTTGAGCACCTTCCAGCTGAAAATATAGATACCCATAGATGCCAGATTACCCTTCGGATGTTCAGGTTTTTCCTGGAAATCCACGATTTTGTTCTCATCATCTGTAAGCATTATACCAAATCTGCTGGCCTCCTCATAAGGCACAGGCATTGTAGCTATCGTCACATCTGCGTTGTTAGCTTTATGAAAATCTAACATCACTTCATAATCCATCTTGTAAATGTGATCGCCTGATAAAATCAGTACATACTCCGGATTATACGCCTCCATGTAATCCAGATTCTGGTATATGGCATTTGCTGTTCCTGTATACCATTCACTGTTTCCATTTTTTTCATAAGGTGGCAAAACCGTCACCCCTCCGATATTCCTGTCCAAATCCCATGGAATACCTATTCCGATATGCGCATTTAATCTAAGCGGCTGATACTGAGTTAATACCCCGACAGTATCCACACCTGAATTAATACAATTACTTAGCGGGAAATCAATAATACGATACTTTCCTCCAAAGGCCACTGCCGGTTTCGCAACCTTCGATGTCAGTACGCCCAGTCTGCTGCCTTGCCCGCCTGCCAGTAGCATTGCTATCATCTCTTTCTTAATCACACTATCACCTCGCTAAAGTTTGATGCCAATATTATACCATAGTTTTACCATAAAGTGAACTAAAATTTAGTTTTTTTTATAAATTTTCCCAATTCTTTTTACCTGCTTTGTCTTTTTTCCCAAAAAGCCGCATATTTTTTGTCTATTTCGCACAATAGATTTTTATATTATTTTTTTGTGGTTTTTCTAATCTTTTTGTGTTATAATTAATGATTAGAATTTTATTACAGAATGGATAGGTGAAAACTATGTATGAAATTAATTTTAATCAAAAACAGCATG
This sequence comes from uncultured Lachnospiraceae bacterium, assembly GCA_902786515.1. Lineage (GTDB taxonomy): Bacteria > Bacillota > Clostridia > Lachnospirales > Lachnospiraceae > UBA2821. Next base: position 89,710 of record CADADA010000010.1, on the reverse strand, counting down.
TACATTTTACCGGAATCGGTGGAATAAGCATGAGCGCGCTTGCTGAAATTCTTCTTGCAAAAGGATTCCGTGTTTCAGGTTCAGATTCTAAAGAATCGGAACTGACAGATAAACTGACTGCACTCGGTGCAACCATAGTATATGAACAATCCGAAAAAAATATTACAAAAAATATTGATTTTTTAGTATATACGGCCGCCGTAAAAGATGATAACGCCGAACTTGTAAAAGCACGCGAATTATCAATACCTACTTTATCAAGAGCTGAGTTTTTAGGTCAGCTTATGAAAACCTATGAATCTTCAATATGTATATCCGGAACGCACGGAAAGACTACCGTCACTTCCATGATTTCCCAGATTCTTTTAGAATGCTGTGACCCTACAATCCTCGTAGGAGGGGTGTTAAATGCCATTAACGGAAACGCCCATATCGGCTCTTCAAAAATCATGGTAAACGAATCATGCGAATATACGAACAGCTTTTTATCATTTTTTCCAACCACTGCCATTATTTTAAATGTAAGAGAAGACCATATGGATTTCTTTAAGGATATTTATGATATCAGAAACAGTTTTAAAAAATTTGCAGGTCTCGTACCTGATGACGGAACCGTGATTATTAACACGGAGATTGACGACTACGAATTTTTCACCAATGATTTAAAATGCAAAGTTATCACCTACGGCAAAAGCTCATCGGCTGATTACACAGCCTCAAACATTACATATAATAATGTAGCATGTGCAGAATTTGACGTTATCCGGGACGGCAAAACCGAAGCGCACATAACCTTAAGTGTTCCCGGAGAACACAACGTTTATAATTCACTGGCTGCCATTGCTGCCTGTCGTGATAAAAACGTCGATTATGAGGATATCATCAAAGGACTGAAAAAGTATTCAGGAACAGACAGACGTTTCCAATATAAAGGAACTGTTAACGGTATAACCATCATTGATGATTATGCACATCACCCTGATGAAATCGAAGCCACATTAAAGACAGCAAAATCATGCGAGTATAACACACTGTGGTGCCTGTTCCAGCCTCATACCTTTACACGTACTAAAGCCTTTATGCATGAGTTTGCCAGGGCACTGTCTCTTGCTGATAAAGTGATTCTCGCTGACATCTACCCTGCAAGGGAGACAGACAATCTGGGAATAAGCTCCGAAACATTACTTGAAGAGGTTAAAAAAACCGGCTGTGAAGCTTATTATTTTTCAGACTTTGAAGACATAAAAAAATTTATTTTAAAAAATTGTATCAACGGCGATTTGTTAATAACAATGGGTGCCGGAAATATTCAAATTGTTGGCGAAGAGCTAATTAAACAATAGTTATCCACATTATCCACATTTTTTATGTTTATATCTCATTCATAATAATGTGGATAATTTTTTTATTTCCACATCAATAATTTCTTTTATTTTCAATATTTTACATTTTTATCCACTTTATCCACATTATCCACAATACTTTTCCACAGCGTGCGGAAAGTTGCCGAAAACAAAAAATGTGCTATAATAAAACAGGTTTACAAATAAAAAAGTTTTTTGAGCAGCAACTGTACATATTTCAAAAAAAGAAAGAGGCATTTATGAGCATATTAAAGATTACAAACCAAATGAACTTTTCCGTTACAAGCGTACCTAACACCTTTGTGGATGAATTCATGTCTCGTGCAAACGGTGAATTCGTAAAGGTATATTTATATCTACTGAGGATGGTTTCAGGGAATCAGGATGTCTCTGTATGTGGAATTGCTGATTTTTTAAATCACACCGAAAAAGACGTAATCAGAGCCTTAAAGTATTGGGAACAGCAGGGACTTTTAAACCTGACTTTTTCGGATTCCAAAGAACTGCTTAATATAGCAATACTTTCACCGGTATCTGAGGCAGCCTCTGTATCTGCCATATCCGCGACAGTCGAGAAGACTTCACGGCAGGATAATCCGGATATTCCTGAAAGTACGGCGTCACGGCGTACTGCTTCAGCAAATCCTTTCGAATCAGAAGATACCGTAACTGCAGAGCATTGCGACACAAAGCCGGAAAAAGAGCAGACCGGCGGTATTCCTAAAAAGCATACTTACAGTCCTGCTGAGCTTGAGAAGTTTTTATGCAAAGATGATATTATGGAGATTTTGTTTGTGGCTGAAAAGTATATCGGAAAAACTCTTAGTCCGACAGACACCAATTCTATACTGTTCATTTACGACGAATTGGGATTTTCCGGTGAACTTATCGAATATCTTATAGAATACTGTGTGAACAACAGTCACAAGAGCTTCAGGTACATAGAAAAAGTTGCCATCTCATGGGCTGAAAGCGGAATCAAAACATTGGAACAGGCAAAGTCAGGCACTGATAACTATATAAAAACATGCTATCCTGTTCTTAAGGCATTTGGAATCAGCGGTCGCAATCCGGGCAAGAGTGAGAAAGACTTTATCGTAAAATGGACAACCTCATACGGTTTTTCGATGGATATAATTGTAGATGCGTGCAACAGAACAATCCAGAATATTCATCAGCCAAGTTTTGAATACGCTGACAAGATATTGTCTAATTGGAGTAAAAATGGCATACATTCGCTCTCTGATATTCAAAAGCTTGATACCGAACACAAAAAGAACGCAAACGCATCAAAACAGCCGCAAAGTTCAGGTAACTCTTTTAACGATTTTTCGCAGCGTACTTATGATTACACTGCACTTGAACAAAAAATACTTGCAAAATAGTCTGAAAATGCAGGCATTTCCAGACTTGAGATACTGAATGTTTACGCAAAAAATATTTAAGGAAGGTTTTTATGGCACTGACAGTAACACAATACAATGAAATTGAACGAGAATATAATCGTATACAATTTGATAATGAAGATACATTGAATAAAAGATATGATTACATATACAGTAAAATCCCTGAAATTTCTTCTATAAATGATGAGATATCTTCGCTTTCGCTGTCCCATGCAAAGAAGATTCTTTCAGAAAGCTCTGAAGATTCTGCCGAAAGCTATAAGAAACAGCTGCACGAGCTCAGCCGTAAAAAACGTTTACTTTTAAAAGAGAACGGTTTTCCGGAAGATTATTTAGACCCTGTTTACACGTGTAAGATGTGCAAAGATACAGGGTATCTGGAATCAGGCGAGAAATGTATCTGCCGCAAACAGGCCGAGATACGGCTGCTTTACTCGCAGTCCAACATAAAAGAAATACTTCGTACTGAGAATTTTAATCATTTTAATTTTGATTATTTCGATAACACGGAGATTGACCCAATTCTAAAAAAGACGCCTTTGGAAAACATCAAATCCATATACAACGTATGCAGGAATTTTGTCAAAGACTTTGATGATTCCTATGGTAATTTATATATTTATGGCAATACAGGCGTCGGCAAAACCTTTTTGGCCAACTGTATCGCCAAGGAGCTTATTGATACATCCCACTCTGTTATATATCTTTCTGCTGTCAGTTTTTTTGACATACTGGCAGATAAAGACTTTAATCGTGCACAGTCAGTCAACCGGACTTATATGGCTCATCATCTTACGGATTGTGATCTTCTGATTATTGACGATTTAGGAACCGAACGAAGTAATGCTTACACTTTATCCGCATTATTTCACTGCCTCAATGAAAGAATTATTATGCGAAAGCATGTTATAATATCTACTAATCTTTCATTGCAGGAATTGCAGTCCCGTTATTCCGAAAGAATATTGTCACGAGTGGTTGATAATTATAAAATGTTAAAGGTAATTGGCAGGGATATACGAATTAATCGATAAACTTTACCAAATTAAGCCTTGACTACACTATTCCATAGTGATATAAAATATTGTGGATTATTAATCAATATACAACTCAACTGGAGGTTAATTATGTTAAACGAGGAAAGAAACTTAGACACGATACCTGTTGGTGCATTAGGTATCATCGCACTTGACAGTTGCAAGGAACTTGGTGAGAAAGTAGATAAATTTATTTCTGACTGGAGATATGAAAGACAGAATGAGAACAAGCATACAATTGCTTTTTCCGGTTATCAGAGTGATTCTTATCTCATCGATATGAAAATCCCAAGATTCGGTTCAGGCGAAGCAAAGGGTCTTCTCAATGAATCTGTCAGAGGTAAAGACTTATTTATTATGCTTGATGTAACTAATTACAGCCTTACTTATACTGTTTGCGGTCACACAAATCATATGTCACCGGATGACCATTATCAGGATTTGAAACGTGTCATCGCAGCTGTTGCCGGTAAAGGAAGAAGAATTACCGTCATTATGCCTTTCTTATACGAAAGCAGACAGCACAAACGTACAGGACGCGAATCATTAGACTGTGCTCTTGCACTTCAGGAATTGGTTGACTGGGGCGTTGACAACATAATTACCTTTGACGCACATGATCCTCGTGTACAAAACGCTATACCTCTTCACGGCTTTGAAACAGTTCAGCCGGCTTATCAGTTCGTTAAGGGATTATTACGTAATGTAAAAGATATCACTATTGATTCTGATCACCTTATGATGATCAGTCCTGATGAAGGTGGAATGAACAGAGCAATATATCTCGCTAACATACTCGGAGTAGATATGGGTATGTTCTACAAGAGACGTGACTACAGCAAGATTGTCAACGGAAGAAATCCTATTGTTGCACATGAATTCTTAGGTTCTTCAGTTGAAGGAAAAGATGTATTTGTCATCGATGATATGATTTCATCAGGTGAGAGTATGCTTGATGTTGCAAAAGAGCTTAAGGCAAGAAAGGCAAAACGTGTATTCGTGGCCGCTACCTTCGGTCTGTTTACAAACGGATTGGACATGTTTGATGAAGCATACGAAAAAGGAATTATAGATAAGGTTCTGACAACCAACCTTACCTATCAGACTCCTGAGTTACTGACCAAGCCTTATTATATCAGCTGCGATATGAGCAAATACATTGCTTTGATAATAGATACATTAAATCATGATACATCAATCAGCGATTTATTAAATCCTGTTGCACGTATCCAGAATTCAATTGACAAATATAAAAGAGGCGACAAAGTTTAATTATTTATAGGGATACTAAAGCTGCCATCTAAATGATTGTGTCATATCATTTAGATGGCAGCATTTTTTATTATCTGCAATTACCAGTTTTCCGTATATACTTCAACGTCTCCCGGCTGGCTGTTATCTCCGTCATTATTATCATCGTTATTCTCATTACCACCGTCGTCGTTGCCTTCCTGATTGCCCTCACCACCGGCATCTTCACTGCTATCTTCTTTCTTTTTCTTCTTTTTCTTAGTAGTGTCTTCCTCAGTCGAAGGCTCTTCAGTTACAACTTCTTCTGTAACCACTTCTTCTGAACTGTCTTCTTCCGATGATGAATCTTCCTCAGATTGCTGCTGGTCGTCTTCACCATCTCCGTCATCATTCTCATCGTCGCCGTCATCTTCGTAATCGTCGTCCCAATCCTCATCTTCATCATACGAATTATGGGTAGACAGTTCCATTTCATCAAGATTTTCATGGATGGTAGTCATAAATTCATTCCATATACTTCCTGAGCTTCTTAAAATATAATCATCTGTTACTTCTCTCGGCAAATCATATCCGACCCAGACTGCTGTCGTATAATACGCACTGTATCCACAAAGCCATACATCTTTGTTTTCGTTTGTCGTTCCGGTCTTAGCTGCACACTCAGCATTATCCACCTGATATCTTGAACCGGTTCCTCTTATCAGAACTCCTTCAAGAACATCTGTCATGGTGTTCGCAGCGTTTGTCTCATATATCTGAACCGGCGTCATAGGATTTTCCAATACAGTATTGCCTGAAGAATCTGTGATTCTCTTAATGCAGGAAGGTGAATGGAATACACCCTGATTTTCCAGTGCGCAATATGCAGATGCCATCTCAACAGTTGTAACACCATAGGTCATTCCGCCTATCGCCGCCGCAAGAACATAATCTTCAGGAACAATACGCTTAAACTCCATTTTTTTCAAATAAGAAAGTCCTACTTCCGGAGTCAGTTCCTCAAACAAATTCCACGCAATTGTGTTCTTTGATTTTTCTACGGCTTTTCTGATGCTTATCCAGCCATCATATGTATCCGGCGAATTAACCGGACCGTCCTCAATAGGTTCATCCTCAAGATATTTATTCGGTGTATATCCGTTTTCAAATGCCGGCGTATACACGACAAGTGGTTTGATGGTACTTCCGGGCTGCCTGTAACTCTGATATGCCCTGTTAAGGGTATATCCTGATGAGTCCTGAGTCCTGCCTCCCACAATCGCCACAACATATCCTGTACGGTTATCTATGCAGGTGGCCGCACCCTGAAGCTTAAATATTCCATTTTCATCAACATCCATATAATCTTCAAATCTTAGGTCTACACAAGACTGAAGCTGTGCCTGTTTCGTCAGGTCAATAGATGTATAGATTCTGTAACCGCCTGTATACAGCATCTGCGAGCAGGAATCATATAACTCGTCATATGCCTCATCATATGCAGCCTCCTCCTCAGAATCCGCAAATTCATTCTTAAATGTAAATCCGTTTAATTTCATAAGCTCAATTGTGGCACAGTATTTAGCATACGTCTCCACATAGTTATTCTTTGAGCTTTCATTCGGAAATAGCACAATCGTCGTGCTTACCGCTTCATTATACATGTTTTCATCTATATCACCCTGTTCATACATTTCCTTCAAAATTCTGTCTCTTCTCTTAATGGTATTATCAAAATTTGTATATGGGTCATACTTTGTCGGATTATTCGGTATCGAGCACAAAAATGCTATCTCTGAAAGGTTTAACGATACCGCATCCTTACTGAAATATCCTTGCGATGCCGCCTGTATACCATAAAAACCGTTGGCAAAATATATGTTATTAACATAAAACTCCAAAATCTGGTTCTTGGTGTATCTGTTCTCTATCTCCATCGCAACGAACATTTCTTTTATCTTTCTGTTTAAAGTCTGTTCCGATGACAAAAACACAAGTTTACTAAGCTGCTGTGTTATGGTACTTCCACCCTGAGTGATATGTCCTTTATTCTTGATATACTCAAGAGACGCACGTACTATAGCCGAATAGTCGACGCCCGAATGTTCATAAAAGCTCCTGTCCTCCGTTGAAATCAATGCACGCTTAACAAGATAAGGAATCGACGCATCATCAAGATAATACATATCCTTTTCACCTGAAAGAGAGTTAATCTCCGTGCCGTCATCAGCATACATAATGCTGGTCTCACCGGCTTTAAACGCAGACACTCCGGCCTCATCCACCATCTTTGCCGCTTCACTCTTGTATTCCACCAGTATTGAACCGTATTTAATAACACAAAACAGTACCACGCACAAAAATACTATAAACAAGCCCAAAAAAATCTTACTGATAATCCTTACTGCCTTACTTCTGCTTTGTCTCTTAACAAACTTAGCCTGTTTTTTTGTCATTTTCTTCAGAATTTTTTCGTCTTTAGATGCCATAATTCTTCCCTTCTGCTCTTCTATAATTCACAATTACCTGCCGTACGCGGAAATGGGAGTACATCTCTAATATTTGACATACCTGTAAGATACATTATGCATCTTTCAAATCCAAGTCCAAACCCAGCATGTCTTGCAGAACCGTATTTACGTAAATCAGTATAGAAATCATAGTCCTCTTTTTTCATACCCAGCTCATTCATACGTCTGCATAACTTTTCATAATCATCTTCCCTCTGGCTTCCGCCAATTATCTCGCCTATCCCCGGAACAAGGCAGTCCATGGCAGCCACTGTCTTATTATCTTCATTCAGCTTCATATAAAATGCTTTAATCTCTTTCGGATAATCAGTGACAAACACCGGTCTTTTAAATACCTGTTCTGTAAGATATCTTTCATGTTCCGTCTGCAAATCGCATCCCCACGAAGCCTTATAATTAAATTTATCGTTATTTTTCTCCAAAATATTTATAGCTTCTGTATACGTTATCCTCGCAAAGTCAGATTCCATAACTCCTTTCAGTCTGACAATCAGCTCTTTGTCCACAAAACGGTTAAGAAATTCCATCTCTTCTTTTGCATTTTCAAGAACATACCGGATAATATACTTAAGCATACTCTCTGCCAGCATCATATCATCCTGCAAATCTGCAAATGCTATCTCCGGTTCAATCATCCAGAATTCAGCGGCATGTCTTTTTGTGTTAGAGTTTTCCGCCCTGAATGTCGGACCAAAAGTATATATATTCTTAAATGCCATGGCAAAAGTTTCACCGTTTAGCTGACCGGATACAGTAAGCCCTGTGGCTTTTCCGAAGAAATCTTCTGAATAGTCACCGCTCCCGTTTTCAATATCAAGTGTAGTAACCTTAAACATTTCTCCTGCACCCTCGCAGTCACTGCCTGTTATAATAGGTGTATGCACATACACAAAATCTCTTTCCTGAAAAAATTTGTGAATGGCATACGCCGCCAGAGATCTTATTCTGAAAACAGCCTGAAACGTATTCGTCCTTGCACGCAAATGCGTAATAGTCCTGAGATACTCAAAGCTGTGTTTCTTCTTCTGCAACGGATAATCAGATGTAGAAGTTCCCTCAATCTCCACTGTATCAGCCTGAATTTCAAAAGGCTGCTTTGCATTCGGCGTCTCAATCAGTCTGCCTGTTACAACCAGTGCGGCTCCTACATTTATTTTAGAGACAGCTTCAAAATTATCCAGTTTATCACTATATACTATCTGAATATTTTCAAAAAATGTACCGTCACTAAGAGAAATAAATCCAAAATTTTTAGAATCTCTTATGCTCCTTACCCAGCCACCTACCGTGACTGTCTTATCCATATAATTCTCTCTGTCTTTGTATAACTCCCTTACACTCACGAAATCCATATATAACCACACCTTTCTATGTCAGTGTTATACACACAAAACGGTTTCCATACTGCTTAAATTGTTCAGTTGTCTCTTCAAGTCCCTGTCTATACACTTCCCCTGTTGCAGGATTCAATAACATGGCATTATAGAAATTGTAACCGACAACCAGAAGACAATTTCCATTTTCCAGCATACCAAGTACAGGTTTTCCGCTATCCACGAAATATAATATATCCTCTAAGCTGCATCCTGTCAAATCTACCGCAGATACATTCTGAACATGCGAGTTAATTACCTGAATCGTTGATTTTCCTTCCAGCAGTTCAGCCGATACATCCGCAACGACTCCCTCATTTAAAAGCATTGCGTTTACGCATGCTGCAACATAACCTGACACGTCAGGAGCAGCCTGCAGGGTCACATTTTCAAGTATATTTTCAGTCTGGCGTGAACGTTTTGCCCATATATATCTGCCTTTGTCTCCTATCACAACGCCATTAGCATTATCCGCTGCTATAATGGCATCAGCGACATTATCTGAAATGCTGCATACCTTTCCACGACCATATACATAATAACTCTTATTCTCAGACACAAGGTTTCTGAGACTTAAAGTGTTAGTATCATCAAATTTAATCTCCACAGGATATCTCACCTTAAGCTTTCCTGCCTTAGTTATCTTCTTTGCAAAATTGATAACAAGTTCAAGCTGCTTTAAGTCTGTATTAATCGTCGTTACGTATGCGGTATCATCTTCCTCTTCATCATTTCCGAATATCTGATAACCCGATGTACTTTGTAATACCGTTCCCGTTTCATCATATTGTACGCAGTCAAGATTAATCATGTTGCCTATTACTTCGGAAGACGTAAAATAATATCCCTCCCTGACATAGCTTTTCTGCTCATTTCCTTTCATATCTACTATCTTAAGATTACTCATAGGAACTACGCAAATTCCGTTCTGGTCTGTCACAATCCTTGATTCCTCAGCGATTCCATACGCAACATCTTCACCCAGAAATCCTTCAACCTTAATCTTTGTTCCGGGTTGTGCATCAATGGTAAATTCTTCATTGTTTTCAAGGTTCATCACAATGATTGAATCAGAACCACCCGATGACATATCTTTTTCCCATGCAATAAGGTTATTGTTTTTATTAATCGCATAGCATCCGTCTTTTAATCCGGATATAATCTCCACATATTCATTTCCCGTCAAATCAATAGAATATATACAGTCATTCAGCATGATGTACATAACATCCGATGAATTTACATACAAAAGTTTTCCAATCGTTTCTTTTAAAATCTGGTACTCCCTTGCAAAAGGAATGAATAAAGTTTCTTTTACAAGATTTGTGGCTTTAGTATACTGATACAAAGATACTCCTACAAGTCCTTCATGCTCACCTCTGTTCATGTATCCGTATATCAAAAACTCCACATCTCCGTTATCACTGACATCGATAACCTTAATCTTATGTTCATCGTTGGTATCCCTTGCATCTGCATCAAGAGCAGAATTACAAAACGAGAACACCGATGTTATAATGTTATCATTTGTATCCATCAGCCATAATGAGTTTTCTTTTTCAAATGCAATATAAGTCCCGGCTTTGTTGGTTGCATAACCGGTCTCTAAATCCGAATCGATTCCGAGATTTACACGGCTGGAAGTAACACTCTGTCCTTCTGAACCAAATATCTGTTCCATCGTTCTCTCATAATCAAGCAGATACATCTCTGTATCAGTCTTTTTGACTCTGAAAAACTCTGTCACATTATAGTACTGCTCCGTATCAAAATCATTCTTTGCCTGTACTTTGTATTTTAAAGTATAACTTCCTATATCTCCGAGCAGCTCATTGTAAATAATCTGTGGTTCAGACACCCTCTCAGGTGAAAGATTGCCCCACGTAAGCTGCTGAAAGCTGGAATGAATATTAACTTTTCCTAAATTTGTGTTCTCCTCAGAAGAATTTGGTTCAATATATGAAATCAGTTCTTCTGCTTTTGTCTTATCAAAAGTACTTTCACTGAAATAACGGACAAATTCCTGCTGCTCATTGTATAACGAATTCGTTATCATGTTTATCCTTGTATAATAATGAATATTTTCATATCTGTCAGTCTCCAGATTTACAATCAGAATATATTCAGTATCAGCAGCAAGCAGAGTATGCAGATCAATTTCCACATCCGTTGTCTCAACAGTATAATTCCAGTCTTCCACCACGATATCACGGCATTTTTCCACACCGTCCATATCAAAAACCGTATATTTTACATTTGTAATCAGATTGCCACAATTATTGACGGTAAATTTCACCTTTCCGTCTGAAGGAACCGGTGTGATGGAATTTCTCATATACCACGGTTCCATCTCTTCCATATATCCGTAGAGCATATTGATGTAACTGTCTGACTGACGCATGCTTATCGTTGGAAGCGAAGCTTTACCCATCGTAACAGCAACCTTATCAGTCTCCTGATACGCTTTAAAAAACATAAACACGAGCGTACCGATAAACACGAGAAACAGTACGATTAATTTATTAATTACTCTTTTCATTGATATATATATCCTCCACATACGCCCTGAGTATCTCACCGACACTCCATGCCTGAGCATAGCAGCCTCTTGAAATAACAGGTTCATTTCCGTCGAATATTTCTGCAATAGAGCCGACACATCCATCCATCAGATGATCTTTTAACGGTTCAATCAGTTTTTTTGCATACGCGATACTCTCTTTTGAGTTTCCATGCACCTTAACATACGCCGTAACAAGACCTCCCAGCGGAAATGCCCATGTAGTGCCCTGATGATATGCTGCGTCTCTATCACTTAATTTTCCCTTATATACACCTTTATATTCAGGATCATCCATAGAAAGACTACGAAGGCCATAACTTGCATATAATTTACTGATAACAGTCTCAACTACACGTTTTTCCTTTTCGCTGTCTAACATGGTGTATGGCAGTGATACCGCCCATATCTGATTCGGACGTATCTTATCATCATTTCCTTCATCACTGACAACATCATACAGACATTTTTTCTCTTCATTCCAGAATTTCCCGTTAAACGAATTCTTCACTTTTTTTGCAAGCTCTCCATACTCACGGGAATCCTCACCAAATTTTTCAGACAGCTTTTCCATTACCTTTAAAGCATTATACCATAATGCGTTTATTTCTACAGGTTTTCCATGTCTCGGAGTTACTACCCACTCGCCTACTCTTACATCCATCCATGTAACCTGATCAAATCCTCCGCCTGCATGGATAAGCCCGTCTTCATCCATATATATAGAAAAATCAGTCCCTTTTTTATAATTTTCTATAATCTCTTTCAGACTATCATATATCTCATTTTTTATAAATGCATAATCACTGTCATTTCCGGTATATGACAGGTATTTATCAACAGAATAAAAATACCACATCGATGCATCAACGGTATTATAAAGCGGCTCCAGTCCTTCATCCGGGAACATATTCGGAACCAGTCCGTTTTTCACATACTTAGCAAACGTCTTAAGAATTCCTCTGGTATCTTCAAATCTCTTCGTAACCATAGTAAGTCCCTGAAGGGCTATCATCGTATCTCTCCCCCAGTCGGTAAACCACGGAAGACCTGCAAGAACCGTTTTATATCCGGTAGATTCTCTTTTTACAATAAACTGGTCAGCTGCCTGAACAAGCCGGTTTACAAACTCATCCTGATATCCCGCCTGTTCCTTAAGTTCTGCAATTCTTTTTCTTTCACTATCAATCAATATAAAGGCATCTTTTGCATAATTCTCTTCAACAGAACATACAAATGACAGTTTCTTTTTCTCATATGGCTTTATATCAATTACTATATCATATGGTGTAAAATTATTTTCAACAGCAGTATTTCCCGTATTAATTTCCGTCTGATACTGCATTTCCTCGTCATAGATATTATCTCTTTTTAAGACGCTTCCTTCAGAAAAATAGAATTTAACAGGAAAATCCTTATGTTTCTCGTGCTCTAAACGAATTTCATTGTCACTTACACTGCACTCAAATTTTAAATCAGCCTTCTCACTTTTACTACCATGTTCCCTGAAATTAAATAAAGGTGTAAATTTGATTTTTGCAGGCTTTGATCCGTTTACAATATCATATCCAATGGCGATTGTATTCTTCTCTCTCTCAAATGCAAGTGTTTTTGTAATAAACATTTCTTCGGTCTGGTAAAGATAACTTGGAAGTTCATCATAGATAAACGTCTGTAAGTGCTTTTGTCCCTCTTCGTTGCCTGCCGGTCGTGCGGTTGCAAAAATGCTGTATGAGGCGTCAGAAAAACTTACTGTCTCGTCTATCTTTGACAGTATCATATATCTCTCAACCGGTGCATGAAGACTTGCTATCAGCATGCCATGATGTTTTCTGGTATTGGCGCCTATTATGGAACTGCCGCAGTATCCGCCAATTCCATTCGTAATAACCCATTCCCGTTCTATTCCGCTCTCAAATGTCTTCCAATATCCTTTACCAAAACGCATATTAATCTCCTTAATCTTTTATTTAATTATTTTTATATTCAATTGTAAATAGGAAGGATTTACTTACACATTGACCGTTCATCCTTAATTTTGCACCTGTTTTCGTGCTTTCTTCCTTGACCATTACCACTGTGTTTGATGTACGGTTTCTCAGAACATAATTTCCTTCTTTGCCGTATATCTGCCAATACTCATCGTCTGCATCTGTTTTCTTTCTGAAAATCACACTCATCGTGCCATCAGAATTAGTCTGTAGTGCCATTCTCTTATTTGTGGCAGGTGCGCTTATGATATAAAATCCGTTTTCCTGTTTCACAAATTTAAGTTTCTGGCTTTCATCACGGTTATATTCAGATATAGTTGCCTTCTTACCCGCGGTTACCGCTTTTCCGGAAATATTTTCAACAAGATATCCCGTAAATGATTTCTTCAGTCCTTTTGCATATCCCATCTCAGTAAGAGGTGCTGCCACACATACTGAATTTCCCTGCTTATCAAATGCATATATATGCGTATAATAATAGCCGTACTCACTGTTGTGCATAGTATTTTTAACCTTAAAAGTAACCGTTCCGTCAGATGCTATCTTTCCTGAGCACTCCGGATTAATTATCCAGTCTGACATAAGATCATCCTGTCCGCCATAAGACGTCCACACCGGAAACTGTACCCTGTCAATAGCAGTATCATCTGATACCTTACACTCAACCGTGTAACTGTTGCATTTAACATCCTTTATCCGGACATCCGTAAGTACCGGAGGCGTAGTATCCTTTACTGTCTTTGGAGTACTGCCCCAGACATAAGTAGCTTCATCAAGTCTAACCCATCCGTTTTTATCCGCATAGCTTACCTTTCCCCACTTTATGCCCGATGAATTTTTCACCTTTGTCACATTAAATATCTTATTATACGGGATAGTAACCTTCAGCTTTGCAGAAGCATTTGCTGAACTTCTTACGCTCGCTCCCCCGTATAACGATGAAATGTATACTTTTTTATCATCCGGCTGACTTACCATACCTTTTTTTGCAGGTGCAACAGGTACACCGTTTATGTATAATCTATAAAAATATGCCATATTCTTGTTAATCTGGCGGTTCTTCTTTGCATAAATCTTACCGTCACTGCCTGTCCACTTCCAGTTCTGCTCTGCAATAGTAACAGTACTGCCTGACACTCCCTTTACAATTCCAACATGTGTCCATGTCACGTTCTGCATAATATCTCCCGGCTGCGGATCAGACACCTGCACTAGTTTTACATCTTTTCCCACTGCTGAAACTACCGGTGGTCCGCTATAGGTATTAATGCTCGAAACCTCAACTCCGTAAAGGGCTGCGTAGAATCTCTTTACATAATATGCACAACAATAAGATCCGGTATCACTTGGTCCGAGAATATAATACGCCTTCACTCCACAAAATGAATCAACCACCTGCTTATCCTTCGTCACGTTTACAATCTTTGTAGTATAACCGTAAGCCTGATTTCGTACTGAAAAAACAATACAAATCGTAACGGCCGCTGCAATTATATATCTTAAAGTATCAAGTATTATTCTGTTATTTTTCAAAATCTGTGTCCTTCCCTTCCTACATTAAATATCAATTTTTTACACCACTACCTTACTAGTATACTTTAAGCATTTTTACTTTGCAACAAAATCTCGTCTAAAATGTTGATTGCAACGTCCTCTTTTGACATTTTTGGAAATTCTTTGACATTTTCCTTTGTAATCATGGTAATAACATTGGTATCTGTTCCAAATCCGGCCCCATCAGTTCTTAAATTATTTGCAATTATCATGTCAATATTTTTCTTCTCAAGCTTCGCCTTTGAATTTTCAAGCATATTTTCCGTTTCCATGGAAAATCCGCACAAAAACTGTCCTTCTCTCCGGTGCTCGCCAAGGTATTTCAAAATATCTGTCGTGCGCTTCAATTCTATTTTTGAATCGCCTTCCATTTTCTTAATCTTCTCACTCTCTGTCACGGCAGGAGTATAATCAGCCACGGCAGCCGACATCACCACAATATCAGCATCTTCACTGTTATCCTTCACTGCGTTAAACATATCCTCAGCACTGATTACATCTACAACATTCACAAATGCCGGAGGTTCTATATGGCATTTGCCTGAAATAAGGGTAACTTTCGCACCTCTTTGCGCTGCCACATTTGCAATCGCATATCCCATCTTGCCGGTTGAATGATTTGATATAAATCTTACAGGATCGATGGCTTCCATCGTAGGTCCTGCCGTAACCACCACATTTTTACCTTCTAAATCCTTATCAAATCGTATTTCTCTTAAAATGTAATCAAGAAGCACCTTTTCTGAAGGCATCTTCCCAATTCCAACGTCTTTGCAGGCTAACAGTCCCGTATCTGCATCTATGATTTCATATCCGAAACTCCTAAGTTTCTTCATGTTATCCTGCACAATCGGATTCTCGTACATCGCAGTATTCATTGCAGGAGATATGATTTTTTTGCATCTGCATGCCATAATCGTAGTAGTAAGCATATCATCCGCAATTCCTCCCGCAATCTTTCCGATAACGTTTGCAGATGCCGGAGCAACAAGCACGACATCTGCTTTCTTCGCCAATGAAACATGTTCTATATTGTAGTTAAAATTCCTGTCAAATGTATCCACCAGTGTTTTATGATTCGTCAAGGTTTCAAATGTAATAGGGTTGATAAAATTCGTCGCATTTTCTGTCATAATAACATACACGTCACAATGAAGTTTTACAAGCATGCTTGTAAGATTCGCTATCTTATATGCAGCTATACTTCCGGTGACTCCGAGAATAACTGTCTTACCTTTCAGCATATGGCCACCTCCGTTATCTAAGATAATTCTCCATGCTTTTCATACGTAGCAGTACGCACTATTTTGTTATGTTCATCTACAAATACTACACCCGGCTTATGGCTTCCCGCTTCCTCTGCACTCAAATCACAATATGCCATTATGATAACGTGATCGCCAACAAGCACCTGTCTTGCAGCAGCTCCATTTAAGCAGATCATTCCAGAACCCGGCTCTCCTGCTATCGTATATGTCTCAAATCTGTTACCATTCTCAACATCTACAATCTGCACTTTTTCGTATTCAAGAATACCTGCTGCCTTCATCAAATCGCTGTCCACTGTAATGCTTCCCACATAATTAAGTTCTGCCTGTGTCACAACAGCTCTGTGAATTTTTCCCTTTAGCATCGTAATATTCATATCTTCCAACCTTTCTCAATTACTTTTCTATGATAAAGTTATCAATCAGCCTTGTTTTTCCAATATAGACGGCAACTGCACAAAGAATAGCGCCCCCTGTGCTTTCTACAGGTTCTAATGTCTTCCAGTCTACAATCTCTACATAGTCAATCTTTGCAAGTGGCTCTGACTCTATTATGCCGGTTATTGTTTTTTTCACCTTTTCTGCATCTTTTTCACCGGCTTCAATCTGCTTCTTTCCTTCTGTAAGGGCTTTGTTAAGCACTGTTGCCGCAGCTCTCTCATCAGCATTCAGGTAAGTGTTCCTAGAACTCTTTGCAAGACCGTCCTGCTCTCTGATAATAGGGCATCCCACGATTTCTATACCAAAATTCAGGTCAGTTACCATATGTTTTATAACTGCGAGCTGCTGTGCATCTTTTTGTCCAAAGTACGCTCTGTCCGGCGTAACGATATTAAACAGTTTTGAAACAACCGTACATACTCCTCTGAAATGTATAGGTCTTGTCTTTCCGCAAAGTCCTCCGGTAAGTGTATTCATGTCCACAAATGTAGAATAACCATCAACATACATTTCATCCGGTTCAGGGTGAAATACAAGTGCTGCTCCTGCTGCTTCGCACAATGCACTGTCCTTTTCCATATCTCTTGGATAACTCTCAAAATCCTCATTCGGACCAAATTGTGTCGGATTGACAAAAACGCTCACAACGACTCTGTCATTTTCCTTTACAGCTCTGTCTATGAGGCTTTTGTGACCCTCATGTAAATATCCCATTGTAGGAACAAGCCCTACGCTAAGTCCTTCTTTTCTCCACTCTTTTACCTGTTCTCTGACTTCTTTTACTGTACCTGCTACTTTCATTATCTTACCCATCCTTTTATTCTATAACTTTCTTTAATACTTCTTCATCTATTTTATACTCATGCTCTTTTCCCGGAAATGTTCCGTCTGACACTTCTTTTATATATTCAGCAAATGCTTCTTTCATCACTTCACCTACTGTTGCAAATTTTTTTACAAATTTAGGTGTGAAATCTGAAAACATTCCAAGCATGTCCTGATATACAAGCACCTGACCGTCGCATCCGTTTCCTGCTCCGATTCCTATCGTAGGTATATTTACCGTTTTAGTTATTATTTCAGCTAATTTTGCCGGTACACATTCAAGTACAACAGCAAATGCTCCTGCTTCCTCCACTGCCTTTGCATCTTCTATAAGCTTCTTTGCCGCTTCCTCAGTCTTGCACTGAACTTTGAAGCCTCCAAATGCATTGATTGACTGTGGTGTCATTCCTAAATGTGCGCACACCGGGATTCCGGCATCCGTAATCGCCTTAATCTGAGGGCATACCTCTATTCCGCCTTCAAGTTTCACGGCATTTGCCCTTCCCTCTTTCATAAGACGTCCCGCATTAACCATTGCATCATATACTGATGTCTGATATGACATAAAAGGCATATCTATCACAACAAGTGCATTTTTTGCGCCCCTTGCAACGGCTGCTCCGTGGTGTATCATATCTTCCATGGTAACTGATACCGTATCCTCATATCCTAACATAACATTTCCCAGAGAATCACCTACAAGTATACTGTTTATGCCGGCTTCGTCTATAAACTTTGCCGTGGAATAATCATACGCCGTAAGCATAGTGAGCTTTTCCCCTTTATTTTTTGCTTCTTTAAATGTCATAACTGTATTTTTCATATTCTATATTCCTTTCTCATTCAATAATTTATAAATTTCCGTATAATCTCTGTCTTTATTCTTTTTCTTTGATATATTCACTAATTTTTTCGCCAGAAGTCTGTATATTTCTAAATCGTCTTCCGATAATGCATCTAAGTGTTTTTTTACCGTACCGATATCATTTCTCTCAACCGGCCCCGTAAGAGCTTCAATACTGCCTTTTTCCAGCAATGTATTTATATTATTCTTAACGAGTGGACCCACCAGCACTACAGCATCTTTTTCTTCAAAACCGCACTGTTTAAGCAAATCAATTCCCATCTGATACAATCCTATCATTTGGTTGCTCACAATGGAAGCCGCACAATGGTATTTCTCTTTCTCCTCCGTCCTTATTCTGAACACCTTATTTCCAAGTTCTTCAAATAAACCCCGGATGTTTTCCACTGCTTTATCCATTCCTTCGATGGTAAATATTGTCTGATAAAGTTGTTGGTACGAAGAAAACCTGTTACTGAATGCTAACATCGGATGAATAGAGCAGGCGGATGCCCCCGTACTCTCTATTCCTGAAAATACAACGGATGATAATGAGCCACTACAATGGCATATAATCTTATCTCTTATCTTGTCACCGACAGAATACTTCGCAATGTAATCCCACACTTCACATATCGCATCATCCGATGTGGTGATAAATAGGGTATCACTCGCTGATACTATGTCTTCAATCGAATCAAACAGCATTGTTCCCGTAAACTCCGAGGCTTCCTCAGCGCTCTTTACGGTTCTGCTATAATAGCCGGTCACGGTCATTCCTTTTTCAATAAGGTATTTACCTAACGAACATCCCGCCTTACCGGCACCAATAAATCCTATCTGCATGGCAGCACCTCCTTTATTGCCGGTGCGGCACGCACTATCATCTGATGCAGTTTCTTCCGAATACCGCTCATGTGTAGAGTATCACAGATGATTTTGATTTGCAATATTTTCTTATAATGTTCTAATCATAATACAATAAATAAGGCATTACTACCCAGTTTTTTAATGACATTTGGTAGTATTAATGTTATAATTATATGCGTATAGGGTTTTTATATTTTTACGGAAGGAAGGGTTTTTATGGGACTAAAAGGCAAAAAAATTGACGAAATGTCATCTTCAGAGTTAGAAAGTATCGCATCACTTTCTGAGTTATCTATGGCAAACCTGCTTGGTTCAATCGGTCTGACGGCTGTTTGCGGGTTAATTGCCATTACCTATCTTACACTTACGTTTAAGGAAAATGTGAAACTTCCGATTGGTCTGGTTACAATTATTCTCAGTGTAATGCCAATCGTTTTGTGCTGGCTGTTTTACGGCAGGGACAAGGAATCTGCAGTTATCAAACATGTTATAGGAACCGGTTTTGCACTGGCATATACTTTTATACTTTTCACTTCGACGATTGAAATGGTATTTTTGTATGCTGTTCCTATGCTGATTATTGTTACGTTATACAGTGATGTAAAATACACGTCACTTGTAAGTATCGGAGTTGCTGTTGAGAATATTATTTATTTTGTGATTCAGGCTGCAGGCGGACATGTAGAAAGTTCTGAAAGAATCACAGCGTTATCAATGCGTGTGCTTCTTCTCGGATTTATTGCTGCATATCTTATTCTTGTAGCAAGAGCTACACAACGTTTTCAGGATATAAGGCTTTCACGTCTTACAATAGAACAGAATAAGACTAAAGAACTATTAGATGAAATACTTACAGTGTCCGGTGATGTTACTTCCACTGTCACAGATATTTCATCTGCCATGACATCGCTGAAAGAATCTGTTGACCAGACATTGTTAAGTATGAACGAGGTAAGCACCGGCACCTCTGAGTCTGCTGAAGCCGTACAACATCAGCTTGTTATGACTAAAGATATTCAGGACTATGTAAATGATGTCCAGGCTGCCGCATTTGAAATCAATGATAATGTGAAGACTACTGCCAATGCAGTTTATGAAGGTCAGAGACTCATTACACAGATGGATTCACTTACAGAGCAGGTTGACCACGCCGGCAAGGATGTTGCATTGGCACTTGAGACTTTCCAGAATACTACTTCTCAGATGAATTCTATTACAGAATTGATTAATAATGTAGCTGACCAGACCTCACTTCTTGCATTGAATGCCAGCATTGAAGCTGCCAGAGCCGGAGATGCAGGTAAAGGTTTTGCGGTTGTTGCTTCAGAGATTTCTAATCTCGCCGGTCAGACTACAACTGCTACAGAAGATATTAACCGCCTGATTCTTGAGATTTCTTCACAACTTGAGGTTATGGTAGAAACAATCAGCAATCTTTTAAAAACCGGCGTGGAAGAAAGCAGCTGTGCCGTAGAAACTGCAAAGAGCTTTAAACTTATTTCGGTAAGTGTAGACGAGATTAACAAGCATTCGGAAAGCATGGATGTAATTGTTACAAAGCTCGCAAATGCAAACGAGGAAATTGTAAACAGTATTCAGACCATTTCCGCAATTACTGAGGAGGTCACTGCCCATGCAAGTACAACATATGCGGGCAGCGAACAGAACCAGCAGATTGTTGAAAATATCAATTCCCTTGTAAATGCTCTTAATGAAGATGCTGATACGCTGAAGTCGTATATTAATTAAATAAAATTTATCCCCCCGGAGGCACGACATGTTTAGAACTTTTTTAGTATTATTTTCTTTACTCATTTTTTTCATCCTTAGCATTCCTGCTTATCTTATTGAAATTATTGTAGGATTGTTTAGTAAAAAAACAAGAACAAATATCGCTTGCTTTATCGTAAGGTACCTGTTCAAATTTTTTCTGTTTTTGTCAGGAACACGTTATACCGTTAAGGGATTGGAAAATATCCCTGATGACCGTGCTGTTTTGTATGTAGGTAATCACAACAGTTTCTTTGATATTGTGCTTTCAGGTGCTGTTATTCCGACATCTATCAGATATGTTTCAAAAAAAGAGATAAAGAAAGTGCCTTTTATCAATGTATGGATGTATTATATGAATTGTCTCTTTATTGACAGGAAAGATGTACGGCAGGGACTACAAACCATCAATAAAGGGGCCGAGCTTGTAAAGGAAGGATGGTCAATATTTATTTTTCCTGAGGGAACACGTTCTAAGACAGGCGAAATGGCTGCCTTCAAGGAAGGAAGCTTTAAGATAGCCCAGAAAAGCGGTTGTCCTGTTGTTCCCGTAGCTATGACAAATACGTCATCCATTTTAGAAAAGCAATTTCCAAAAATCAGAAGTGCTGATGTTACAATAGAATTCGGCAAACCTATTTATATTGACGAATTGCCAAAAGAGCATAAAAAGAAGCTTGGGGCTATCAGTCAAGAAGCGATACAGAATATGATAGATGAAAACTCAAAATAATGAAGGCATTTTATAAAATTAGACATCAAAAATCCACCGGCTGTGTATCATAACAGACGGTGGATTTTTATTTATTATTCTTTAATTTCTTTTACCAGCTCATCAAGCTGCGCCTCTGAAGTCTCATTTAATGTTGAACGTATGGTAACAACAGACTCTGTTAATGTAATATCTTTCATAGTCTCAAATACTGCTTTCATATGCTTCGCCGCCATAGGTGCCCATGTTCCATTTTCGATAAATGCAACTTTTCTCTTCTGGTAATTTTTTGATTTTAATTCTGCCAGAAATGTTTCCATACAAGGGAATAATCCTCCGTCATAGGTTGCACAGGCAAGCACCATTCTGTCATATCGGAAAGCGTCCTCTATGGCTTCTGCCATGTCATCTCTTGTCAAATCAGTAAACGCAACTTTCACGCCTGCTGCTTCTAATTTCTCAACTAATTTTAATGCCGCTTTCTTAGTATTGCCATGGATGGAAGCGCTTGCCACCAAAATCCCTTTATCTTCCGGCGTATAACTGCTCCATGTGTTATATTTATCTATGTAGTATTCAAGGTTTTCTTTCAATACAGGACCATGAAGCGGGCAAATAGTTTTGATTTCAAGAGTTGATGCCTTCTTAAGCAATGCCTGCACCTGCGCGCCATATTTTCCCACAATATTAAAATAATATCTCCTTGCCTCGCATGCCCAGTCTTCATCCGTATCAATCGCACCAAATTTTCCAAAACCGTCAGCTGAAAACAATATCTTATCTTTTTCATCATACTCGACCATTACCTCCGGCCAGTGTACCATCGGTGCCATGATGAATCTAAGACTGTGCTGTCCGAGCTCTAATACATCTCCCTCTTTCACCGTAACGGTTCTGTCTGAAACATCAAGTGTGTAGAACTGTGAAAGGAACTGGAACGTCTTTGCATTTCCCACCAGTTTCATATTTGGATAAGCGTCAAAAACCTTCTTAATGCTGCCTGCATGATCAGGCTCCATATGAGATATTATAAGATAATCCGGCTCTCCCTCTCCCAGAGCATCTTTTAATTTTTCAAACCATTCATCCGTCTTTCTTTCATCTACAGTATCCATAATTGCAATCTTTTCATCCTTTATCAGGTATGAATTATAAGACACTCCGTTTGGCACAATATACTGACTTTCAAATAAATCCAAATCTGTATCGTCTACTCCTATGTAAACTAAGTCATTTGTAATCATTTTTTCCATTTTTACAATCCATCCTTTCAATTTATAACTTTATCATTCTTCCACATGCCGGACATTTTACCGTATGATTTGGTCTGGCTTGGACTAATGTTCCGCATGAAGGGCAGTTTGCCGATGCCAAATCATACGATTCTTTTACATTTACATCCCTGAAAATTATTTTTCTTCTGTCATTATCATCAAATCTGCAATTTATAAGATATCTTTTACTTATAAGATACATTACACATTTTTCGATTTTCTTATTGTCATAATTTAAGGCATTTGCAAGCTGTTCTAAATCCATTACACCATCATCATCATTTCTAAATATGTTATCAATTCGTTCAACCTTATCAAGACGGCTTTTCTTATTAAAATTCAGATACCAGAATACCCCGAAAAAGATGGCAAAAACCATAAACGAAACAAAATTTTTCTTATATGTACCATCTATAAAAGTCTGTATAATGGCCATAAAAACCATAATAGTCAAGGCTCCCCATATCCAGATTTTCACCTTTGTTATAGCTAAAGCTGCTATTAATTTTTTCTGATTACTATACATATTGACCTCCTAGCCCATCAAATCTTTTATCACTTCTCCTGCTATAATCAGCCCTGCAACCGACGGGACAAATGCCACGCTCCCGGGTACTGCTCTTCTTCCCGGAGGACATTCTTCAGAATTTTCACCTGACGGTTTTATAGGTTCTTCTTCCGAATACACAACCTTAAGCTTTTGTATCCCCCTTTTTTTCAGCTCACGTCTCATAACCTTTGCAAGAGGACATACCTTTGTCTTATATATATCAGCAACCTTAAATGCACTTGCATCAAGTTTATTTCCCGCACCCATACTGCTTATAACAGGAATATTCATCTCGTTACATTTCATGATAAGCTCTATCTTTGCCGTAACCGTATCCACTGCATCTACGACATAATCATATTCTTCAAACTGAAATTCAGATGCGTTTTCAGGAAGGAAAAAGCATTTTTTCACATTTACAATAACATCCGGATTGATATCAAGCATTCTCTCCTTCATTATATCCACTTTGGGTTTGCCTATGGTACTGTGCGTTGCAATAATTTGACGATTAAGATTTGTAAGTGATACCGTATCACTGTCTGTCAGATCAAACGCTCCAACACCGCTTCTTACAAGTGCTTCACAAACATAACCGCCCACTCCGCCTATACCAAATACGGCTACCCTTGATTTTTTTAATTTTTCCATTGCTTCTTCGCCCAGCAGCAACCGGGTTCTTGAGAATTGTGTCTGCATAAAAAAACTATCCCTTCCTACAAATACTTACTCTGATATCATATCGTTTAATCAATATTTTTTCAACCTCGTTTTAACGATTTTGTCTCATAACTTGACAAACGTCATAAATCAATATTAAATTAATATATACTGTTGCGGAGGAATTTTGGGATATGAAGAATAAAACAAATTTTAAACTAATTATATATAAAATATTTGGAAAAGCGAGATGGTATTTGCTCATGATAGTGTCTTCCCTGGTTTTCCTCACTTTGCTTGATCCCGTCATTATGATTGATGAGAGTTTTAATATAATCCGTGAATATAGTGCTCATTCTCTGACTCATGTCTCAGCGAACCAGAACGGCAGGCTCCTTATCTGTGACCAGAGCTATGACCTTAAATTTTTTAAACTCATGAATCTTAATACCGGAAAAACAGAATATGTAAAAGAAATCGATCTGGACCATATGTTGAAGACCAAAGATTTGGACGAAGATTTTCAGGGAAATGATATTGCACTCAGCGATGACGGCAATATTTATTACTCCGTTTCTGTGTGGACTGATGATTTTACGCGACTTAAAAGTGAAAAGATTTTGAAGCTCTCTTCAGAGCTTACATATATAGACACTGTCTACACCATTAATTATGATAACGCCGCACACGTACGTGCTCCGCGCATGAGCAATATAAATTATTATGAAGGCGTCCTTCACTTTGCCTACGTTGACGATGAAGTCACAAGATTATATGAATTAGATACCACAACCGGTAATCTCTCCATCAGCGACCCCTATGAAACTGACGAAAACGGAACCTTCGTCGGTTCAGTATATGTATCTGACGGATTTTTCTTTCTTGTAAAAAGTGACGGAAGCTGCTATAAGACCATGTTTAACCAGCCTCTCAGTGAGCCTGTTTTCCAGTGCAGCAAACCATTCACTGATTATGAGAATTTTGACCTTCCCGGGCAGATTATCCAGTGTGGTGATATAACCTATGCCATAACAGGCTGTCAAAATGACACTGTCTGCCGGTTGGAAAATGGGGGTTTAAAAAAATATCCATTGCCTGAGCATGACGGAAATATTGTACAATTGGAAACCTACAACAATCAACTTATAGTCATGACAAGCAATAAATTATTCATTGATACCGACGGTACTTTCCATGAATTAGACGTCACATTCAAGATGCCGGCTGCAAATATTTTGAGCATTTATTTCGTACTGATATGTCTGATTTTTTTGATTTTGGGAATCATCGGTCTTATCATAAACATCATCATACGAAAAAAAGGGCTGTTATTTAAACAGCTTTGCTTTGCTGTCCCAATTCTTGCTATTTTATCTGTCATTATATTTTTCAGAATTTTTGATTTATCTGAAAAACAAAGAATTGAAGAAATCAATCTTGAATTGTCTGCCGTATGCGAATTGGGAGCAATGACATTTGATGACTTTGATTTTTCAAACATGAAGACACTCGGCACTGATACTAATCAAGTGTACCATTTACTTAAAAAAAATCTTGACAGGATAAGCTCCAACAATCAAAGTAAATGGAGCGAACTCTACACTTGTTATATTATAAAACGCCAGACAGATTCAACTGCCTCTATTATCGCCGGTTCTGATAATACATACATTCCCGGAAGTACACTGACTGAAATAACACCCGAGGAATCATTTTCGGGACGTATTTCAATCATTCAAAATACAAGTAATTACTTTTTATCAGACAGCAATTATGACGGTCTTTATGCCATAGGCAAAATATATGATAAAAACGGTAATGTGAACGCCTATCTGAAGGTAAAAACTGATAATATTGTATTTCGTCATCAACGTGAAGAGATTTTTGACCGTATATTAAAGTCCGTAATTTTTCAGTCAGTGGCCATTATTACCATTATTGTTCTTCTTACCATCCGTATTTCGACAACAATCAAAAATACGACGGGTATTGTATCACGCATTGCAGGCGGTGATTTTTCAGCAAGGGCAGATTACAAATCCAATGACGAGCTTGGACAAATCTGCTCACAGGTTAATATGATGGCACAAAATATGGAAGAACTGTTCAACGAAAAAGACAGAACTGAAAAGTTTTATTATAAATTTGTTCCTGAAAAATTCCGCGAACTCCTCGGGAAAGAAAAGATTACTGATTTGAAGCTGGGAGATGCTGAAAGTAAAGAACTGACTGTACTTTTCTGCGATATCCGTTCATTCTCGATTAATTCTGAGATCATGACTGCTAAGGAAAATTTTGAATTTGTAAATATAATCTACGGAATTGCCGGACCTATTGTCCGCAAATACAATGGATTTGTGGATAAATATATCGGTGATGCGGTTATGGCTTTATTTGAAATACCTGATGATGCGGTTATGTGCGGAATTGAACTTTACAGGGAAATCGTTCTGAATCCCGAAACCGCAAAATCTCTTAATATTAGCGATATAAATATCGGTATCGGAGTTCATACCGGTATGGCAAGAATCGGTATCGTTGGTGAAAATGAGCGACTTTCAGGCACTGTTATCTCCGACACGGTAAATTTAAGTTCAAGACTTGAATCTCTAACCAAGCAATATCATACAGCCATGCTGGTTTCTAAGGATACGATTGACCGTATGTCGTCTCCTGATGACCTCGCACTCAGGTATATGGGAATTGTGCAGGTTGCAGGAGTCAACGAAGTGAAAGCTATATATGAAGTTTTAGAGTGTCTGCCTGAAACTGCAAGACTTTCACGCCTAAAAAACAGGGGTAACTTCAGAGAAGCTATTCGTCTCTTCCATCTCGGCCGCAAAGATGAGGGAATCCGTATGCTTAAAAGTATCATCGACAGCGGCAATGCAGACGAGGTGGTGGAAATGTATCTTAATTATATGGTTAATTTGCCGGTAAATGATGCCGGTAAAATATTCAGGTTTACAAAAAAGTAACGTTAAACGTAAATTTTACTCCCCAATCAATACTTTCTTGCCCTCAAACGCAAAACCATAACAATAAATATTTTCTTTCGGTATGCCCTTTTCTAAAAGGGCTACAACATATTTCTTATCTTGAATCTGCTGTAGTGCAGCCCTTACAGTATCTTCAAGTGTTTTTTCTTTGCTTGGGCGAAATACTTTAAACTCAAAGACAAATGCATCTTTTTTCAAATCTCTCGGAACAAGCATTACATCATAGCGTCCAAGCCCGCTTTCTCTATTAGAGATTACTTCATACTCTTTTCGCAATTCCACTAATAGTCCAAGTACAAATCCATGATAAAAATTCTCAGTTTTTTGCATTGTGTTATCATTATTTGCAACATCAAAAAAACTAAACACTCTAATCGCCACTTCATTCATATATTCGTTCATGCCATCTATATCATGTTGTCGTAAACAATGCAGAAAAGCATTATAATTTTCAGAAGTTGTTTTATTTCGAAACCATCCTTTAATGAATTTAGCAAACATCTGCACTACTTCCACATTTGTCAATGCCAGTTCATAAGTCCTGTCAATTCCACCAAAATCATTATCTTCTTCTATCACTTGTAAAACTTTCAGATATCCGCTTGCAAGCAAAAGGCTCCAAATAGCTTCCTCACTGTCATCCAATTGATTATATATAATCTCCTCTTCTATAGGTACAAAAATGGATTTTCCTACCAATAAACTCTCCATCTGCTCCTTAATTTTTCTACTTCCCCTTTGTATAAGTTGATTTACCAGCCCATTGCCACTGGTATTTACCCAATAATTATCCAATTTTCCATACGTTAAAAAATTGATAATCGACCACGGATTATACATATCCTTCTGATCACCAAAGATAAAACCGTCATACCAACGCTTCACCGCATCTTTTTGTTCGCCATAGCCATACGCATCCATTGACGCAAAGACTTCTTCCTCAGTGAATCCAAAACAGGTGGCATACTCTTTTGAAGTAGTTGTACAAACTTTTAAATTATTTAGGTCTGAAAACATAGACTCCTTGCTTATTCTAGTAATTCCCGTCATCACACCCCGATACAGACTTGAATTTGACTTAAAAGTAGCATTAAAAAATCCACACATAAACTCTGTCATTTCTTTCCAGTAACCATGAGTGTAGGCTTCGATAAGAGGGGTATCATATTCGTCCAGCAAGATAATCACTTTCCTGCCATAATAAGACTGTAAGACAGAAGATAACACTTGTATACTCTGTACTGCAACATGGTTTGGCATGTCTATATCTATTTGCTTTAAAAAACGTCGATCTGCATCATCTACGTTTTTGTTTTTTTTCAAATCTGCATAAGGGCGCGTGGCATTTGCAATATTTTGACAAATCAACTTGCATGCACTCTCAAAATCCGTACATTTTACATTTGCAAAGCTTAAATTTACCACCGGATAGTTTCCTTGCAACTGTCTGTATTCTTTCTCTTTCCAAATAGACAAACCTTTAAACAAATCACCACGATCTGCGTATTGAAGCGAAAAGAAACAATCTAACATACTCATATTTAAGGTCTTTCCAAAGCGTCGCGGATTTTTTATAAATTCTGTTTTATCTATATAAAATAAATTTTTCGTTCTTATTTTTTCAAAGCTCTGTATGCCTGTTGCCAATTTCATTTTCATTTCTATCGCTCCCTATCAATACTTTCTTTCCTTCAAATGCAAAACCATAACAATAAATATTTTCTTTCGGTATGCCTTTTTCCAGAAGGGATGTCACATATTTCTTGTCTTCTATCTGCTGTAGTGCAGCCTTTACAGTATCTTCAAGTGTTTTTTCATCATCAGGTTCATATACTTTGAACTCAAATATATATGCATTTTCTTTCATATCCTTAGGTACAAGCATAACATCATAACGTCCATAACCACTTTCTCTATTCGACAACACTTCATATTTATTCTTTAATTCCACCAACAATCCCAAAACAAAGCCGTGATAGAATCGTTCTGGTTCTGTATATTCAGACGGTTTTGTTCCCGTATCAAAAGAACTGATTGTCTCCAATGCAACTTTATTCATGAATCTATTCATTTTCTTTAAATTATTTTGCATAAGATTTTGCACAAATTCGTTGTATGTGCTTTCTACGTTTGAATTATGAAACCATCCTCTGATAAATTTAGCAAACATCTGTATCACTTCTACATTTGTCAATGCCAGCTCGTAAATTCTCTCAATTCCGCCAAAATCATTATCTTCTTCTGTTACCTGCTTTACCTTAAGATATCCACTTGCAAGTAAAAGACTCCAAATAGCTTCCTCGCTATAATCCAATTGATTATATATAATCTCCTCTTCTATAGGTACAAAAATGGATTTTCCCACCAACAAACTCTCCATCTGCTCCTTAATCTTTCCACTTCCCTTTTGTATAAGCTGATTTACCAAACCATTTCCACTGGTATTTACCCAATAATTATCCAATTTTCCATACGTTAAAAAATTGATAATCGACCAGGGATTATACATATCCTTCTGATTACCAAAGATAAAACCGTCATACCAACGCTTCACCGCATCTTTTTGTTCGCCATAGCCATACGCATCCATTGAAGCGAAGACTTCTTCCTCAGTAAATCCAAAACAGGTTGCATACTCTTTTGAAGTAGTTGTACAAACTTTTAAATTATTTAGGTCTGAGAACATCGACTCCTTGCTTATTCTGGTAATTCCCGTCATCACACCCCGATACAGACTTGTATTTGACTTAAAAGTAGCATTAAAAAATCCACGCATAAATTCTGTCATTTCTTTCCAGTAACCATGGGTGTAGGCTTCGATAAGAGGTGTATCATATTCGTCCAAAAGAATAATAACTCCCTTTTTTTCTTTTTTAGAAAGAAATGAAGATAATTTCTTCATACTATTTTTAGCAATATCGTCTGACATTTGTCGGTCAATTTGGCGAATATAATTCTTATCTTGATCTGATAAATCCATTTCTTTCAAAACATCAATATATTCAATATATACATCTGTCAATAATTGATAAATTGTATACCTTGCTTCTTCAAAAGTAGTAGCTTTCACATCCGCAAAACTTAAATTAATCACCGGAAATGTCCCTTGTAACTCCCGATACTCCTCATCTTTCCAGACAGATAATTCTTCGAACAAATCACTACGTCCTGCATATTTTAACGAAAAGAAACACTCTAACATATTCATATTCAATGTCTTTCCAAAATTTTTTATAAATTCTGTTTTATCTATATAAAATAAATTTTTCGTTCTTATTTTTTCAAAGCTCTGTATGCCTGTTGCCAATTTCATTTTCATTTCTATCACTCCCGTTCCTGTGCCGCCTCAATCGCCAGCTTTATAACTGGTCAATTTTATAACTTAATTTAATAACAAACATAATTTTAAGTGTAATAGAAGTATAGTCGTTTTTAATTAAAGAGTCAATGTAATCGTATTAATTTCTATTTGTTTTGTAAAAAATCTCCACCCCATAAAAATAGAGTGGAGATAAAATAATATTACTATTTTTTTATAATTTCTATAATCTCTTCCGGTGAGTAAAGTGTAATTCCAAATATTATAAAATTCTTTTTGTTTCTTGTTACAATATTAAGAATATTTCCATGTGCTTTATATGCTTCATCAGTGCTGTTTAACGCCTTACGAACCAAATAAAAAATATCCGTGACTGTGGAAGCAGATACAAATCCATATATATCTTTATTTTCACACATGGTAAGAATCTCCTTTGACTGTTCATAAAAGGATTCTCTTTCAAGAAAAACATCAAGAATTATATTTGTGTCAATCATCAATCTCATTATGTGAAAACCTTTCGTCTCTTATACTGTGTCTGTCAATATCTTCGGATATTTTTCCTTTTAATATGCCCGAAATGGCGTCAACAGCGGAAACATTAGGATTGACTAAACGTACAACATACTTTCCGTTTCTAGTAACCCAAATATCTTCTGTGGAAACTAAATCCAAATAATGCCCAAAATTTGTTTTAAACTCAGTTGCTGATATCTCTAGCATCGTATACACCTCCTCTTGAATATTATGGTCGATTTTTTTATATAAGTCAATGAAATCGCACATTTTAACTTATATTTTGTGCAAAATCAAACGATTTATTGTAATTATTAATCTCCATTCCCCAACTACCCTCCTCGAAGAAAAGAAACTCTATATATTCTTGAAAAAATCTGAAGAGACTTTTCAGTTATAAACACCCACGTCAATCAGCTTTGCAAACGCTACGTCTCATTAAGTAAAGTACTTAAGGATTTTTATACATAGTTGCCTGATTGAAAAAACATTATTTGTTTAAGGAGTATAGTATGAAGAATTTAAAAAAATTGATTGAATGGTTTATGAATTTAGGAACTTTTTTTAAATTGATTTTTTTTAAGGGTGACAAAGTCCTATTACTGCTATCTCCACAATACGTTAATTATGGAGATCACGCAATTGCGTATTCATCGTTGATGTATTTGAAAAAAAATTTCCCAGATAGACGTGTTTTTGAAATTTCAGTTAATTTTTATGAGAACTGGAAGCAATTCTTACAATCACATATTTCAGATAACGACATTCTGATAATATCAGGCGGTGGTTTTTTGGGTGATATATGGCCGGTATTTCAAAAATATACAGAAGAGATATTGGAGACGTATCCTGAAAATCATATTGTAGTATTTCCGCAGACTATATTTTTTCAAGATAAAAAAATTATGTCCCAATCAAAAAAATACTTTTTGGAACATAAGCATTTATACATCTGTCTGAGGGAAAAAAATTCATATGAGTTTGTTACGGGGCAATGGTTACCTGAAAAAAAAGAGAATATATATTTAGTTCCTGATATGGTTTTGGGATTGGATTTCCCAAAAGACAGGATGTCAAATAAAGAAGTTGTACTCTGTTTTAGAAATGATAGAGAACGTGTGTTGGATGATATAACCAAAGAGAGAATTCAGAAATTTCTTGATAAAAATGGATATCATACCAAAACAATTTCTATGACAAGAGAACACTGTGAATTTCCTGTATATGCAAGAAAATTTTTTTTGAACAGAAAACTATCGCAATATCGTAAAGCAGGATTGGTTATTACAGATAGGTTACATGGAATGATTTTTGCAATTATAACATCTACGCCTTGCCTTGCATTTGATAATTCATCACATAAAGTACGGGGTGTGTTTAATCAATTGCATGATATTGATTATGTGCAATTTGCAGAAAAAAATGAGCTTGAACAACAATTGGAATATTTAACAAATATATCGAATGTTGAATACTCTATAAAAAATTTTGAAGAGGATAGTAAACCTTTGTGGGACTTGTTAAAGAGGATTCATGAGAGGAGAACTACAAATGATGATTAGTGTTATTGTGCCTGCATATCAGGTTGAAAAAGATATTGAACGTTGCTTAAGAAGTATCATTAACCAGACATATAAAAACCTTGAAATATTAGTTATAGATGATGGAAGTAAAGATTCAAGCGGAGATATAGCTGATAAGTATGCAGCTGTTGATTCGCGAATCAAAGTAATACATAAGAAAAATCAAGGGTTGCCTCAGGCTCGCAAAACCGGCGTGGAAAATGCAACGGGAGACTATATTGGTTTTGTAGATGCAGATGATTGGATAGAACCAGACATGTATCAATGTTTGATGGATAATATTTTAAAAAATAATTCGGATATCGCCAGTATTGGCTTTTTTATGGATTATGGAAATCATTCCGATAATATAGATTTTCCACTGAAATCCGGAGATGTGCTGACACCTGAACAGGCGATTTCCTTTATTCACAAACGTAGCGAAGTGATGACATATGCATGGAACAAATTATATAAAAAAGAAGTTTTTTATAAAGTGAATTTTCCTAAAGGAAATATCATAGGTGAAGATTACAGCATTGTTCTTCAGGCGGTACTACATTCAAAAAAAATATCTGTATGTTCCGGATGTAAATATCATTATATACAGGCTGCAACCACTATGAGCAAAGGCGGATTCAATGAAGAACGTATTGTGTCATACAATATGTATATGTCATACAGAAAAAAATTGGTAGCACAGTTTCCAGCCTTGAAAAAGGAAATTATTAATTACGGAATGATAGAAGAAATGGCTATAATTGTATCTATGGGGAAGAACCAAAAATATGATCAAAAACTGATACGTAAGATTGTAGTTGATATACGCCAGAATTTGGATAAGATTATTTTTTGTAGTTATGTTAGTATGGTATTTAAATTAAGTGCTGTTATGACAGCGATTAATTATAAAATTCTAATA
Organism: uncultured Lachnospiraceae bacterium; assembly: GCA_902786515.1. GTDB lineage: Bacteria > Bacillota > Clostridia > Lachnospirales > Lachnospiraceae > UBA2821. The sequence goes on along the minus strand of CADADA010000010.1, from coordinate 56,132 downwards.
AAGATGTATAAGTTAAGGTATTCTGGTTCATAAACAGGAGGACAAAATGGATAAGGTAAAACGATTTATAGACTGCACATATACAGCGACGAAATGTAATTTGCGTTGCCAATATTGTTATATTACTCAGGAAAACAAATGGAATGAAGAATTACCAAAATTAAAATATTCTCCGGAAATCATTGGTGAAGTTTTATCTCAGGAAAGATTAGGCGGTGTCTGCCATATTAATATATGTGGACTGGGAGAAACATTAATTCCGGCTGAAATGGTTGATATCATATATAATATTTTAAAGCAGGGACATTACGTAATGATTATTACAAATGGTACGATTACAAAGCGTTTTGAGGCTATTGCGAAATTCCCCAAAGAATACCTGGAGAGACTTTCTTTTAAGTTTTCGTTTCATTATGAAGAATTGTTGCGGCTTAATATGATGGATAAGTTTTTTGCTAACATTAAAAGAATGTATGATGCAGGAGCATCATTTTCATTAGAGATAACACCACATGATGGATTGATAGACAAGATAGATGAGATTAAACAGGTGTGTCTGGATAACGTTGGGGCAGTATGTCATGTTACAGTTGCAAGAGATGCGTCAAAGACAGCAATTCCGATACTCACAGATTTATCAAAAGAAGAATATATTAAAACGTGGGGTTCTTTTGATTCTGATATGTTTAGGTTTAAGATGTCTACATTCGGTGTAAAGAGAAAAGAATTTTGTTATGCAGGAGATTGGACCGGTTATCTGAATCTTGTGACAGGTATACTAAAGCCATGTTATTACACATATGGTGGACAGAATATTTTTGAATACATTAATAAGCCGATTAAGTTTGAGGCAATGGGTTATTGTCATCTTAGCCATTGTTACAATTCGCATGCATTTTTAACTATGGGCGCAATACCTGAGCTGGATTCACCTGTATATTTGAAAATGCGTGACAGAGTTGTTGTTAAGGATGGTAAGGAATCTCATTGGGTTCAGCCGAAAATGAGAAAATTTTTATCAACAAAGCTGGTTGAAAGCAATAAGGAATATACAAAGGGAAGAAAAAGGTTTTTAAAAGTAAAAAATTTTGTGAAAAATTTCCCGGTTAAGGTGTACCTTAAAATTACAAAAAATTAGGTAGGTTCCAAAATGAAAAAGATAATTGTAAAGATTATTATTACAGGAATAATATTAGTCTTGTTGGCATATACAGGTTTCACAGTGTACAATTATACAAGTTCCCCATCGGCACCGGATGGTGGATATATTCACATGTCATTTGATGATACGATTAGTTTGTTTGAGGATTTGACGAAAAATCAGGACACATATGAATCTGTTTTTGATAATGACATGTTAGCGTATTGTAAAGAGCTGCATGAAGAATATGGAGCAGTATTCAGCTTTTACTGTTTTTATCAAAATGACGATTTCAACCTGTTAAACTGTACGCATAAATTTCAGCAAGATTTTAAAGACAATGCTGACTGGTTGAAATTCGGTTTTCATAATATGAGTGATCAGGGAAACTTGGCAAATACTACATCCTCTGAAGCTGTTGAGTATTATACAACCGTAACAAAACAGTTAATTGAAATTACAGGTAGTGAAGAATGCATAGATACAGTAATCCGTCTGCAAAACTTTGCGGGTAGTTCGGATGCTGTGGATGGTTTAATGAGTTCGGAAAACGGAATACAGGGGTTGCTCACAGCAGATGATGACAGGATAAGCTACTTTTTAGATGATAATGATAGCCGTTATATTGCTGAACATGATGATTACTTTGAGCAATCAAAAAAAATCTATCTTGTATCTACGGATTTACGTTTGGAAAACTCAGTTGTTCCTTATAATGATTTGACAGCTATATGTAAGAACACTAATCAGAATAAAATTATCGAAGTGTTTACTCATGAATGGAAATATAATGCAATAACAAAATCTAAAATGAAGACTGTTTGTGAGTTTGCAAAAAAAACAGGATACGAATGGAAATATCCTATGGACAACATTGTTTATGAGTGATTTTAGGATTGTGTTTGCAATTGGAAGGGATAAAGACTAAAAATGAAAAATAAACTTCTTTCTTATAAAAATTTTATAAACGATTCATTATGGAGTATGGCAGGATTACTCCTTATGAATGTCGTGGCGCAATTTGCAGTATATCCAATATGGGCTAAGGTATTTGGTGATGAAGGTTATGGGAATATTCTTTATTTGATATCAATAATCAATATAGTTGCGGTTTCAGGAGGTTGTGCACTTAATTTATCAAGAATGGTAGCCAGTTCTAAATCAACTACAAAAAATGGAAATTATAATATTATACTCTTATGTACGAACATTGTTTGTATACCTGTTTGTATAATAGTTTCGCTGGTTTCCAGTGTGGATATGAATGTTTACGATATTATTTTATTTTGGATTTTAATGTGTTTAACATTATGGCGCTACTACTCAGATGTAGAATACAGACTTTCTCTTAATTATAAAGGTTACTTCTTCTACTATTTGTGGATAAGTTTAGGATATGGATTTGGTTTGTTACTGTTTCATATAACAAAAATATGGCAGTTAGCTCTTATTCCCGGAGAGTTATTGGGAATTTTGATTGTTTTTTTCAAAGGAACTACGATACGACAGGGGTTTCTTAAGCTTGATAAGCAATTATCAGTTTGTGTGAAATCATTTTTATATCTTATTTCTGCACAATTATTATCAAATTTGATTTTTAATTCCGACAGGATTGTGCTGAAATTTTTAGTTAGTGCCAGTGCTGTAAGTATTTATTTTATTGCATCACTGTTTGGAAAAACTGTATCTCTTCTCACAATGCCACTTAATAGTGTAGTAATTGGTCATATTTCAAAATATAAAGGGGCATTTACAAAAAAAACGGTTTTGAAGTTATTGGTATTGCTGTTATTTTCAGTTTTTATAATAGGTATTGCATGTACAGTAGCATCGTTTATCGTGCTTAGATTCTTGTATCCTGATGAATTTGATACTGTAAAACATTACCTTTTTATAGCAAATCTGGGTCAGATATTTTATTTTATCAGTGGTATTTTTACAACAATAATTTTAAGATTTGCTGAGGAAAAATGCCAGTTATACATTAATATAATGTATGGAATTACCTTTGTAGCTCTTGTAATTCCAATGAGTATTTGGGGTAACTTGTATACGTTTTCATTGGCAATATTAATTACTAATATATTAAGGTTTGCGTATGCAGCCGGATTTGCATTTTACTATGCTGAGAGCAGTTTAAAGGAGGTACAGGATGATTAAGAATAACTTTAAAATTCAGATAAAAAATGTATTTGAATTGTTGTTAGTATTGTTGCCACTAGTAGTTTTTGGAAATGTTTCGTTGTTGTCAAGTTATACGTTTAAAAATGATGCAGCAATTTATATAGCTACGGTTATTGTACTCAATATCGTTTTTTTATTGCTTTTGTTAAAGGCGATAAGAAATATAAAAATGTATGATGTAAAAGGCTTTTTATTAACATATTATCCTGTTTTTATTATTTTTTCAATTTTTATATTACTGTTTTTAACAGTTTCAGACAGTTGGATGAATCTTGATGGATATATATATTATAAAGATTTGAGAAATATGAAATATTGGAACATGCGGGATTTTAATCATTTTATGTTGGCGGGTCATATGTCTCAAGGTTATACTATGCTGGTTATGATAGGAGAGTTCCTATTTCCTGACAATGTTATAGGTGTCAGAATAATACATTGTATTATGGCATTTATTACTATTACATGTTTTTATAATATATTACTAAATACATTTAAAAAAATAGGAAAACTAGATTTAACGCTGTATACGGCACTATTTGCATTTAATCCCTTGTTTTTGGGTATGATTTCAGAAATTAACACTGATTTTCCAATGCTTTGTTTTTTAGTATGGATGATTTGTGCATTTATAAATAAAAAAAATTTATTAGAGTGCATGTGTGCAATCATGCTATGTTTTTCAAAAGAACCAGGATGCCTTTTATATGGATTTTTTTTAATGGGAGTTGTGCTATATCGTTTATTTGCTTACAGAAAAATATCCATAAAAGAATATATAAAAAAAATCTTTTCTGTTGATATTATTATATCTGTTATTGCAGGAGTGCTGTGGATTATTAATCGTATAACATATTCAGGACAAAGTTGGGGAGATAGCGCACTTTCAAATACTGGTAAAATGTCCGGATATCATTTAAATACGATTGCATTCTATCCTAAATATATATGGACAAAAGTAATGCAAATGTTATTTATGAATTTTAGTTTTCTGCCATATTTTTTGCTTTTGTTTTTGATTTTTTCGCTTATTATATTCGGAAAAAAAATTATAAGTGATAAATTAAAATTACAAGCTGAATGTTTTATGGGGATAATAATATCGTTTATATCATTTGTAGCGTATAACTTTATTTATATTACATTTATTCATTACAGATACTTAATTCCGTTTGTGTTTTTTATTTCATTGGCAACACCAATAGCGTTAGAGTGTTGTATTGAAAAAGCAAAAGCTAGAAAATGTTTTTCGGTTATTTTTCTTATATTGCTAATTTTATCAAATTTTTATACATTAGATCCGTTTTCGAGAAAGATATTTATGACACAGGGAACAGGCGTAGATGAAATTTTGATTCCATCTACTATGAATAGTGATTCAAATAGTATTGTATCTATTGCAGATAAATCAAGAAAAGATCTTGCAAAGATGAACAATTCAGCTGTTTATAATTTTCAATGTGCACACTTGAAGTCGTGTTTTGATAAGTCGTTGAAAAAAATTAAATATGATGAAAATAAACTTATAATATTACCCAGACAATATAGAGATGAGTTTGGAACTAAAGCATCTATATTTGGAGTTAACATTATAGGAATTAATGAAATATATTGGAGTAGTAAAGATGGACATGTACAAATCAATTGTGCAAATTTAGTAGATAATTATAAAAACAATAATGAATATGATAAGTTAAATATCAGGGTATTAAACTCTTTGTCTGAATTGACGGACAGTGAACGGAATAATTATGATGAAATATATTATTTTGAAATGCCTTTTGATAAACAGTTTAATCATTCTGCATTTTTGAATAACAATAATGTGATTTCAAAATCCTCAGTACAGTGTTTTAGCTGGAAATGGAATATTGATAGGATAAAATAATTAATTGGTAAATATATAAATTACATTTTGCTATAACATGTTGTTTAATAATTATGGATTTTTTCGCAGACTTGTGATAAAATTGAAGTCGGTTATAGTTTGTTAAAACAGATTGTTTAATGTTAATTTACAATATCGACATTTCAAATAGGAGAATACTTGTGTTGCATATATGTGTGACACAAGTATTTTCTATCAAAAATCAAGAGATAGGCAAGTGTCATTTGCTATTGTCAGATAAACAATACAGATATTATATTTCATCAAAATATAGAATTAGCGTAGGTATGAAATGAAATTTTATTCTAAATATGTATGAACAAATAAAAATATGTGACCGCTTAATAATAATTTTTATAATTAAGCGGTCATATAACAAAAAGATTTATGCCTGTTTTACAAGACTATAGCTCGTATCTATTACTTTTTTTATTATTTCAGGAATGTGTTCTTTATCCATAAGTTGCAGTACGACTTTAATAAATTCTATTTTATCAAATTTACCAAGTGTGCAATCTGAATGTAGCTTTTTTTCGACCTGATTTAAAAAATTCTTATTAGCTTCAAAGTCTGATTTACTAAATTTATTATCACCGTATATTTTATTCAATGCCATAATTGAGATATCTATATCTATAATATCTTCAAACGTACCATTTCCGGTAATATGATATATTGCATATCTGTCTAATTTTTCTTTTGTCATTCTCTGTATATGATCAATTTCTTTTTTTGCATCACCATCAAGTAAAACACACATTTTTATATCAGGACTGTTTTTCATGATTTTTTCAAAATCCATCAGTACCTTTTGTTTTGTTTTAGAGTTCCATACTTTTATACTATTGCTTGATAGTGGTTTGCCGTATTTAATTGCCATATATGGTATCGCTAATTCTTCTGTGTCACCCTCTACAAGTATGTAACATTTAGGGTTTTCAACATTGTTCAAAATATTATATCGTTTCTGTATCACAGTTTCAAACTTTTCTTTAAACATCTCTCTGTATTCATCGAGCAACAACAATCCTAGTTCTTTTTCAACATCTGAATGTAACATTTTTAAACGAGCCCAAAAGATATCATTTTGATTTACTGTAATGCTATGTTCCTTACCGCAATGAGGACAGCGTCTTGTATAGGGAAGTATTGCAGATTCTGCGCATTCATCTTTGATTTTTAGTAGACGATTCTTGAGATTATGAAACTTCGGATTATTAATTATACCAATCATACCTCCATATTTTTCATATGTTTTTTGATCAACAAAATTAGTGGCGAGTTTTAATCCAAGATTAGTTTTGTAGGGTAAATTATTAACCGGCATATTCTGTACAATTCGTAAAATATCATATGATTTTTGGCAATGGTACTCATATGCCTGTCTATAGAAGTTTCCAAGTAAACTCAAAGGTGGCATCAAGAAAATGGTCATCATAAAATTGATTTTTCTTTCATCATTCCATGAAGAGGATTCAATTTCATTTATGTTGTTAATAGAATTTAAACAATACGATTTATCTGACTCTGTCATAGCCATAGCCTCAATATAATCTATCATGCTTAATTCTGCAGTAATAATAGAAAAAGGTGTTAATTCAATATTTATATTTACTATTGGCTTGATGTCCGAATACGGTAATTCGGTATCATACATGTCTATGATAGTATTTTTCCATAACAGATGATATTGCTCTATTTTTTGGCTTAATGAAACATTATCCAAATTCAAAACACTGACACAAGTACCAAAAAATGCAATGCATTTTTTTTCAATACCAAATGGGATAGATAACCCTTTTATAAAATTATCTACGTCTTTTCTAGAAAAAACATAATTGTCCATAACAATCCTCCTCATCTTTACCGAATTCAAACCATTTATCTTCAGTAATTCTGGTTCATGGTGTTTCGCTGTCATTATAATTTACATCAGCATTTCCCTAAAATAATTATTATCAAACACAATCGCATGTTCTTCGAGTTTTTGACTCTGTTATTTAAGTGCTTTTTTTCTGTTCTTCAATTTTTTTCATTTTAACTTTTATCTTGTACAAAATCGAACAATTTATTACAAATACTAATATTAATCTCCATTCCACTTTAATTATCCGTTCTTTATTATAACAACTCTTAATCATAAATGTAATCAAATTTTTTACTACTCAACTAAATCATCTATAGTTAATATTTCTTCCGAATATCTTTCAACGTATTCAGCTATTAAATAGTCTGGTCCAATTTCGTCTAACATATTTTCTGAATAATAATCGCGATGAACAACATATACATCTGAAAAAATCTGACTCAAAGAAGGTATCATCGAACTTCTAAAAGAGTCTCCAACAAGCAAAATCTTTTCATGTTGTCGTGCTTTTTTATTTGTGAAATGAGAGATTTGAAAATTATTTTGTTCTGTTTCAAAACGCTTCCAATCCATTGATATTGTCTTATCAACTTCATATTCTATTTCGTCATCAAATAAAGATATCAGACCAACCATTTGAGCCAAATCATCCACACCACAATAATGATAATTCTCACGTAGATTTTTCTTGTGAATAGAACATTCTGGCAAATTAGGCATTTGAATGTTCCATTCAGCCAAAACATCTTTCACACCTATATATGCTCCCAACTGATTCCAATGTGTGTCATAATAATAATAAAGCTGATAATTAATATGATTATCTAATAATTCTTGTTTTGGTGAAACTACATTAACTCCATTTTCTTTTAATTTTTTTATTAAATTGTCTGTTCTTGAGATTTCACTGTGTTTATATGTCTCAGGCATATACTCGCTGTAAATATTCTCTTTATTTGGAATAATTGTTATTTCAAATTTTATTCCCCTTTTTTCAACCTCATTTTGCGTAATTTTTGATTTATCTATTGCCTGTTTTAATTCATCAGTAGTAAAACTATTTGTCCCCTCATAATCAGCTATACTGTCCCCATCGGTTTTACTCTTATAAAACAACCATTTATCGCTTCCATTTAGTACTTGTGAATTTACTATCTCACCTACCATTTTGTATGTAAATAGCGAGTCCACTTTACTAAATAAAGAATTATGTGAAATAGTCCACAAAGAATTTACTGATTTTATTGATGAATCCACAAACGAAATTAATCCTCGTTCACTCAATCTATTGTTTTTATCATCATCTTTTTTATTTTCTTCATTAGTTTTTATATCCGCTGTTTGCTGTGTTGAATCCTTTTTCATTATAATCATTATTTTTTTTTCAGTATCGCACCATGATGCAGCAGACATTATCAATATTGCAATAAATACTCCCACAATAGGGTATTTAAAAATCTTTTTAATATATTTTTTCATAAATACCTCCTAAAAATTTCCGTATATGTATGGTGCATATGATGCATTAATAATGGCACATATACACAGCAAAAACAAAAGTATTAATATTATAGACCTTATAACTTTAAACCACCTTTTATTTAACCAAATACTAAACCATTTGTTCCACGGCAAACACAGTAACGCCGCAACCAATAACAGCGGCATAAATCTAACTGCTTTTTCTTCCACAGATAACGTACAGTTTTTAAAATTAAACATACCATTGATATATAAAATTGCACTTGCCATGTTATTTGCCCTAAATGGAATCCATAAAAAATTCACAAAAAACAAAGCATATACGTGTCCCCACCAGCTTTTAGTAATACTTTTTATCATAGGTACATATTTTTCCATAACCAAAAGCACAAAATATCCAAGTCCCCATATAACAAATGACCAATCTGCACCGTGCCAAATTCCAGTTATAAACCATACTATCAACATATTTAGTAAATGTCGAGAAATTGAACATCTATTTCCGCCTAATGGTATATATACATAGTCTCTAAACCACTCAGTAAGTGATATATGCCATCTTTTCCAAAAATCTGATATGCTACTTGCTTGATACGGCTTATTGAAATTTTCTTTTATTTCAAACCCAAGTAACGCACCAATTCCTATTGCAATGTCCGAATATCCTGAAAAATCAAAATATAATTGTAAAGAGTATGCAAATGAGCCTGTCCATAATCCCAAACACGAATATCTATTTCCAATAGCTATCCCATTAAAATAATAGTCGACCAATACATAAATCTTATCTGCTATAAGAACTTTTTTACATAGACCTACTGATATACGTTCAAACGCTCTATTATAATCTACCAAATAATTATTATTTTCTATACCCTTTTTAAATTCATTAAATCTTACAATTGGTCCAGATGTAACTGTTGGAAAAAAAGACAAATACAAATAAATATCATCTAATCTTAGCTTATTTTCAATCTTCCCTTTGTATACATCTACAATTAAGGATACAGCCTCAAATGTAAAAAAAGAAATACCTATTGGAACAATAATTGATATATTATTCAACGGCATATTAAAGATATTGTTAATATTCACTATAATAAAATTGATATATTTAATAAACGTTAAAGGTAATAACGTTAATATTATTATAATAGAAAAAATTTTCTTATTCTTATATCTTTTTAATATATTTGAGAATAGCCAAACTAAAATCGTATACAGGCACATAAATACAAATGCCCCTATCCCACTCCATATATAAAAAATAGTATTAGAAATACAAATTAATATACGCCTAAAAATAGGCTGTTTTTTTCCAAAACATAAAATGAAAGCCAACAGCCACGGAAAAAATCCAATAAAAAAAATGGATGATGTAAAAGTCATGGTAAATACCTCCCTCTAAATATTAATACATTAACAACCGTAAACACGAAATATGTTATGCATTGAAGAATAATGTTTGTCAAGCTATTCTAAATTATATATGTATTACAACATCATTTCATTTCGACTCATATCAAGTGCAGATTCAATCACACAATCCATATCATAATACTTATATTCTCCTAGTCTTCCGCCAAATAATACTTTTTCTTCTTTTTCCGCCAGAACTTTGTAGTTCTCATATAACTGACTATTTTTCTCGTCATTTACAGGATAATATGGTTCATCACCCGGCTTCCATTCTGATGAATACTCTCTGCTTATTACTGTCTTTGGTAAATCATTTCCTTCTTCATCCTTACCAAATTCAAACCATTTATGTTCAATAATTCTAGTCCATGGTGTTTCTCTGTCTGTATAATTTACGGCAGCATTTCCCTGAAAGTTTGGTATGTTCAACAATTCATTTTCGAATCTCACTGAACGATATTCCAAAGTTCCCAATTTGAATTCAAAATATGCATCTATTGGTCCGGTATAAATAACTTTATCAGCCATCTCATTGAATGATTCTTTATTTTCTAAATAGTTGGCTTCCAGCTTCACTTCTATACCAGATAACATATTCTCCACCATCTTTGTATATCCGCCTACAGGTATTCCCTGATATAATGCATTAAAATAATTATTATCAAAAGTAAGTCTGACAGGAAGTCGTTTAATAATAAATGAAGGAAGTTCCGTACATGGACGGCCCCATTGCTTTTCGGTATATCCTTTGATTAGCTTTTCATAAATATCCGTACCAACAAGACTGATTGCCTGTTCTTCAAGATTTTTTGGCTCTGTTATTCCAGCTTCTTTTTTCTGTTCTTCAATTTTATTCTTTGCCTCTTCAGGCGTTACACATCCCCACATTTTATTAAAGGTATACATGTTAAAAGGCAAAGAATATAATTCACCTTTGTAATTTGCCACCGGTGAATTTGTAAATCTATTAAATTCAGCAAATTGATTTACGTAATTCCATACTTCTTTATTGTTTGTATGGAAAATATGCGCACCATACTGGTGTACATTGATTCCCTCTATCTTTTCGGTATAGACATTTCCCGCTATGTGGTTTCTTTTATCTATAACCAGTATTTTTTTACCTTTTTTCTTCATTTCATGTGCAACGGTTGCTCCGAAAAGTCCGGCACCTACTATTAAATAATCGTATTGCATTTTTTTATTTTCATAATAATAAATATTACTACGAATCTCCTTTCGTTAATTCTATATTTCTTCTATGTTTCTTTATTAAATACAAATGTTAAAATAGGGTCTTTACTTACAATTAACTCAGTTGCATATATTATAACACACACGCTAATGATTATCAGCATACTAAAAACGCTATAATCTAATGTTGAAGATAATATCTTTCCTGAATAATACATTACCACAGAAAAGAAAGTATATCTGACAAAAAGCTTTGTCGTTGTCTTTAATGATATCTCGTCCTTTGCAAAGTAAAATTGTACACAGGTAACACCAAATTCGGCAATAACAGATGCTATAATGGCTCCCATAGCTGCATATCTTTTGATTAAAAATATGTTTAAAATAACATTAATACACGAACCAACAAAAACTGATTTTGTTAGTAAATTTTCACGTTTTGAAGGAACGAACAATTGTATTCCAATGATGTTACTACACCCAATTATAGGAACAATAATAGATAACCTTGACAACATTGGAATTACTTCGTCATATCCGTTTCCGTAAAACAGAGGAACAAATCTGCTTGCAACAAGTCTTATTCCGACAGCAATTGGAATTGAAGTACAAAATACTAGTCTGAATGAAAACTCCAATAACTTTTTAATTTTGTATTTATTTTTTTCGTATCCTTCTCCATATAAGACAGCAATTCGTGATGCCATAACTGCACCTATAGCAGTTACAATGGTTGTTGCCATTTTTACAAGTTTTTGGCTTTGCTCGTAATAACCGTTTTCATAATTCGATTTTGTTATGAGTCCTATCATTGTCTTATCTAATACGGTATATAATTGTATTGCTAATTGCGAAACAAATAATGCGAAAGATGGTAGCAAATGCACCTTAATATTTAAATCTTCCTTTTTGTAATTCGGCAATACCTTTTTTAGGTTTAACCATTGCAAAATATTACCAAGCAAAATCGTTCCACAATAGAAAAGGACGTAATATACTAAATCACTTTTGGTCCTAACAAAAGTGAAAATCAGGCATGTGCCTATTACCTTGCTTATCCCATTGTAAATTGTAATAGTCTGAAATTTTTCAATTCCCTGATAAAACCATGAAATATCAAATATTACTGCTATCAATTCAATGACAGCAACGATATATAATATTTTGTTATCTACATTGCATACAATAAACAAAAAATAACATAAAGTAGATATAAATGTTCCAACAATACGCAAAGATAATATCTCTAAAAAAGTTTTTCGTATATTTCCGCCTCGTGACCTCTCATATGAAATTGTACGTTGCCCATAAAGAGAAGTTCCAAGCACAGCTACAAGAGAAAAATAGGATACTATAGATTGAGCAAAAGAATACTCTCCAATCTTATCAGCTCCTAAAACACGAGATAAATAAGGTGCTGTTATCAGTGGAACAATCAATATCAAGACCTGATATGCTAAGTTAAAAATATAATTTCTTTTTATAGTGTTCATTGTATTATTCCTACTTTAATCTCAAAATCTTAAAACCTGTGGTACATTGTTTTATAGTGAATGAATCCAAAACTTCCGACCCATTTATTTGATACTTCCAATCAATTTTGTGCTTATCTGATAATGTAGGATAAACGTAATAAACTTCGTCATATGAGTTTAAAAGCTCTGTGCTGATTTGTGCATTGTCTATTAAATATAAATCGTTAAACAGTATCCATTGGGTTGAGTCTGAGACATCATAACCAAATGCATTCATGCTTAATTTTTTTGTCCTTTTATTAACATATAGATCTTCAAACTCATATCCCTCTCTGCGCCCATAATAAAAAGATTTTGCACCATTAATATAAGGGAAAATAATAAGCTTCTTATCTGTATAATCAATTCTCTTTAGAATAGCATTAATGCATTTCTCTCTGTAACAATATTCTCTATTAGAAACCCCCTCATCGTCATAGGCATATTCATATGTCAGTTCCATATCTTTTGCCAATATTTTATTATCTAAATCTTTTATATAAAACAGATTGGTACTAATCATATGTCCGTTTCCTAAATCAATGGTTTGAAATATGGACTTTGATATAGGATCAAATCCAAAGTTAGACATAATAATCATTATAACACAAACAATAGTAACAACTCGTTGTTTATTTATATTTTTCATATAACCCAACACAAATAACGCTGCTAAAAAAGGTTCAAAAAATGCAATTGGGATTAAATATCTGTAATTAGGCCATGTCAAAAAATACATTTGAAAATTCAGGAACCCTACAAAAGACATATATATTCCAATGACAATTCCCATATGTTTTTTTTCAATATTAAACTTATTTTTCCCAAATACATAACACAAAATTGCGATTATTCCTAAAATCCAAAAAATATATCCATTGTTGAGAAATACTATTTCTTTTAATTTATGCCAAATATATTCATAACAACTGTTAAATGTATCCAATTTCACGCCAGATATACTTTTTTTATCTAATACATCGCTATTTGCTCCGCCTGTCCATATTGCTCCATTATTATTAAATTTCCAGACACAAAACCAAGTTATTCCACTTATATACATCAAACAATTTGAAAAGGAAAAAACTTTATTAACAATTCCTTTAAAACCAAGCTTAAATGATTTTACGAAACTGTAAAACACACTTCCAAATACAAAAAATGCAAAAATCAGAACACCAGTCTCTTTAGAAAAACATAACATAAGTGCGGAAAATGCTTGTAAGAAGTATAATTGATTTATGCCAAAATATATCATCCATACAAAAAAAACTAATACGGGAAAATCGGCATTTACTTCTCCTAATATTCCCCAAAAGGCAGCATGAAAAGCAAATAAACATGTAAACAATGCCAGATTAATTTTATTTATATGTATAAAAATTTTTTCTAATATTTTGTAAAACATAGCAACAGTAATTGTTGCCAAGATAATAATAATCCCCCTTACGCCTATAGCAAATCCGGGTATTAAATATTCTCCAATCAGCAGCCACATTGTATAAAAGCAAGTTAAATGCCCTGCAAGCTGTAAGTCAAAAATATTACCAAAATCCCATGGTCTGTTTAGCATCAAATAAGAATAATATATTGAGCCATCACCCATTAACCATATATCAAAAATGCTAAACAGACTGACCGTAAATATAATCAAAGTAATAAGTATTTCCTTGTTTGCAAAAATTAATTTTTGTATTTTTTTTAAATTCAGGTACTCTACGTAATTATTCAATGATAATATCAATAATATCAGCCAAATACCATTAATTAGTATTGTTTTTACAATAATAGATATAATATGTTTTTTTATGGTATATGGAGAGGCTAATGCAAAGTTCCAAAATATCATTATAAAAGACATACATATAAATAGTTGTAATATTTCTTTTTTATATTGTATTAGGTATTTTTTCATAGATTGTCACCCTTATATTTTAACTTTGCATAAAACTCAAATGTCTTCTTTTCAGAATGTATTACCCAGCAGGATTTTATTTTTATGTTGTTCTTTTTTAGCCAAACATCCTGAAGGCGCTCTGCTAACATTCCCATTCTTCTTGAAAATTCGGTTTCTTCAGCATCCAACATTCTTTTTTCAACTTCATATAAAACGGCAAATACCCATTCACAATAAGCATTATAAATTTCTTTTTTAGTAATTATCATATTGAAAAGGTGAGCAGTTTTAGAATTCATAACACTATCGAATGCGTCTATATATTCAGGATAATTATCCTGTAACACTTCCCTCACAAGCATCAGATCATCACCGTTTTTAACGCGCACTTTCGATTGTTCAAAGTTTGTTCCATCGGGAAAATATGTTACTTTATGAACAACGGCATCATAATGTTTTAATTTTTTCTTTATCCATTTTTCGTCAACAAATCCACATTGTTTATTAAATAAAAATCTTGATATTAAACCATAGAATTTTACAAAATATCTTCTATAATGACACAATCCAACAATATCTTCATTAGAGTTTTTCCAAATCCAATATGCTCCTGTCATTTCGTTATATACTAGATTTTTTTCCGAGATATTTTCATATGTATTATCATACTCATCTATATTTGATAATTTATTATTTATTTCGGCTCCTACCTGTAATGTAGAGTAAATAGTCGGTAGTTGGGGTTTATTAAAATCTTTATGTGTAACAACATATATTTTCAATTTTCTATCTCCTCATTTTTTGTTTAATTTTTCCATGCATTTTACAAAAAAGCTTTTATTGTTATTACTTAGTTGACTTTGCAATCTTAGTAAATCTTTTTTAGATATATAATTTGTTTTTTTCATAATTTCAATTATTTCTGAAAGAGAGGTATTCATTTTTTGAATATCAAGTGATAAATTAGCTCCGGTATTAATGTGTCTATATCCCACATACCTGTTAACAATGAAATTTCTTTTGTCGTGCAACATCATTAACCATAACATGGCATCATCACTTCCATTTTTTTTCACTATATTTTGTATCCATGCATTTGGTATTGAAGTCTTTTTTATTAAGCATTGTCCTGGTGAAATAATACGACATGAAAATTTTGTATAAAAGTATTTATATTTAACAGTTGATTGCATAAAATAATATTTATATAAATATTTATCATATCCATTTTTTTCCTCTATTCCATTACCTACAATAACGTCACCTTTATTAAAATATTTCAAAAAATGCAAATAAAAATCTTCTGTTATTTTATCATCCTGATCTAACATATGTATATACTCTCCGGATGAACACAAAATGCCTCTTACTCTGGAATAATGAATACCTTTATTCTCTTTATTTTCCAAAAATTTGACATCTAAATTTTCAATTTTATATTTATCAAATTCGATGGACTCAGTACTATCTTTTATGAATAAGATTTCCAGATGATATCCATCAGGTAATTTTTGGCTGTTGCATTTCATCGTATTCAACATATAATTTATGTACTTTTCTCCATTATATAATGGAATGACTACAGATATTTTCACATTGTTACCTCTTTTATATAATCTTATATACTATTATTTCACTTAAAATTTTCTAACATATAGTAAAGCTTAAAAAAATTGCATTTATTAAAGCTAAATTAGCATGTTATCCTTTTTATCTTATATTACTTTGCGAAATAAGATAGCTTTTCCGATTGCTTTTTGTATATATAACATGATTTACCATTTGAAAAATCTTTAAAAAAACCATTTTAGGTAAATATTTATAAAGTACTCGTTCTAACTTTATATAACCTGGCAGATTTTTTTTCTTTTTTTTGTAATTTTTCCACTCTGAACAATAAAGCTCATTATCAAATAATTCATTTGCCG
Organism: uncultured Lachnospiraceae bacterium; assembly: GCA_902786515.1. Taxonomy (GTDB): domain Bacteria; phylum Bacillota; class Clostridia; order Lachnospirales; family Lachnospiraceae; genus UBA2821. The sequence continues at coordinate 39,618 of CADADA010000010.1, read as the reverse complement.
GATGAACATCATTGTCATCCCACGGGAAAATACCTATAAAACGATATGTATGATAAATCCGTATATCTTTTTTTGCATTGTTTAATTCTTCGTTTGAGTAATAGTTTTTTTTCTTAAATATTCTATAATATTGTGATGGTGTATATATATCATGTATTGGCTGAAAATTATATTTTGGACTAATTGTCAAAATTCTGTCTTTGAACATAACATTCAATATATCTTGCTCATGATTAGTAAACGAACTTCTAACATTTACCACATAAGACTTTATTTGAGTAATTATGTCTTCTTCTAACCACAACTTCATGTCAAACAAAACAAATCCTGCATTGTAGTATGGTGAATCTTCTTCTAATCCAATATATTTGTTTTTAAATTTATACGTAAGTGAATCTTCAACCATGGCGATTAGATTATTTTTTAAATCCATAGTTATTAAGTCTGATAAATCTCCCAACACCAATGTATCACTGTCTATAAATACCAGTCTATCAATATCAATATTTTTTGTTTTAAAATAATTTCCGGCAAATAATTTTAAGTAATTAGTATAACCACCCCTATATTCTGGCATATCACACTGTTTGATATATTCAACTACATCATTTGCCGGAATAAATTCAATCGTCCTTCCAAAGGTTTTAGCTGTTTGTTTCATTCTTCGTTTATTATCTTCACTTATTTTGTTGTCTAATATATAGACAAATATTTCAGCTATACTTTTATTTCTCTCAAACAGTGAAGTCATTGATACACCGGTATATGGTGCATAATTGTTATCTGTTTGATAAAGAATATTTAACCTCATCTTGTATCCTTTCTTAATTTTTAATTAAACTTTTCTCTTAAAATAGTATTTTCAGTTTGAATCCTTAAGTACTTTACTTAATATCACAATCAAGATAATCATACCTATTTATTGTATTTATGTCAAGCAATTTTATTTAACTATTTTTACCTTCATTATCAATGCAGGCTGACCATTTCAATACACTTTCTTTTTTGTTCTATACTTGGATGAACATATAGGTTCATTGTAATATTCACTGACGTATGTCCCAAAAGCTCACTAACAGTCTTATAATCAGCACCTGCCTCAATGCAACGTGTCGCAAAACTATGTCTAAGACTGTGGAATTTTAAAACATTGATGTCTAACGATGTTATAAATTTCTTATAATAATTTCTATACGTTCTGGGTTCTATAAACTTTGTTGTTCCTGTCAGAAAATATGTGTCTAAATCCTCCGGTTTTACCATTTCAACAATATTTATTAATTCGCTGGATATAGGAATTATTCTTTCAACAGATATTGTCTTAGGAGAAGTTATGGTAATTTTAGAATACCCTTTATTTATCATATCGTTTTCCGGAATGCGAATATAAATTCTCTGCAGTGTTTTAGAAATATATACCACATTATTTGTAAAGTCAATGTCTTTCCATTTTAACGCACATACTTCTCCAATCCTTATTCCGGTATATAAGCAAAATAATATCCCAAGATTTTTATAACTAATATTTTGAGAAACTGCATCATAGATAATTTTTTGTTCTTTCAACGTATAAGTCACTATTTTTTTTCTTTTAATTTTAATCATGGAATTCGGAATTTTAAAATCAAAATCCGTGTTTGGAATATACATTTTTTTTACCCCATACTTTAGAATTGATTTTAAAATAGTAATAATATCTTTAATAGTTTTTTCCGACAGTTGATTTTGCTCATTTCGAGAAAGCCATGTATTAATTCTATTTTGTATACCGTCAGATGTAATATCCTGACATATCAAATTTCCGAACTGTGGAACAATATGGTTTCCCACATGAGTACAGTATATTGAATATGTCGATTCTTTTACAAATTTCTCTCTCGATAACAACCATTCATTTGATAATTCTTCTAACGTTATTTTTTCCACATAAATCACCTCATATTATTATTTATGTTAAAGATTTTTAATCTTACCATATTCCATTTTTTATCTTTCACGTTAGTTTTTACAAATCAAAGGAATTTTAAACCCCAAAATGTAAAAAAGCGGAATATGAGACATTGTAGTCAACAACATATATTATCCGCCTTTTCAACACTTTGATTATTTATTTTATCTTTTAGTATCCGCTTGTTCCGTTTTATCAAATCCAATTCTTTCTTCTTCTATCACCAACGGTCTTTTCATGACTCTTTGGTTAATACTCATGATATATTCACCAATAAATCCGATAAAGAATAACTCGACCGCTCCTAGGAAGAATACACCGATTAGTACCGGTGCCATACCTGCATCCATTGAATACCACCAAATTAATTTTGCTATCAGGTAAACCATACCTATCAAAAAACTTAACGCTCCGCATATCAAGCCGGCAAACGTACATAATCTTAACCCTATTTTCGTATAAGAAGTAAAGCTTAGCATTGCAGCATCATAGAGACTGTACCAGTTATTATGAGTCTTTCCTGCTCTTCTCTGAGGTTGTACGTATGGAATCTCTTTTCTTCTAAATCCTAGTTCTGCGACAATTCCTCTGAGGAATGGTGTAGGGTCGTCCAACTTTCTTAATACTTCCACAAAATCTCTATCGTACAGTCCGGACCCTGTAAAATGTTCTATCTGCTCCACATCAGAAAACTTCTTTATCATTTTATAATAAAGAGACCTAAGACCATACATTATCTTACTTTCCTTACTTCCAGTCTTAATTCCGATAACAATCTTATAGCCATTTTCCCACTCTTCAAGATACTGCGGAATCAATTCAATAGGATCCTGGAAATCGCAGACCATAGAAATTGTACAATCTCCCGTTGTCTGTAATATTCCATAATATGGAGAATTAAATTGTCCGAAATTCTTTGCATTAAATATCGCTTTTATATGACTATTTCCTTCGCATATCTTTCTCAAAAGCTCCCTCGTTTTATCATGCGAATCATTATCTATGAATAACAGCTCCCAATCATACTGTGTCAACTGTTTTTCAAATAACTCTGTGATTGCCTCACTCATCGGAACCACATTGTCTTCTTCATTATAACAAGGAATAAGTACACTTACCTTTTTCATTATTGTTCACTGTGCCTTTCTTATGATTATAAAATCTATCATTACATCATCTTTTTTATGATACCGATTTATTATATGACTGTCAAGAAATTTTCTTTTTTTACATTTTTTTCTATACTAATCTCCATTCCGCAGACGCTTGCGTCGGAGGAATCGCGAGCTGAATATCCAATTCAGCTCTGCGATACTTGCAATTTGTGGCGCCTGCGGCACAAATTGACGTGTGAAAAATCATATATCAATATGATTTTTCACACTATTACTTCATAGATTTCTTTATCCTCAATTCCATCCACATCCTCATTCGTAACATCAGACAAGTACCCGGCTGTATATTCTTTGTTCTTTAAAAAAGAAAAGCTAACAAGGTATCCTCTTTTCTGCTCTCGACTATCCAAATAACCATTAAGTTGTTTAATACCTTCTTTTCGATATTGCTTCCCATGCCATATTTTTAGTTCGATAATAAATTCTTCCTCCAAATAAGTCACAACAATATCCATTCGATTACTTGTTCTCGTCTCCGGTTCCACATAATAAAAACCTGTACCATTAATAATAGGTTTCAAAAAACACAGAAATAACAATCTTCCCTGACCTTCAATAAACTGCTCATTTTCCTTGCGATACTCCGATTTCATCAATGCTTGAAAACGATTAAGAACACGAACCATATCCAAATGTCCATCTTCTTTTATAAACTGACTCTTCTCGCTTTTATTTCTCCATCCGTTCTGAACACGAATAGATGAAAAATAATCATATAAAGCAATTTCAAATATGATATTTGATATTGATACCTTCCCATTTTTTTCGCGAAGTATTCCAAATACATTTCCAAGAGATATGTCCGGATTTAAAATGTTAAACAATACATTATTATCCGTGAATAATATCTGCACGATGAGATTTTTTAGTCCTTCATATTGTTCTATATTTTTTACCAAATCGTCCATAAGCGGTGTACGTAACATTAAAAATGCCTTCTGTGCTTTTTTTATACTGTCACTTGTCCAATTATTATTTCCCCGTTCATTAATCCACTTACAAATCCAACTGACTAAATACGGATATCCGCTAGTGTAATGATATATTTGATTGCTAATTTTCTCAATATCCATTCCTGTATGAAAATCATTTTCATAATCCACTAACATAGTTGCTATTTCTTTGGGATTAAAACTCATATCAACATTAAAATCAACCGCAATATTCCAAGGACTATTGTACTTGCGCTCCTCGTCTGGTCGAAGCTTCAATTTTAAGTTCTTCACATCATATACACCAGCTAAAATCACACTCTTGAAAGTAAAATCCTCTCCGGTATTTCTAGCTAAATACTTATTTCTAAGCATTCCAAGAAAATTTAAAAATACTTGATTATCTGAACATTTATCCATCTCATCCACCATAAGGATAACGGAATATTTTTCACACAGGTTTGTAATTCTATCACTTAACTCTAAAATAGCATCTTCTTCCCTAAACTGCTCTTCTGCTCTCCATAAAGCAATATTTTCTTCACTTATTTTTGTAAATTTCATAGCCCTCGCTACAAGATGAATAAACATATTTACAAAACTACTGTTTGATGAAAAAGGTGCTTCCCCGACACCTTCAAAACTAATTGTAATAACCTCATGATGTTTACTCAACCTATTCTTCAACATATAAATCGTTGTCGTTTTTCCATACTGCCTGGAACGGTTAATTGTAAAGTATTCTTCATTTTCAATTAAGCGTATTATCTCATCAAGTTTTTTTGAAGTATCCACCATATAATGCTTATTTGGTACGCATAAACCTGCAGTATTAAATTTCTTCATACAATCTCCTTCCTAACAAATTCTATTGTCTTTATTATCCCCTCTACAAAATCTGTATCAGGCACAAATCCTGTATCTCTTGTCAAGTTTTCTATATCTGCACACAAATACATTACCTGTTTATCGCCATAAGGTCGCTCACCTATTCCTAATGGCAGAGTGCTGTCGATAGAATCTCTTAATATTTCAACATATTCTTTTAACGGTCTGGCTTTTCCACTTCCCAAACAGTATGTCTCGCCGTCCTTTCCCTTTTCACCAATCAATCTGAACGCTTTTGCCACATCACCGGAATACAGATAATCCCACATCTGCTCGCCTTTAGTCAGTGCAGGTTTTCCTCCATTTAGCAATTTGCTGATGGTAGACATAATCATGGTGTTTTCACCGTCATAAGGGCCGTAGATACTCAGTATTCTTGTCCATACATGCTCTATTCCAAGCTGACCACAAAGAATCCTTGTCATCTGTCCTGCACAGAGTTTTGCAATCCCGTATCCATTTTCGGGAAATGCAGGAGTATCAGGTCTTAACACTCCCTCGACTCTTCCATATTCAGCCTGCGAACCCGCTCCGACAAATTTGGTACATCCAAGTTCCTTTGCCACCCTTACCGCCTGCAATGTGTATTTTACATTATTATTCTGCAACTCCATATCATTCCTGGATTCACCAAAAGTTCCATCCCATGCAAAATGATAAAATACATCTGTTTTTCGTTCGATAAGCAAAGGCAGTTTCTCTATGTCACTCAAACTACATTCTATAATCGTAACTTTTTCATCCTCTGGGATTCTTGCAATTCTTTTTGAACCCGGTCTGCATACAGCATATACTTCTATATTATTTGCAACTAATTCATTTATTAACGCAATTCCTATAGCACCGGTTGGTCCGGTTATAACTGCTCTTTTCAAAACAAAACTCCTTTTATCTGTACATGCTCTCCGTCAGAAATTCCACATCAATTTTACCTGATTTATTACCAAATTCCTCTTTAATCAGCTGGTTTCTCAAATTCAATACTTCCGGAGAAAAATCATATTCAAGTCCACTATTTACATAGTTTCCTTTATTACTTGTGTCATATCCGTCCAAGCCCGCAATACTTACTTTTTTAACTCCAAGACTTAACAGGAAATTCACACACATAACACCGGAGTTTTCCATAATCTCTGGATGTTCTGCTGAATAACTTGCAAAATTCACCATGTAATCATAGTTCTGGGCTTCACGTAAATTAGACGTTATAATTTTTTTCACATCATTCCTTTCCTGAATATTCTTATATCTTCTCATATGGCAGCTGAACACATAATCACATCTGTACGAATCCGGCACAAAATTTAATGCTATTACTATAGGATTGTGTTCAGAAATATATTTATCAATCTTATCTTTTTCTTCTATCAATGTCCTTCCGGGGCCAAGCAACAATATTTCTCTTCCAGTCCACTCGTTCTCCAACTCTTTTAAAACATCCCTGTCATCAATAAAGTTTTCCTGGTATTTTTTATATACCTCTTCTGCCTTATCCTTGCTGTATAAAGCCTTGTCTTCTTTAGGAATGGACTTAAGTATTTCATTATATGATTTTACTGTCAAAGTTCCTTTTGACGCAAAATAAATCGCATAGTTCGGATGGCAGGCATTTGATGCTGACAGATAAAGTGGAAGGGAGTATCCCCAAAAACTTTCTCTATAAATGTCATTTAAATATTCATCGATTATTTCAAGCATAGGCTCTATTCTGTAATGCTTGCCAAAGTTCTCATTCATGTATTCAGCAAACAATTCCATATTCAGATTACCTGCGCCTCTTCCCATTCCAAACACGCATGCATCCAATACGATATCTCTCTTTAAATTCATTTCAGTCATGCATGAGGCATTTCCCATTGCCTGCTGCATATTATTATGTGAATGATATCCCAGAGTAATATCTTCCCTCAAATTGTTGTCCGCTATCTGAACAAGTCTTGTAAACTGTTTTTTCTTGATAAGTCCAAAGCTGTCCACAATGTAGAAAGCCTTAATAGGAAGTTCATTAAACTTCTCTATCAATTCTATAAACTCTTTATCTGAATAATTATCCGTTCCAACTGCCTGTGCAAATACTTCATATCCCAATCCAATAAGCTTTTCTATATAAGTGTAGGCTTCTTCTATTTTGCTCTTTTTAAATATGACTCTGAACACATCAAAGCCGTCTTCTCTGATTCGTCCAAGTTTTTCCAGTGAGATTGGCTTACCCATATCTATCATTCCGACATATTTTGTTCCGGACTGCTTTGGTGCTATCATTTTGCTAACGCTTTCATTTCCATCAAACAATGAATAATCAACACTGTAATCGCACTCTCTTACAAAGCCAATTTCAAAATATTCCACTCCCGCCTTTACCATTTTCTTTGTTATATTTCTGATTGCTTTTTCCCCAAAATGCCAGTCATTGACATAACCGCCATCTCTTAATGTACAATCTAATAAACTAATTTTATTCATCTATACCTCCATATCCTACTTAGATAAGTTTAAAATATCTCTGATGAACTTAACACATACTGTGTCCGTATGCTTCTCTTCTCCTATGTATATGGAATCACAGCCGTATTCATTTGCCATAACGATATCACTTTCATAAGTATCTCCAATTACCATTATATCTTCTTTTTTCATATTCTGCTCTGTGCAAATAATGTCAAGTAACAACGGATTCGGTTTTCCGACCACATAATCGACACTTCTTCCAAGACTTCCTTCCAAAGCTCCCACCATCGCTCCGCATCCCGGCATTCTCTTAGCATTTTCACCCGGATAATGCTTTTCTTTGTTACATGCTATAATTGATTTTGCATGTAAAGCAACCTGAAGCGCAGCTGTAAGTTTTGCATAATCCATCTCCATATCATATCCGACTACAACAACCTCAGCTTCCTCAGAAGTGTTAATTCCAAGCTGTCTGAACTCATCTTCCAGTCCTTTTGCACCAAATATATAGACCGTTTTATATCCCTTGCGTTTGGCATACAACGCAGATGCATAGCTTGATGTGTATATTTCTGAAAGGCTGCATAAAAGTCCCATTCCCGTAAGCCTTTCATAAATGTCTTTTCTACTCTTTGTAGAATTATTTGTCATGAAAAAAACCTGTTTTCCGCTGTCTCTATATGCCTGAACAACCTCTTTTGCTCCATCTATCAGCTTGCTTCCATAATAAATTGTTCCATCTAAATCAAATAAAACCGCCTTTATCATAAATATGTTCCTTTCATTACTAAGAAATAGGTTTAATCACCATATTTTTCTCAAACTCATCTCTGTCAAGGAATGGTGCCAGATCCTCAAGTGGCGGGCTTACAAGTGTTCCGTCTTCCAGCCTTTTAGTTGCACTCTTTGGTTCAAAATTCTGGACAGTTGATACAAATATCTCACAAAATGCAGGTCCCTCCGTTGCCAGGGTATCATCTACCGCTTTTTTCATTTCTTCATTGCTGTGTGCCTCATAATACGGATATCCAAATGCCTGAGATAATTTACCAAAATCAGGAAATGACAAATCTCCGCTTTCAGGTCCTATACCAATCTTACAGTGTTCCTTGAACAGATTATTCTGTGTCTGTCTGATTGAATGATATCCCTGATTATTGATAAGGAATATCTTTATCGGAAGTTTATTTGTAATAATAGTTTGCAATTCCTGAAGGTTCATCATTATACTTCCATCCCCCTCAAGGCATATAGTTGTTTTTTTATCATAGGCTACACATGCTCCGATTGCCGCCGGAAGTCCATATCCCATACTCGCAACACCACTGTTAATTATGAATCTGCTGTCTTTTTTTATAACATAATTATGGCTTCCTACAACGCAGGCACTTCCGTTAGACACTACTGTCATATTTCCATCAGGCAGGATGCTGCTTAAATAATTAACAAACGCATACACATTTGCATACTCACCATCTTCTTCCCAGTGTTTTGGCTGTGTCACCGGATAGTTTTTCTTCCAGTCACTACATCTTTTAAGCCATTCTTCTCCATTAAATATTGTTTTATCTTGTGACTCAATCTCTTCATAAACACTTTCAAGAAATTCCTTTGCATCAGCAAGTACAGGCATTTCAACATGAAGAGTAGTTTTTCTAAGCTCTGCCGGGTCAGCATCTACCATGATAACATAAGCTTCTCTTGCCCATGTTGTCCAGCTGTATCCTACCTGACGTATAGATAATCTGTTGCCTATTGCAAGCACCAGATCAGAATTCTGCACAGCAAAGTTGCCGGCTCTGTCACCCATAATTCCTCCACGTCCTACATATAGAGGATGTTCTGTCTCTATGGCATCTATTGAATCCCAGCATGTAGCCACAGGAATTCCAAGCTTTTCTATTACTTTTCTAAACACCTGGTATCCTTCTGAAAGACGAATACCATTTCCTGCATATAATACAGGTCTTTTTGCATTTCTTATTTTTTCAATTATTTCCTTAACAACCGTTTTTTCAACAGGCTTTAATTCTGATGCCTCATCTTCTTTAACGTCATAACCTTTTAAATCTTCGGTTTCAACTATAGCTCCCTGAAAATTCAACGGGATATCAATCCATACAGGGCCTCTTCTTCCTGTAGTAGCAAGATGATAAGCCTTTTCAAGTACATATCGTATATTTGTCGGATCCTCCAGCATTACCGCATATTTGCACATTGCTCCCACTGATTTCGTAATATCAAATTCCTGGTCTCCCACCGCTCTTAACTTATATCCTTCTGTAAATTGTTCCATATATCTAGCCGTTGTATCATATCTTACCTGACCTGATAACACAAACATGGGAACAGAATCAAGCCATCCTCCGAGCACACCTGTTATGGCATTTGTTCCTCCCGGTCCTGTTGTTACACATAGTGCTGCCATCGTATTATTCACTCTTGCGTAGCTTTCTGCTGCTATCGCACATCCCTGCTCATGATGATTATAAGTACAGTGAAGTCCTTCCTTATGTCCCAATGCATCGTTTAAATGCATTGCACCTCCTCCTGTTATCATAAAACAATCTTTTATTCCGTGATTTACCAAAAAATCTGCCACATAATCAGCAAGTCTCTGTTTCATACTTTGTAATTCTCCTTTTTTCATCATAATCAATATAAAGCTGTACAGTACAGATATAATCTGCACGACAGCTTTATCATTTATTATTTTACTGCTTCCTTAATGGTCTTTATCATATAATCAATTTTTTCATCTGTCATTCCAGGGTACACTCCTACCCAGAATGTGTCTTTTAAAATTCTGTCTGTATTCGTGAGTTCTCCTACAACTCTGTAGCCTTCGCCTGTAGCTCTCATTTCGTCAAAACAAGGATGTTTTATCAGATTACCTGCAAAGAGCATTCTTGTCTGCACTCCATGATCTTCTATATAAGGAACAACCTTGCTTCTTTCTACTCCTTCTTTACATGTAATAAGGAATCCAAACCAGCTTGGCGTAGAATTTTCACATGGCTCCGGAAGAATCAATTTGTCCTCTACTTCCTTAAGTCCTTCTTTTAATCTGTCGAAGTTGTGTCTTCTCTTCTCTACAAATGAAGGGAATTTCTCAAGCTGTGCACATCCTATTGCTGCCTGCATATCTGTTGCTTTTAAATTATATCCAAAGTGAGAATATACATATTTGTGGTCATATCCCAAAGGCAATTCGCCATACTGTTTATCAAATCTGTGTCCACATAAATTATCCTGTCCCGGTGCACATACGCAGTCTCTTCCCCAGTCTCTGAATGATCTTATAATCTTGTTTAATAATGGATTATCTGTGTAAACAGCTCCGCCTTCACCCATTGTCATATGATGTGGAGGATAGAAGCTTGAAGTTCCAATATCGCCGACTGTTCCTGTGAATTTCTGCTTTCCATCTATCTCGTATAACGAGCCTAATGCATCGCAGTTATCTTCTATCAGCCACAGATTATGTTTGTCACAAAATGCTTTTACAGCTGACAAATCAAATGGATTTCCCAATGTGTGTGCAATCATAACTGCTTTTGTCTTCTCTGAATATGCTTCCTCAAGCATATTAACATCAATATTATACTGTGGTATAGTAACGTCAACAAATACAGGTATTGCACCATATTGAATGATTGCGGCCACTGTTGTAGGAAAGCCTGCTGCAACTGTAATAACTTCATCTCCACGTTTCACCTGTCTATCCCCTAGAAGTGATGATGTAAGTGCCATAAATGCATTCAGGTTAGCTGATGAACCTGAATTAACAAGAGAGCAATATTTTACACCAAGATATTTTGCAAATTCTTTCTCAAACTTATCTGTATATCTTCCAGCCGTGAGCCAGAACTCTAATGAACTGTCTACCAGATTCACCATCTCCTCGCTTCCATAAAATCTTGAAGCGTACGGTATTCTGTCTCCTTCTTTGTACGTCTGCTGATTATGGTATTTGTTGCAATACTCTTCTACTAATCCTAATATCTCTTCTCTTGCCTCTGATTCTGTTTTATTTTCAAACATTTTATTCCTCCATTTTACCTATTCATATATTCATCTATCTGCTTGTCCATGCATTTTACAACATCGCCATCGCTTACATATACTTTAGACCATTCCACAGTCTTTTCCATAGCCATATCAAAATTCCAACGTGGTTTCCAGCCATATATCGTTTTCAGTTTTGAACAATCGAGCTTAAGGAAGTTAGCTTCATGCGGACCCCCATCATATTTATTTATCCAACTGATTCCCTCGCCCCATTTTTTACAAAACGTATCTACTAAATCTCCTGTCGTAATACAGTCACTTTCATCCGGTCCTACGTTATAGTATCCCTGATATTTTTTATCTTCGTACTGTTTTTCTGCTATCATAAGATAAGCCATTACCGGTTCTAATACATGCTGATACGGTCTTGTGGAATGTGGATTTCTTACTATTATCTTATTATTCTGCTTAGCTGCTCTTACACAGTCAGGAACAATTCTGTCATTTGCAAAATCTCCCCCTCCGATTACATTTCCTGCTCTCGCAGTAGATACGGCAACTTCCATATCATTAAAAAAGGAATTCTTATAACTATGTGTGACCAATTCTGAACAGGACTTACTGTTAGAATAAGGATCATAGCCGTCTAATGGCTCGTTTTCCCTGTATCCCCATTCCCATTCTTTATTCTCATAAACTTTGTCCGTGGTTACATTTAAGAATGACTTTACACATTCGTGAGTTCTCACACACTCGCATATATTCACTGTACCCATAACATTCGTCTCATAGGTGTATACAGGGTCTTTATAGGAATCCCTAACTATCGGTTGTGCTGCCAGATGTATTACTATCTCAGGCTGAAATTCATCAAAAAGATTATTCAACTTTTCTAAATCTCTTATATCTCCTATAACTGATGTCATCTTATTTTCTACATCACACATACTGAACAGATTCGGATTTGTTGGAGCTTCTAGAGAATATCCTCCCACAACTGCACCTGCGTTTACTAACACTCTGCACATCCAAGAGCCCTTAAATCCTGTATGTCCTGTAACTAATACTTTCTTTCCTCTATAAAATTCCATGATTACCACACTTTCCACGGAGCATTTCCACTTGCCCACATTTCTTCCAAGTGCATCTTGTCTCTCTGTGTATCCATACAATGCCAAAATCCTTTGTGGTTGTATGCCATTAATTCACCCATCTTCGCTACCGTTTCCAAAGGTTTTTTTTCAAACACGGTACTATCATCATCGATATAATCAATAATCTGCGGCTCCATTACCATATATCCACCATTGATAATACTTCCATCCGACTTTGTCTTCTCTCTGAAAGCTGTTATAGTCTGTCCATCCTCGGCAATATCAAGCACTCCAAATCTCTGGTCCAGTCCGATAGCTGTCATGGTCGCAATTTTTCCATGAGATTTATGGAATTCTAACAGTTTACTTATATTGACATCCGAAACACCATCACCATATGTCAACATAAATGTTTCATTTCCAATATATTCTTTTACTCTCTTTATCCTTCCACCAGTCATAGTGTTCAGTCCTGTATCAACCAACGTAACCTTCCACGGTTCTGAAGCGTTATTGTGAACAGTCATCTCATTCTTTGCTAAATCAAATGTCACATCTGATGTGTGTAAAAAATAATCAGCAAAGTATTCTTTTATTACATACTGCTTATATCCTAGACATATAATAAATTCATTAAATCCATAGTGTGAGTACTCTTTCATAATATGCCATAAAATCGGCTGTTCCCCAATCTCTATCATTGGCTTCGGTTTCAAGTGACTTTCCTCACTGATTCTTGTACCAAAACCGCCAGCTAATATAACTACTTTCATTATCTTCCTCCGTTTCTGACTCATTCATTCTTTCTGAAAATACTGTTCTTATATTATCATATAACTATCTTTTTTTCAATAATATTTATCTTCGTGTTCGGTGATGGGCTTTTTCACCTCACACTTCGTGTTCGGTGATGGGCAGTCGCCAAAACAAAGCTTGCATATTTGTGAATATTGAGAAGTTTAGAAGTAATTGCCCTTTCGTGCAAGCACGGAGGGCAATTACTTCTAAACTTCTCGCCGTGCACGCACGGGCAAGCTTTATTTTGTCTCGTTGCTTAATCAAAAAGGAGACATGCAAATGCATGTCTCCTTAATATCATTTCTGATAATTATTTTTTAATCTTTACTGAAAGAACTTTGCTGTCTGCTGATGAGAATGTAGTCTTACCAGATTTAGCTGTAGCAACAACTTTAACCTGATATGTCTTACCTTTCTTTAACTTAGCAATCTTAAGAGTTGTCTTCTTTGTTACTTTCTTAGACCACTTCTTAGCACCTTTTACTTTATAGTAAACTGTGTAAGATGCAGCACCTTTTGCTTTATTAAACTTAACTGTTACAGTCTTCTTAGCTGTATTCTTAACAGATTTAACCTTAACTGTTGCAGGTACAATCTTGAATGTCTTCTTAACTGTTCCTGTGTAGTTACCCTTACCTGTTACTGTTACTGTAGCCTTACCGACCTTCTTGTTGTTCTTGTAAGTTACTTTGTAATTCTTTGTTGTAAGTTTGCTTCCATCTTTAACTGTAACTTTAGCCTTAATAGCTTTTCCTGTGTATACAGCCTTTGATGCAACTGTTACATTCTTCTTAGCAAGCTTCTTAGCATTGATTACAAAGTTAGCCTTAACAGAACCTTTGAAGTTTCCAATACCCTTGAATGTTACAGCATACTTTCCTGCATTCTTTCCTGAAGCTGCTGTTACAGAGTAATCTGTACCTTTAACAAGTTTAACGCTCTTACCATTAAGCTTAAGTTTTACTGAATAGCTTGATGACTTAAGTGTCTTTCCTGTATATGTCTTAGCTCCAACTGTTGCTGTTGCTTTGCTGATTGTCTTTCTGTTGATTACGTATTCAGCTGTAGCTGTTCCCTTATAAGCACCTTTTCCTGTAACTTCAACAGTATATGTTCCTGCGTCTTTTGCTTCAATAGCCTTAACTTCATAATCTGTATCTTCAACTAATGTTGCAGCACCAAGTGTTACAGACGCAACAACAGGATTCTGAACTTCTCCGTTATATGTAACTGCTGCTGATGTAAGTGTTACTGTGGCTGCTGAAATGTCTGCCTGGTCTTCTATATCTTTGTCAAGATTTGTCTTAACTGTCATGTTAGCTAAGTCAAGTGTAAAGATAACATCCATCTCTTCAGGAACTTCAACGGTCAAGTTAGGATATGAAGAATTAATAAATCCGTCAGCTCCTGAGAACTTGTAATCCCATGAATTATTCTTAACAATCTGATACTCATACTTTCCAGCTGCTAACTTAATTGTTGCTGTATAGATGTTTGGATTGCTACTATCCTGTGTCATGAATAAGCCTGAACCTAATGCCCAGTTGTTGAAGCTTCCAAGAATCTGATATGTATCAACTGCTACTGGATCTGTACTTGGTTCCTCAGATGGCTTTGCACTTGGAGTTGCTGTTGTTGTCTCTTCCTGTGAAGGTTTCTCACTTGGAGTTGACTTTGTTGTTGTCTCTTCCTGTGAAGGTTTCTCACTTGGAGTTGACTTTGTTGTTGTCTCCTCCTGTGAAGGTTTCTCACTTGGAGTTGACTTTGTTGTTGTCTCTTCCTGCTTAGTTGTTGTCTCCACCTCTGGTCCAGCACTAGCTGATGCACTAGCACTAGCTGCAGATGTCGCTAACTCATACTCACCTGATCCAGCAAATGCAACTGCAACACTACCTACTGACAATGTTGCTGCACAAACAACCGCAAGAGCTTTTTTAGTAAATAAGTCTTTAATCATTTTCTTCCTCCTTAATTATTTGTTTAATGTTAAAGCTTTTTCGACATTTCCTCTTCATTATAACTACCGCTTTTGTATTTGTCAACTTAAATGATGTATTTTTTTTAATCCAAAAATTACCTTCTTTGTAATTACATAATCTTTTTTTAGATATTTTTCAAAAGATTAACCATTTCTATCGCTGAGCATGCCACGTCGTAACCCTTATTGCCTGCCTTTGTTCCCGCTCTTTCTATTGCCTGTTCAATATTGTCGGTTGTCAGTACACCAAACAGCACCGGAATACCTGATTCCAGCGATACAGAAGCTACTCCTTTGCTGACTTCGGCACATACATAGTCATAATGACTTGTAGAACCTTTAATAACTGCTCCTAAACAGATTACCGCATCATACTTTCCTGATTGTGCCATTTTTTTTGCAATCAGTGGAATCTCAAATGCTCCCGGCACATATGCCACATCAATATCCTCATCACTGACTCCGTGTCTTATGAGCGCATCCTGTGCACCGCCTACAAGTTTACTTACAATAAATTCATTAAATCTTGCTGCCACCATTCCAACTTTAATATTGCTTCCTACTACATTTCCTTCTAATTTGTTCATCATATTTCTCCATTTCTATTTAATTTTATTTATTCTTTGTAATTTGTCATATGCGACATTTTTTTCTGTTTTGTCATCAGGTAAAAGAAATCCTCTTTCTTTGCCTCTATCTGAATTGGTACTCTTTCTTCTATACTTATGCCGTATCCCGTGAGTCCTGTTATCTTCTGTGGATTATTTGTCATCAGACGAAGTCTCTTAACTCCCATGTCGTATAAAATCTGTGCACCGATTCCATATTCTCGCATATCTGCCGGGAATCCCAGTTTGATATTTGCCTCTACAGTATCAAATCCCTGTTCCTGAAGGGCATATGCCTTTATTTTGTTAATCAGACCGATTCCTCTTCCTTCCTGTCTCAGATAGAGCAGAACCCCTCTTCCTTCTTGAGCAATCATCTTAAGTGCACTGTCTAACTGTTCACCACAGTCACATCTGAATGAACCAAGCACATCACCGGTAAAACATTCCGAATGTACTCTGCACAAAACAGGGTCTCCGTTTCCTACATCTCCCATAGTAAGTGCTACGTGATGTTCGCCGTTTAATTTATTAACATATCCTTTAATCTCAAACTCCCCGTATTTTGTTGGAAGTTTTGCTTCTGCCACACACTCTACCAGCGATTCTCTTTGTAACCTGTATTTTATAATATCAGCAATGGTAATTACTGTTATTCCAAATTTTTCTGCCAGTTCCAGAAGTTCCGTGGTTCTCATCATCGTTCCATCGTCCCTCATGATTTCACAGCATAATCCACACTCTTTAAGTCCTGCCATCTTCACTAAATCAACCGTAGCCTCTGTGTGTCCGTTTCTCTTTAGTGTTCCGCCCTCTCTTGCTTCAAGTGGAAACATATGTCCTGGTCTTCTGAAATCCTCAGGTTTGGCATCATCCTCAACCACCTTCATAGCTGTCAGCGAACGCTCTACCGCAGAAATTCCGGTCGTTGTATCTTTATGGTCGATTGATACCGTAAATGCAGTTGAATGGTTATCAGTATTATTATCAACCATCTGATTCAGCTCTAATTTTTCACAGAGTGCTTTACTCATAGGCATGCAGATCAATCCCTTGCCGTGAGTTGCCATGAAGTTTACATTTTCCGTAGTGGCGTGTTCTGCCGCACATATAAAATCTCCTTCATTTTCCCTGTCCGGATCATCAATTACAAGAATGATTTTTCCGTCTTTCAAATCTTTAAGTGCCTGTTCAATTGTTCCTATCTCAGCCATAGCTACCTCCAAGTATTTTTTTATATAAATCCATTTTCTTCAAGAAAACTTTCAGTTATGTTGCTGGTTTTTCTTACATTTCCTGCATTAAGCATTTTCTCCACATATTTACCTATAATATCACATTCCAGATTGACTGCATCTCCCGCTCTTTTAGCAGAAAGGGTTGTCACTTTTCTGGTATGTGGTATTGTCGAAACTTTAAATATATTCTTGTCTGCGTATGCAACTGTCAGGCTGATTCCGTCTATGGTTATCGAGCCTTTTTCCACAACATATCTCATTATATCTTCATTTGCTTCTATACTGAACCAGACCGCATTGTCATCTTCCTGTATATTTATTATATGACCTACACCGTCTATGTGTCCCGAAACAATATGACCGCCAAATCTCCCATCAGCTGCCATAGCTCTTTCCAGATTTACCACATCGTCAGGCTTAAGATTTCCAAGTGTGCTTCTGTTCAGCGTTTCATGCATAACATCTGCCGTATATTCTTTATCCGACAAGGTTGTTACCGTAAGACATACTCCGTTGACCGCTATACTGTCACCGGGCTTTGTATTTTCAAGTACTTTTTCACACTCTATGGTTAGTATTTTCGAAGCCATCCCGTCAGATATGCTTTTGATTTTTCCCATTTCTTCTATTATACCTGTAAACATCAACATTCACCGCCTTCTATATTTCCTGATATACATATGTCATTTCCAAGACGAATAATGTCTGCATTTTTTATATTAACGGCATCCCTCATCAAATCTATTCCCTCTCCTTCTATCGGGGATTTTGACGATGCACCTCCTATAAGCTTTGGCGCAATATATGCATATACCTTATTGACAATTCCCTGTGTTAACGCTGAAGCGTTGAGCGTACCGCCACCTTCAAGAAGCACACTGTCTATCTTCTTTTCATGTCCAAGATACCGCATAAGTTCTCTCAAATCAAGTTTTCCCTCTTCTGTCCTGTCCACGCGTACTATCTGCACTCCTTTCTCTTTAAGTCTCTTTTCTTTTTCTTCAGAAGCTTCAGCCGCACACGCGATTATTACGGGTATCTCATGAGCAGTGTTTACTATATTTGAATCAAAATCAATCCGAAGAGATGTATCACATATAATGCGAACCGGGTCTGCACCCTCACATATACGGCAGTTCAGCATTGGATTATCTGCTATAACGGTTCCGATTCCCGCCATTATTCCCGCATATCGTTTTCTAAGTAAATGTACGTGACCTCTGGCCTCTTCTGATGTAATCCACTTCGAATCTCCGGTATGTGCCGCTATCTTTCCATCCAGTGTCATTGCATACTTCATGGCAACAAACGGTATTTTATTTTTTATGTAATGGAAGAATATTTCATTGATTACATCACACTCTTCCTCCAGTACATGCTCTATCACCTCAATACCGTTTTCTTTAAGGATACGATTACCTCCCCCATCTACCAGAGGGTTCGGATCTGAGCTTCCGACATATACTTTTTTTATTCCTTTTTCAATTATGATATCTGTACAAGGAGGAGTCTTTCCATGATGACAGCATGGCTCAAGTGTTACATATAATTCAGCTCCCTCAGTATCCTCACTGCATTTAAGTAATGCATTTCTTTCCGCATGATATTCTCCATATCTGTGGTGATAATCTTCACTTATGATTTTACCATCTTTAACCACAACGCATCCAACCATCGGGTTAGGATTTGTGAAACCTTCTCCTTTTTTTGCCAGTTCTATGGCACGCCTCATATATTTTTCTTCCATACTAATATTACACCTGCTTAAAACAATATCCCGGATGCTTAAACTGCATTCCGGGACATTTATCTCAATATATTTTCTAATCAATAATTCTATAATCGCTAATAAAACTTCTATCATCCAGACTGTCACTGTCGGCTTTGGAATCACACCAAATCAACGATTACTCGCTCGCGGGCTCTACCGCCGGTAGGGAATCTCACCCTGCCCCGAAGTATTCTTTTTTCTGCTTTGAATATTAACACTCTTTCTATATTATTGCAAGTGTTATTGTTATATTTTTTAGCTTTCAGGAAATACTTTCCTTTATACTCGGTACTTGGGGGGATTATAATGAAATATTTTATCACTTACTTTCCTGCTGTTTTGTCAGCAATTATAATAATAAGTTTTGCAGGAACAAAAAATGCAAATACAGCGACTGTATTTAATCACATTGCCGATAACGGCAATTTAGAGCAGCTAAACTGTTCTTTAAAAACAAATATTTATCTTGGAAATGACTATATAAATCAGGCTGACAGAGAAGCGGTTATTCTATCTGTTGCAAAAAAACTGGATTTTCCGGATGATTATACACTTAAGACCTGCCATACAGGCAACAGTCTCACTACTTCTTATAACATAGTCAATGATAAGGTAGATGCTGTAATTAAGCTCACTACAATTGAACAGCCTATTAACGGCGTTGAACTTTCTTTGTCTCAGTATCTTTATATAAAAATTGATTTCCGTGTATTGCCTGACGATATATCGTACTGCAGGAATCAATTGCAAAACTATTTAGATGAAAACGGATATCATGGCGATATTTTTACCAACTTCCACGGAATTATTAACGGACCGGCTGACTCTGCACGCGAAGAATCCATCTGTAACTCTATCGCCTCAGAACTAAACGGAACAATCACTGATACCGTTAAACTTGATAATACTTATACCGTATATGGATATTCGGATTCTATTGATAACTATATTAAATGTGATGGCAGCAAGATTAATTTTAATATCGCATTTTCCTATAACGATGAAAAAGACTGCACGGAAGTATTTCTTTCATCTCCTATCATCAATTATGATTATTGAACCATTTTGTAATTTTCTGAATATACTATTGTAAGTATTATTTTAATGGAGAAAATAGTCTTATGTTCCCCTCTTATGATATATTTGCAAAACTAAATGATGAATCCAGAGATATCATTTATCTTAGAAGAATGTACCCTGATATGATGAGACAAATCCAGTCAATTGTGGATGATGAATGTGACAAACTGGAGTATGACGGAAGTTTTATGTATGATGAATATCCTGACAGACTTATGACCAGCAACCTGAACAATCATATATGTAAAAGAGTACACAGAGAATGTAATGACTGCGATTCTTATCATGACAAGGGTATTGTTCATGATGTTGTATCTGTCATTTTATGCAACGAAATGTGCCGCAGACGTAACAGAAGGCGACATCATTCTTCCTTCCGTATATAGCTGACAGCTCAGCAGAGTTTCCTGCTGAGCTGCTTTATAATTACAATTTAATTTATTTACGTTCCGTCAATTCTATTCTGGTCAATGACTTTTTAAGAGCAATCTCCGCCCTCATAATATCGATTCCGGCATGTTCTCCGCCAAGTCTTCTTTCAGCTCTTATCTTAGCTTCTTTTGCACGGTTGATATCTATCTCATCCGGCCACTCTGCAATCTCTGCCATTACCACAATATTATCAGGCAATATTTCCACAAATCCCGCATGTATGGCCGCTTCCTTTACTCCGTCTTCTTCATGTATTTTTATGATTCCCGGAGCCAGAATGTTCGTCATTGGAATATGATTCTTGTAAACACCGATTTCACCCTCACTGGTTACCATTTCCACAAAAGAGGTTGCTCCCTCATAGAAGATTCGGTCAGGTGAAATGATTTTTAATGTCATCAGATTATCCGCCATCTCTACCTCATTTCCGGACATGTGTTACTTGTTTTCCACACGCACCAATACATCATCTATGCTTCCGGCATTAAGGAAATATCCTTCCGGAATATCATCATGCTTTCCTTCTATAATTTCCTTGAAGCCCTGTATTGTCTCGTTAATCGGTACATATCTTCCTTCAAGTCCGGTAAACTGACCTGCAACGAAGAACGGCTGTGAAAGGAATCTCTGAACTTTTCTCGCCCTTGATACCGTAATCTTATCCTCTTCTGAAAGTTCATCCATACCAAGAATTGCGATAATATCCTGTAATTCTTTGTATTTCTGTAATATCTCCTGAACACCTCTGGCTACTGCATAGTGCTCCTCACCCACAATTCTCGGATCAAGTATTCTTGATGTAGATTCAAGCGGATCTACCGCCGGATAAATACCAAGCTCCACTATAGAACGTGATAATACCGTTGTAGCATCAAGATGTGCAAATGTTGTAGCAGGTGCCGGGTCAGTCAAATCGTCCGCAGGCACATATACTGCCTGAACTGAAGTGATTGAACCATTTTTTGTCGATGTAATACGCTCCTGCAGAGCACCCATTTCCGTCTGTAACGTAGGCTGGTATCCAACTGCTGAAGGCATACGTCCAAGTAAAGCTGACACTTCCGAACCTGCCTGGGTAAATCTGAATATGTTATCGATAAATAACAACACATCCTTTCCACCCTTGTCACGGAAATACTCTGCCATTGTAAGTCCGGTAAGACCTACTCTCATTCTCGCTCCCGGCGGCTCGTTCATCTGTCCGAACACCATCGTTGTCTTATTAATAACACCGGATTCCTTCATTTCGTAATAAAGGTCATTTCCTTCTCTTGTTCTCTCTCCAACACCGGTAAATACTGAATATCCACCATGCTCAGTCGCTATATTTCTGATAAGCTCCTGTATAAGTACCGTCTTACCTACACCGGCACCTCCGAATAATCCAATCTTTCCACCTTTCTGATATGGGCAGAGAAGATCAACTACCTTGATACCTGTTTCGAGCATTTCTGCCTGTGTTGACTGTTCCTCAAATGTAGGTGCTTTTCTATGAATTGGTAAATACTCTTTTACTTCCGGTTTTTCCTTGTTGTCTATAGGATTTCCCAATACATTAAACATTCGTCCAAGTGTATTTTCGCCAACAGGAACAGTAATCGGAGCACCTGTTGCTACTGCTTCCATCCCTCTTACAAGTCCGTCTGTCGGTCCCATAGCGATACATCTTACGGTATCGTCACCAAGATGCTGTGCAACCTCAACAACTAATGCACCTGATGGTCCTTCTATATTTACTGCCTCATATATCTCAGGTAAATTTCCCGAGCTGAATTTTATATCAAGTACTGCACCTATAATCTGAGTGATTTTGCCAAGGTTGTTTTTATTTTTTTCCATTTTCTACCTCCGTTTGGCTGTTATTTTCACCCTTCTCATACCGGAACAAAATCCGCTAGGATATTGCTTCCGCTCCGGCTATGATTTCTGTTAATTCCTGGGTAATCGAACCCTGACGGGCACGATTATACATAAGTGACAGGTCTGCCAGCATATCTTCAGCATTACTTGTTGCTGAGTCCATGGCCTGCATCCTGGCTCCATTTTCACTGGCTACAGCTTCTATTAATGCGCCATATATCAAACTGCTTACATATTTTGGAATTATAATGTCCAGTGCCTCTTCCGCCTCCGGCTCATAATTCATAATCGTAAGTTTTTCATTTTCATCAAGTTCTTCATCCTCTGCCGATACAGGTAATAGCTTTATCAGCGTCGGAACATGACTTACCGTGTTTTTAAACATTGTATATGCGATGTATAATTCTCCAAACTCGCCATTTGAAAAATCTTCAAGAACTTTTTCCGAAACATCCATCGCATCTCTGTATATAGGCTCATTTATTACATCAGAAAAATCTTCTCTTATGTCATAATTCTTTCTGCCAAGCAGTTCTTTGCCTTTTTTTCCAATGTTATACACAACCACATTATCTGAACCAAATTCTTCGTTATTTGTCAGCAGTTTGACAACATTTGAATTATATCCGCCGGCCAGTCCTCTGTTTGATGTAATAACTATAACGGCTTTTTTACTGCTTTCTCCTGCTTTAAGATATCTGTGATTTATATTTCCCGAGCGCGCCAGCATGCTTTTTACTGACTTATACATTTGTTCAAAATACGGTTTTGAGTTTTCAGCATTGCCTCTGGCTTTTTGAAGCCTTACGGTTGCAACCAGTTTCATGGCCTTAGTAATCTGTCCGGTACTCTGTATGCTGCTCTTACGTCTTTGAATGTCTCTCATTGACGCCATGAACTTTCACCGCCTTCCACACAACTAGAAGTCTTCTTTAAACTCCGTAATTGCCTTGATTAATTCTTCTTCGACTTCATCTTTTAACTCTTTGGTTTCTCTGATACTCTTAGGAATATCCGGATACTTTGTATCGATAAATTCAAATAATTCCTTTTCAAATCTTAAAATATCCTCAACCGCCACATCAAGCAGATACTTCTTTGTGGCTGCATATATGATAATTACCTGATATTCAACACCCATAGGCTTGTACTGAGGCTGTTTTAGAATTTCTCTTATTCTTTCACCCTGTTCAAGCTTTTCTTTTGTATCCGCATCAAGTTCTGAACCAAACTGTGCAAAAGATGCAAGTTCTCTATACTGTGCAAGTTCTACACGAATCGGAGCTGCCAGCTTCTTAATCGCCTTTATCTGTGCCGCACCACCAACTCGTGATACGGATAATCCGGCATTTACGGCAGGTCTGAAACCTGAATTGAACATTTCTGTTTCTAGATAAATCTGTCCGTCAGTGATAGATATTACATTGGTAGGAATATATGCCGAAACATCTCCCGCCTGTGTCTCAATAATCGGAAGTGCCGTTAAAGAACCGCCTCCCAGCTCATCTGACAGTCTTGCTGCTCTTTCAAGCAGTCTTGAATGCAGATAGAATACATCACCCGGATATGCCTCACGTCCTGGTGGACGACGAAGCAGTAATGAAAGTGTACGATATGCGGTAGCATGCTTGCTCAAATCATCATAGATTACCAAAACATCCTCACCATTTTCCATCCACTCTTCACCTATAGCACATCCTGAATACGGTGCTATGTACTGGAGTGGTGCAAGTTCACTTGCCGTAGAAACAACTACAGTTGTGTAGTCCATTGCGCCGTAATCATTAAGTGTCTTAACAATCGATGCAACTGTTGATGCTTTCTGACCGATAGCTACGTATATACAGTGTACACCCTTGCCTTTCTGGTTAATGATTGTATCTATCGCAATAGCTGTCTTACCTGTCTGACGGTCACCAATGATAAGTTCTCGCTGACCTCTTCCAATCGGAACCATCGCATCAATCGCTTTAATACCTGTCTGTAACGGTGTATCAACGGATTTTCTCGAGATAACACCCGATGCCACTCTCTCTATCTGACGGAACTTCTTAGCCTCTATCGGTCCTTTTCCATCTATAGGCTGTCCAAGTGCATTTACTACTCTTCCTGTCATCACGTCCCCAACAGGAACCTCAACAACACGACCTGTAGTCTTTACAGTATCACCTTCATTTATATTCTTAGAATCTCCAAGTAATACGGCACCTACATTATCCTCCTCTAAGTTGAGGACCATGCCGTATACCTCTCCCGGAAATTCAAGAAGCTCTCCCTGCATGGCTTTTTCAAGTCCATGTATTCTCGCAATACCGTCAGCAACCTGGATTACTGTACCAACGTTGGACACATCAAGTTCTGCCGAATATCTTTCTATCTGTTCTTTTATAACAGAGCTGATTTCCTCTGGTCTTAAATTCATGGAGCTAACCCACCTTCTTTCTTCTCATTAGGCAAGCTGGATTTTCATTAATTCTTTAGATAACGCATCAATCTTTGATTTCACACTGCTATCCACAACCCTGTCGCCTATACGGATGATTATTCCTCCCAGTAATTCCGGATTAACAGAATAATTCATCTCAAATTTTTCATAAGATGTAGTATCAAGAAGCTTCTTTTCTACATCCTTCTTCTGTGCATCTGTCATCTCCACTGCAGTAGTGACATATGCAACACCTATCTTTTTATATTCCTTTACCCTGCTGATAAAGTACTCTAATATTTTAAAAATATCATTATGCCGGTCTTTTCTTACCACTATGGTCAGAAACCCGGTCAAATCTTCTGATATCCTGTCTTTAAATACATTTTCAACTACATGAATCTTATCCTCTTTGTCAATCTTAGGGTGATTCAATAGTTTGACTAAATCGCTGTGTTCGAGAAATACCTTTTGAACAGCGCCCGCCTCTTCATATAGAGCATCCACGCTATTTTTTTCAAGAGCCAGTTCAAACAATGCATCACCGTATGTCTTGGATACTAGCTTAGCCATGTGTTATCACCTATCTCTCTTAATGTCTCCTCTAAAAGAGCTTCCTGTGTTTTTGCATCGATTGATGCAGCTACTACCTTGTTTGCCATAATTGTTGCAACAGTGATGATTTCTTTTTTCATATCATCTGCTGCCTTTTTCTTTTCCAGTTCAACTTCAGAATTTGCCCTGTTAATAATTCTGGCTGCTTCTTCTTTTGCTTCTGCAACGATTCTTTCTTCATTTTTCAAAGCTTTCTTACGTGCCTCGCTCAATATGCCTTCAGCTTCCTTGTCTGCATTTTTCAGTTTTTCCTCGTATTCAGCTTTTAATTCCTCTGCTTTTCGTCTGTCATTTTCCGTATCTTCTCTCTCTTGTGTTATTTTATCCTGACGTCTCTTAAGCATATCTCTTACAGGGTTAAACAACTTATAGGATAAAACAATAAAAAGTATCAATACATTTATTGCAAGAAATAACGAATCAAATATCGTCTGGGCATCTAATCCGAATATTCTTCCTTCCAACAACATCATATTCACGCCAGCCAAGGTTTCGCCTCCTTTCTGATACTCGTTCTTATATTTTACTTAAATGGTTTAACGAACATCAGTATGATTGCAACGGCAAGACCATAAAGACCTGTTGTCTCTGCAACTGCCTGTCCCAAAAGCATGGTAGAAGTAATATCACTCTTAGCACCCGGATTACGTCCTACTGCTGCAGCTGCCTGTCCTGCTGCATAACCCTGACCAATACCAGGTCCTACACCTGCTATCATTGCAATACCTGCACCAATAGCTGACATAGCGCTTATAAATTCCTGTCCTGTAATGTTCTCCATAAAATCCTCCTTCTGCCGTTTCTTACGGCTTTGAAATTCTCTTAATCACCTATTTTGTCCGTAATATATACCATTGTAAGCATGCTGATAACGTATGCCTGTATACATCCCGAAAAAATATCAAAATAGACATGTGCGACTGCCGGAATACCAACCGTAACGTATCTCGGGAGCATATAAATAAGCCCCATAAGTACTGTTCCTGACATGATATTTCCGAATAGACGAAGTGATAGTGATATCGGCACTGCTAATTCGCCAATAATATTAATGGGTGTCAATATAACCGGCTTACACATATCGCCAAAATGCTTCATCTTATTTTTCTTAATACCACAATAATGTATCATGAAAAATGTAATCAGACCAAGCGGTAATGTCACACCGTAATCCGCTGTCGGAGCTCTGAGTCCAAACAAACCCGATATATTGCACAACAATACAAATACAAATAATGTAGAGATGTAATTCACGAATCTCTTAGATTCTTTTCCCATACTCGCATTGACCATATTATCCAGCATTCCAACTACCAGTTCGGCAATGTTCTGTATTGTTCCGGGCGTATCAGATGCATTTGCTTTTTTTACAACGCGATTCACTACACATGCAATGACAATCAATGTAATCGTTACAATCAACAATGATATATGTGTTGATGTGATATATAATGTCTGTCCGCCAATCTTGAATCCCTTCAGAAGTTTAATCATGAAACTGAAGTCTCCTGAACTTCCTTTAGATGCATCAGCAGTAGCTTCACACAGACATGATATGCTGCCGGTCGCATTAAAAATCAAATTACCCACTTTCTCACCTATCCTTTCTGTAAAAATTTAATTAAAAATTTATGTGTGAACGGCTGTATGTACGCCGACACTTTCAATGACATCGCTCCTGTAAGAAGGGCAAAAATATTTACAATACCTGAATATGCCAACACCATCATGACTGCCGTAACTACAACCATCCGCAGTCCCGATGTCATACGGGTATGCTTTAGCGCTCCCGCTTCTCCCATATACAGAGCCTTTTCCAATTCAAAATACATATGCGTGAGCATCATTACGGATATCACGACTCCTGCCACAAATCCCCCCGCGCTGTATCCTTTATCATGAATCAGCAGCATAATCATCAGTGTTCCAAAAATACCCACTAACATAATTCCAAAAAGCAATTCTAAAAATGTATCATTTATCTTCCATTTTCTCTTTTTCATTCTTCTTTCCACCTTTTGAGCTTTGTTTGCCTGCTGACACGGCCAGCATATAGGTGTTCCTGCCACCTGCCAGTATCCCCAGAACCATAAATGGCAACGTAAAGCATGTTGAAAATTTATTATCTAAAAAAACTCCTGCTGCCACACATAAAAAAACAGGTGTCAGCATATGGATTGCCAATTGATTTATCAACGCAAGGTTTCTGAAAACTTCCCTGTTATATTTCATCACAATCACCACTTACAAATCAATTTCTATCTTTCTGCCGTTTTTCCGATACGGTATATATTTTACACCGGCGGCGTCAAACATTTTTTTCGATGCCACAACTGCCGGAGTAGATGCATACTTATCGCAGTCATATACAACCGTTTTTATGCCTGACTGAATGATTGCTTTTGCACATTCATTGCATGGAAACAACGTAACATACATCTTCGCTCCCTCAAGATTTCCACCCCTGTAATTCAATATGGCATTCAATTCGCTGTGTGCCGCATATAAATATTTTATATCCAGTTCGAGTCCCTGCTTTCCCCACGGAAATTCATCATCTGAACATCCATTCGGAAATCCGTTATATCCCATAGACAAAATCCGGTTATCTTTTCCGACTATACAGGCTCCCACCTGCGTATTCGGATCTTTGGAGCGCATTGCTGAAAGGTAAGCAACTCCCATAAAATATTCATCCCATGATATATAATCTTCTCTTTTATCTGACACAGCCACCACTCATACCTTCCTACTCTTCAATCTGAGCAATTCTCCTTACATGTCTCTCATCACCTGAAAAAGCGGTACTAAGAAATGTTTCCACAATCTTTATGGCAAGACCCGGTCCCACAACTCTTCCTCCAAGAGCAAGAATATTGGCATCATTATGTAGTCTTGTCGCCTCAGCCGTAAAACAATCAGTGCAGACGGCCGCTCTTATTCCTTTTACCTTGTTTGCCGCGATAGATATACCGATTCCTGTTCCACATATCAGTATTCCTTTTTCACACTTACCTGAAACTATTGCCTTTGCGACTTTTTTCGCATATTCCGGATAATCACACGACTCTGTGCTGTCGCATCCATAATCCTCAAACTCATATCCGGCTTCACTGAGATATTTTTTTATCTCCTGCTTTAACTCGTATCCGCCGTGGTCACATCCTATTGCTATCATCTTTAACCTCCGTAATCAGTTTTCCTATTTCATCTGCAGTTTTTCAATCACTTTTTTCACTATTCTTTCCAGTTCTTCAAACTGCATGCCATATTCACTAAGTCCGCCTCCATAAGTCTCATCAATATCCCCTGTCTCTCCCACAAATTCTTTTACTGTGTAGACATTCTCTGCCTCCGTAAAATCCTCATATATCTTCTTTTTCATTGATTCGCTCATCGTAAGAATCAATGTATCAGTAGAAAAATCGTTAAACCCAAGCTGCCTTGACATATACTCTGATATATCCACACCGTTGCTTTTTGCAACAGCTGTCGCCTTAGGATTTGCCGGCTCCTGAAACAGACTGATAATTCCTCTCGACTCCGCCTGCATATCCGAATTTTTCATCATAATTCCTGCTGCCCATGGTCCCCTGCAATTATCACTGGTACTCACAAAAAGTATCTTTTTATACTGCATCTGCTAATCACCATCGCTTTCCTATACATTCTCAATATGGTATCCCGCAGCTTTTAACAACCGGTTCATAATCGCCTGACCAAGACGATTATCTTCAAAAGTCTCCCCGTAAATAACATCTACTCCCAGAGAATCAAATTCTCTCAATACTCTATATAAATTATGTGCTATCGTGTCTTCATCTGTTCTTGTGCCTATCGATATGACCGTACCCTGCCGATACCCGTCTAAAGTCTCGTCACTGGCTATAATACCTACTTTTCTGCCCGCATCGGTATCTGTCTTAGCCATTTCATTAATCTTTAGGATAACGCTCTGCACATCGCCCCTATACATAGTGAGATCTGCCTTAGGTGCATAATGCTTGTACTTCATTCCGGGAGCCTTTGGTACCACTCCCTCAGACATAGGTTCTGTCAATGCCCTGTCAGTATCAACATCACCAATCGTCTCCTCAAGCATCTCCTTCGTAACATACCCCGGTCTTAATATAACAGGTGTCTCAGATGTGCAATCAACTATGGTAGACTCTATGCCTATCCCAACAGGTCCTCCATCTATAATCATGTCAACCTTTCCGCCTAAATCTTCCTCAACATGACTACTCTGCGTAGGACTTGGTCTGCCCGAAACATTTGCACTCGGTGCAGCTATAGGTATGCCGGAAGTCCTTATCAGTTCCAATGCTATAGGATGGGAAGGCATCCTGATTGCGACCGTATCAAGACCTCCCGTCGTTCCTTTCGGTACTAAATCACTCTTCTCCAAAATAACGGTTATCGGCCCCGGCCAAAACCGTTCCATGAGTTTTTTCGCCTTATCCGGTATCTTTTTTACCAGTCTGTCTATCTGATTCATATCAGCTATGTGTACTATAAGAGGATTGTCTGACGGCCTTCCTTTTGCCCTGTATATCTTAGCCGAAGCTTCTTCATCAAGTGCATCCGCTCCCAGTCCGTATACCGTCTCCGTAGGAAAGGCAACCATGCCACCTTTTTTAAGAATCTCCGAAGCTTCTTCCATTACATTTCTATCGATTGAATTAATATCGACTTTTCTCACGATTGTGTCCATGTCTTTCTCCTCGTTATCGACTAACAGTATAAAGATTATATCACTTTTCAAGGGAAATTAAAACCATTTTTTTAACCGGAACGATACTTCCCTATCCCCTCTGCTATGCCTTTTGCTACTTTTTTTCTATATTCTTTTTCAGAAAGTTTCGATGCCTCCTGATGATTGGATAAAAATCCACACTCAACAATCACAGCCGGACACGACGAATGAAGTAAAATGTAATAACTGTCATTCGGCTTCGCAATCCGGCTGTTTTCTTTATCTGTTTGTATTTTTACACACTCTAATATGTTTTCAGCTAGTATTTTCCCCATTTCAGAATGTGAATAGTAGAATGTCTGGCATCCTTTCACTTTATCCGAGCTGAAGCTGTTCTGATGTATACTGACTAATATATCTGCTTTTTTGTCAGCCGCCATCAAAACCCTGTTCTTTAAATCGGATACCTTTCTGTTCCCCGCCGACTCATCTGCTAAATCCACATCTTCTTCTCTTGTAAGATATGCTTTTATTCCTGATTCGGTCAGCATTTCCTGTAATTCCAATGCTATATCAAGATTGATATCCTTTTCTTTCAAACCATTTACCCCTACCTTGCCCGGATCTCCCCCTCCATGTCCCGGATCAATAAGTACTATCATCTTCTTTTCGCTGTCAGACGTAACCACTGATGCACTGTTGCAGTACAGAACAATAGCCGTCACTACAACAATCATCATAACACCCATCATTTTTTTCAAACGACTGATAAAGCATACACTCCTTAACATTACTTCTACTTTACATTTTAGTGTAATGTTAAGGATAATATGATTAATTTGTGTACTTTACTATCGTATTCCAAATGTCAGCAGTTTCCTGTCCCAGTCTCCATGCTGATACTCCCGCAAGATTTTTTTCACCGATAAGCTGTACTTTCTTTTCTATGGAAGCTGCATCCTCTACCCAGATTCTGAAAGTGACATCTCCCGACTCATATTCGCTATAATTCTGTCCTAACTCCTCAAGCCATATTTTTTCAGCACCCGATGATGCTATCTCCGATTCAGTCATACTCATATCTGCTGTCTTATAGCTGTCCACTGTTCCATCAGATTTTTCGCCCCATATGCGGGTATAAAAAGGTATTCCGAGAATCACTTTTCCACTATCAACGGATGACAATGTATTTTCAACACCTTCCCTGACCCACGACAACGATGCAGTAGAACCCGCACCCGAATCAACACCCCAGTGCTCATCATATGCCATAACAACTATATAGTCTGCTATTATGCCCTGTTCCTGCCTGTTATAATATGAATTGGATGCAAGCGGAACCTTATCATCTATAGATAATACAATTCCGTTATTGCGGCATTTCACAGAAAGTTCCCTTAAAAACTGCACATAATCTTCACCTATGTCTTCTGTAATGTATTCAAAATCGATATTAATCCCGTCAAAGTTATACTGTATCGCTGCAGATACAAGCTGATTGACAAGATTCTCTCTCTTTGACGTGTACGTAAAAATCTGGTCATTTTTCGAATTTTCTGATTGATCATCTACCATTGCCCATACTTCCATTCCAAGCTGATGTGCCCTGTTCACATAAGTGGCATCTGCAAGCGATGAAAGATTTCCATCATTATCAATAATTCTGAACCATGTAGGAGAAACAACATTCATCCCCTTAGCCGAAGCCGTTAAATCCACTAGTTTTCCATTGTCAGCTTCAGACACTATCATATGCCATGCCATACTTATAGTATAATCCTTTTTTATATTAGTATATACCGGTTCTTCATAATCCGAGTTCACCAGCTGAACATTTATGGCATCCCCCATCTGTGACTTTTTGACACTTCCAATAATACCGTCGTCAGTCACTACTTTATACCATTCATCGGTATCTTCCAATACCGTAACTGTCTCACCCTTTTTCACTGTAGTCAGAATTTCTTTTTTAATACCCATTCCGGTTCTTACCTGAGCCTCTTCATTTGCCGTGCTCCTTAAGACCTCATTCCATTTATATGTTATGCATAATCTGTCAGGCTGCGTATAATATTCATACTTAATATTAGAAAACATGGCAACGTAATCCAATGCTATAAATACATTCGTTCCATCTGTCTTAACAACAACGTAATCCACAGCATTTTTTGACTTTGTCTGTGTATACTCTTTTGACCCCACATTTGACTTTATGATATCATCAGGAGTTGTATATATCAGTATGTTTTCGTTATTATCCCAATAAAATCTGCTGTTAAGATTTTCTTTTACCAGATTATAGTCCAGATATATCGTATCGCCTTCCTTAAAAGCTTTGGATTCTGATATCTCGTCCTGTAAAACAATCGCTATCTCATCATCACCGTTAAGTCCGTACATCTCTTTCATATGTGTCTCATCAACATGCACTTTTGACGGCGTATACTTATCTATCATTCTGGTGGTAATAAATACCACGATACATATTATACCCACGCATAAAGCGATAAGTATCGGCGGTATCTGTTTCTTTTTATTTTTCACTCAAAATCACCTGTCCTTTCTATTTAATCATGGTGATTATAACATGTTTTTTAGTTCACGTCATCAACATATTTTGCAGCAGTCGCCAAAATACCGCATAAATTGATATTTTGGCGTGCTATTTGTGTTTAAAGTGCCTGCCGCTTAAAATTTAATAATTTGTCTTATTAAAACCAATCTCTATGACTCTTCCATGGTCGTCAAAGATGTAGTCTCTCATGTAACTTTTTCTCTCACAAAAAGCACATACCATTGCAGCAAATTCTGCCGGTACATCTTCTCCCGACATAGTGATTTTTGCACCTTGCTTTTCATAAGATTCTAATTCTTTTTTCAACGCAATAAAAGTTCTATATCTACTCTTCATAACAAACTCCTTACACTCATGCGTTTTATTTGTGATATATGAATTGGTGGAGTTATCAAAGACATGACTGTGCCATTGCCATTCTGCAGTAAACATCACTTTTAGTTACTTTTTATGAACTTTGCTTGTCTTATTTTTGCTTTCTGCCATATTTATAAAAAAGTATGTACATCAATCATTTTCATAAACAGGCAGCTTTTTCTTATTTTTTATTATAATATAAAAATCATTACGGTATAAAATTATGACATTTTCCATATAGATAATCTACGGGAACGACTGCATCATTCCTGTAATCATAGAATTAAGTTCGACAAGAACTGTCATTCCGGAACCTCCGGTAAACATTTCCTGAAGAATTTTATTCTGCAAATCCCCCTTTCTTCTCACAAGCTCCGCTCATATCACTAATTATAATATGTGTATTCTCATTTTGCAAGCATTTTTTAACAAATATTTCATTTTTAAAAACTTTACTAAGATTTGCTCATAGGTTATAATATATGTAAGAGATGCGGTATAGTTAATATTATAAGAAACGAGGATTATTATTATGAAAATAGAAAAAATAAATGATAATCAAATCAAGTGCACACTTAACAAGTCTGATCTCGCTGCAAGACATATTAATCTTAGTGAACTTGCATATGGTACCGATAAAGCAAAAGCTTTGTTTAGCGAAATGATGAGCAAAGCTGCTACTGAGCTTGGCTTTATCGCAGAAGATATTCCTATTATGATAGAAGCCATACCTGTATCATCCGAATCTATCATTCTTTTAGTAACAAAAGTTGAGGAGCCCGAGGAACTTGATACAAGATTTTCTCAATTTTCGCCTTATGAAGATGATGAAGCAGATGATATCGATGTTATCGACAGTGATGAATTCACTGAGGACAATGTTTTAGATTTGTTCAAAAATTTAAAAGAAGAGCTTGAGGATTCCGGATTTGTACCTCTTGCAAAAGCTGTTCCCGAGGTAAAATCAGAAGAGGTTTCACCAGAGGACACTTCAGAAGCCACGGAAAAAGATATCGTTCAGTTATTCTCTTTTGAGTCCATTGACATGATATCCGATTTAGGAAAAATGACATCCGGTTCATACAACGGAAAGAATACACTTTACAAATTAGAAAACGATGAAAACTATTATCTCGCAATACATTCTTCCGGCTTAGCCTTAGAAGAATTCAACAGTTTGTGTAACCTGATATCTGAATATGGCACCTATCTAAGGAGTCATTATAATGATGAAGGGTATTATTCTGAACACGGAAAGGTTATTTGTGCTGATAAAGCGTTGCAAAAACTTTCAGCTATATGATTTGTTTAAAAAATGGCAGAAATTTATTTCTGCCATTTTCTTATATATTATTCGCTCTACTACTTAGACTCCAGATATGCGTTTAATGCATCTGTTAATTCATCAGGATTTATACCGTGTACCATGGCAGCCTCTTCCAGACTCTCTCCCTGTGCCGAAGGACATCCCACGCAATGCATACCCGCATCCATCAATACAGGTATGAGATTTGTATCAATACTTATGATATCACTAATTATCATATCTTTACTTATTTTCTGCATCTAATATGTCTCCTTTCAATTTATAAGCAGTATTATAATACAAATTAATTCTAAGTAAAAGTCTTGTTTTATTCCGATATTTGTATTATGATAGATTTAAATACTAAACAAGGAGGACGAAAAATATGGCACATGTAATTAACGATGGATGTTTAATGTGTGGAGCATGCGAATCAGCCTGTCCAGTGGGCGCCATCTCAGAAGGCGACGGAAAGTACGTAATTGATGCAGATACATGTATCGATTGCGGTGCTTGCGAGGGTGGATGCCCTGCAGGTGTTATAGCAGCTGAATAGTCACTATTATCACATAAAAAAGCATGGGCTGCCCGCTCATGCTTTTTTATGTAGAATCTTTCTTAATATATTTCTTTCCTGCGATGCCGCCGCTTCCTTTCTGCTTGTCTGATAACTTCTTATCGTTTCATCCAGCTTTTTAAACCTGTCTTCTTCGTGCTCATCCCGCATTCTCATAAGGTAATCCATTTCTTTAAGCACGCTGTCACTCACTCTGTCGCTGACATTTTTTCCAAGGGTATCGTTATTCTCCTGCAATGCCTTAGAAACAA
This sequence comes from uncultured Lachnospiraceae bacterium, assembly GCA_902786515.1. Taxonomy (GTDB): domain Bacteria; phylum Bacillota; class Clostridia; order Lachnospirales; family Lachnospiraceae; genus UBA2821. Next base: position 4,555 of record CADADA010000010.1, on the reverse strand, counting down.
TATTTCCTATTATTTTCTGAAACTGCTCCATCTTGCTGTCAGTCTGATTTACCTCTGAGCGTGCAATCACATCCGGATGTGAAGACTCTTCATTAGCACAAATCTCTTTCTGAATCTCCTCTATCTTAGAGGTGGTAACTTCCCTGCCTTCCAGCATATCCGGCAATAGCATCTTAATCGCCTTTAACTGAAATCCCTGTTCCTTAAGTTCCTTGATATTTTTTAAAAGCTTAATGTGAAAATCCGTGTAATATCTGTGCCCCATTTCATTGCGTGGAATCTCTATCGACAATTCATCTTCCCAATATCTCAGCACATGAGACTCTACATCAACAATCTTAGAAGCGTCAGATATAAAGTATCTCTTCTCCATTCTTTCCTCCTTACTAATTACTCCAAATACCCCATCATTATATCACGGCATTTTCATGCACTGCAATGAAATATATTATTATTTTTTATTTTTTTCTATCTAAATTGGCGAATTTTGTATATTCAGCCAACCATACAAGCTCAACTGTTCCGGTCGAACCACTTCTTTGTTTTGCTATAATTACCTCCGCAACTCCTTTTTTAGCAGAATCTTTATGATAATAATCATCTCTGTATAAAAACATTACAACATCCGCATCCTGCTCTATCGCTCCGGATTCACGCAAATCTGAAAGCATCGGTCTTTTATCTTCACGCTGCTCCACTGCACGACTAAGCTGTGATAATGCAATTACAGGCACATCCAGTTCCCTTGCCAGCGCCTTCAATGCTCTTGATATCTCAGATACTTCCTGCTGCCTGCTCTCCGTTCTTTTTCCTCCGCTCATCAATTGCAAGTAATCAATGATTACCACACCTAAATTATGCTCAAGTTTGTATTTTCTGCACTTTGAGCGAAGTTCTGCTATAGTAATTCCCGGGGTATCATCAATAATCAGATTTGATTTACCGATAACTCCGGCACTTTCTATCAAATTTTCCCAGTCACCGTCCTCCAGATTACCGGTTCTGATCTTTTGTGCATCTACATGCGACTCCAACGCAAATAAACGGTTTACCAACTGTTCTTTCGGCATTTCCAGACTGAATATCGCTACGGTAATGTTTTTTCTGAATGCCATATATTGGGCAATATTCAATTCAAACGCAGTCTTTCCCATAGCCGGTCTTGCAGCTATAAGTATCAGTTCTGAAGCATGAAAACCTGCAGTCTTAGAGTCAAGGTCAATAAATCCTGTCGGAAGTCCGGTAACATTTCCTTTTGTCTTGGATGATAATTCGATTTTTTCCAGTGCCTCTATTACTACATCTTTAATCGGCACAAAATCTCCACCCGGCTTCGTCTGTACAATGTTAAAAATTCTTTTCTCTGTCGCATCCAAAATATCTTCTACCGGCTCATTACCAAGATAGCACATATTCTCAATCTCTTCATTAGCCCGTATAAGTCTCCTGAGTATCGCTTTATCCCTGACAATTTCTGAATATGAGCGGACATTTGCGGATATAGGTACGATATTCATGATTTCTCTTAAAAATTCAATACTGGTAAGTTCCGGCGGAACTTCTTTTTCCTTAAGCTTGTTTTGAAGAGTAATCAAATCAACCGGTATTCCGGCATTGTATAATTCGACAATTGTTTCAAATAACACACCGTATTGTTTTCCATAAAAATCATCCTTAGAAATAATTTCAGAAGCTGTAATAACAGCCTCTGAATCCATTATCATAGAACCTATAACCGAACGTTCTGCTTCAACACTATGCGGTAATATCCTTTTAATAAGTCCTTCGTCCATATACAATACCCTTTCTATTTGTCACCCTCAACCTTAACCGACAATTTTGCAGTCACATCCTTGTGCAGTCTGATTGATACTATATGGGTTCCCAATGTCTTTATAGCTTCATCCAGCACTATTTTCTTCTTGTCAATATCAAGACCAAGCTGTTCCTTCGCCGCCTTAGCTATCTCTTTTGTAGATATGGTTCCAAATGTCTTTCCGCCTTCTCCCGATTTCATGTGAAGTACTACAGACATTTCTTTCATCTCTTCTGCAAGCTTTTTCGCTGCATCGAGCTGCTCCTTTGCGATTTTATCGTCATTGGCTTTTTTCAGTTTCAAATCATTCAGATTAGCCGCTGTAGCTTCTACTCCAAGTTTCTTTTTTATAAGGCAGTTTCTTCCGTAACTGTCACTTACTTTTACTTTGTCACCTTTTTTTCCAACTGATTTTACATCTTCCAATAATATAATTTCCATTTTTTACCTCCTATATCACTAAGCCGGCAAATCTCCATTTTTTATCATATCATCCAAAACTGACTTAAGTGTCTGTACAGCCTCTGCTGTATCACATTCAAGCTGTGCACCGGCAATATTCATATGACCGCCACCGCCAAGTTTCTCCATGATAATCTGTACATTTAATTCATCAATCGACCTTGCGCTGATATATGATTTACCACTATAATACGTAACCACAAACGAGGCACAGATATCCCTGATACCTAAAAGCTCATTTGCCGCCTGCGCTCCCACCACGGTAGGACTATCGAGTTCAACTGCATTCAAAACAGATATGGCATATTTGCCCTCATATATCTCTGTATTCTTAATAGCCTCTGCCCTTGCCTTTATGTCATCAACGCCGTCTCTGAACAAACGTCTTACACCACTTACATCAGCACCGTTTTTCTTAAGATACGCTGCCGCTTCAAAAGTTCTTACACCCATACCGTTCGTAAAATTCTGTGTATCAAGCAAAATACCGCCATAAAGAGCATCTGCCTCTGCCTGCTTAAGTTTTACTCCATCATGTATGTATTGAAGAATCTCTGCAACCATCTCTGATGCCGAAGACGCATACGGCTCAATATATGATAGTGATGCATTTTCTATTACTTCACTGCTCTGTCTGTGATGATCCAATATAACGATTGACTTTCCCTTATGCAACAGTTCCGGACATTCAACATAACTAGGTCTGTTTACATCTACCACCACTACAGCAGTATTGCCGTCAACCAGTTCTATTGCCTGCGGACTCTGGATAAACAAATCCTCTTCATACTCATCGTTACCCGTGAATCTTTCAAGCATCGGTCTTAGGGATGTCGTAACCTCGTTCAAAACAATATACGCTCTTTTATTAATCGTCTTACATATTCTGTAAACACCTACAGCTGCTCCAAGAGCATCTATATCGCTGAGCTGGTGCCCCATTATAATTACCTTATCTTTTGTCTCAAGTAATTCTCTGAGCGCATGTGCTTTTACTCGTGCCTTTACTCGTGTATTTTTCTCTACCTGCCTTGTTTTACCACCATAGAAGTATATCTTCTCTCCATCTTTTATTACGGCCTGGTCGCCACCTCTTCCGAGTGCAAGGTCAATGGCTATTCTTGAATATTCACAATTCTGTACATAGCTTTCGCCATTTACACCAAGTCCTATACTCGCCGTAACAGCCATCTCATTTCCTATACTTACCGTCTTTATCTCATCAAGCAGGGAAAACTTACTGCTTTGTAGCTGGGATACATATTTTTGCTGTATCGCCACAAAATATTTATCCTTTTCCAGCTTTTTAACAACCGCTTTCATAGATGCAAAATATTTATTGATACGTCTCTCAATCAGTGCTCCCAGTAATGACCTCCTGACATCTTCCACACTCTGAAGGGCATCATCATAATTATCCAGATAAATAAGTCCTGCCACCATCTTCTGGTCAACAATTTCCTTTTTAAGCCTCACCGTTTCAGTCTCGTCGAACAGATAAAAAGCTATGATATTCTCATTGTTATCAGACGCTTCCTTAAAATCCTCATCAAACAGGAGCATATCTATATCCATCCTATAGTAATGATCCTTATACATTATATTAAATGTCTTTTTATCTCCTTCAAACTTAAGGCTTTCTTCCGTTATCTCATGAAACAGTGTGAATATGTACTTAAATGTATTATCCTCAATTATTCTTTCAAGTTCATTATTCATCCACATGATTTTTCCGGTATGATCCATAAGTCCATATGGTAATTCTATATCATTAATCAACTGCTTTTGAACATGTGCATAATCTTCAGCAAATTCTATCATTTCCTGAACTCGCCTGGTTTTGACATAACGATATAATACAATTACAGTAATACTATACAAAAGTACAATACCACTCATCGCTATACCTGCTTCAACTTCATGTATATATATCCAGATATTTATCAGAACAAGAAATATAACCAAAATTAACGGAATCTTGTAATACCAAAAGGAGCGTCCGTTAATCTTCTGTTTTTTCATAACTCAAATCCTCCATTCCTATAATACCGGTTATTTACATAACAACACGAACTATATTATAGCATTTTTTTTTATAAATTAAAAGACCCAATAGTATCGAGTAGGAGGGGGATTTGAATAATCCCCCGACCTCTCACACCACCGTGCGTACCGTTTGGTACACGGCGGTTCCTTAGTTTTCACATACTTGCAGATAATAGCCAGTTAAGGACATATATCCGAGATTGGCTATCTCTTTGTTTGTTAGCGCCCTAT
>CADADA010000009.1 GCA_902786515.1 uncultured Lachnospiraceae bacterium | reverse complement strand
CTGTTGACTTTGCCTGTGCTCCTGTCGTGATTCCTAACTGTCTGTTCGCATTCATTGCGGACATATTGTGCTGTACTACCATAATAATTCCTCCTTGAACTTCCAGTAGCTTCCATGCTACCTTGCTAATTTTTTTGAATCAACCATCCGAACCGTACGCATCCTAAATGGCTCAGTAATCATCCCTGACTTACTTGATAAATATATCGGATTTTTTTTTATTTCCTTAACCTTATTTTTGAATTTTTTTATTTTTTATGATCCATGAATTGTGGATCAACATAATTCATCTTGTTCATGTTGTTATAATAACTAGAAGCTGCCTTGCTCCTGCTTCTGGCCTGAACAACTTCCTTTTTACTGTCTGATAATTTTTTCATGACAAGTGTCTGGTTCTCTTTTTCCTGCCTACTTACTTTCATAGAAAGGTCAGTTACCTTGGTTATCAGATTTTGTAGTCTTTGTATCAATTCTTTATTCTTTTCTTTATTATCAGGCGATGAGATGTAATCTCTCACACGATCGTACACTGTAGAGAATCCTTCGTCCAATTTGTTAATCTGTTCAATCAGCAGGTCTTTGTCGGCTATGCTTTTATCAAACGTCTCTTCATCCATTTTGTCTCCCGATACCGAATTTTTTTGTATCTCATTGATAGATACGATTTCCTGTAATATCCTCTTCTTTTTTTCAAGACTCTGCTCCAGGACTTGTAAATAATTTTCTGTTTTTTCCATATGATACCCCATCCACAATACCTAAATATTTTTTAACTTCTGGCACGTTTCATTACTTCTTCCCATGTACTTCTCATGGTTCTAAGGTGTTCTAACACCTCTTCTAATATTTCTTTATCTTTTTTTATATTCGCTTCAATTAGTCTGTCGTATATATATTTGTAAACATTTTCAAAATCATTGGCAACTTCATATTTGAAATTAAGTGTTGCCCTGAATTCTTCGATAATACGCTCAACCTTTTTTATATTGTTGTGTGCCTTTTCAATATTTCCCTCTTCAATCCCGCTTATAGCAAGATTGCAGAATTTAATCGCTCCATCATATAACATTAACGTCAACTGTGCCGGAGATGCCGTAAGTATTTTATTTTTTTGATAATTCTGATATCCGTTTGGTAATGCCATATTTTTCCTCCATCATCAATGTTCTGTTAATTATTTTAAAAACAGACCTGCATATGCAGCTCCATACACAGGCCTGTTTGATTTTTAAGAATTAAATAATCCTGCTAATTGTGACTGCTGAGAGTTGAGAGTTGATAAAGCTTTCTCCATTGCTGAGAACTGCTTTCTGTATTTTTCTTCGTACTTCTCTATTCTCTCTTCCCATGTAGATATGTCTTTCTTGTAATTGTTGTATTCTTTCTGCATTGACTTATCGTTGTATACAGTATAAGCGCTGCTTAATGATGTAGACTGCATCTTCTTATACAATTCGTCGTATACGCCCTTTGTCAACTGTGTGAAGAATGATGTGAATGTCTCAGGGTCATTTGCAATCGCCTGTTTTAATTTGTCTGCATTTCCTGATGTAAGTTCATCATCCTCATCTCCATCAATATGGTAAGCACTCTTCGTGTTATCTGCTGATACAAAATATCCTCCGGTCTTGATACCGAAACTTGCCAGACTATACTTTTTACCGTCTACTTCGTATGATTTCATGAATGCATTCTTCATGGCAGTTGCTACTGAATTCAATGTCTGGTCTTTTCTTAATAATGAGTCCTTAATCTTTGCTTCCCATTTTTCAACTTCTTTGTCGCTCATTGCATCTTTTTCATCATCTGTCAGCGGTTCATAACCCTTTGATGATGATGCATTGTATAACGAATCCATTTCATTTATCAATGAGTTGTAAGTACTGAAAAACTCTTTTACCTTATCATAGATTCCATCTACGTCAGTGCTGGTTGTGAGGTTTATTACCTCATCACCTTCGGTTTTGGCATTTACGTTGATTGTCAAGCCGTTAATGCTGTAGTTATTGGTGGTAGACGTAAATGTTGCCCCATTCAATTCGATTTCTGAATCCGCACCGCTTATTCTTGTAGCTGTGGTTGAATCCAATCCCAATGCTGCCTTTGCTGCATTGTATGCTGCTGTCTCATCGGCTGTAGCTGTGTCTGCATCATAGTTATTATATGTATCATATAATGCTGACATCTGCTGTGCTTTTGCTTTTTGTTCTGCGTAGTATGTTCTCAAATCTGACTCTAGTTGTGCATTTGAATCATCAATCTTTGCATTCTCTGCTGCAACGTAATCATTAAGTTTTGTTCCTGTTGTATCATTTAAAATATCGTTATCTTCTGCTAAAGTAGCCTGATTATCTGCAAGTGTATCCTGAAATGAAGTAAGCTCCGTGTCGTATGTATCAGCCATTGCTAACCTGTCCGCACTTGTTAGAGTATCATTTAAATACTGCTCATTTACTGATTTTACTGCTGCAAGCTCTGTTTCTTTGTCTTCAAGCTCTTGTTTCTGTGCATCTGTAAGTGAGCTGTTGGCTTTTAACGCATCAATAGCCGTCTGTAAATCATCTTCGTAATGATTGTCTGCCACACTTGTATTTGCGTAGTTTCTTGCATAATTTGCTTTATACTGTGCTGTCTTAATATCCTTTTCAAGCTGCTTATTGGCATTTGTAAGTGTGTCGACTTCATCCTGCAAATCTGCTTTTGCTTTATCATTATCAATATAAGAAGCCTTCTGCTTTTCATATTCTTCTGCAACTTTTGCATCTACGTCCATATCTGCAAGCTCTGCATACTTTTTAGCATCTGCATCTGAATATGCCATTAATCCCAATTTCTTTAATGCGGTAGTGCCGGCATCGTTCGATGCTGTCATAGAGAAGTCGCCTGCTGCTCCGCTCTTTTTAGAGCTCACGAAAAATCTCTGGTTATTCTCGTCGAAGCTTGCATTCACTCCTGCATCTTTTAAGGCCGCTACGAACTGGTTCACTGTCATGTCGTCTGTAACAGCTACGGTAGTCTCTTTGCCGTCTGCCTGTACTGCTATCTTGCTTCCTGATGCTATACCCATCTCAGAAAGTTTTGTGCTGCCTTTGACTGTGGTCTTTCCTCCATTACCATCATCCACTTTATCTACCACACCACCTGTAAGGTATCCTGATGATGCCAATGATTTTACCTTTAATGTCTGCGTTCCGTTCACAGCATCTGTACTTGCTGATACGGTAGCTTTTGTGCTGCTGCTTGTAGCTTTTTTAACATTATAACCTGATGAAAATCTCATGCTTGACAATGTACCTGAATAGAAGCTGTATATCTTTTTATTCAGGTCTTTCCATGCATCCTGTTTCCACTCTAACTTTGTCTGTGCCTTTACTAAATTGTCCTTTTTCAAACTATATGATGATACCAACGCACTTACGATGGAATCTGTATCCAATCCTGATGACAGACCTGACATACTTACACCCATAGTGATTCCTCCTTTTTCTTTTCATGTACTCCCGGATATCTGCTATACGTGAGCACTTTTTTCATATTCATTCCGGACTATAATTTCTTATCTACCAGAATTCCTGCCATTTCCCATACCTTTGCTATCATCTTTAATGTTTTTTCAGGCGGAACTTCTTTAATAACCTTTTTGGTCTGCTTATCAATTATCTTGATGGTAATACGGTTGGTTTCCTCGTCGATTCCGAACTTACACTCTGTATTTCCCATCTTTTTCTTGATATCGTTCAGATTCTGTCCGATATTCTCCTCATCTACTTCCTTCTCCGGTTCTTCGCTCTGATCCAAAAGCATCTCGGCAGCCGAAATAAGTTCTTCTTCATTAAGCGGTAGTTCCTGTGATGTATTATTGTCTGTCTGAATATTTTCTACCGGCCTCGTGGGCTGCTGGTAATTCGTATACCCCCCACCACTCACTCTCTCAATTTCCATAGCATACACCTCCGTGTGCAAACTGCCTTCTCTCATAATACAATTAAGAACGCAGTCATAAATCCGTTTTGTTTCGTTAACTTATTACTATATCGGCAGGTTAGCTAAAATTAATTAACCTTTATTATATTTTTTTAGCCCGGGCATGCCGGGCTTTTTGTTACAGTAACTTCTTTAATTCTTCAAGATTTCCTGCTGCCGATGCTTCTTTGTTATCCTGTTTTATCTGGAGATATACTTCTTTTCTGTAGACAGGCACTGATTTTGGAGCAGTTATCCCAAGCTTTACCTGTTCACCTTTTACTTCTATGATTTTGATTTCTATGTCGTTGCCTATAATAATTGCCTCGTCTTTTTTTCTTGATAAAGCTAACATACTAACTCTCCTTTCTTGCCTTCAATATGTCGTATATAGGGAATCTGACCGGATAATCATCATTGTCTATGAGTATCTGGCAGCCTTTCTTTGTATTTGGATTGATGACAAAAGGTCCTTTTAAATTGACTGTCATCTGTGTGATATCTTCAGGCACCTTTATGCTTGTCATTACAAATATTTCATCGTCCTGTATTTCACCAATACATTTTAATAATTCATCCTCCACTGTAGGATTGTAATCTTCTTTCACAATTAAAGGATCGATGACAGGTATGGCAAATGCCGGCTCATCAAGTGACTGCAGCCATGTAATCTTGCTGTCTTCATCCTCTGCATCATGTATAAGCATAAATCTTGTTAAATCACTAAATCCGATTATTCCCTCTGTAAATTCTATCACCTTTTCACTGTCTATCCCAATTTCACCAAAAAGTTTTGTTGTTATAGTCTCCATAAGTTAGTTCTCCTTTCAATCATCTTCATATATCCTTCCGGTTCGTCTTACAGGAAATCCAAAAGACTTTTCTGTACCAGTTTTGACGCTGCGGCAAGTGATGCATCATAAACGCTGGATGCTTCCTTCATCTGTACGGCTATATTTACTGTGTTGACCTCTTCATTTGTACTCTTTAAGTTCTTTACCGTGAGCTGCTGTGCCTGCAGCCTTGTCTGTGTAAGCTCAAGTCTCATCTGTCTGGCACCTATATCTGCTCTTGCATTTGATACCGTCGTCTGATGGTTGTGATACTTTGTTAGTCCCGCTGAAAACATTTTATTCATTCTGTCTGTTGCATAATCAAGCTCCTGATTTGCCATATTCAGTAACTCTTCAAGTTTTTTCTTATCTGATGCATTTGTGGTACTGTCGTACATCGTCTGAATCTTATTCACCTTGTCCTGTGCCGTGATTGCAAAGTTCACGGTGTCTGCTATCTCATCTATATCTCTGGTCATGTCATGCTGAAATACGTCTTTTCCCTGTAGATTGATAGCAATGTTCTGATTGAAGCTGACTTCATATTCTATCTTTTGATCTTCTGATGTATATACTATAGGATTTGCAGGGTCTGTGTTGTCCGTACAGTTAAAGTAATGTACCGGATTTAAGTCGCCTGCCTTGAATCCCGTCTTGCTGTATGTGGTCTCGAAGTGGTCGCATCCCTCAAATTGTGCATACACATTTTTTCCCATCACTATCTCGCCCGTCTCAGCTATGAAATAAGCGTCGTTATCGCCCGGTGCATATGCATCAGGGTCTGATGCCGATTTCGCCACGGTTGAAACGGTGCCGGAGAGTACGATGTTTCCGGTTCCGTCATCCTTATATATATCAAGGGATGGTGTGCCGGCATCAAGTTTTTCATATCCGAGCCTTAATACAAATGTGTCTTTGTATTCCGGGTTATCTATCGAACTTACATTAAGTGTAGATATATTGGCAGATGTCACCTGGCTTATATCTAATGCTTTTGATATCCTTGTCTCTTTTCTGATATCTTCGTAATTAAAGTTCTGGGTCATCGTAAATTTTGCGTTTGGATCATCTTTTACGTATGTAAGCTGGCGGTCTGTCTTGTATCCCGTAAATATAGTTCTTCCGGCATAATCTGCATTTGCCGTAGCAAAAAGCTGGTCTCTGTAGGTTGCAAGAGTATTTGCAATCATCGCCTTGTCTTTGTCCTCTAAGTCGCCGTTTGCACCCTGCTCTATGTAGTAGGTGATGTCACCGAGTACTTCTTCAATAGAATCGAGAGCCTGCTCGGTGCTGTCCATCCATGCATTTGCATCTTTGATATTTCTGTCAAGATACTGCGTAATCTGCGAGTATGTTGTACGAAGTCTTAATGCCCTGACCGCTATAATAGGGTCATCCGACGGTCTCTGTATCTTTTGCTCCGTGGTAAGCTGAGTGTTCAGCTCGTCATATTTTAATTTATTATTGTTGATATGGTATAACGAGTTATCCATCATCATTTTACTTGTAATTCTCATCTCTTACCTCCATTCAGGCACTACGGGCAGTTTGGGCTTTGCACAAACTGCCGTGTGAAATTTCCCGTCAGGAAAATTTCACACTATACACCCGTCTCGTTGATTAATTTATTATAGCACTGTGCCATTACACTGATAACGTGTGAGCACAGATTGTAGGCATCACGGTATTTCTGAAGATTCATGGTTTCTTCGTCTTCGTCTACTCCTGAAACGGATTGTCTCTGTGAATCCGCTGTCTTCACTATGTTTTCAAAGTTATTCATAAACAGCTTTGCCTTCTGGGTTGATACTCCCATTTCGGTTACTATTCCTTCGAGATATTCAGATGCCGTACCGTTATTAATAATATCCGTATCCTGTATCTGTAAGAAATCTGCTACGAGGTTCGCATTTGCGATTCCGTTCTGTATCGGGCTTTTTGTCGTAGCCAGCAGTGACGGGTCTTTCAGTAAATCTTCATTCACTGATATATTGCCTGCCGAGTCAATCTCGAATATCTTCACGCCTGATGTTGAATTGCCATACAGATTGATTCCATTATCGTGTACGGTGTTAAACGCATCTGCTATAGCTTCTTTGAATTTTACTACCTTGTTCACATAATATGGTATTCCTTTATAATCAACAGGTTCTGTTGAAGATGTATCCTCGTTGTTACCGTCTCTTACGTCAAGAAGGCCTCTTAAGCTTCCTTTAAGGTTCATCGACTGCGGGTCGAATATTGTTCCTGAACCGTCCGTCTCATCATAATAGTAGTAAATATCGTATAATCCGTCTGCATCATACGGGTTGTTCGGATTTTCCCTGCTTACGAGGGTAAGCGGATGGTTTTCGTAATTGTGTACCAGTGTAAAGTCTCCTACTCTTACGGCGTATTCTGTCTTGCCGCCCTCTTGTTTTGTTTCGGTTACCTTGACAGGTGCAATGTCTGATAAATCGTCTAACAGGTTATCTCTCTGGTCGCGTAATTCGTTTGCGGTTCCTCCTGCCAGTTCTACGATGTTAATCTGCTTTGTCAATGATGCTATCTGCTCTGTGTAGGTATTCATTCTCTCTACACTGTTTACTACATCCAGATTAACCTCTTTTTGTAATGATATAAGATTGTCCTGCACATGATTCATGTAATCACACAGGCTCTGGGAGTAGTTTAAAAATTCTGTTCTTGTAGCAATGTCTTCAGGCGCACCGTTTAATTCCTGCAATGTTGAAAACATGTCCTGATACAATGTGGTAAAGCCTTCCGTGGCGATTTCGTTAAACGAATCTTCCATCTGTATACCGTATGTATATTTTGAATTCTGCTCGCCCAGTTTTGCATTGTTACTTCTGTATTTGTTGTCGTAGTATATGTCGCGGACACGGTCGATGCTTGTGACTTCTACACCTGTGCCCACCATGCCGAATTTTCTATATACGTTTAAGGCTGAACGTGCCTGCTGCGAGGCAACCTGCCTTGAATATCCTTTTGTATTTTGATTTGATATATTCTGTAAGGATGTATTCATGCCGACATTTGCTGCGTATAATCCTGTTTTTCCTATATCTAACCCAAAAAATGTTGATGCCATAAAAACCCACCATACCTTTCGTGTTAATGTCCGAGGCTTGTTATAATATGTTCTAACATCTCGCTTACTACATTTATGTATCTTGATGAGGCATTGTATGCCTGCTGAAATTTCATGTAATTCGTCAGTTCTTCATCACCCGAAACTCCGGTTATCTGTGTCCGCTGCTCGTCTATCGTCTTTGTCGCACTCGCCTCGTTTGTCGTCAGGTTGTAATATAATTCGCCGTCGTTTCCTATGTCGTACACGAACTGGTCGTAGTAGCTGTTGAAATTTAATTCTGTAAGGCTGCCCGGTGTCAGGTTTGCGAATTTACCGCTCCATGCATTGGCAAGATTTGTGGCTTTTGCAAAGTCCTCGTCCCTTGTTCCCTGTGCCGTGAAAGGCAGTTTTGAATAGTCGTCGAGCACCTTTTTATTTATCTCAAGATTGCGGCACGTATAAAGTGACTCGTATCCCATTTTGTTATTCTTTCTGACGATGTAGTAGGTGTTTCCATCGTCACCTGTTACTTCTATGTATCTGTCCGCATCTTTTCTTGAGAAGAGTTCCTGTGGCGGAAGTTTGCCGTCTGCCCCTGTGGAGGTGTTCGCATCCAGATATTCTATATTTGCTGCCGTGTATACGGTTCCATCCGGATATGTGTTTCCGTCTGCATCCGTAAAGCTTGTAACACCTGCCGGCATTCCGCTGATGTTCGGACATAAGACGTCATTTATTCTTGTAACGATTCCATGTATGAGGCTGTCAAACATTGCTTCCGCTTTCACAACGGAGCATGAATCTACATTTTCCATGTATGTCTTCACGTCTGCATCATACTGTGCTTTTCCTGCAGCTGTCGTAAGGTTGTAATCTTTTATCTGCGGTATGTCCGTGTATTTTGCCGTGAAGTCTCCTCTAGCATATAAATAACCTTTCAGACTTCCTTTGTCAGTTCCTTCGGTCGTGTCTATCGGATCTGAAAGGTGAAATACTTCCTGTCCGCCCACGTGTGGCCAGTAGCATGTGACGAAGGATGATTCTTTTTCTGTGTCTCTCATCTCTGTCGCCATCTCGTATACTCCGGCTTCCGTAACGAACGGAACTCCTTCTATATTAACTGTAACGTAATTATTCTCATTTTCTACGTATGTAATGCCTACGTAACCTGATAATTTGTCTAAGAGTAAATCTCTGGTATCGCGCAAATCGTTTGCGTTCTCTATGCCCGGAGATTCTGTTCCTGATATAAGCTGGTTTAATTTGTTTATCTCGGCTCCGATACTGTTCACTGTATCTACCATGCCGAGTATCTTCTGGTTTAAGTTGCACTGGTATTCGTAGAATCCGTCATATACCTGACCTGCACGTTCTATGAACTGCTCAGCATACATTACAAGTTCTGCCTGTGCCGCTTCGTCATTCGGTGTCTTTGCCACTTCCTGAATGGCGTTTTCCAGTCTTGATAACGTGTCGTCAAATGATTCTCCATTTATCTCTCCGAGTATGGTCGATATCTCTGTAGCCGCATCGTACTGTGCATCGTAGAATTCTGTACGGCTGTTCTCTGTTCTGAATGCTTTGTCAAGGAGTCTGCTTCTGTATCTGCTGGTGGATATGGTCTCTACACCGAGCCCCACCTGATTAAGACTTGTAGCAGTCTGCCCCTGGGTAATATATACTTTGTCGCCTTTTATGCTAAGTTGTCTTGTATACCCTTCGGTATACATGTTTGATATGTTGTGTGCAGTCGTGTTCAGTCCCGTCTGGCTGGACTGTAAACCTGACACTCCCACGTAGATTGATGTCATTCCGGACATGCAAACACCTCTTTTCTTCTAATTCTTTGCATCGAACCGGGATATACCCATCCCACTGTCCTGATTGTATGCGTTTTTGTTGTAATTGGCAGTCTCCGGAACCTGAGAAAGTCCGTTAAGATAATTGATATTAAAATCAATCAGCTCAAGTGACTCCTCAATCAATCCTTTGTTCGTCTCATTGACTGTCTGGACTCTTGCAAGAGTCTTTTTCAATCTGTCATGTATAAGCGACAGACGCTCCTGCTCTTTTTCTTGTCCACTCAGCAATTCGACTATTCCTTTGACCGTCAGTGTGCTCACGTCCTTGTTCAACACTACTGCCATATCCCCTGTTATCTCAATACGCTTGTTCTCATAATTTACTATTCTGTCTAAGTGAACCTGTTCCTTTTCTATCATCTCGTTCATTGCATTAATATCATCCCTGATAATAATACCTGTCTTTTCATTCGAGAGCTTAAGCAATTCCTCGTATTCTGTATTTTCTTTTTCTAAAACATCTATAAGTTCCTCAATTAAACTTGCCACTTTCAGCTCTCCTTTTTTTTAATCTTTTTCCGGCTTACGTTTTTTGCCTTTTGACACTATGATGTCCCGGCTTATGTTTTTGACTTTTAATACTATGCTGTCTCGCCGTATCCTCCAAGTAACTTCTCAGCCAGATCTTCGTTGCTGACATAATATGTTCCCGAATCGATCTTTGACTTAATCTCTGCTATCCTGTCTTCTCTTACGTCAGGCGATTTTGCTACTGCATTCTTCGCAATCTGATATGCCTTTCCAAATGATGATATCTCAACTTTGTCTTTTTCTGAGGTTCTTGCGACTTTGCCTGTCTTCGCCTTGCTGCCGGTCTTGTAAATCTGGTTAATCTGACTATAAGCATCTATTCGCATAATACTCACCTTGCCTTTCTTTTTTTAGAACTAATACGTATTCATAGAATTTATCGGCTTTTTTCTCTTTTACATTATAGATAAAAGCACCATGAAAAAAAATTTTTTCACGGTGCTTTTGTACATTTTTCACTGATTAATCAAGAAATCGCATTCTTGCTTTTTGTTTTTCTACCTTTTTAACTTCTGGTTCATTCTTCTTATAGAGACCTCCGAGTCCGTTTGCCAGCTGCTTTTTACAGCTCTCACAGTATCTTCCGGTCGGAATCATGGCTCCGCAGGATTCACATTCAATTCCTACTGCTGAATCTGCTTTGAATGATAATCTCTCTTCTCTGATCCACTGCTTTATCTGCTGAACACTTACTTCGTTGTCTTCTGCAACCTGGTTAATCGTAGCGTCCTTATTCTCATATATGTACTCTTTTACCTGATGGAACTTCTCTTCAAGCTTTTTCTTACATGCCGGACATATTCTCGGTCCTCCCAAATAATTAAATAATGTTCCGCAATCTCTACAATTCTTTACTTCCATTTCTTTTCCTCCTTTTGTCCTGTTGGGTATATTAATACTACATGCCGTCTCCAATGCTTATCGTAATAAAGTATATATCCTCTGCTCCTGCTGATTTAAGACACTTTGCACATGCATCTATAGTACTGCCTGTAGTGTATATATCGTCAACTATAATCATTCTATTTAATTTTACTTTATTTTCTCTTATATGAAAAGCCTTTTCTACATTTTTCTTTCTATCTTTTTCTGACAATGCTTTTTGTGGTGTTGTATTCCGTATTCTTAGGAGAATATCTTCATATACCGGCACGGATATCGCTGCCCCGATTTTTTTTGCAAGCAGGGCTGCCTGATTGTATCCTCTTTTTATCTCTCTTTTTTTGTGTAACGGAACGGGAATTATGGCATCGGGATTCCACTTTTTAATCACGTGCCCATAGTGCTTTATGATTTCTTCGCTGTAAAAATCCAGATACTCTCTTTTGTTGTTGTATTTTATTTTATAAATTGATTTTCTTACAGGTCCTTTGTGTTCGACCAGCGCTATTCCTCTTTTATATATGTGCGTGGTTTTTCTGCAGTCGTAACAGTATTCTTCTTCTTTTCTGCTAAGTGGTTTTGAGCATTTTCTGCATCTCGGTTCTTTTATAAACGGAACTTTTTTTCTGCACTCACTGCATATTTTTCCTTCATGAACGTTTACTATTTTATCGCATACCGGACATCTTCGCGGATATAGTATGCTTAGGATTTTTTCGTATAACATGTTTTCACCTTTTTTACTCCAGGTTGGCTGCCGGTACTTTCGGTTATTTACCGGTTAATAACCGGCACTTTCTTCCATTTGTACTGACAGTTCCCTGATTCCGGTATCAAGTCCGGAGTAGCGTTTCTGCTCCATAGTATTGTTTACCATGTTTCTGAATTCTGACTCATCCCCGACTATACATACGCATTTTTTCGCTCTTGTAACTGCGGTATAGATAAGGTTTCTCGTCATCAGCATTTTAGGTCCGGACAGGACCGGCAGGATTACCGCAGGGTATTCACTTCCTTGGGATTTGTGAATTGTTACTGCGTATGCCAGTTCTAATTCTTCTGCCTGTTTAAAGGTGTATTTGATGATTTTTCCTTCTTCAAATTCCACCTCCATCATCTCTAAATAGTGGTTGATGCTTTTTATTCTTCCTATGTCTCCGTTAAATACTCCGGTTCCTTTTCCAACTGCTATGCCATAACGGTTCTTAATCTCCCACTCTAAGTTGTAGTCGTTTTTTATCTGCATCACTTTGTCGCCTTCTCTGTAAAGTGTGCCTGATATTTCTTCTTCGCGTTTGTCTTTTGACGGCGGATTTATGTATTCCTGCAGTATTCCATTGAGTCTCTCTACTCCAAGCATTCCTTTTCTCATCGGTGTAAGTACCTGTATGTCAAAGATGTCAGCATCTACATATCCCGGAAGCTTATCTTTCATGAGCGTGATTGATGCGCTGATTATTCTGTTTGCATCATCTCGTTTGAGATATAGAAAATCTTTACTTCTTTTGGTTAAGTCAATCCATTCTCCTTTGTTTATTTTATGTGCGTTTACTACTATATCACTCTCGCCCGCCTGTCTGAAGATTTTATTCAGTTTTACTACGTGAAACCGTTCTGATTTTATAATGTCTTTTAAGACATTTCCCGGTCCTACTGACGGAAGCTGGTTTACATCACCTACCATAATCAGTCTTGTTCCCTGTGTAATGGCTTTTAATAATGAGTTCATGAGCCAGATGTCTACCATAGACATCTCATCTATGATAACTACGTCCGCTTCTAACGGATTCATCTCGTTGCGGTCAAACATGTCTGTCGACGAATCTGAGTTCATGGATACTTCTAACAGACGGTGAATTGTTTTTGCTTCTCTTTTTGTCGCCTCCTGCATTCTTTTTGCCGCCCTGCCGGTAGGTGCCGCAAGCAATATCTCCATCTGCTCGCCCTCTAAAAGATTGATAATTGTATTGATGGTGGTTGTCTTTCCTGTTCCCGGTCCTCCTGTTATAATGAGCACTCCATTTTTAACTGCTTCTATAACTGCCTGTTTTTGCAGTTCATCGAGTGTGATGCCTGTATTATCTTCCACCTTTGCTATTCTGGTTCTTAGTTTTTCTTCGCTAATTGTGGCTTTACTGTTCAGTTCCAGCAGCATCCTTGCCACATTCAGTTCCGTGTAGTATATGTTTGAAGCATATACACACTCTCCTTCGTCTGTCTTTTTTATTACAAGCCTTTTATCCATCATCATATCGTATAGATGTGTTTCCAAATCGATGTCCTGTATTTTCAGCAGTTCTGCGACGCTTGTTTTTAGATTTTCTACCGGAAGGTATGTGTGTCCGTTAAGAGCCGCCTGTGACAAAGCGTATAGGATTCCACTTTTGATTCTGTAATCCGAGTCTGTTTTGATTCCGATTCTCGAGGCGATTTCATCTGCTATCCTGAAGCCTACTCCTTCTATGTCTTCAGCCATTTTGTATGGATTTTCCTTTATGATTCCGTACATGTTCTGACCGTATTCTTTGTATATCTTGACCCCCAGATTCAGATTGATTCCGTATTGCTGCAGAAATATCATCGCTTTTCGCAGGTCTCTTTTTTCCTGCACCATATTTGATATCTCCATCGCCTTTTTTTCGCTTATTCCCCTGACTTTCACAAGTCTTTCCGGTTCTTCTTCCATGATTTTGAATGTGTCTTCGCCAAATTCTTTTACGATTCTTTTTGCCATGGCAGGGCCTATTCCTTTTATGGCACCGGAACCCAGATATTTTTCTATGGAGGCTATATCTTTCGGGATGATTTCTTCATATTTTGATACTTTAAGCTGTAGTCCGTATGTCGGATGTTCTGTGTAATCTCCTTCTATATTGAGGTATTCTCCTTCATTTAAGTATTGCATCGTTCCTACGCATGTTATCTCATCGCCTTCTTCAAGTACGGTAAAAACAGTGTAACCGTTTTCTTCATTTCTGTATACGATGTGTTCTACGTAACCTTCTATTGTATCCATAAAAAGATTCCCTCCTGTGATTTGTGTACACTATTAGTAACTATTCAGAACCTGATATTATTCTTAGAATATCAGGCGGGGAGCTTGCTCACTGGATGATATGCTTTGAATTATATCAGGCGGACAAAATGCTTAGCATCTCTGAACGCTCACAGCGAAATCCGTGGTGAATTCGACTTCTCTTACGTATGATTTTCTGATAATTTCAAAATGATACGTAGGATTTTGCTGTTTACTACGTATCATTTTACAAAAACTTTAAAGTGATACGTAGGATTTCGCTGTTTACTACGTATCATTTTATAAAAAATTCAAAATGATACGTAGGATTTCGCTGTTTACTACGTATCATTTTACAAAAACTTTAAAGTGATACGTAGGATTCCACTGTTTACTACATATCATTTTACAAAAACTTTAAAGTGATACGTAGGATTCCGCTGTTTACTACGTATCATTTTACAAAAACTTCAAAATGATACGTAGGATTCCATCATTTACTACTATAGTTGTTTTTAAATACACCCACTTTATATTTGTCTATGATTCCATCTGCAACGTCCACTTCAATCGACGTAGCCCCCGCTACGCCTCATTTCTTCGCCTTGCAGAGTGCAATCATATCCGAAATATAAAACCCCATTAATTTAAAACGACTATATCAGTGTACTGACACGTTCATTTTCGAACTAATCTCCTTGTCTATTTTCCCGATATCACCATTCAAAAATCGCCGACGCAGCCCGCTACGCCTAAGATTTTTGAATAGCACTATCGAAAAAAATATTCTGCGGAATTAGTTCAAATCTGAACGTGTCAGTACACTAGTGTCAGTTATTTATTATTCTATTCCGGGGATTCGCAATATTTTTCCAACAAGAAAAATATGTTGGCTAACAACGGTGTTGATAACGCATTTATCTGGTTTGCCAAAAAAAGCGATCTTGTCATCGTATCCAGAAAAGAAATATTATGAAAAGTTGGTGGCAGCTCATAATTCTTATCCTTATCTTCCCGATGAAGAATTATAAATCCTTTAAACAATTCCCATGTGCTCATGAATGCAAGCTGTTCATTAATCCTCGTTGCAGCAGATAATTTAAAGCCATCGTCCGAGTCCAGATCGCTGCTTATCAATCGCACTTTTATAATCGCCGCCGTCATACATGCACATACCTTATGTCTGTCAAGAAGCCTTTTTTCCGGCTCATCACTCTTTTCATACAGACTCCTTAGCAAAGTCTTTTGATTAATATATTCTTCGTACAGAGAAGCCGGATTATCGTTAAAGACAAACGAGGTATATTCATCTATAAATCTCATCGCTAAAGATTTAACAATATCGCTATAAAAATCGTCAAAAACATCTCTATTCATGTATGCGTATCCTAACGTCATCAGGCAGCTTAGCTCTCTTTACAGCCTCAGCCACATCAAAATCCCCATTATCATCACTGTCAATGCCAACCAGTTTGAGAGGCCCCAGATTCTCCATCTCTCTTTTATAAAAATCACGAATCTTCTTTCGTTTTTCAGCTTCAATCATCTTATGTCTGGCAACATCCCTTCTAATGTACAAATCAGAAATGCCCAAAGCCGCGCAAACCGCTAAAGTAACAGATAATACAACCATAAATAAATCCTCCTTATTCTAACTCTCTTATACTTTTAATATATAGAATACTCAAAAATAATGAAAAAAATCCTATACATCCAAACAAAAATTTATTATAAAATAAATGTAAACCTTTATCTACACTTATATCATAACTATTCACGGTATACAAAACGCAACCGGAAAAAGCAACTAAAATAGTCAAAAATAACGATACTCTTCTAATATCCTTCATCTTATCCGCATCCATAGAACCGATAAAAATCGTCAAAAACGTTACCGATAAAGGAATGTATGAAACATCCAAACCATCTGCAAACAAACCGACAAAATGCTGTATAGACAAAAGCGACATAGAAACCATCGATAATATCGCTTTAATTTTGTAAATACTAATCTTATAATCCTGCATAACAACCCTTATGTACCTTCCCTGTAAAAAAATAGTAAAATAAAACAACAAATTGATTGTAACATCAAATAAAACAAAAATCAATACAAAAATAAAAAATAAATAAAAAAGCACAACAAGATAAAGCACCATGATCCACGGTACTTTATCTTGAAATCGTATCTTATAACTATATCGTAACTAATCTACGTTATAATTTCTTTTCATCTGTTCATATAACATTTTTGCGAGGCCTAATCCATCACCCTTCGATGCGGATGCGGCATACTCGGTTCTCAACGTATCTTCTGCATATTGTCTGTACTTTGAAGAACTTCCGTTTTCTTCATCTCTCCATGCATCGGCTGTCTTTTCCATCTCTTTAAAGACCTGTTCAACAAAGTATGCTTCGAATTCTCTGCAGGCTTCCATGAGCTCGTCATCTCCGGCTCCGGACATGTCTTTGCTTTTAAGTTTGCTCTGTAATGATGCTCCGGTCGTCTGTGAATCTGCTGCATATGTATCATAAAGTGAGTCTGCATAACTTCCTACTAATATGTTACTCATATCTCACACATCCTATCTCTTAAGTGAATTTGCCTGAGACATCATTTCATCCGTTGTCGTAATAACTTTCGAATTCATCTCATAAGCTCTCTGTGCCACAATAAGATTAACCATCTCATCTACTACCTGTACATTGGAACCTTCCAAATACCCCTGGCGCACTTTGCTCTTATGTAATGCCGGGTCATCTGATTCCCATCTGGCTTCTCCTGATGCTTCAGTAACCTTAAACAATGATTCGTCTAATTTATCCAATCCGTCAGGATTTGAGAATTGTACAAGTCCAACTTTTACTCCTATTGGCTGCTGATTATTTAATTCATCCGGGTAACACATCTCTCCGTCCCCGTTTATGGTAATCTTGGTAGCCTCATACTGCGATGCATCCAATTCTATCGGCACGCCTGTATCATCAAGTACCGGATATCCTTCCTTTGTCGTAAGTATCATACCATTATTTCCAATCGACAAATCAAATTCTCCGTTACGGGTGTAATATGTCTCTCCATCCAATCCCTGAATTGCAAAAAAGCCGTCGCCTTCTATCGCAAAATCTGTCTGTATTCCTGTATCTATCAAAGCTCCCTGTGTGTACTTTGTCGATATCGCTGAATTTCTTACACCAAGACCCACCTGTGCTCCAACCGGCTTTGTATCCCCGTTTGCCGATGTGGTCTTTGACTGTATCGTCTGATACAGCAATGTCTTAAACTGTGCTGTATGTGTCTTATAACCCATCGTATTTACATTTGCGAGGTTGTTGGATATTACGTCTACATTTGTTTGCTGGGCTATCATTCCCGTAGCCGCTGTCCACAAAGATCTTACCATATTTTGCCTCCGTTTCTTAAATATGTAATCTCCGAATCTGTTCACAGGATTCTAATAATCACAAATCAAATTCCTGTATCCTGCATTACAGTTTTCCTATCTGATTAGCTGATTTTTCCATCAGCTCATCCATAGTCTGTATGACTTTCTGGTTAGCTTCGTATGTCCTGCTTAAAGATATCATATTCACCATCTCGGATACTACATTGATATTTGACATCTCAAGGTAACCCTGATCTATCACGGCATCAGCTTCCTTTTCCACTGCTCCGTCAACTGCCGTGTACAAATTCTCACCGTATTTCTTCAGGTAGTTATAATCTTCAAAATCCGTAATAGCAATCCTGTCAATATATTCGCCGTCGCAATAGATTTCTCCCAGTTTATTGATACTTACACTTGCCGAGTTGGTTGGAAGGTATATCTCTCCACTATCTCCAAGAACGTAATCGCCGTCTTTTGTCCTGAGAGCGCCTTCTTTGTCTATGGTAAAATTACCGTCTCTGGTATATTTTACCGACTGCTCACCTTTTTTGTTGGTAAATGATATCTGAAAGAATCCGTTGCCACCCAATGCTAAGTCATATGTATTATCGGTATATCTGTAAGAACCTTGAGAGAAATCTGTATAATTTTCTCCAATCTTTACTCCAAGGTTCAATTTGCCAATTCTCTGGTCCAGATACCCGTGTGAACCGTCTTTTACTTTTATGGCAAGCTGTGTCTCAAACGTCTTTGATGTGACACCTTCTTTTTTGTAACCTGTCGTATCAGCATTTGCAAGGTTATTGGACAGCGTGTCCATTCTCTTCTGCTGATTCAGCATACCTGTGTATGCCGTGTATAAACCTCTAACCATACATTACTCTCTTTCCACTCTAAGGTCCGGCTGTACACCGAATTATCTCCGGTGCGCCGGGAGCAATTGCTTTAT
Organism: uncultured Lachnospiraceae bacterium; assembly: GCA_902786515.1. Taxonomy (GTDB): domain Bacteria; phylum Bacillota; class Clostridia; order Lachnospirales; family Lachnospiraceae; genus UBA2821. Next base: position 66,897 of record CADADA010000009.1, on the reverse strand, counting down.
CATAGCCTTATATTTCCATATTACCTTCGCTTAAAAATTCAATATATTTTCCCGTACCTATGGCAACGGCCGTCATTGGGTCTTCTGCTGTCATAGTATTAATTCCTGTCTTGTCCTCAATCAATTCCTCAAGTCCCTGTAAGAGGCATCCGCCACCGGTAAGAACTATACCTCTGTCAGCTATATCAGCTGCAAGTTCAGGCGGTGTCTTCTCCAATACACTGTGCACCGCTTCAACTATCTGCGATGTAGTCTCTTTTAATGCTTCTTCAGTCTCTTCTGATGTGACTTCTATCGTCTTAGGTAATCCTGTAACAAGATTTCTTCCTCTTACCTCAAGTGTAGCCACTTCCGGTCTTCTGAATGCTGAACCAATCTTAATCTTAATCTCTTCAGCAGTTCTCTCTCCGATAAGAAGATTGTGCTTCTTACGCATATGACGCACGATTGCTTCGTCAAAATCATCTCCTGCAATCTTAACAGAAGTGCTTACAACTGTGCCTCCTAATGATATAACGGCAATATCAGTCGTTCCACCACCTATATCTACAATCATGTTACCACAAGGTCTGGTAATATCGATTCCGGCACCTATCGCTGCAGCTATCGGCTCTTCTATAATGGCAACTTCTCTGGCTCCTGCCTGATATGTCGCATCTTCTACTGCCTTCTTCTCTACTTCTGTAACACCACTTGGCACACAAACACTGATTCTCGGTTTTTTAAATGTTCTCTTGCCCATAGCCTTCTGTATGAAATGCTTAAGCATCTTTTCAGTAACCGTATAATCAGAGATAACACCCTGTCGCAAAGGTCTGACCGCAACAATATTTCCCGGTGTTCTACCAATCATCAGTCTCGCCTCTTCACCAATCGCTTTTATCTTATTGGTATCTCTGTCAAATGCCACAACAGATGGTTCTTTTAATACGACACCTTTTCCTTTAAGGTAAACCAAAATACTCGCTGTTCCCAAATCTATTCCAATATCTGTCGTTAACATATTATCCTCCTTTAAATTCAATCCATCATCTATTCCAATAATATATATGCATAATCATATAGGCAGACAAAACTACCCACCTTGTTACATTATAAACAATATCCCTCAAATATGGAAGTGCTTTTTTTAGATTTTCAAGATTTTTTTCTTTCATAGTATTACCATTTTTTATGAATATAATCATTTGGAATGATAGCGAAGATATTTTTCTTTTGTAGCCATTCCTCCTCTTATATGTCTTTCAGCCTTATTTACGTCAAGAACTCTTCTCGCCTCATCTGCCAGTTCGTGATTAATCGTCGGAAGACGTTCAACCAAATCTTTATGTACCGTGCTTTTGCTTACCCCGAACTGTCCTGCCGTCTGGCGCACAGTAGCATTATTACAAATGATATATTCAGCTATTTCAAGAGCTCTCTTTTCAATATATTCTTTCATTAACATACCCCGATAAATTGTTTTTATAAGATATGCTTTAACTTCGCAACATATGATAAAAAGAGCCGGACACTCAGGTCCGGCTCTTTTTATTGAGGGGATACCTGACATTTCTGTCAGGATGAGTTATGAAAATGTTAATTGTATGTATACTATCTTTTGAATAGTATGCTCATAGTATAATAGCAAATTGTGTCTAAATTTTGTTTTTTTGGTGAAAAATATCTTTTTATGAAAATTCGTTAATATAGTGCTATTTTCATTGACTTATTTTTAACAAATTCATGGTTTTCGTTTCCATTATGAAATATCATACGCAAGATTTACCATTTTCTCCAGCAAATCTACTGTTCCTTCTATTCCAAAACATGCCGTATTGATACACAAATCGTAGTTATCCGAATGTCCCCAATGACGGCTTGTGTAATAGTTGTAATAAGCTTTTCGCTCTTTGTCCTTTTTCTTTACAATATTCACAGCCTGATCTCTTGACAGTTTTGAACAAGCCATTTCGTGCTCTATTCTGTCTTCAAGAGGTGCTCCTAAGAATACTGATATACACGGTATTCCTGCGTGTCCGAGCACTACTTCCGCACATCTTCCCATGATGATACAGTCACCTTTCGCAGCCATGTCCTGTATCAGTTCACTCTGTGCGAAGAACAGTGAGTCGTTAGCAGAAAATCCAAACAGATTCAAAGGATTTTCGTCAAAGAATGACTGCTTTCCGACCTTTTCATCATGCTCAGTGATAACTTTAAGATTTGAATCAAAACGGTCTGACGACATTTTCAATATTTCATTATCGTAGTATGAGATGCCTAATCTCTCTGCCAGTCTGAATCCGACTTCATGTCCTCCGCTTCCATATTCACGTCCTATACATATAATCTTTTTATCTTCCTTTGAGAAACGGTTCTTCAGGTTTGATATATTACTTTCAAATGAATCTGTAATAACCTGCGCCGGACTGTATTCCTCAATCATGAGTCTTATCTCATCAAGTTCGTTTTTAAATTTTTTCGCTTTTTCCTTATCCTGAATCGTATTAATCATATTTGAGATAAGCGTGGTTTCCTTTTTAAAAAAATGCTTTTTATCACTATGGATTTGTTTTACCATATGCTGTACTGCCAATTCTTTTCCGGAAGGAAATACTTTTCCCATTGTACTATCCGTAGATTCATACACACGCACATCTAATTCATACAACTTAACGGCTATTTCTCTTGCAACGCTTTTTCTTCCCATCTTCATGTCCTCCTTCCACTATATAAAGAATAACAGCATATCAATCATAAGCACAGGTATTAATATACATACTGACCACACGATATATCCGAAAAATGAAGGTGTGACAATACCGTTTTCCTCTGCAATCGATTTTACCATAAAGTTCGGTGCATTTCCAATGTATGTATTGGCACCCATGAACACCGCTCCGGTGGAAATCGCCATAAGAATCGTCTCCGGGATGATTCCCATAATGGTGCTGACTCCCGCCTTGTAACCTGCAGATGCTGCAGTTGTAAAAAATACAAGATATGTAGGTGTGTTATCGAGGAAGGATGACAACGCTCCTGTAATCCAGAAGTACTGTCCCGGTGCGGTAAGTCCAAGTTTTCCTCCCTGTGATTTAAGTATCATCAGCGCAGGAATCATGGTGATGAATATTCCTATAAATAACACGGCTACCTCTTCTATTGCATCCCATGTAAAATGGTTCTTTTCTCTTATGTGTTTATCAGTGGTTTTAAATGCCAGATATGATGAAATCAAAATCAGGACTATCTCTATCATGGATGCGAACGAAAATGTTTCTCCAAATATAACTGGTCCTTCTCCGAATACCGGATTGATTTTCGGAAGGATTCCGCTTAATATAACAGCTCCCACGATAATGCCGATAAATAAAATGTTGTGTGCTCCGGTTATGTGAAGTTTTTCCGGATTTTTCTTAAGTACCGGACGCAAACCTGCTGCGAGGTCTTTTCTGTACGCTCTTCTATCCAGCACATAAAATATAATCAACAGCAATAAAGTATTTATCAGCATTATCGGCAGAAGTTTTAAACTCCAGAAGAAATCTATTCCATTAGTAAATCCCATAAGCAATGGCGGGTCTCCTACAGGCGTAAGACAGCCTCCGATATTTGATACAAGAAAAATAAAGAATACTACTATCTGCTTTTTTCTGGCTCTCCATTTATTTGCCCTTATGATAGGTCTAATCATAAGCATGCTTGAGCCGGTTGTTCCTATCCAGCTTGAAAGCAGTGTTCCGATAAGCAGCATCAATACATTTACCTTCGGGCTTCCTGCAAGGTCGCCTTCCAGACTGATATTTGCCGCAACGCAAAACAAGCCGAATAACAATACTATAAAAGTTATATAATCTCCAACCATTACCTCTGTCAGCTTTTCAACCGCCAAAGATGCCCCGTAACGTATACCGAACGGTATTAAGAATAGTAATGACCAAAATGCTACAACTATAGGTTTGTGTTTTTCCCACCACTCAGCCTTTATAAGCGGAACCACGGCAATGCATAAAAGCATTCCTGCAAATGGTATGCAAAACCATAGTGGCAGTGTTTCTCCAAGATTTTCCATAATGTACCTCCATTAAAATTTTTCTTTAATGCAAATACATATTCTTATACCACAAGTTTTTTGCCATGTCAAATGTTATTACATTTTTGTTCCGGTTACCATTACTTCTGCATCTGTTTTTGCATCATATATCCAGATGATTGTTTCATAATCTTCTTCGTTTGCTGAAAGGTTCTCTACGTATTCTACTTCCAGGCTGTCACCGTATTGTTTCACAAGGCTTTTTAACACCTTGTTTTTCTTCAGTATATCCGATGCTGCATTCACCTGAAGTTTAATACGATAGTCTCCACCATATCCCAGTATGAGATTATCTATAACCTGATTTCTTTTAAAACGTCCTGATTTGAAATTTACATATTTTTCATAATCCTTATCCCACGATGCATATTCCGGGTCTTCTCTGTAATCCTTTAATCCGTACGTTTCCTGCAGATATTTTCCTAACTCCATGGTAATTTTATATGCTCCCAAGTAATTTACGTGGGAACCATCGTCGTAAATATCAGTCATCTCATCAAGTATTCCGTCATCTAAAAAGTTTCTGTATGAGCAGCTGTCGTACTGTACAAAATAGTCTTCCAGTGTATGAGCAACATTTTGCTGGTATTCCTCCGCAGGATACGGCAGGTATACAAACTGGAGCTTGATATCTTTTTCTTTACAAAACTCAATGATTCTCGGAATGTATTCAGCACATTTCGTATCTATATCAACCTGTGTGTACTGTGCATTCGGTATATATACCGTACTTGCGTGTCCAAACAATATACTTGACCCCTTCTGGTAATTGTCTTTATGCTTAAGATAACCTGAACCAAAATCATACTCTGTAAGTTCGCCCCATCTGTTGTGATACAATGCAAAATTAAACAGATAATCCCAATTATCATAATAATCATCAAAGATATCCTTAATTGCCGTATACTTTGAACTTGAAAACGGAATAGTATCAAACTGCGGATGCTGTAATTCAACTTTTTCCGTATTATATTTTCCGTTTCCTTTTTCCTCATATTCCGTAAGACCGTACAAATCTATCACAACAAGCTTCGGATCCGTATATTTTACAACTTCCTGCAACAGATAATAGTCCTCTGCAAGAGTACAGTGTGAATATCCCCAGTTATAGGATGTTATACCGTAATTTTTCCACAGCTCCTGGGTGAAAACAGAGTGGTAGGTATGACTTGTCCCGAAAAAAATAACATCAAAATTTGTGTCACTGTTATAAAACTGATTGTACTTACTTAGTCCTCTTTTGTCTTCTAAAAGCTTGTCTACTTTATAAAACACTACGGCAAATAAGCATATAAATACTATACACCCTATTATTTTTTTTAGTATTTTTCCCATTTCATCCTCCTGATAATTAAAACTGGAAGTATATAAATCCTGCTACATCGTAATCAGAACCCCATACTCCAAATACCAATATTCCCATTATCGCACCGATATAAACAAGCCATCTGAACCAGAAATCCTGTTTTTCTATCTCTTCGCTGACTTTTACGCCTCTGTATTTTAGTATGTCCGCTATTATAAAAATACCTATACAGATTAACATTAGTGTAAAGCCATGGCGTTCCACCCCGCATCTGTATAATGAGCCGTCTACGAGTATCCACGGATTATACACGGTAAACATGCTTTTTACAATTCTAAGTCCCTGACGGAAGGTGTCGGCACGGAAGAATATCCATGCAAAATCTACCAATATGAATGTAACTGCTCTTTTAAAAAGTTTGTGGCTGAAGTTTTCTCTGTGGAAGCCAAATATTTTAACCACTTTGTCCCTTACAGGCGCCATCAATGCCCCAATCACCTGATATAACCCGTTTAACAATCCCCATGCAACAAAAGACCAGCTCGCACCATGCCACAATCCGCTTACGCCAAATGTAATCATTATGTTGATGTACTTTCTAAGTTTTCCTTTTCTGTTTCCTCCGAGAGGAATATACAGGTAATCCCTGAACCATGAACTTAAGGATATATGCCATCTTCTCCAGAATTCCGCAACCGACTGTGACAGATATGGTGCGTTAAAGTTTTCCATAAGATTTACTCCGAACATCTTTGCCACGCCGATGGCGATTATTGAATATCCGGCAAAGTCGCAATATATCTGAATCGCAAATAATAGTGTTGCCACTATAAGGTATGCCCCCGGTTTTGTCTCGTAGTTTCCATATACATAATCTACAAATATTGAAATTCTGTCAGAAAGTACTACTTTTAAAAAATATCCCCACAGCATAATCAATACTCCCTGACGCATGTCTTTAAAAGTTACTTTATTTGGTTTCGCAAGCTGATGTAAAAGGTTCTTTGAACGCTCAATAGGACCGGCAACCAGCTGTGGGAAAAATGATACAAACAGAGCATATCTGAAAAAGTTTTTCTCTGCATAAATGTCATCCCTGTAAACATCGATGGTGTAACCTAATGCCTGAAATGTGTAAAATGATATTCCCACCGGCAATGCCACATCGAATTTCGGCTGGTTTAATACTATGTGAAAATGAGCAAATAACTGCTGCAGATTGTAAAATGCAAAATTAAAGTACTTAAAGAAAAACAGAATAGCCAGATTTATTATCATACTCCCGGCAACACACAGTTTTTTATATCTGATTCTCTTTGCTTCATCCATAGGTGACTTTTTACATTTTTCAAGCAATATACCCGTTAAGTATGTCACAATTGTTGAAAACAGGATTAATATGGCATATTTTGCATTCCAGCACATGTAAAAGTAATAGCTTGTTACTAACAGCCATATATACCTTATTTTCTTAGGAAGTATATAATATACCAATACCACTATGGGTAAAAATATCAAGAATTGCAGTGAATTAAATAACATCTCTTTTCATCCTCCAAAACATTTTAAGAATATTTTAACATTTATTTCTTTTTTGTCAAATATTTTTTATATATTTCATTAGAGAGATACTATAACGATTTCAAATCTGTCGAATCCATTTTCATATATCATCTCTTTTAACATCCCGTAATCTTTTTTTGAGTGTTCAAATATTTTGCAATATCGCTGTATACACCTTACTATATCACTATTTGTTTCCGTAAGTTCTTTTATCATCATGTACGACACACAGAGCATTACTGTTTTTTCATATATTTTATCGTAATCCGCATGGTTCATGTGTCTTAAGAGATAGTAAGTAAAATATCTGCCATAGACTTCCTGCTCTGATATGTTTTTTGCAGCCTTTTTTCCCGGCAGGCTTTTATATTGTCTTTTTTCGCAAATGTATGCGTACATTTCTGACAGTTCATTTATTACAGTATTTCTTATTTTTTCATTTTTTATATTTTCATCGGGTGGCAGGCTGTTATCTAGTTCTTCAAAGCCTTCCCGTAAATAACTTTCTATTATATTTAATGCGTCTTCTTTTTCACGCTTGATTGTATCTGCAATGTACATCATCATTACCAGTTTTCTTTTTGTACTGAAGTTCGCTGTTTTTGCTATTTTCATAAAAAGTTCTTTTATCTCTTTAACCGCTGTCTCATCCTGCCCTGCATCCGGATTTATAATGTCGTCTTCATATTCTTCTATTTCTAATCCATCACCGCTTAGCATAAGTTCTGCTGCGCGCGGGCATGACATATTTAAAAACACATCCATCGAGTTTCCGTATATATTCATTTTTCTCGGAAATGATGTACATATTTGTGAAAGGGATTCTTTTCCCATGCATCTGTATATGTCACAGAGTTTTTCTTTATTTAGGAAAGGACAGTGCCCGTCTTTTAAATGAAAATGATATCCTTTTTTATCTTTCAAAAGATACTGTTCTATCATTTCTTTCAATTCTCCGGTGTGCTTTTTATATAGGGTGGCACTGTTTTCATCTATATCGATTCTCCAGCCGTCGCAACAGCTGTCCTCACACCCGGAGGCGATACATTCAAATTTTTTATATGCTTTTATCACTTTTATCTGCATTTACCTGCCTCGCTTTATGATTTCACGGAATTTTCAGTTGCATAATTTTACTTTTACTAGTAATCTAATATAGGAGATTTGGCTGTGTACTGTCAGCTATTCTAATATATAACAAAATCACAGTGCAGAAAAGAGGAAATATATGAATAATGATTCTATTATTAAAGGAAATGAATCGAAAAAGAAAAAGAAAAAAATGATTTTTATCATTATTGTAATAGCTGTTATTGCCGCTGTTATTGTAACTGTTGTAGTTAAGAATCTGAAATCCGGTGATGATGGTGCAAAAGTATATACGGCATCTGTTGCAGAGATTACCGGATACGGCTCTGTAGGAGCTGCCAACCGTTTTACGGGAATTGTCGAATCACAAAAACCTGTAATGGTGAATTATGATTCAAACAAGACTATTAAGACGACTTTTGTAAATGTAGGAGACGAAGTGCAGATTGGCACTCAGCTGTTTGAATATGATACGGATGAAATCAACAATTCTATCGATGAAATGCAGCTTGAAATTGACAAACTGAATCTGGAGATTTCATCTGCACAGGAGCAAATCAAGGAGTTACAGAATGAAAAGAATTCTGCTCCTGCTGAGGAACAATTAAGCTACACTATGGAAATCCAGTCACTGACTTCCGAGATTTCTTCCAATCAATATGATGTTAAGACGAAATCTGCTGAATTGCAAAAATTAAAGGATAGTCTTTCTAATGCTGTTATTACAAGTACTGCTGCCGGTATTATCAAATCTATCGGTGAGTCAGGCTCTTCAGATTATGATAATTATAGTGATGAAGGCGGGGCTTCTTCTCAGATGAGTCCGTACATTGCCATTCTTCCGGTTGGAGATTATCAGATTAAAGGCGTTCTTAATGAATTAAATAAGGATGACATTTCTGAAGGTACTCCGGTTATTGTAACTTCAAGAGTAAATGAGGAAGTGCATGTGACAGGTACTGTCTCAAAGATTGATTTTAATAATACTGTATCGTCAGGTTCATCTGAGATGTACATGGATGACGAAGAAGGAGATTCGGGTGAAACCGGTTCGAAATGGAATTTTTACGTAACGTTTGATAATTCAGCAGGGCTTATGCTTGGACAACATGTGTTTATCGAACCGGATTACGGACAGAATACTGAACGTGAAGGTTTATGGCTTTCTGAGTTTTATCTTGCACAGGATGATGATGAAAGTTACTATGTATGGAAAGAAAAAGATGGAAAAATTACCAAGCAGAAGCTTGAACTTGGAGAGTATAATCAGGATGAAATGACTTATGAAGTATTAGGCGGAATCACTCCTGACGATTATATAGCATTCCCTTCTGATGATATAGAAGAAGGTCAGAAATGCTCTCACTCAATTGAGGATTTTGATATTGATGATATCGATGATGTTGACGTTGACGCAGACGCAGAAGACTTTGATAATGAGGATATCGATGACGAAGATTATGACGACGAGGACCTTGATGATGAAGATGCAGGCGATGAGGATGCTGATGACGAGGACATCGATGATGAAGATTATGACGACGGGGACGTCGATGATGAGGATGCTGATGGCGGCATGGGTATCGGACTTCCCGGAAGGATTGCATCAGGTAAGGAGGCCGGCCAATGATTATTGAACTCTCTAACATTTTTAAATCTTATGAAAATGGTAAGATGGAGGTTCCTGTTTTACACGATATATCACTGACAATTGATAAAGGCGAATATGTTGCGATTATGGGTGCCTCCGGCTCCGGTAAATCAACTTTGATGAACATTATCGGTTGTCTTGACAGACCTACTAAGGGAGCATATCACTTTGACGGTTCTAACATTTTTGGATATAGTGACAGACAGTTGTCGGACCTGCGTCTTAACAAGATTGGATTTGTTTTTCAGAGCTTCCATCTGCTGCCCGGACAAAGTGCTTTAAGCAACGTAATGTTACCTTTGCAATATGCAGGGGTTCCAAAAAAGCAGCGAAAGGAAATTGCTGCTGAGATGCTTGAAAAGGTCGGATTGGGCGAGCGAATTAATTTTAAACCGAATCAGATGTCCGGCGGTCAGTGCCAGCGAGTTGCAATCGCCCGCGCAATGGTAAATAAGCCTGAGGTTCTTCTCGCCGACGAGCCTACCGGTGCTCTTGATTCAAAGTCCGGTGAACAGATTATGGAGTTGTTCGGACAGTTAAATGATGAAGGCGTTACTGTTGTTATGATTACTCATGAGCAGGAGATTGCCTCCCATGCAAAACGGATTATACATATCAAAGACGGTTGTATCATTCCTGATAAATCAGAGGAGGTGCAGGCAGATGAAAATGTATAAAAAGGTAATCATTGTTATTGTTGTTATAGCAATCATTGTAGCAGGATGCGGTACAGGTATTTATTTTTATAAAAGGAATACAAAAACTTCTCATCTTGTAGAAGTAGCCTCATTTGATAATATTTCTATGTTTGATGATATGGAAATGAATAACAGCACTTATGGAATTGTCTATTCGGGAGGCGGTCAGAATATTTTCCTGAATGACGGCGATATTGTATCTCAGGTTCTCGTAAATGAGGGTGATGAAGTGCAGGCAGGTACTCCGGTTATCCAGCTGGATTCCGAAAAGCTGAAACTCGAATTGGATTCATGCCTTCTTACGGTTTCACAGGACGATTTGGATATTGGTGTCGCACAGGGAATGCTGGAAAAATATAAGAAGGCTGTTCCTTACGTTGAGGAGCCTGAGACAGAAGAACCGGACACCGAGGAAGAACCTGTTCAGCATGAGTCGATTTCTCCTGATAATATTTTATCTGAAATCAATAATATTTCACAGGCTTTTTCAGGAAGCGGCACTGCTGATGATCCTTATCAGTTTAAATGTACGGGCGACTGCATGATTGACGGTAAGCTTTTTAAATCTATTGAAAAGAACGGAACTTATTGCAAGCTTTACATTTTTTCTGAAGAATTTTATAGTTTTGCTTATGTATGCGACCTGTCTCCTTCGGGAAAAAATATTTTTGTCAGGAAGGATACTAAATGGTCAGTAGGAACGATTTATACTCTCGCAGACGGAACCGAGACCATTCAGCTTAATCCTGAATTACCTCCTGTTCCTTGTGAGTTTTCAACTTATGTAGACGAAAGTCTTTTTGACGACTCTGATGATGAAGATGATATAGACGATGAGCAGGAAGATTTAATCGACGATGAAGATAATCCTGAATCGGCAGATGGCATCGATGGTGCTTACACTCAGGAAGAATTGAATAAAATGATTTTCGAGAAACAGCAGGAGATTTCTAAACTCCAGTTACAAAAGCGGGAGGATGAACTTGCTGTTAAGCAGGCACAGAGTAAATATAATAAAGCTACCATCACCAGTACAGTGAACGGTGTGGTTACTTCTATAAATACAAATGCTATTTCCGGTGAACCCGCAATGGTTATTTCAGATGGAACAGGTTTGTATGTAAAGACTGCTATCGATGAATTTTCTTTTAGTGATTTTGAGGTGGGCGATAAATTAACTGTTACTACATGGGGTGAGAATGGCTCTCAGCAAATAGAAGCTTCCATTACTTCTATTTCGCCATACCCGACAACTGATTCATCATTTAGTTATTCATCTCATTCTAACGTTTCTTATTATCCAGTGGTTGCCGCGTTTGATAAGGATGTTAAGTTATCGGCAGATGAGTATGTTGATATTTCGTTTGAAACCAATAATGATGATGACGAGGATGTGCTTGCTATCGACAAAGCGTATGTAGGTTCTGATGAAAAAGGTTCTTTTCTTTACTTAACTGATGAGGACTATATTCTTCACAAAACCTATGTTAAGACGGGAAAGACGCTTTATGATTGGTATATCCAGATTCTGGATGATATTGATACTGACTCATACATCGCCTCTCCGTATACAAAATATGCTGCTGAAGGTGCAATGGCAGATATTGATAGCGTTGAATAAGGAGGTATATTTATGCTGGAAAATATAAGACTTTCCTTTCAGGGAATCTGGTCACACAAGCTCCGTTCTATTTTGACAATGCTTGGTATTATTATTGGTATTGCGGCTATTATTACGATTGTCTCAACTATTAAAGGAACGAACGAGCAAATAAAAGAAAACCTTGTAGGTTCAGGAAATAATAATGTTACTGTTTCTATTTACCAGGATGGTTATGAGTATGAAATTAATAGTTACTCCGGCCTTCCATCCGGAATAAATACAATTTCAAGCGAGATTGAAGATGAGATTCAAAATATTGAAAATGTTGAAAGTTACTCTGTTTATAATAAGAGGGTTGACTGGGGTGATTCCATTTTTTACAATGACACCGCTCTCGGTTCTTCTTCTGTATACGGAATAGACGACCGATACTTTTCAACATGCGGTTATTCTATTTCTTACGGACGAGGATTTCATCAATCTGATTTTGACAAGAAACGCAAGGTGGTTATCATCGACTCATCTACTGTCACAAATCTTTTTGATAATGCCGACCCTCTGAATAAGGTAATCGATATTAATAATGAACCTTTTACCGTAATCGGTGTTGTAGAAAAGAATGATTCTTTTAAGCCTATTATCAATAGTGTTGATGATTATTATAATTATCTGTCTGACTCCGAAGGCGGATGCAGTATTTATATCCCTAATGTCAGCTGGCCTACTGTCTACTTTTTTGACGAGCCTCAGTCTATGGTCATTAAGGCTAAGGATACTGATTCAATGAATTCGGTGGGTAAGAAGGCTGCAAATATCCTAAATGAACAGATTGTTACATCCAAATCTTTCAAATATAAGTCTGACAGTGCTATGGATGATTTGGAAAGTATTCAGGATATAAGCAATTCTACTAACACTCAGTTGATTTGGATTGCAAGTATTTCTTTACTGGTTGGTGGTATTGGTGTCATGAATATTATGCTTGTATCTGTTACCGAGCGAACACGTGAAATCGGTCTTAAAAAAGCAATCGGAGCGAGAAAGAGCAGGATTCTTTCACAGTTTCTCACGGAATCCGTGGTTCTTACCAGTATGGGTGGTTTCCTCGGTGTCCTTTGTGGCATAGGACTTGCTCAGGTCGTATCGAAGATTGCCAACATTCCGGTTGCAATCAGTATTCCGGCATCGGTTATTGCCGTAGCATTTTCAATGCTGATTGGAATTATATTCGGATTGATTCCTTCCATACAGGCAGCGAATCTTGATCCTATTGATGCGTTAAGGTATGAGTAAAAAATAACGGTGCTGTCGCTAAGTTTAGGCGACAACACCGTTATTTTTATGTGCTGTTTTATTTTATTCTCTTTGCAACAACACTCGTTCCAAGAATTACAATTATTCCAATGCTAATAAAAGCATATGCAATCATTCTCCACGAATACATTCTAACTAAATATGCTCCCAACAAAACAAATATAATTCCTACTAGTACAAGTGAGATAGAAAACCCTTTTTTTATATTTGATTTTTTGATACTAATTAATGCTATTATAGCAAATACAACAACAACCGCTACACTTCCTACAATAATTCCATTTGAAAACATATTATATCCTCCTATTATCATTCATTTTCGACTAAAAAACTTACATCAAAATTGTAACCTCTTTAATATGTTAATATATATGACTAAAATGTCAATACCATATTTAACCAATTATTCTACTTTAGAAGGCGGCACAATCGTAGTCTGACATCCTATATCTGATTCGCTTAGAGAGAGATATCTCAATCCATACGACCAACCATCTGCAACCCTAAAAAAGTATACTCTTTTTCAGTTCCAGCATTCCTATGTACTCTTTGATCCAATTGGTTACGGCAGATGTTGTCATCTTTGCAACACAAGACATACTCAACCCCCACTACCTGGGCATGTTCGGGACTAGCACCCGTTAGAGCGCGCCCATGGCGTGCAAATAAAATAATAGATAAAGAAAATTTCATTTTCTTTATCTATTACTATCTTAACATATAAAATTATTTATTAACTACCGTTCGTAATCTTCATGAAATAAAATACAAGCAAAAGGCCAAATAATATAATTTATTATACGTGCTTAGATGATTACTTCTTAATTTGCATCCAGTGTAAATATTCACACTTTTTACAACTATTTTATCCTAACTTTTGTATACTGCTCTGACATTTAACACCCTTCATCATTGTTACAACAGCTGATACTATCGGTGCAGCCATCGACGACCCTCCTGCCTCAGGATTATAATTATTGTTAATATCTGTCGTAAATATATTATGTCCCGGTGCACAAATATCATTATATATTTTCCCATAATTAGACTGATAATTTCTAGTATTATCCGGATTTGTAAACATAACCGAAATAACATGTTCTTCTGAAGATTGATAGTGTCTTTCTATGTTCGTATTTTTTCCAGAATTTCCAGCTGATGCTACAACAGTCACTCCTGCTGCATATGCTTCCTCAATAGCATCAACCAACACTTGTTCATCGGGAGCATAGCACCCCAGACTCAAATTGATAACTTTAGCTCCATTTGAAACAGCATATCTTATTGCTCTTGCTATATTATCATCATAATTTATCTTTTGCACAGCAAAAATCTTACATTTTTGTATGATAATAATCAAAATCGAATCAACCCTTATATTCAGAATGTCGATTTTCCCTTTTTCATACCATTTGTAATCTTCGTAAGCTGAACAACACTATCGTATTTATAGTGTCCTCAAATATTGCTTATAATTTTCCATTATTTCATTTTTATGTTTCCGGCTAAATTTTGCTATATTACCATTATCCAGTTTTACACCACCTGCCTTTCTTTCAAAATGAGCAAAGGATACAATTGTAGAACGATTAATCTCGCAAAATAGTTCTTTAGGAAGTATTTCTTTCCAATACTTCATTTTCTTCCGTAATAAGTACTTTTTGTTTTCGGTGTATATTCTTGTGTATTTGTCTTCCGCAATGATATATTTTATCTTCCTGTAATCAAGGAGATATATTTTCCCTGCTTCCTCTACCTCAATCTTTGTATTTTCATGAAGTGCAGAAAACAGGTTATCCAATATATGATATACCTCATCTGTCTTTACAGGTTTTTCCAAACAATAATATACATTCCGACCTATCATATCTTTTGTGTATTTTGAATAAGCTGTGGTGAATACAATGATTGTATCCTCTCTGTTCATTGCTAATGTATTTTTTACTTCTATACCGGACATTGTTTTCATTTCAACATTCAGAAATAAAACATCAACTTTATCACCGCTCTCTATAAAATTGATTCCATCATCATATTCTGAAAGCTCCACTGTTATCCTGTTTTCATCTGTATATTTACGGATAATGTTTCTCAAATTCTCCCGAAAAATATCCTCATCATCACAAATCCCAATTCTTATCATTTTTATCTCACCTCACGTATACATAAATGGTATGACTAAAAATTATCCATTTATGCCGATTTCCAGTTTTGCATTTTTTATAATCTCTATAGCCTCCATGAAATCACTAATGCCAACCTTACATTTTTCACCATCACGCTGGACAGCCGAAGAGCTGGCGTAAATAACCATATTTACCATATCTCCGCCTGAAAATCCTTCTGTCTCTTCGATTATCACATTCTCTTCTTCTTCACTTATAGAGAGCGGAAGTTTTTCCGGAATCAGCTTTTTTAGTATCTTTCTTCTTCCCTCTTCGTGTGGTAATTCAAATTTAATATGTCCCAAAATTCTTCTTACGAATGCTCCGTCATAATTACTACCAAAATTGGTGGTAAAAATAGTTATGCCCGGGAATGCATCTAACTCAAGCAGTGTCACGGATTTACTTACATTTACAGCATGATCCGTGCTCTGTGTAATATTTGATAAACGTTTACCCAGAATTGAGTCCGCCTCATCAAAAATGATAACCGCATCCTCTTCCTTTGCTGCATTAAAAACCGCTCTAATATTCTTTGGTGTCTCACCAACATATTTAGATTCAATCTCTGCATAGTTTACCCTTATTATTTTTTTACCCAATTCATATGCAATAGCCTCAGCCGCCATACTTTTTCCTGTCCCAGGCGGTCCATATAGATTAATAGAAGTTCTTCCACCAGTTGCATCAATTTCCTTTAATCCAAACTTATTATATAACAGGTCGTAATTCTTAATCTTTGTAAGAAGACTTTTTAGCTGTATCTCCGTTTTAGGTGGTAAAACCAGCTTGTCAAAACCACGACGTGGTCTCTCAACGCTGAATAATGCTTCCTGTGGTTTTTTATTTTCTTTATGAAGTGGCTTTACATATCTTTCATTTCCTAAATCTATCGTATCAGGTATAGTATATGCCATTCTAAATCATCCCCCTTTATACTGGTATAGTCAATGTTCCATAACATTACATTGTTCTTCTAACCATTTTTCCTCAAGCTCATCTACATAAGCACCTATGGCTCTTGGTAAATAATCCGGCAAATCCGGGTCAATTTCTTCAAAGTTTTTTCTAAAGTCAGGTGCCTTTGCATACATAGCTCCTAAGCCTCTCAAAGTCTCCATAGAAGGTTCATAAAAGTTTCTAATCCATTCGTGCCATCTGACAAGCAATTCCCTGACTTCATCTGAATAATTGTCGTCATGAATGTACTTTGCCAACTCTGTAAATATCTCATTACATTCATCCAGTACACGCTGCTGTTCATCTTTATTCATGGATGAAAAGTTACGATTGTACTCATTAACTTTCTTCTCTCCAAATTTTTCTTTAATGGCCTCCTGCATCTCATTTTGAACATCTTCTTCAAAAAATTTAAAAGGTCCTTTTTTCTTCTTTTTTCCCATTTTTTATTACTCCTTCCTATATGTCATTTCATGCTGACTGTCACTTATAGTTGTCAGACTCTTGACTCTTTTTTAATATACTTTAGAAATATTTTTTAGTCAAGTTACAATATGTATAATTAAACAAGAAACGTTTTTGCTAATACCCAATACACTCTCTGTCAAGCGGTTTTACCTCCGAAGCAGGTATGAAATTCAAAAAGCACATATCATCTCTCTCAAATATCTTTTCAGCAATATCAGCTTCGTACCCAAGTATTGGATGTGTCCAAAAATCATTCTGACACATTGCATATGTTATAAGCTGACTTATAAAGCCAGCTTTAATATTTGCCACTTTAAAAATATTTATATCATTTTTTCTCAAAACTTCATCCCTATTCTCTCCTACGAAGAACAAAACCGGTATTTCCTGCAAATTAAAATTCTTCCGTCGCAACAATAAATCTAAATACTTGTCTGTATCACTATTGACACGTTTCACCATAACTAGTTTTTGTCCTTTAAGCTGATATCCACCTGGTTCAAATCCTTCTACATTATTAATATACACAAATATATCAACACCTGCTCCAATTTTATCAAACACGGTTCTCAGATAGCCAAAAAGTTTTATAAATGACCCCATCTTAATATTTTTCACTTGATTATGTGAAATCATCAAACCTCCCCCCGGAGAGATTCTATTAAAACTTTTTATCCTTTCAAAGCCTTTTTCCTGTCTAACAAACTGACTGATGTTATATTCTTCATCCAGAACATTTTTTTCTATTACATTATATAAACTTATGGGTTCTGTATCCCAATCATCCACTACCTCAAACATCTTATCAGACTGCTTTAATTCAGAAACTGCTCGAATTATTCTGCGGTCTGACGTCTCTATTACACCTTCTACAGCCTCATAACTGCAATTAATATCGAGTAAATCATTCATTCTTTTATTGTAATCCGATGATATTTTAAAATCATATTCTATTTCCAAACTTGATAATACAAGACTAAGATTAGCCATTGCGTATCCCGTATCAACCAGCATTAATCTGTACCCAAAATACTTATACTTCGGCCAATTTCTCCAGTAATAATCGGTAAATACAAAATATAATTTATCATCAACCTTATTCTTTTTCTTTTTTTCAGTTCTAATCAACCTAAGAACATTTAAAGCAGGTATATATTGATACACGTCTTCGCTATCCTCTTCTTCCATAACCACATATACTATATTAGGATATAATGCACCGCCACATGCGACTAAACGCCTGTTAAATATGTAAACATGATTATCAACTGTATTTCTGCATACTTCTATTTCTCCATATGCCTCTTTTAATACCATGCTGAGTATGTTGTCTCTATTATACGACATATCATAATCGGCCAGACCTTCCCTTGTTCCTCTACATAAATTCATCTTGAACCACTTATCCTTTGGAACAAATTCAGTCAGACTATCCGGGTTATATACTGTATTAAACAGATACTCGTCTATATTTGTTTCATACCACTTTATTTTATTATTATCCATATCATTTCCTTTCTAATTATATCTAAAACCTTTATATTCCTCTAAATATCTAATTATCAGATAACACAAAAGACATCTTTTTTCATAGGTAAGACCAACATTCTTAAGGAAATAATACTCACAGATTGTTAAAAATCTTCTTTTCATAAATGAATAGTCCTTAAAATTATATTTATTACGATTACGTTTATGAAATTCGCTTTTATACAACAGGTCCTTTAATTCCTTGTTTTCTGTATCATAATCCGAAAAAAACACTTCTCCGTTTTGTATATGCACTTCTAAATTCTGCTGTAACCTGTCAACATTTTCCCTAAGTTTCAGATACAATGAAGATGAGTTTTCCTTTTCCATTTCATAATGTTCCGCTATCTGCTTTACCATTTTTTTATTATTCTGATATATATTTTCAAAGTATTCCTGAATCTCTTTGTTCTTGTTGAAGAAAGTAAAAAATCCATACGCATGGGAAGCATAAGAATAAGCGCCCTCAATAATATTCCCATCATTATTTACATCTAAAAACAAAAACATTATAAGGATAACATTACTCATAAATTCTTCTTCATTGCGAATAAGGTAAAAATATATTTCATTCATATCAACTAGAAATCTCTCAAACAACTCATCGCTTTTTTTCCCCATATATTGAGTCAGACAATTTATTTTTTCATGTCCTGATTCATTCTCCACATATATTTTGAATTTTTTTTCATTCGGGAGCCGCATACAAAATGATATACTGTTTACACCAATACTATTTACGTCAGTAACAATTCTAGTTATATATTTCTTTGACATCGATAACCTCCATAAGCTTAAGTGCAATTATTCCAATCATAGCTTCCTCAGCCGGAACTATACCTATACGATTATTAAATAAATGAACAAAATTAAATCCAAATCTTATAATATCCTTTTCACTTATAATATTCTTTAAATCTTTAAATAGTTTTTTATGAAAATCATAATTTTTCTGTCCTTCATAGTATTTCTTAATAAGACCGGTTACTTCCATATTTAATTCAAGTTCTTCAATCTTTTTCCTATACTTGTCAATCGCAGATTTAGATGTATTTTCTCCGAATCCAATCCAATATTCTGTATATTGCCTAAAGAATTCTTTATTCTTTTCAAATGTTTTTAAAAATGCACAAGAAACATCAATAGCATATAAACCTGCAAAAATATATTTAAGACTTTGCTTTAAATTCAACTGCAAAATATCCAATGCTATTTTACTGCTATATATAAATTCTTTTTCTGCTAAGGCCACTCCTTCCTTTCCGCTATATTTTTCCAGTTCAGGCTCATATTTACATTCCTTTATGGTATTATTTTTTTCCAAATGGTAATACCTTGACTTTATCCCCTCTCTCTTACCAAGTTCTGCAGCAACTTCTTCATATACATTTTCATCAATTTCTACATATGACTTATGTTTTTCAACACAATCCGATACTTCTGACATAACTGTCAGAAATTTAGAATCATCAACATCATTTAATCTAAGACGTATATGCGGACCATTTTCCCAATATCTGATAAAAAAGAATTCATATATATCATTTTTTTTCAATACCGCTTTTATATCTTTTTTCAAAATAATATCCTGATTATCAAAATAATAAACATGTATTGCTCTCCAACTCATAAAATCCCCCTTTGTTATTTGATTTCGTTTATTTCTATAAGATGCTCAACCGTAGTTTTACTATCCGGTAAAACTTCTTGCATTGTTACGGTAAGTTCTTTATTTGTATTTATAAACGAAACAAATATTCCATAATCTAAATAGTTGTTCAGGTCAAAATACTGTGGTTTTCGAAGCTTATTGTTTGTTATAATGCTTTCCCATTCAGCAGTAGATTTGCCTATTTCCTTCAATGCATTTATATCACTGGACTTTCTGGCAAAAAAACGCTTAGGTAAATGGTTTTTATCAAATATTTTCTCTATCATTACAACGTAACTATCCTCCGTATCCTCTATATCTTTAAATATGTTTCCCTTCAATTTCCACGTCTCACGGCTTATTATCACGTTGTGATTCACTACTATACGAGGATAATGCACTATATCATCCACATTCGTTTCTATCTCATCATAATATCTATCCCAAAATGACATAGACGCCCCCCTTGAATTTGAGAACGTGGAAAGGAAACTGTAGAATCCCGGAGAAATTCTTGGAAACAAGAAGCCTATCGGAGTGGATTCATATACCACATTTTCATTGTCTACCAGCTTTACTGCCTCCGATTTCTTATCATATACGACATTTAATTCACTGGCTTTAACCTCGTTTTCATACATTGATTTTGGATAACCGAAGGCCTTTTTCAACACCTCGTAATGCTTATTAATACTAATCCCCAAAGATGTTCCAATATCAGTAAATACTATTCTGTCATTTTCTATAGTATTAACATGATTTTTATATTTTTTAATAAACTCTCTCTTCTCATCATCATATAAATCACTAACATATCTGATTACATGTCTTCCCATACCCGGAGATATATTATTAATCACGTAATCACCATTTATTTTCTGATAATAAACTCCATAGCTGAATTTATCATCCATGATTTTGGGAGCATCAAAATATATATCTTCAATATCTTCATCAAGAATATTGATATAATCTTTTTCTTTTGATTTTTTACTTTTTATTAAGTCTAAAAATTTAATCTGCAATTGTTCAATTTGTTTTATATCAGCATCATTTTTTAAAAGCAACTCTATTGATTTTTTATATTCTTCTGAAACACTCTTATAAAAATCCAAAACGTTTACTTTTTCGTCAAGGCTATGGTGTTTACGAAAAATATTTCTAAACATAATTCTTTGAACATAATTGTTGTCAAAAATACGATACAGTTTCTCTGCCAAGTAAAAATTTTTTTGAATGTTCTGACTAATCAATTTTTCATGCTTTATCACAGGTAAAGTATTGTTTTCATATAAAACATTCTTTTTAACATAATCAAAATCAAAAGCTTCTTTCGGATATTTGTCAAATATTATCTTTATATCATCAAATATTTTTTCCTTTAAAGTCCTCTTCAATTCAATGTCATCCGTTAATGTATTAATGGTATTTATCTTATCAACTATATCTTTCAATGCATATGAAATATTTTTATATCGACCATACTGTCTTTTTTCCAGCAAATTTATAATCTGCTGAATGTTATTATAATCCTGATGATTTATATTGAAATTCTTATATAAAATCCCCACTTCATCAAGTGCCAAAATTTCTTTTATGATCTTGACATCTTCACATTCGATTTCACTTGTCCTTTTTATTCTAGCTACCAAATCTGACAAATGAAGATTTTTTCCATCGGCTAATAATTCTATATACCTATCTATTCTAGCATTTTTTTTAACTTTAATAACATTTTCGCTGTAATACATTTTTGCATTATGTACATCTACATTTAAAAACTCATAATAATTCTCATTAACCTGCAATGTCGGATTAATTTTGATATAGAACTCATCCATAAAGGTGTTATCTTTCAAAAGCTGGTTTTCCAATGATTTAACTACCAACTCATTCAAATATATTTTAGGATGAAAAAATCCTGATATCTCCTGTCCACTATCTAAACTCTTGTCCGTAAATAACACCTGCGTCAATACAAAAGTACTAAATGGTGACGGTTTTCTTGTCATTCTATTATAGTAGTTTCTCAAAGAGTACAGAGTATTACGATTTTTCTTATTCATCTTTATATCATCGTACGATTTGAGCTCTTGAATATTTTTATAAAACTCATCATTATACACAGACATTACTAACCCATTATAATAATTTTTGTCACTTCTCAAAGCAGACCGAATCGCTGCCACTGATTTTTTTTGATTTTGTAGATACACACTTGTTTTGTTTTCTTTTAATTGATTTATATCGTCATCTATCTCATGACATTTATTTATCAATTCTAATATCTCTCCAGAAAACAATGCTTTCTGTTCATCAGTTAATTTACTAAATCTTCTTTTACTGACACTTTGCTTTGCTTTTATTGCCTGCTTCACAAAAGCTGAATCCATCAAACTTATCTCCTGATAAATTTTTTTGTCGGCGTCCCTAAGCAATTCAACCAATCTTTCCTCCCTGTCTTTAATTTCCTTTTCGATGTTAACCAAATCGAACATGCTGTCATCGTTTTTAACTTCTGAAACATTACATATTCTTTCAATTTTATATGGCGAAATACATAGGCTGATTTCTTCACCCTTATAATCTACTCTTGTATCCACTATTAATCCTCTCTTTTTAATTATAATTAACACTACGGAAACGGATGTGGCAAAAATCGGACTTTCAGTTCTTCATCCTGTTTTTTTTGCATCTCATCTATTCTGGACCTGGAAATTCTAACATTCTTTGCATTAAAGGTCATAGGCAGCAATCCTGGAATTAGTGTCTTCGTGCAGTAAATTCCCATATGCCGCATCTCTTCCGTAGTCTGATCAACAATAATTATTTCTTTATCTATCTTTTTTAGATTTTCAATTAACCTTTTATATGCCGTGTTAAGATAATACTTTCTTTCATTAAGCTTATCACTAAGTTTTTCTTCATTAACAACATTTTTATCAAAATGAATTTTATTTAAATTTTTATAATATCCATACACAAGACTATGGTCAAGCATATCTTCAACATTTGACAAATCATTTGTTAAATACTCCATCCTCTCATATTCAGTTTCAAACTTTTCCTGAAATCCCAGATATACACTAGATAATTCGTGTAACGACTTATTTATAGACGCAACTATATCTATATCTGCTGCCGCTGCACACATAAAATTCATTTTCCTTTTATCTACATGTCTACGCTTCATAGTAGCGAGAACCGTAGGTATCTCCACATCGTTTGTTATATCATAAAAATTAATATCAAAATCATCATAGTAATCTTTGAATTTTTCTATCTCTTCACAAAGCCTGTCTCCTCCTTCAAAAGCATATGTATCTATTATCAACTTTTTTATTTTTCTTGACGTGTACCATGTACTCAAAAAAGCATCTCGTTCAATAACCTCTAACGCACCATAATATGCTGACTCAAGAACAGTAGAACCCACAGAGCATCCGTTTGATATTTCATATACAAAATTCTCCTTATTATATTCATCTGACTTAAGTTTCATCCCATAATATCCTAATGTTTCCGGTATCAATACAGCCTCCCTCGTTGTAATGTTGTATCCAAATACCCAATGATAATTTTGATTATAATTAAATCTAAAAACATTATTTTCATACTTGGAATTCATGGAAAGAGAATCTTCATGTAAAATAATTTTCTTTATATCTATAATTCTATTTGTCTTATACAGATTATTATACGAATCATATATGATTGTTTTCTTACCTCTGGGCATAAAACCTGCATACCTTTCTATAGCTTCAAGCATTGCCACTGCTCTACTGCTCTCTATACTGGACATTCGTCCTGAACCAGGTTCATCATTTCCGTTTTCAACCGGCAGCAATGCAACTGCCAACGGCAAGGGACCAGCTGTACTGTCCATTAATGTGGTAACAATACCAACATTTTTACTTAAAATTGTACTTACCAGTTTGTCATATAATTCCTCTTTCTTTTTAGATCTAAAAGGAATTTTTTCTTCACAGTTAATATTTTTAATCATATTTTCACCCACTTTAATCATTGCTTCCGCTGAATCTTCTTCTAAATCACCACAGCACCCGCAATCTGGTACAGGGAGAAAAAAATCTCTATCTATAGAAAAATTCAATTTGTCAAATATATAAAATGCCCTACGTCCATTTAAATCTATAAGTTCGTCATCGTCCTTTAGTTTATCAATTATTCCACTAACTATAGATTCATATAATTGAATATTCCGACAATAGTATTGATTGTTTTTAACGTATAACCTGTCCTTTCTTGTATTTATAAATCGCTTAAGTAAGCACTCTCTACACCCCTTAGCATTATGCCCTTCAATATAACTAATTAGTATTTTATTGAAATAATCTATAATTATTGCGCCCTGTTCTTTAGCTTGCATCTTCATACTCCTTATCAATATGTTTACCATTTAACATATCTAAATCAAACACGTAATCCTTATCCCAAAAGCTATCAACAGGCGCATTATGTATCATCAACCATATTTCAATTTCCAATAATCCACCTATTATTTCATAAATATGAAATGGCAAGTTCACCAGACTTTCGTGCTGCTTCATTACCGGCTTATTTGTTGACACAAGCAATTCTCTTTTTGCCTTTTTCTTATATACATATATATTATCAATCTCTTTTTTCGCATTATGTAATTTGATTCTTATATAATCCTTATCAGTGACCTGACTCTTAATATTCATCCTATTTCCTAATAGTCTTGTGAATATTTCTACTAAATAATCATTAGGGCCTTCTATCTCAATGAAAAAGTTTTCATCATCAATTTGTTTCCATTCTTTTAGATTTCCGAAATAATATAATAATTGTTTTTCATAATCCGTATACTTTGAAATATCAATTTCTTTATCATCATAAAGTATAAATCTCTGTTCCTTTAATACCATAAGCAATTCTCTGTAAAATCTTTTAGCACACTGGTTTTCTATAGACTCAATAAGAACATCGACATCATTCTTGCCATCCAGATACCTTTTAAATGCCAAAAACAAATCATAGCTCTTTGGTGTAGAAACACTTATGTCCGAAAAATTGTTCTTTAAAAACAAGCCGTCATTTTCTAATCTTAAATAGAAAGAATTATCTTTTAAATATGCGTACATTTTAAACCTCTCATAATTATTAATTAAAACATCTCACCCTAGTATAGTCGTTTCACTCCTACCTGCTTTTTTCCAAAAAACTCCAAGCATAATGCCTGGAGTTTTCTGCATTACGCTGAGCAGCAACTACTGCACGAGCATACACATGTTGTGCAGGAAGCCCCGATTACAGTCTTTTCATTTGCCTCTGATAAGACCTCGTTGCTTACAACCTCAAACTCAGCGATGTCTAGGTCGTTAAGTACAGAATTCAACTCATTCATGTCTAAATTCATATCATTGTTCCCCTTTCTAATTATTTGTATTTAAACAACTGCATTTATGCAAGTTGTTAATACCTGTTCTCGGCTCCCTTGACAGTATTAGTATATCTAATATACCTACTGTCTGTCATATTCTCTAACGAACGCTGAAACTGATAATTTGTATAAAATCATAGTTTCAACAATCAGTACTACAAAATCTAATAATATATTTCCCTTTACCATTAGTAACAAATCACGTTGTCCATCAACAACATACGACAATGGGTTAACCCATGATATTCCTTTCATTATCACCGGCATTGTTTCTCTCGGAAAAAAAGCATTGCTTGTAAATAAAATCGGAACATTTAATGTTCCCAAAAAAGCATAAACTGCCTGATGTGTTTTTAATTTAACTGCTACAATCGTTCCGACAGCACTCATAAGTCCGCTAAATAAAAACAGCAAAACAATAGAACCTAAAGTCTTTACAGAAAAACTATATCTTACTCCAAATATCAAAGATAATATAAATATAATAAGTATTTGTATCATCGTTTCAATTATAGAAAATAAAATTTTTCCACTTATTACACTTTTTCTTGATATAGGTGCACTTAACAGCTTATTAACATAGCCATTGCTGATATCATTTACAATTCCTGCGCCGCCAAACAACCCACCGGTCATTGCTGTCATAGCCATTATTCCCGGCATAATAAAAGTGATATAATCCTTTGTATTCATCAGCGATTGTGTATTTCCCATTTGTCCGATAAAACCATTCATTCCGTATCCAAGAAGTAAAAACCAAAGAAACGGTTGTGTAACCCCCATAAATACAGATGCCTTATTTTTTAAAAAATGCTTCTTCTCCCGATTAAATATCGTAATTACATCATAAAAATATCCACTCATTTCTTATCTCTCCATATACCATAATGTATTACTTTTGAATTTCAAAACGTTGACCCGTATAATACAAATAAACATCATCTAGTGAAACTTTCTTATTTGTCAATCCGGTCATTCTGATTCCTTTGCCCCGAAGTATATCGTATATCTCAAACATTCTGCTCTCTGCATCATCTACAATCAATACCATAGTGTTATCAATAATCTGCTTATTTTCAACATAACCTGCATCCTTAAGAAAAGAGTCAGCTTTATCTTTATCATCTAATGATTCGAAAGTTATCTCTATTTTTTCTTTCCCTACTTTTTTCTTTAATACATTCGGACTGCCAATCGCAACAATCTTACCACTATCAATAATAGCTATTTTGTCGCAAATCACATCTGCTTCTTCCAAATAATGTGTAGTAACAATAACCGTTACATTGTATGATTTGTTCAGCATCCTGATATAATTCCATATATCCATTCTGGCCTCAATATCCAAGCCCAAAGTAGGTTCATCAAGAAACAATATCTCAGGTCGACTTATCAACGCACATCCTATCTCAAGTCTCTTCTTCATTCCTCCAGAATATTTAGAAACCGGTATATCAATGTCCTCACCCAAATCTATTAAATTCAAAATCTCGTCTGTTCTGTCTTCAGACTGCTTTAAGTGATATAATCTTGACTGTAGCAGTATATTCTCTCTGCCTGTTAATTGTTCATCCAACGAATTGTCCTGGGCAATATACCCGAATTTGCTTCTTATCCTTTGAGGATTACTCTGCAAATCCTCTTCATTCACCAATATCCTGCCATCCGTAGGTTTTAATATTGTCGTCATTATCTTCATAGTAGTAGACTTACCTGCACCGTTAGGTCCTAATAACCCGAATACTTCTCCATCGTCAACATTAAAACTAATATTATCAAGAGCAAGCTTACCTTTTTTATATCGTTTACTTATATTCTCAACTTTTACAGCCATAATTAATCTCCCTAACTCTGTGTTAAATCAACAAAACCATCATATGTTATTGGAAACTATTTGTCAATTTTCACGTCGTGAATTGCAATTTTCTGTCGTGAATTGCAATTAATCGTTACTATAATACAAATAAGACACTTATTGGCATAACCAAAAGTGTCTTATCTCTGTTTTACTTTGTATCAATATTAATTTCACCCATTGAGCAGTCAACTTTTATATCAGTATCTGCATCATTATCTATGTGTCCGTTTCTAAGTGATTGTCCGTCAATTTGCACTTCACCCATTGAGCAATCAACTTCATAGTTATATTCATTTTTTCCTCTCTCAAGTTCCAGTCTGACTTCACCCATTGAACAATCTATATCCGCCTCATCTTTAATATCTCCTTCCAGCGATATCTGTCCACCACTGCAATCAGCCTTTAGGATGTCGGTTGAAATGTTGTTAAAACTCATCTCTCCTGCACTGATATCTGCATTAATTTTATCACAGATGATGTCGTTCACTGTCATTTCTCCCGCACTTAAATCCAGTGTGAATTCATTTCCTTCTACATAATCTACGGTTAATTCTCCGGCTCCGACTTCAACTTCTACCTTATCGAAGCAGTACCCATCCGGAACATGTATGATTGTTTTTCCAACACTTTTAAAATTACCATCCAACAATTTGTTATTTCCTGCGACCCTTACCTCTTTTGCATCATCATCAACTTCCCATTTAATATAAGTAGTATCTCCATCCACATAAAATGTGTCATCTAATGATTTTTTTATTTCCATATCACAGGCTCCAACTTCTACCAGAAGATTATATTTTTCTTCTAATTTGACGGGTTCTGTCTGTGGGTTTTTAATCTCTAAATCAGTTCCTCTAATGTGTATGTTTCCGAGAATACCATCAACTCTGCTTAATATTGCTTCCCTGACAGGCTCTATCTCTACTCCTATAAGCGTACCTGATACACAGCATACAATTCCTATAATGAATAATGTAATTCCAACCGTTAAGGCTGTCTTAGTAAATTTCTTCACTATGCCACTCCTTTCTCGCCATTTACGAATTCAGATATCACTCCGATAATCCATGGCACAAATACATTTAATATATTAACGATGGCAGCACCCAACAGCACACCAATAGCTGTGATAATGCATGCTATACCTGTAACAACAAGTCCTGTTCCCGCAGCCATCTGTGACACGATAATTGAAATACCAAGCACCGCCATAGATATTCCGCCTACAATAAGTCCAATATCTGCAGCTATAATTCCTAACGCCACGCCTAAGACAGACGTCCAAATCGGTGATGTCGCAAGTACAATTAAAACAATCAATACTATCTTTGTATTTCTGTCATCCATCCCATTTTTTTGTTCTTTCTTTTTTTCTACCTTAATATATCTTGCAGGAGTTTTCTCACTAACATTTTCCTCTGCCATAAAATCAGTATCCGGATTCAGAATAGAACGAATAATCTGCTTCGAAATATCTTCCGGTGACCCGATTTCTTCAGGAACACTATCTTCCATACCGATTCCAGCATCATCCAGATAATCCTGATAATAACTAAGTGCCTCCTGTCTGTCATTCGGAGACAGGTCAACAAGCCTATCCTCCAATTGTTTCATAAATTCCCTTCGTTTCATATATCAAATTCCTTTCTCTACTATTTTCACAACTATTTATGAACTGTTTTGCATTACTTCAATTTGCCAGTAATAATGATGAAATCTTGGAAGAGTAATCACTCCACTCTGATTTATACAAATTCAGCTGTGCATTTCCTCTCTCCGTCACTTTGTAATATCTTCGGTTTCTTCCGTCACATTGCCTGTCATAATTTGATAAGCAGTCATCCTTCTGTAATCTTCTTAGAACCGGATATAGTGTAGATTCTGATACATCAATGATTTCCTTGACATCCTGTGTAATCTTGTAACCATAACTACCTTCTGATTCTTTAGAAACTACCGCCAATACGATGGCATCCAGAAGTGCTGCACCTGTCGTAAATGTCATACATATACTCCTTTCTTTTATATATTATTATTTTGTTTTATATATTATATATCATATAATATACTTCGATAAATAATTTGTCAATACCCTCCTTGAATTTTTTTTCCGGAATATGTTATAATCATTTATGCTCATAATATAATTGAGCAGATTTCATGAGTACTATATCAGAAAGGAGTATGTTACAGAATAGTAACTGTTATAATTTATGGGATATATTACAAAAAACGAATTAAACAATTTTGATTTTAAGAATTCATATATTGGAGAAATGGTTCAGGATACACATTCATTTTATGCAATTCTTGACAATGTTACGATTTTATCGTCTAACAGTACGAACCGTGACATTCGCGATATGCGTACAAATAATCTGAAACTTACAATACCGGAAGGAACTATTATTTCATTGGTAGAAGAAGGATATAAAGTATATGATGCCGATGGCAATCTTTCTGATTCTGTCGAAGACAAGGAAATTCAATCAGAGAAATACAATGAAGTTCTTAAAGACTTGGAAAACTGTACAATATACGGGATAACTAAAACCGGTGAAATATACGGGATTGAAATCGATACGGAAGATCACACCTATGTCATGAAGGTACGTGGGGACTGTGATGTAGAGGAATGGGAAAAATTTCTGACACCTACAGACACCATGCCTCAATATTAATCTTGCCCTTATTAATCTCTATAATTCCATATGTCGGTCTTCCCGGTTCCTTTACATCTCCAATGGTACCGGGATTTAAAACCGCCATGCCCTTATAATAATCCTGACATACCACATGAGTATGACCGCACAAAAGAATATCCGCTTTCTTTTCAAGTGCCTCCTGCAACACTCTTCCATACCCCATCTTTACACTAAATTGGTGTCCGTGACATATAAAAATTCGTTTTCCTTCAATCTCAATCAGTTTTTCCAAATCGTCATCCACATAATCACAATTTCCGGGAACCTGCACAACATATAAATCCGGAAACTGATATCTTATCTTTACAGCGTCATGCCATCCGTCACCAAGATGTATCATCATATCAGGCATAGAATCTCTGACTGCCTGTGTCATATGTTCAGTTGTACCATGAGAGTCAGATACGACAAGTATTTTTGTCATAGGCAGTCAATCCTTTCCATAAAACCTGTTTATACAATATGCTTTAAAAATCTGCCTCGAATTTCTTCATCAATACGTTCTCCCAATTGTTCCACATTCTTTTCAGGTATGAATCCGCCTGCCATAAATGCATGACCGCCGCCGAAACCGATATCAGATATAGCCTTAACCACCAATTTTCCTGCATCTACTGATTTAATCTCTGAACGGACTGAGAATTTGATTCCATCTGTACGGGTTGCATAAATTACTGCAACATCGACCTCCTCCAATGCCAGAATAAAATCAGCTATAATAGCTATCTGGGCATCAGGACAGGCAAAAGGAATCCCTACAAATCCGATTTTATCGTATACATATATGTTCTCAATAGCCGAACCATACGCTTTCAAATCATCCAGCTCAATACTGTTAATTGATAAATCTGTCAATATTTCATTAGAAGCATACGGATACAAAAACGCATACATATCTATATCATACGGAGTAACACCTCTTGTAAAATGCATAGTATCCATCTTAAGTCCGTAAAGCATCGCAGTTGCCGTTAATTCATCCGGCTGGATTCCTAGCTCTGAATAGTATCCTGCAATAATCGTACTGCAGCTTCCAACCTGTCTCACATCAAGATAAATATAATCCTCACCGCCCACTAACGGATGATGGTCAATGCAGGCAATCTCATCTCCCGGTAAATCCAATATATTTCCCCCGCCTTTCTGCGAATCAACACAGATAATCGGGTCTTCTGATTTCATCTCCACAGGCAGTTTTTCTTCGGGATACAAACTGATTTTACACAGCTCTGTCATTTTTTTTGTATTAACTCTGTCAATCTGGCCTACATAACAAAGTGTAGAATCTATACCAAAATGCTTTAATAATCCGACAAGTCCCGCTCCTGCTCCAATAGCATCAGGATCAGGGAAATTATGTGTCTGGACAAATACATTCTTTCCTCTAAGATACTCTACCATCCCCATAAATTTTTCTTTTTCCATAACGTGTTTTCCTTCCCATTCCAAAAAATCCTTTTAAACACATTATACCATCAATTACAGAGAATTGTCTATTGCTTCCTTGAGTGTTCTCCATCCCAGTACGGCACACTTCACCCTTGCCGGCATGTGTGCAATATCCTTTAACGCTGACGCTTCTTCAAGACTGTCTATCTCTTCATCCGTAGCTTCACCTTTAATCATCTTCATAAAAAGTTCTGCCATCTGAAGTGCTTCATCTTTTTTCTTTCCAATAATCATTCCGAGCATAATATCAGCCGATGCCTGTGAAATGGCACATCCAGTTCCGATAAATGAACCATCGGCTATGACATCACCATCCAGCTTCAGCTTGAGCCAGATATTATCACCACAGCTTGGATTAACACCCTCCAGCACAATATCTGCATCTTCCATATCATATTTAAACTCAGGTCTGATATTATGTTCTGTTAAAATTTCATTATATATATTACTACTCATGATATCCTAACCTCTCTCTTACAGTTTTAACACTTGCCAGAAATGCGTCCACTTCCTTTTCCGTGTTGTAAAACATAAAGCTTGCCCTTGTAGTAGCATTTACGCCAAGATAACTAAGAAGCGGCTGTGCGCAGTGATGTCCTGCTCTTACTGATACTCCATCTGATATCAATACCTCACTTACGTCATGGGGATGTACATCATCCACCGTAAACGTGACAATTCCGGTATGTTCGTCAGCTTTCTCAGAACCAATTACATGAACATGCGGAATATCCAGTAACCCTTTCACTGCTCTGTCCGTCACGGCAAGTTCTCTTTCTCTCATATAATCATAACCCACAGACTGAACATAACGGATTGCTGCATCAAGTCCTGCCGCTCCGGCTGCATTCACAGTACCGGCTTCAAATTTATGAGGAAGCTCTGCATATACCGCTCCGTCAATCGTAACTGAATCTATCATCTCTCCACCTGTCAGAAAAGGCGGCATTTCTTCTAAAAGTTCTTTTTTTCCATATAACACACCAATTCCCATAGGTCCATACAGTTTATGTCCGGAAAAAGCGAAGAAATCAACATCCAGTTCCTTAACATCAACCGGCATATGCGGAATACTTTGTGCTCCGTCTACTACGATAACTGCGCCTCTTTTATGAGCAATCTCTGCAATCGTTTTAACGTCATTAACTCTTCCAAGTACATTTGAAACCTGTGTAATTGCTACTAACTTTGTCTTATCAGTAATCAGGGATTCCACCTTATTCATATCAAGACTTCCATCTTTTTCGCAGTACAAATACTTTAAAACTGCCTTTTTTTGTCTGGCTGCCATCTGCCATGGAAGCATGTTACTGTGATGTTCCATAATAGAAACTACGACTTCATCACCCTCTTCAATCTTTGACAATCCATAACTATATGCCACAAGATTGATACTTTCAGACGTGTTTCTTGTAAATATCACTTCTGCCAGAGAATCGGCGTTAATAAAATTCTTTACCGTTTTTCTTGCATTCTCGTATACATCAGTCGCTTCGATGCTTAAAGGATATGTTCCCCTTAAAGGATTTGCATTATGGTTCATGTAAAAATCCATTTCCGCATCGATGACACACTGCGGTCTTTGCGCTGTCGCCGCATTGTCAATATAAATCGTCCGTTCACTTGCTATAAGTGGAAAATCCTGTCTATAATCCATATCCATCACCCATCCTTTACTTGATTTCTGTCAGCAGACTCTCCCTGACTGACTCATCCTGAATCAGATTAACAACTCTGCTGATTGCTGCATTTGCCATAATGTTTTCTGCAGTTTCTTTATCAATTCCTCTGCTTTCAAAATAAAATAATGTATCCTCATCCAAGTCACCGATACTCGCTCCGTGATTTCCAACCACATTTTCTTCTGCACATAAAATGAGCGGAACCGATTTGTTGACTATGTCATCTCCGAGCAACAGCACTGTTTCATTTTCATTTCCCACTGAATCAGTGGAGCCATTTTTAAAATCTATGGTCCCCTTAAATGTCTTTTGTGCAGCATCCCGCAGTGCACCTGAAACTGTAATATCCGTAAGAGTCTTTTTTCCAAAATGATTTGCAACTACATTAATATCTGTCTTTTGATTTTTTTGTCCGACATATCCTATATCAATTTTTAAGCTGCTTTCTTCACCCACCAAATCTATGGCATCTTCGGTGTAAACGTCACCTTCACCCAGAAGTACCTGTATAATCTCAATTCTTCCATTTCCGGTACATTCACCTTTAATCCTATTATACAAAACGGAGTCTGATTTTGTATGTTGTACCTGAACAAGTTTTATAACGGAGTCTTCAACTGCATTCAACTCTGTACGAACCTCTAAATTTCCGTTAAACTGATAATCCATGTACACTGTCACTTCCTGACCTTTATCAGGTGCAATCTTCACTGTCTTCTCAGAATATGCATTATCTGACTCTATACAAATACTCTCATCTCCTGATGTTATCACGGTTTCAGGTAATTCTGATGCATCATTCCATTCTAGCTTTGCTTCATTTACATTCAGCCAATACCATGTCTTTGCCGGCAGCTTATTAATGATTCTGTTTTTTTCCATTTTCTTCACACGCTCCTTTTTCACTAACCAACCGTACCGACCATCTCAAGACGTATCAGGTTATTCATCTCTACTGCATACTCCAATGGCAGCTCTTTTGATACATTATCTGCAAATCCACTTACAATCAATGCTCTTGCATCCTCTTCACTCATTCCTCTGGACATCAGATAAAACACGGCATCATCACTAATGCTTCCTATCTTTGCCTCATGTCCTATTGCCGCATCCTTCGTTCTGATATCCATTGCAGGTATTGTATCCGAGCGCGACTCTGAATCCAGCATAAGAGACTGGCATGAAACAGCTGACTTTGAATGCTTTGCACTTTTCTTAACAACCACACTGCTTCTAAAGGTACTGATACCTCCGCCCTTACTGATTGAACGCGTATTCATATATGATGAAGTATTCTTACCGATGTGAACAACTTTTGCTCCGGTATCAAGATTCTGACCGTTTGCCGCAAAAGTAACTCCCGTAAATTCCATCTTTGAGTTATCTCCTTTTAACACACTCATAGGATACAGGTAACTTACATGAGAACCAAACGAACCTGAAACCCACTCTATTGTTCCGCCTTCGTCTACAATCACTCTTTTTGTGTTCAGATTGTACATATTCTTTGACCAGTTTTCGATAGTTGAGTATCTGAGTTTTGCATTCTTTTTTACAAACAATTCCACACAACCGGCATGAAGATTTGCCACGTTGTACTTTGGAGCCGAACATCCCTCTATAAAATGAAGACTCGCACCTTCATCAACTATTATCAGAGTATGTTCAAATTGTCCTGCGCCTTTTGCGTTCAGTCTGAAGTATGACTGCAAAGGAATCTCAACCTGAACTCCCTTTGGCACGTACACGAAAGAACCACCTGACCACACTGCTCCATGGAGTGCTGCAAACTTGTGGTCCGCCGGAGTAACAAGTTTCATAAAATGCTCTTTTACCATATCCGCATACTCTCCGGTCAATGCACTTTCCATATCCGTATAGACAACGCCCTGCTTAGCAACATCATCTCTCACATTATGATAAACAAGCTCAGAATCATACTGTGCTCCCACGCCGGCTAATGATTTTCTCTCTGCCTGCGGAATGCCGAGGCGGTCAAACGTGTCTTTAATATCCTGTGGAACCTCATCCCAGCTTCCCTGCATTTTTGTATTTGGTCTGACATAGGTAACAATATGCTCCATATCAAGTCCTTCAATCGACGGGCCCCAATCCGGAACTCCTAATTTGTTGTATGTCTCAAGAGCCTTTAATCTGAATTCTTTCATCCATTCAGGGTCATTTTTTTCTGAGGATAATTTTTCCACAATCTCTTTTGTCAGACCTTCTTCAATTCTGTAAGCATCCTTTTCTTCATCTTTAATATCGTAGATGCTTCTATTTATATCTTCAACATAGCTTTTTTCTTTCACACTAATCTGCCCTTTCTATAAACTATTGTGTGAAAAGTTTATTTTCACACTTTTGCAATATCTTCAAATCCGTTCTCGTTAATTTCATTTATCAAAGATGCGTCTCCATCTCTCACTATTACACCACTCTCCATAACATGAGTTGCATCCACCTTAAGTGATTCCAAAATTCTGGTGCTGTGTGTGATAATAAGAAGACTGCCCTTGCATTGTTCCTTGTATATACGTATTCCGTTTGAGACTGTCTTTACCGCATCCACATCAAGTCCTGAATCCGTCTCATCCAATATGGCAAGCTTTGGCTCTAACATAAGCATCTGCAATATCTCTGCCTTCTTTTTTTCACCGCCGGAAAATCCTACATTTAAATCTCTGTCCGCATAAGACTCGTCCATTGACAATAGTTTCATAGTCTCACTCAGACGTTTTTTGTATTCAAACAATCTCATTCTTTTTCCGGTCTTCTGTTCAAGTGCACTTCTGATAAATGCACTCAATGTAACTCCCGGTACTTCCAAAGGATTCTGGAATGATAAAAAGATTCCTTTTTTTGCACGCTCATTCACAGACATCTCTGTAATATCCTCACCATCAAACATAATCTTTCCTGATGTAACCGTGTAATTAGGATTGCCCGTTATCGCATATCCCAGTGTGGACTTTCCTGTCCCGTTAGGTCCCATCAATACATGTGTCTCATCATTTCCAACCTCAAGATTGATTCCTTTTAATATCTCATTTTCTTCTACATTTACATATAAATCTTTTACTTCTAACAAACTCATATCAGTGATGTTTCCTTTCAATCTATATTCTCATTTTTCATTCGGATTACATCCTCCAGGGTATGTGAATCAATGTAATCATTAATGGTTTTCTCAAGTCCGATCCAAAACGGAAGGACATAACATAAATTCCTGCGTTCACATTTGCTGCCCTCATTCTCAAGGCAGGTTACCGGTGATAAATCGCCTTCTACCACTCTCAATATATCTCCCACTTTGTATTCGGAGGCTTTTTTTGTCAGTCTGTAGCCACCACCTTTACCGCTGGCACTCTCAACCATGTGAGCCTTTGACAACAGTCCCGTAATGCTTTCAAGATACTTTAACGATATTCCCTGATTAGCAGCAATCTCTTTTAACGGCATATATCCATCCATATCTCCCTCTGCCAAATCCACCATTACTCTCAGGGCATATCTCCCCTTTGTCGATATCATCATGTTTCTTCACCTCCGAACTTCCACATTTCTTATTTCAAGTATAGATAGTATATAACCTACCTGTCTAGTATGTCAATGGGTTTATGTGAAAAAGAATTTTTTTATTGTTCTACAAACCGTTTTTATTAGTAAATAAAGCGGAGGTTAAAAGCAGGTAGTAGAGCGAATAATAAATAACTAATACACTTGGTTGATTATGAGTATTCATACATCTGCAACTGTGGTTTTTACGCACTATTTTCAATTTTTCTATAATGGATAAGTAGGGATAATCCATGTTACGTATAATTTTTGGGTTTTTAGAATATCATACGTAGTAAATGTCGGAATCCTACGTATCACTTTGGCGTTTTTGTATAATGATACGTAGTAAACGATAGAGTCCTACGTATCATTTTGACATTATCAGAAAATCATACGTACGTGAAACCGTCCCCACAGATTTCGCTGTGTAATGTATCAGTTACTTATTATTCACTATACTAGTACAGCTTCGCACCGTTAAATTAAGTCCGATCACAATGAACCAAATATCATTGTGACCGGACTTCTACTAAATCACTATTTCAACCTAAACAATCTTCTATAGCGTTTTATGAATTTTTTACCTGCACAAAGTTTAACATTCTTTGGTGTTCCTTTTACAGCCAAAGTTCCTACTTTTTTAAGCAGATTTGTCTTCAATATTATTAACTTTAAATTTCTCTGGCCATAAAATGCTCTTGCACCAATACTTCTTACATTTTTGCCAACAACAATCTTTGTTACTTTTTTTAAATTTTTAAAAGCTCCGTTAGTAATAGCCGTAACCTTATATGTTATTCCACCTAAGTTTACTTTATCATTAATAATAATTACTTTTAACTTTTTATTTTTAGCACCTGTTATGGCAACGGTACCGGCTGATATTACTTTATAGTAATATCCTGACCGGACATATTTTGTTCCATTCTTTACCCTGACAGTCATGCTTTTTTTATAACCCGTTGATGTTTTCTTAAGTTTCTTCAGTATTTTTTCATTCCCCTTTGTTATAAAGAATACTGCTTTTTTATTAATATTCTTAAATGCATTTTTACCGATAATCTTAACATTTTTACCAATATTTATTTTATTTGCTTTTTTATATCCTTTAAACGCATTCTTTCCAACTGACGTAACTTTGTATGTTCTACCCTTTATCTTAACTGTCGCAGGAATATTAATGTTTTTAATATTCTTATTCTTAGCACCTACTGTTGATACTGCCCTGTTTCCTGTAACAACATAGTATAATCCCTTAACATTATACCTGCTATTTTTGTCTGTATCTTCGTCGGTTGTAGTCTCCTCGTCCTGTTTTGTTGTTTCGTCAGACTTTGTTGTTGTCTCGTCCTGTTTTGTTGTTTCGTCAGGCTTTGTTGTTGTCTCGTCCTGTTTTGTTGTTTCGTCAGGCTTTGTTGTTGTCTCAGGTTCATTGCCGATTATTTTTATAGTAATGTCTTTAGTTAATCTGTTATCATCCATTACAACTGCCGAGAGTGTCGTAGTTCCAGGTTTTAAAGCTTTGACAACGGCATAGCTCTGTCCGTCTTCCTTTGTACCTGTAGATAATACCTGTAAAACTGTATCATCATATGGAATCCACTCAATATTTCCCTCAGATACATTTGCAGGTAAAACTGTAGCTTTAAACTCATGAGTATCATCTACATCAAGCTCAACGCTGTCTTCAACTTCTATTTTTTCAGCAAGTACATATTCCATAGTTGATACCTGTATCGTACTGCTTCCGCCTCCGGAAAATTTAACATCATCACCTTCAAAATACGGCTTTACGCTAAACTTATATGATTTGTTATCCAGTAATTCTGCAAATGTATATACAAAATATTCCTCACTGTCTATAGTCTCTTTTGTACATTCTTCTAACGGAACATATACCACTGTTGTCTGGTTTTTCTGTAATCTGAATCCCGTAATGGAATCGGTTTTTTCACTCTTCCATCTTAATTTTACTGATTTAACTCCACCTTCACCATTCAAAGTTAACGATTCAAACTCGCCTACATATACAGGAACCCTTTTTGTATATTGCAATTCATCTTTTCCCCTGACTACAAGATATGTTAATCCGTTTTTTACACCTTGAATTGCAAGTTTTGAATCCCAGTTTGGTGAAGTCTCTTCTACTGTTGCAATACTTGTATCTTCCATGTAAAATTCAAATGATTCCTTATTTATGTAAATGCATACTGCCTGACTGCCGCCAGGAGTTACGGCTATTGAATCAGGTACATCTTTGAAATTTGAAATTACACTATTAGAATATGTTGTAATTGATAATTCTTCTGATGACACTTCATAAAGATTATCACCTGATTTTACATATGGACATATCTTTAATTTGTATTCAATACCATTTGTAAGCTGCCATAAATTAGTACCTGTTGCATCACCCTTAAGTTCCTGAATCTGTTTCCAGTCTGAATCTTTATATTGATAAATATGTATACCGGTCAGATTCTTAGCAGCATCCCATGAAAGGGTAATTGATTTATCTGTGTGTGTTTCCGTAATTCCGGTAAGTTTAGCCGGTGTTATTACAAACCTGCAGCTTGTGTAGCAATACTCATCCATAGAGTATGCTCTTACATCAACTGCTCCCTGTCCGACTATTGTCACTAAACCGTTCTCATCAACTGTGGCAATCTCAGTATTTCTGCTTTCCCAACGGCTGACACCCTGATTTGCAGCTTCAGAAGGTGAATATCCGACTACTTTTAACTGGTACGTATCTCCAATCTTCAAACTATCCAGATATGATTTATTCATATACATTTGTTTAACTGTAAGTTCATTAACAGTAACCTTTATTTCTTTCTTAAGGTTACTTCCCGCATCTGATGTACATGTTACAGTACATGTTCCAGGAGCTACACCCTGTATTATTCCGGTGCTTGTAACTGTAGCTATACTTTCATCTGAAGTCTCCCAGGTAACTTTTTGTGTAACTTTGTCTACAGGCAATACAGAATACACAACTCTGTTTTTCTTTCCCGGCTGTAATGTAATCTCATCACTTTCAAGCTCAATATCAGTAGCCTTTGCTTCATCAAAATGAATTACACATTGTGCATACATATGTTTTGTAGTATCAGTCTTAGTGCCTTCTTCAGTCTCTATAGTCGCAATATCGCCATTTTTTGTAGTTGCAAATATTGTAACATCACCATACATTTTACGTGTAACAAGCCCTTTATCTACAGATGCCATACATTCCAAAGATGGAATCCATTCTACATCATCACCCTCATTTGTTGTAAGTTTTACTGTGCTGTCCGTTGTGTAAATATGTCTTACAATCTCACCGTTTTGCATAATATCTATATTCGTACACGGTGATTTTTCTGCATCATAAGTATATTCAGATATAGTATTATTCTTTTCAAATTCTTCTTTGGGAATCTTATTTCTTATTTCTTCCTTAGTTCCATAAGCCACATAAGGACATACACCCTGTAAAACATTATCCTTAATTGTACAAGTATCAAATGAGGCATCTCTTAAATAGAATAAACCTCTGTATTTTGCAATTCTTGAGTCTCCGTCATAGAGAAACTGATTAGGAACAACATATGTATTTCCTGTTATTTCAAAATCATCTGCATAATATCCCTGAAGTTTTATCAACGCTCCCCAGGCACCGGAATTATATTTTGAACTTCTGTAATAATATATTTTATTATTATTAAATTCAAATTTAGGAATAGCATTCTCCTTTGAACCGGTTAAAAGACCTAAATAGTCTGAAATATTCGTATACGCAATCAAAGTATTATTATTACATACCGGAGCACAGCTTACAAGACCTCCAATTCTGGCAAGTGCCGTAATTTTGTTATTTGTAACCTTACAGTTATTATATCCAATAGAATTAAGCGAACCTGCAAGCACAACCTTATTGTTATCAAATATTCCTTTTCCGGACATTATGTTTGCCTTGCCATTTCCATACATATAAATTTCATTATTTCTTACCTGCAGGTCTTCCTGATCTCCTATTGAAGATAAGAATACTGAAGCACCGTGATTCTGAGTACAATTTTCTTCTATTGTATTATTTTCTATTACACATTTTTTAACGTTTCCGAATGTAAAAAACTGTGAATCAACCATTCCTCTGAAATGGTTACCTGCAATTCTGATATTCTCTACGTTAAGCGAATCATTATATGCTACGGTAAAGCACATTGTCCTGTGGCCGCCTGCCGCACTCTCATCAAGCGGCTGATATGAATACATATCGTTATTGATAAAGTTGACGTTACGTATAAATGACTCCTCGGCCATATGCAATGAGAAAATACCAACCTGCTCGTCCCTTGCATCATCATGAAGAGTACAGTTCATAACCGTAATATTTTCTTCTCCACGTTTCCAGAAATCGAGTATTCCAAGATTCGCTCCTCTGTATGTACCACACATAAGTTCCATGGTACAGTTATCGAGAGTGCAATCTTTATTTCCCGTGTAAAATGTGAAATTAGTGTATTGCTTATCCACATAGTAATCCTTCGAAAAAGCTTCCTGTGGAATATTCATGTTAAAATGATAAAAATAACAGTTCTCACTGTCAATCAATACCACCTGTCTGTAATATTTACTCATATCAACTTCACGCGCTTCAACTCTCATATCAGCGATATAAAGATTTTTAGCTCCCCAGCCAAACATGAAGAATTCATACCATACCGTATAATCATTGTCTGTAAATATTATAGTGTCATCACCCTCACCAACAATATTTATATCATGAGATGTAAATTCTACATGACCCGTTGCCTTGTACTCTCCGGCAGGAATATACGCAATTCCTCTAAATATATCTTCTGCATCCGTAGCAAACGATGCTGTTGCAAATGTTGCATTTAATAAATCACTTTCACCTTTTTCGCCGTTACCATATGTTCCTAACTGTTTAGATGAAACAATAGCCCATTTTTTTCCTTCAATCATGGTCGTATCCGGAATCAAAGTTGCGTATAAGCCACTATCCATCTTTATGCTTCCTGACTTTTGATCCTTTGTAATACGGTATACACCGGCACCGCCGTCACCGACAACATGGAATCCCTTTGTTCTGACAATCGCATTTTCAATAAGTCTCGGGTCTTCTCCCTTTAAAACCTTATCCGCAGTAAGAAACTCAGCATGGACTTCTCCCTCATATGTTGTTCCATATTTAAATGTTTTTAAGAAAGTATAGTCATACTCCTTAAAAACAGACATTGATGATAGCGGAATATTCTCTTTTTGAATATCAACCCTACTATAATCAGCAAATGCATCTGTACTTAACAATGATACAAAAGTAACTATCAGCATTATTAAAAAAGTTTTTTTCATACATTTTATCCTCCACTTGTTTTAATATTATTATAACCAATACAGTTATTATTTTAACATATTATAATGAATTTTCCACAAATTATCCACAAAAAAACTAACAAAAAAACAGCTGGAATTTGTTGCAATACAAACAAATTCCAGCTATTTTCATATGGTTCTTTTTATTTTTATAGCATTATAATATCATGGCATTTTAAAATCTAAAATCCCTACAATTAGATAATCTGATATCCTGAATATTTTTTTCTGCAGCCTCTCTTACTTTTTCTTTAGATATCTTTTTTAACTCCCTCTCTATCATCTCATAGCCCTTTCGCTTCGTATCAGACGAAGCATAATCCTCAAGATATTCGGCGAGTGTCATTAATGCATTAGGATGGCAGCAATTAATAATCTGTCCCGACTTACACAGCTCCATAAACCGGTCTCCCGTACGTCCTTCTCTGTAACATGCAGTGCAGAATGACGGAATGTGATCGTTGTCAATCAACCAGCTTACTACTTCATCAAGTGTACGAGGATCTGATACGTCGAACTGCTCCGTATCATGTGGTCTCTCTTCTTCTGTGTATCCTCCTACCGAAGTTCTGGAACCTCCCGATATCTGTGAAATTCCTACCTTGAGCATTTGTTTTCTCACAGCTTCTTTCTCTCTTGTCGATATAATCATTCCCGTGTATGGTACGGCAATTCTAATACATGCCGCAATTTTTGTAAATGTTTCATCGCTGATTCCATTATCAAACACATCCGGATTAATATCATCCGCCCGTTTTACTCTTGGAACACTGATTGTATGCGGCCCCACACCATGCACTGCCTCAAGATGTTCTGCATGCATCATAAGACCCACAAATTCATATTTGTAAAGTTCTAATCCAAACAATACACCAATTCCCACGTCATCAATTCCTGCCTCCATGGCTCTATCCATCGCCTCTGTATGATACGCATAATCATGCTTTGGGCCGGACGGATGCAGTCTCTCATAGCTCTCTTTATGATAGGTTTCCTGAAAAAGGATATAGGTTCCTATGCCTGCTTCCTTTAATTTTCTATAATTATCCACCGTTGTTGCTGCAATATTCACATTAACACGACGTATATCCCCGTTTTTATGATGAACACTATAAACCGTGTTGATGCAATCAAGAATATATTCAATCGGATTGTTGACGGGATCCTCCCCTGCCTCAAGCGCAAGTCTCTTATGTCCCATGTCCTGAAGTGCAATTACTTCATTTCTTACCTCTTCCTGCGTAAGTTTTTTTCTTGGAATAGTATGATTTTTCGTATGATACGGACAATACAGACAACTGTTCACACAATAATTTGATAAATACAACGGTGCAAACATTACTATTCTGTTTCCATAAAAAGCAAGCTTGATTTCCTCTGCAATTTTATACATTTTTTCAATCTTGTCCGGAAGTTCACATGCAAGCAGCACGGCAGCCTCTCTATGTGTCAGCCCATTACATACACATCCGGTATCAATTTTTCTGGGTCTGGCTTTTTCCAATATTTCATCGATTAATTTCTCATTATCTTTGTTCGCCTCTGCATATTCAAGAGTCTCTAATATCTCCCCATGATGAATAAATTCTTCGGCTTTCATGGATTTTGGATTGTACATATAGATTCCTCCTCAGTTCTTGCTGTCAAACAGTTTTTAATATCATAATACACTATTATAGCATAGCCAAATAAATTTGAAAATTCTTTGTAATATAATTGACTTTTTAATACTATCTGTTATACGATAAAATTATTACATATAACATTTCGGGAGGTTTTTTATATGGAGAACAGAGTTTACATTGAATGGAACGTGATACATGATTTTATGGTGGATGTATTTGTCAAATACGGTGTACCGCGTGAGGATGCACTTATATGTACAGACGTCCTTCTTGAAAGTGACCGAAGAGGTATTGAAAGCCATGGTCTGAACAGATTTAAACCAATCTATCTTGACAGAATCAAGAAAAAAACACTTCTTCCTGTAACGAAAACAGAGATTGTCAAAGAAACTCCTACCACGATTGTAATGAATGCAAACGATGGCATGGGAATGGTTGCAAGCCACCGGATGATGAAGCTCTTGATTGAAAAAGCTAAAAATTACGGTATGGCAGGTGGCAGCATATTCAATTCCACCCACTACGGAATCGCCGGCTACTGGACTACCATGGCTGCAAAAGAAGGACTGATTGGTATTACCGGAACCAATGCAAGGCCGTCCGTTGCACCTACTTTCGGTGTGGAACCTATGATGGGAACAAACCCTTTAACTTTTACAATGCCTACGGATGAAGATTTCCCATTCAATCTCGATTGTGCTACCTGCATTATTCAAAACGGAAAAATTGAATTTTATGAGAGAATGAATCATCCCGTACCTGAAGGATGTGTTGTTGATGCCAAAGGAAAGACAATGACCGATGCAGCCACTATTTTAAAAGAAATGAGAGCCGGAAATGCTGCGCTTCTTCCTCTCGGGGGTCCCGGAGAAGATACGGCAGGTTATAAAGGATACGGATTTACCACCGTCGTCGAGAT
Source organism: uncultured Lachnospiraceae bacterium (assembly GCA_902786515.1). Classification (GTDB taxonomy): domain Bacteria; phylum Bacillota; class Clostridia; order Lachnospirales; family Lachnospiraceae; genus UBA2821. The sequence continues at coordinate 22,212 of CADADA010000009.1, read as the reverse complement.
TTTGTCTTCTGCCCTTTGTGGAGGTCCTTTCCTGAAAGCATTAAGCGGTGTAGATGAAAATGGAAATCCTTCCATGTACCACCTTGGACATTTCTTCTTTGTGATTAATCCGGAATTCTTTATGGGACTTGAAACATTTAAGAAAACTGCCGGCGAAATCTTAAGAAGTCTCCGTAATTCTAAAAAGGCAGACGGCGAAACAAGGATATATACTGCCGGCGAAAAAGAGTATATGGCATGGCTTGACAGAAAGGACAAAGGAGTTCCCGTTGGAAAAGATCTCATGAAAGAACTAATCGCATTACGTGAAGAATGTGGTCTTGAACAATATAATTTCTAAAAAATAATGTCTGCTGTCAGATTACTACTGACAGCAGACAATTATAATTACGATTCTTTTTTAAATGAATTAATCATTGTAATATCTGTTTTCTCATCATAATACACTGTTATTTTGTCATTTTCAGATATCGTTACCAGCTCCTCATTATCACTGAAGTTTTGTTTGTATACGTCTCCTTTTTCCGATGTGATATATACAACCGTTTCATCATCTACCTGAATAAATCTTATTTTACTTACTGTTATTAATTCACTCTTAAGCTCTGATTCTATTTCACCCTTACTGATTAATCCGTTGGCACCAAGCAGCTTTTTATATGTTTTCAGTGCTTCCTTCTGTATTGTTGCAGTGGCAACCACATTGTATTTACGTACATTTACCATGGCATACTGTTTTACAAGTCCTCCGTTGTCCTTCAAAACCATGATATATGTCGGCTCGCCTGAAATATTAATCAGTGACGGAAATGAGGCCTTGTATCCCAGATTCTGTACCTCACCCTCAGCTGCAGCCATGGCTGAATGTTCCTCAGCTCCTGACATGTTAAAATATTTACACTCACCGGTTCTTGAATTGACAAGTATAAAACCTATGTTGGACTCATCACCATTTACAGATGTTACTCCCGTGTATATCCAGACATCTCCATCCATAACCTTATATCCGTAGTCGTCTGTAGTGACTTTACATCCTTTATTTCCTATAACAGAATTTATGAATCCACCGCTCAAATTTCCATACCAGTTGTATTGTTTTTGAATGAGGTCTCCATTGTATACTATATCAACCCAGTTCGGAATATCACCAATTTCATAATATTCACACTCACCATTTGATGCGTTCATTATGACACATCCTTTTACATTTTCAGCACCGAAAGGTCCTGCCTCATGGCACAGTACCGGACAAATCCAATACGGAAGTCCATCATTGTCTATCTCAAAATAAGAATCTCCAAACAGCTTTGTCGGATATTGCATCTGAAGATGTCTGTAAAGATTTTTTCCAAAGAATGAACTCGGAGAATACTTTATCGGCTTTGTGGTCTCAACGTATTTTGCAGTATTATCAATAGGATCAACAAGTATATATCCCGGAATACCTTCGCTGTTGTTATTCATCCATTTAAAAAAGCCGGCATATTCAAGCGGAGCGACCTTCATTGGTTTTCCATTGTAATCTATCTGACTGTATTTTTCCGATACCTCGAACTGTGAGACAAGGTCTGTCAGTTCTCCCATAGCTCTTTTACCTATAATCTTAGCTGATTCGGTATCCATAAGTGCTATGTCAGCTACATTTTCCGATTCCGGAATCTCGCTTACAAAATCTGATTCATTAACTTTCATTACTTCTGAATATGTTCCGCTTCTAAACATTGGCGAACTGATTAACCCGCCTATGATAAGCACGACAAACGAAACTGCAACTACTGCCATTGATATTCTAAAAGATATACTCTTCCATGCCTTGTTATCTACCATAACAACCTTATCTATAGTACTCCTGAATAACAGGTACAAGGTAACATATACTAATGATACACCGATAGGAACCACCCAGAATTTTGCTGAAATCAGCGACATTGCCGGGAAAAATAAATAGTACCAGATTGCAAATACTATTGCCGTTATCAACAATGATATGACAACACTTTTTTTGCCGGCTTTAATTCGTTTTTCTTTTTTTGACATTTTTCTACCTCTTTTCTGTAAGCATATGAAATGATTATATAACATTTTACCACTTTAGGCTACAACATTATGATAATCATACCATAAAATTGTATACTTTTATTTCAAATATTATTATATTCATATATATTTTTTCCCTTGATTTATACGTTTTGCAGTATTATAATTACGTTTGCATCTTATATAATTGATGCAATACTACACGTATACGAGGTACATAATGAATTATATATATTTAGCAGAATCATTTATAACATTATCGATTATCTATGTTTGTATGTATTTACTTATAAATCACAGATATAGTCATTTTATATCTACACTGATTATGACGTTATTTATACTTTTTACTATTACGTCTGAATTTGTATTGTTGCATAATAATTTGTGTGATTCACGTTCAATATATGATTATTCACTAATAACTACGGCATTTCCAAATCTAATCTGTCTGCTTATTCTGGCAGGCGGTGCTGAGGCTCTGACTATTTTTATCTTTTTGTTTATCAGTTTGCTTGGCTCTGTAATCAGTGTTTTTACATCACTAATTGCGTTAATTTTGCCCTTACCGTTTCACATCGGCAAATTTATTTTACATATCTTATTTGTGCTTTGTCTGTTTTATGTTTGTAGAACAATTTTAAAAAAATACTTTTCATCTCTTAGACATTGCGGGTTTGACAGTCTAAGATATCTTTTTATTTTTCCTGCTACCTATGAATTAATGGCTATCTCGTATAATATTAACCCGGCAAGAGATTATGACAAAATGCATAAAGTGTGTATTCCATATTTAAGCTATGTTTATAAGGAGGAGCTGCCTTTTTTCATTTTATTTATTCTTACCACTTTTGTGATGTATATTTTTTCTGTAATTATTATTATAAGAAATCACAATCTCCATTATCTCAAAGAGGAAGAGCAGGATTTAAAGTATCATCTTACCATGATTGAAGAGCAGCAGGATCATTTTTATTCTCAAATTGAGGCTCTAAAAATTGTAGAGCATGATAAGAAGCATTATCTTAGAATGGTAAATTCGCTGATGGAAGAAAAGAAATGGGATGAGGCAAAACAACTGTTGAACACGTACTTCAAGAAAGATATTTCTATCACACCAAAACGGTATTGTGACAATTCTCTTTTAAATTCGGTGTTAAATGTCTATAACGGAAAATGCACCCGTGAAAGTATTACATTGAATGTTAAATCTGAGCTGAATATCGTAAAGGGAATGAAAAAAGATGATATCGCATTATTATCCGTTATCATTTCCAATGCTTTGGAAAATGCCTTCGAGGCATGTTTGAAATTTGAAGATTCCAATCCGGTTATTGATATATCGATGATGAGAAGGCACAAACAATTGCTGCTAACAATTACAAATCCATTTTCAGGTACTATATACAAAAGGATTTCCGGACTTCCTGTTTCCACGAAATCAGATTCATCTAACGCTATTCATGGAGTTGGTATGAATAGCATTTATCAATATTGTGAGAAACTAAATGGATTTGCTTTATATTCTGCCACGGATAATTTATTCCGTCTGGATATAAATATATGTCCTGTAAGAAATTAATTTTTGAGGTTTATTTGTATGAAATGTTTAATTTGTGATGATGACTATGCTATCTCTCAACAGGTCCTGCCTGTTGTTGAACAGTTTTTTTTAACATCAGGAATTGAGGGTGATGTCGAAGTGTATAATGATTCCGAAATATGTCTGGACGCCATATCACAGACTGTGTATGACCTTTACATTCTTGATATTGTTATGCCAGGGATTAACGGTATTGAACTTGCTAAGGTCATCCGCGAACACAATAAAAATGGTATTATTATTTTTATGACCAGTTCTGACTCTTATCACACGGAAGCATTTTCCCTAGAGGCACTTCAATATATATCAAAACCTATTGATAGTGCTTCTCTTAAACGTGCTTTAGAAAGAGCCATTATATGGTTTAACGGAATCAGCAAGCCGGCTTCATATATTTCTGTTATCACAAAATCCGGAGTGTATGATATTTCTTACAGTAAGATTGAATACATTGAATCTCATAAACACAGACTAATATTCCATATGAAATCAGGAGAATTATTAGAATCCGTAACCACTTATATGACTATGAATGAATTAGTCTCAAAGCTTAAGGACAGCTGTTTTCTGTCACCTTATAAGGGATATTTAATCAACGTAAATTATGTGGATCACGTAGAGAAGAAATGCTTTATCATGACCTGTGGAGCAAGAATTCCTATTCCTTCCAGAAGCTTTCATGAAGTATATGAGGAATATATGAAAAAGATGCAGCATCCATTTTAATTGTGAAAACGTTCCGAGAATAAACAGCATGTGCGTAAAATAGAAACGGTTACATTGTTATACTAATCAAAAACTGTATCTATATAGGCAATATATATTTTTTCCATCTCATTGTTTTTATAATAAACAAAAAACTGCTACCATCATATCTTTTTGATGATGGTAGCAGATTTTTTATCCTAGAACGGCCGTTTTTTAACAACTATTCTATCTTTCCTATTCTACCTAAAAGTTGCATACGGTCTGAATCTTCTTCCTCCTGCTGAATATTAATAAGGCTAATTCCTTCTTCATCAGGATTTTCCACATTCTTCAAACACACCACAAATCCTATCATATATGTCTTTCCGGTATCTGTAGTTATCTCATGCACAGAGCCACTCCCAGTTCTCTCTACATATTCACCATCACGTATTTTACCTCCTCCTGCAGATCCTCGTAATTCTTTATATCCTTCTATATTCCCATCTATTATATTTAAAAATGCCTCTATCTCCTTATCTGTTTTTTTTCTATTTTGAATTTTGGGCGACAACATTTCTTTTATCGCCTCTGCATCTTTATCTACATAGGCAGTATATATTTTTTTACCCAATTCAGATATTACTACATCAGGAATCTGGTAATCCGAATCCCCGCACCCTGTTAACATGGTGCTTAATAGTGATATAACCAACATAATTAAAACAAATTTCTTCATCAATTCCATATCACCCACACTGATTTACTGCTGTCATCAAATAGTAATTTTTTCTGTTGGCTCCCAGCTAAATACATTACTATAGCTTCCACCTTCGTTATAGTATAAGTATAACTTCATTGGCACTTCAAAGTCAACAACATCATACTGTTTTACTCCGGAATATATTCCTTTATATCTATACAACCCGATTTCCGTACCGGATTGAAGGTTCCAATAATCCCCTTTCCACATCCAGAGAACATAAAAACTTATCACATATATTGTTTTTATTCAATGATAACTCATTAAAAGTGCTCATAACTCCTTGAACACAATGTATCATCAATTAAAAAGCCTTTTTTTCGGATACATCCACAAAAATAGTTTTCAAAATCTTTTGTTTCCGTTATACTATAAGGAGTGGCATAAGTCATTAAATTTATTAGCAAAAAACCGCTATTTGTATGGCAGGCTGAATGTGTCTGCAGAATGGAGATTAATATGGGAATTTTTTTGAATCGTGGTAATGAAGAATTTGATTCGGTTATACACTCTCAGATTTATATAGACAAAACCGATATATTGCATTTTTTTAATAAAGTAATCAATACAGAACAGCGCTATGTATGCGTAAGCAGGCCTAGACGCTTTGGCAAATCAATTACTGCTAACACCATCGCTGCATATTTTGAGAAAGGCTGCGATTCCAGGCCGTTATTTCAGGGAAGAAAAATATCCCAGTATGAGAATTGGGATTGCAATTTAAATAAATACGACGTAATCAGGATAGATTTGGCTGATATCCGTGCAACTACTGAAACACCGGAAGAAACTTTGGATGAAATCGATGAGAAAATTGTTAAAGAATTGGATGAAAATTTTCCTAATATCGTGGATTTAGAAAAGGATGGAATTGCAGATGCTTTGGCAAAAATCAACGACAAGACGGGTGCAAAATTTGTAATCATAATAGATGAGTGGGACTGTCTTTTTCGTGATGACAAAGCAAATGAAAAGGTACAGACACGATATATCAATTTACTTCGTGGATTATTCAAAGGAAATCGTTCCAAAAAATTTACGGTATTGGCATATCTTACAGGTATACTTCCTATAAAAAAATACAACAGCGAATCTGCTCTCAACAATTTTTATGAGTATACCATGACAAATCCGAAAGGTTTGGCAAAATATATTGGCTTTTACTGGTCACAGACAGTCGCATATAATAACCTTGTTCATTATATTACCATGAATTTTGATGGTCTGAGGGATGATATAATAGCAATTTTAGGCGGTCATAGTGTGAAAGTAAAGATAAGAACTTATGAAAATGACATGATTAGCTTCAAGAGAAAAGATGACGTGCTGACTGCCCTGATTCATTTAGGATATCTGGCATTTGATGAGACAACAGAACAGGCTTATCTGCCTAATAAAGAAGTTCGGATGTGTTTTGAAGATACATTGGAAGACACCGGCTGGGATAATGTAATTCGAGCAGTGGAGCAATCTGAAAAACTATTACGTGCGACCATAGCAGGAGATGAAGAGGAAGTTGCGGAACAGATAGACATCTGTCACAGAGAAAATACCAGCATTTTAAATTATCATGATGAAAATTCATTGGCAAGCTGTATTACACTGGCTTACTATACCGCCCGGAATGACTATAGAATCATACGTGAAATGCCGGCCGGTTATGGATTTGCCGATATGGTATTTGTCCCGTTGCCAGGCAAGGATAAACCGGCTATGGTTGTAGAACTGAAATGGAACAAAAAATGCGAGACAGCTTTGGATCAAATACGAGAGAAGAAATATGTTGAAGCACTGAACGGATACAAAGGAGAAGTTATTCTCGTGGGAATTAGTTATGAAAAACGTTCCGAGAACAAGGAGCATGTGTGTAAAATAGAGAAGGTTGAATTGTTATAGCCATTTTATAAAAATTTAAAACTGCTACCATCATATCTTTTTTTGATGATGGTAGCAGCTTTTTTATCCTGCCTTTCCTATTTTTCCTGACAATGGAATTATATCTGAAGTATATGAACCTTTATCTACGTAATCAATTATAACTACTTAAAGCGACTTATAGTTCCTCGAACGTAATATAGCAACAATTGTAAAATCACTTTTTCAAATACATCCACAAAAATAGTTTTCAAAATCTTTTGTTTCCGTTATACTATAAGGAGTGGCATAAGTCATTAAATGTATTAGCAAAAACCGCTATTTGTATGGCAGACTGAATGTGTTTGCAGAATGGAGATTAATATGGGAATTTTTTTGAATCGTGGTAATGAAGAATTTAAAAAAGTTTTAAATTCAGAAATTTATGTTGATAAGACCGACATGATTGATTTTTTTAATAAAGTGTTAGATACAGAACAGCAATATGTATGCGTAAGCAGGCCTAGACGCTTTGGAAAGTCAATTACTGCTAACACCATCGCTGCATATTTTGAGAAAGGCTGCGATTCCAGGCCGTTATTTCAGAGAAGAAAAATATCCCAGTATGAGAATTGGGATTGCAATTTAAATAAATACAACGTTATCCGGATAGATTTGGCTGATATCCGTGCGAGAAGAAAAACTCCTGAGGAAACTTTAGATTCAATTGATAAAGATGTTGTGATGGAATTAGATGAAGAATTTCCAAACATTGTAAATTGTGAGAAAGATGGCATAGCAGATGCTTTGGCAAAAATCAACGACAAGACGGGTGCAAAATTTGTAATCATCATTGATGAGTGGGACTGTCTGTTTAGAGATGACAAATCAAATGAAGAGGTACAGGCACGTTATATCAATTTGTTACGTGGATTATTCAAGGGAAACAGTTCAAAAAAATTTACGGTATTGGCATATCTTACCGGTATCCTTCCTATAAAAAAATACAACAGCGAATCTGCTCTCAACAATTTTTTTACTGGTCACAGACAGTCGCATATAATAACCTTGTTCATTATATTACCATGAATTTTGATGGTCTGAGGGATGATATAATAGCAATTTTAGGCGGTCACCGGGTAAAGGTAAATACTTTTAGTTATGAAAACGATATGATGAATTTTAAAGATAAAGATGATGTGCTGACTGCTTTGATTCATTTGGGATATGTAGCATTTGACTTGGAAACAGAAGAAGTATATCTTCCAAACAAAGAAATCCGCCAGATTTTTGAACGCACCTTAAAGGCAACTAAATGGTCTAACGTAATTCATGCAATTGAGCATTCTGAACGTTTATTACGTGCGACCATAGCCGGAGATGAAGAGGAGGTTGCGGAACAGATAGACATCTGTCACAGAGAAAATACCAGCATTTTAAATTATCACGATGAAAATTCATTGGCAAGCTGTATTACACTGGCTTACTATACCGCCCGGAATGACTATAGAATCATACGTGAAATGCCGGCCGGTTATGGATTTGCTGATATGGTATTTGTCCCGTTGCCAGGCAGGGATAAACCGGCTATGGTTGTAGAACTGAAATGGAACAAAAAATGCGAGACAGCTTTGGATCAAATACGAGAGAAGAAATATGTTGAAACACTGAACGGATACAAAGGAGAAGTTATTCTCGTGGGAATTAGTTATGAAAAACGTTCCGAGAATAAGGAGCATGTGTGTAAAATAGAAAAAGTTATACTGTAGTCAGCTTACATTATATAGGCATTTTATTATGTTTTAGAAAAAGCCGCCCGGACTGATGATTTATATTCCAATCAATCCTGACGGCTTTTTTTATGTTCATTTTCTATTTTACTGTTACTTTTATTTTTTTACTGTATGCACCACTATTAGCTATGTTTTTACTAAAAGCGCATACTCTTACGTAATATGTTTTACCTGATGTAAGTTTTGATATCTTTATCTTCTTTTTGTTTGAAGATACCTTTACTATTTTGCAACCGGTTTTAAATTTTTTGTCAGTCGAGTATTGTACTATATATCCCGAACCTGATGTCAACTGCCATTTAACACTGATTGCTTTTTTAACTGACTTAACTGTTACACCTGATACTTTAGCAGGTATTGTGGTCATAGCAACTGCTTTGCTAAATGAGGCAGTCTTGATTTTGCCGTTTACTTTTACATAAGCTCTTACTTTGTACTTGTAAATTGTACCGGCAGATAACTTTTTATTTACATACGTTGTTTTATTAGTTGTTGCAATCTTTTTGTATTTACCATCAGAATACAATCTGAAAATCTGATAACCGTCTGCTCCTTCTAATGCTTTCCATGTTAAGCTTATAGAACTCTTTGAGTTATCACTTTGACGAAGACCACTTACCTTGCCTTTTAATTCTGATTTTGTTGTTGTCTCTTCCGGCTCTTCCGGCTTTGTCGTTGTCTCTTCCGGTTTTGTCGTTGTCTCTTCCGGCTTTGTCGTTGTCTCTTCCGGCTTTGTCGTTGTCTCTTCCGGTTTTGTTGTTGTCTCTTCCGGTTTTGTTGTTGTCTCTTCCGGCTTTGTTGTTGTCTCTTCCGGCTTTGTTGTTGTCTCTTCCGGCTTTCTGGTTATTGTAACCATTACAGAGCAACCTTCTTCTTCATAATTTTCTTTGTCATCATTATTATAAACAGCTTTTACAGTAAGTGATTTTCCTGCCACAAGTTCCTTTTCAGAATCTTCTGGAGACCATATCCAGCCTTCCGGAAGCTGTACATCACTAACTTTGCTGTATACAACATCATTCATTATTGACTTTGGAGCATTTGTGATTGTTTTTGCTTTATTAATTTTTGCTTCCACGTAATTTGCTTCTGTATCGTTGTGGTTTGCATCTCCAACGGCTTTGTACCATACATAATAGGTTCCGGTGTCGGTAGCTGTGGGGATGGATGTGGTATAAAGCAATTCATCGGGTGCATTATTCTCTGTCGTTACTGCATAGTACATAGTTCCGCCGACAACACTTCCTGCATTAACAAGCGGCTGAGCGGATATGTTGAATACCAGATTTTCATTTGCCGTTGGTGTAGTAATATCTGATGCAACAATATCTGCCATGTTCACCTTTATCTTTACATTGCAGGATACCGTTTCATAATTCTCCGTATCTGTCGGAGTAAATAACACTTCATATTCTGTACTATTGCTGTCTGATACTGCCGGCTCTGTTGTTCCCGTTTCCCATGAAAATTGTCCTGCGACAACTTTTTCTCCATTCTTTACAATACCACCTGTCAGGCTGCTTTCTGAAAGATTTTGTCCATAGGTGATTTCTGATGCGACAGGCAGTTCTGATATCACAGGTGTTGCCTTTCCGACCGTAAAGCTAAATTCATCCGATGCACTTACACCACCGCTATTGACTACAGTAATTTTCGCATTATAAGTTCCCACAGGAAGATTTTGCTTTGGTTGGATGTAAATCTCTCTGTCGTATACACTTGGAACCAAGAGTTTTTCATAATAACTAGGGGAAATTTCTGTCAGACTGCCACTCATCGTAAACTTATCAGCATCGGTTCCCTCTAGTTTTATGGAAGTTACTTCCGTTTCGATGTTACCGGTATAGGTAATAACGACATTTTTCATAGGAAAATAGCCATCATAGTATTCCAAATCGAATATCGGAGCAGTCACAGACATATCATATATTGGACTTAACACCTTAAATTTCACCTGAGTCGTCGCAGTTTCACCATCGTTACAGGTCACATTAAGTACAGCCGTATAGGTTCCCGCACTTTTGCCGGTCGCAGGCCGGATAAGATAATTACTTTGATCCGTATTCCCCGCCGGAATGTTGATACTCTCACGCCTGCTCTCCAACGAGAAACAATCCACATCTGCACCCGAAAGTGACACGGAGCTGATTGTTTTTTGTTCACTACCGCTATTAGTAATGAAGATAATACTTTGATATGTATTGGTATAACCCTCGACATAATCACGTTCCGACACCCCCGGTGCACTTACCGTAAGTTCGTGAGGCTTGACAACAAAGGATGTCTCTGCCGTCACAGTCTTACTGTCCCCGTAGTTTATGGTTACAATCGCCGTATGCGTCCCTACCGTGAGACCGTCCTTCGGCCAAATGGTATAACTCGTATCTGTACCACCCGCCGCAAGAGTTATTCCGTCCGTCTTGTTCAATTCAAACTCTTCTATATTATCAATGGTCACAGATTCTATCCTGACAGATTCACTGAAACTATGGAGCGTAATCGTTTTTGCATCGGGCACCGCATATTCCTCGAAGACTGTATCAAAATCCTCCAAAGTTACTTCAAACGGTTCGGTAATCTCCACAAACACTGCCGTAACAGTAACGGGATAAGCTGGCATGGTAAAGGTGCGTGTGTTACCTGAGCCGTTTACCGGCACCACTTGCGTATTATCATCCGTTTTTGTAACATTAAGAGAGCTGAGACGATACCCCGACTCAGGTGCAATACTCAATGTAACGGTCTCACCATCGAAATATCCGCTTTGAAGTGAAGCATCGCTTTTGGTTACGCTGCCATTTGACATATCTGCAAGTGTTACATCGGAAAGTGTCGCAGGAACCAGCTTCTTTCCATCCAACGGCGAACTGTAATTAGGGTCAGTATGAAATGCACCACTGTATGCATTGGAATTGTCAATGCATTTGACAGGTTTTTCAAATGTAAAATCATTGCAAACCCATTTTTTAGCATAAAAACTGTCAGAAGCACTGCGCCATTTAAAGTTAAAACCTGAAGTTTGGAAATACAGGCCACCTTCCCCACCGTCAATGTTTACATTACCACCATTGAAAGCCAGCATGCCAGTATCTACAACTGTAGCGTCTGATTTGCCATAAAAATTAATATTTCCTCCATTTAACACTAAAGAATTTACTTTCACCGCTCGTGCATAGCCTGATTGTGCAGTAGTTGCATTTAGCGTACCTGCACTGATTCCGCTACTCTGAGCGTAAATGTTAAGAGTATCATTACCGTTTGCACCAACAAAACATTCAGCAGTAGTGTCGACTGTCAGAGTTTTGCCATTTACCAGAATAATATGAACATCGCCGTCAATGGTGATGGTATCTGAGTATTCGATGCTTCTGTTCACAACATACCAGCCCGACGAAAGTGTGGTACTTCCGCCACCTGTAAGTACAGTTAAGAACTCACAATTTTTCTCGGTGTCATCTGTATCGATGTATTTGTAGCCGTCTCCAACAGTGAAAGCAAGCTCTTTTGTGCCGGTATACGGGGATATTCCCGTAACTTTCAGAACATAGTCGCCTTTTTCCTGTACAGTAGCGACGGTGTTGCCGTCCTTCGTAATTGCTACGCTATAGTCCGTGCCTTCCGTCAGCAACGTGCCGTCTACCGCCCGGACGATATATAAAGGTGTGATTTCGCTACCCGTGTGCCTGTAGTATCCAGTTCCCGTCAGCGTTCCATAGCCGGCAAGATCATGATAAAGATCCACACCACTAATAAACTGGAACTCTGCTAGCTGGAATACGCTTCCACTTTTTATGCTGTTAATCTCAAAGCGGAAATACTGATACTGCGCAGTGTTGCCCAGTGCAAAGCGATAATCTGTTGTGCTTTTCGCTCCCAGCACCGTATCTTCCGTAACTGTGGTGAGTGTTGTCCAATCAGCATCATTCTCGTTCACTTTTGCCTTGATTGTCCAGCTTACAGGGTTACGGCCGGGATAGTCTGCGGTATCGCCGCCCGTGGTCAGAATATAGCCTGTAGGCGTAATTGCCTCATCGCTGTGGAATTCAATGTAAGTCGGGCTTCCTAGCGAGGTAACGCACCATTTAGTGTCTTTATCACCATCCACAAGACTTCCGCATTCTTCGTCAGTTCCTGCACCACTTGTTCCTCCGGTGGCTGTAAAACCAGAGTGTATGGTTTCGCTCGTGTCTGTTCCCTCTGTATTCTCCTGCGCCATTATGCTGACTGATAATACATCCATCGGAATCATTCCCATCACAAGTGCATACGAGAGTATGACTGCTAAGATTCTCTTTTTAATTCGTTTTCGTTTCATTATCATTCCTCCATTTTTTATAAATTATATTTTTTTACCTGAAACCGCTCCGCCTTTCTTCCGGTGTAAATCTCCATTCATGTCTATGCGGACATTTCGGAATCACTTCCCTTACAGACCTTGAAATCCTTTCCTGCGTAAAGGGACGCACTATAAAGTCATGGATATGATGTCTGATTGCCACAGAAACAAAGTCCTCATCGCTCGTAATCCATATAATCTGTGTATCGGGATAATGCTCGCTTAGGGATTCCACCACATTCATGCCCTTTGCTCCTTCTAATGCAACGACCACTAAGTCGTATTCATGCTCATAGTGGCAGAAACCGTCTGCCGGATCACGATAGATGTCAATCAGCTCCGCCTCTTTTTCGAGAATGCTGCAAAGCATTTTGTATTCTTCATCATTTTTTTCATAGATTACTGCCTCCATTTCTCACCTCCTGTTTCTGCCCAAAATATATCCTTCGAAAATTATAACATTGCATTTCTTTTTTTCAATATATCTGTGACAAACGGCACGAATCTGTGACAACCGGCAAATTTTATCGTCAGAAGATAGTTAAACGGAGAAATCCTTAAAAGAAAAATGTTGTTTGATTATTACCCCGCTTGAGAGCAGATATAACCGATTTATTTTTTTATAGAAATTGGCAGTCTTTTATGCTATCATTAGATTGATTTTTGTACACGAAAGGAGTTGTGAGAGATGAACATTGCCATTGTAGATGACCTTTCCTCTGAAAGTGATGCACTAAGGAATATACTGAATGAATATGCAGCCCTCAACAAGCTTACCTTTGCCATAGATGTATTTCCATGCGGAGAGGATTTTTTACAGAGTTTTTCCCCATTTTCCTATGCTGTCATCTTTCTGGATATTTATATGACAGGAATTACCGGCGTGGAGACTGCGAAGAAAGTGCGTGAATCGGACAGGGACTCTCTCCTTGTCTTCTTGACGACCAGCGGCGATCACAGGGCTGATGCCTTTTCCATCCATGCCTATGATTATATAGAAAAGCCGACTAAGAGAGATAAGCTGTTCCGTGTAATGGACGATATTTTGGAAAATCATACGACATTTTTTTCCGATAAGCTGTCCTTTAATGCTGAGGGGCAGGACTATGCCCTTCCTTATCCGGACATTGCATCTGTCATGCCTGCACAGCGCAATTATCTGGAGATTGCAGACAGGTTTGGAAATTTATACCATTCACGCATGACTTTTTCCGCCATAGTAAAAGAGCTGGAAAATGACAGCCGCTTTTTGCAGATTAACCGCTCTATTCTTGTGAATCTGGAACAGGTTGAAGCCTTAAAGGACGGTATGTGCCTCTTAAAAAACAATGCTTCCTTTCCTGTCTACTCCAAAAAGACGAAGGAGATTGAGCAGAAATGGCAGAATTTTATGTTCGCCCGAATCCGCAAGAATAATCATGAAAGGGGACTGCACCTATGAAAATGTTTCTCATTATACTGCTTCATGAGCTAATCATCGTTCCAGCATCAATTCTGTGTTTCTTTCCGATGAAGAACCAGTTAAAATGCAGAGTTTACAAGCTTATCCTTCGTATGCTCATTATGTTTTGCCTCGTGATACCTGTTATGGCATGGATAACTTACTATTTTGAACTTAAACCAAATGCTATCCTATTACCTATGCTTATAGTATTTTATGCCTGTTACCAAAGAAGCCTTACAGTATCTCCGGACAGGTCATTTGCCGTATTTACCTATGTCTGCGCACTTATGTCACTGCTTGGCAATTTTGCCAATGGGTTTGATGCACTGAATAATCCAATGTCGGGTGCAAACACCTTCAGTATGGAAAATTCTCTGTTTTCCCTTGTCCTGAGCTTGGTTATCACCGCACTGCTTTTCTATCCGGTGATGAAATACGGAAGTATTCTCATTGACAGACTACTCCTTCCTCATGTGTGGTGCACGACGGTTCCGATATCCATCCTGTTCTTATCCATAAATCTGCTGATTCGCCCACAGAAGTATCAGACGCTCTATACCAATAAGGTTTTTCTTGCCTTTTGGGGTTCGCTTACCATGATGGCCACTACCCTGCTCCTTCTGACTGTCATCTTTTATTTTATTGTTTCGGGAATCCTTAGAGAAATGGAGACGATTGAAAAGAACCGCATGCTTGAGATGCAGCAGAGCCAGTATATAAAACTGCAGAATTATATGCAGGCAACCACAGCCGAGCGTCACAACTTCCGCCAGACCATCCGGACATTGGAGAGTCTTGCCGAGACAAAGGATTATGATGCCATTTATGACTATCTAAAAAAATATGTGAACACCATGCCGAAAAATGATATCACCGGATTTTGTAAAAACCCTGCGGTCAATGCTCTTCTTAACTATTATGCAGAAAGCGCAAAAACAGAACATATTTCTCTTCATTTTGTAATCGACATTCCGGATTTCTGCAAGATAGGTGACACTGACCTGTGCAACGTCATCGGCAATTTGCTTGAAAATGCCATTGCCGCCTGTGGCGATGTACCAGTGGAAAAGCGCTTCATCAACCTGTACATGGAAAACCCGGATAAGAATGAATACCTCTATATCACCATGAGCAATTCTTTCAGCGGGAAGGTGCGGATGTCAAAGGGCCGTTATCTCTCTACCTGCCACAGTGGGAACGGCATCGGGCTTTCGTCCATTGCTTCCATTTCAGAGAAGAATGGCGGTTCGGCAAGGTTCTATCATGAGGGCAATGAATTTAATGCGGATATTGCTATGAAGGTTACCTAGAATGAATAGAATTAAGCAGGAGACCCGCTTTCGCGAATCTCCTGTCATTTGGCTTATTAACCGGAGATATTTCACAATCCTAATTGATTGCGAAACGCTTCCGGTTTTAATTTGTTTTTTTAATTTATTTCTGTTACGGAACCATCCTTAATTCCATATGTTCCTGTTCCTATATAGTAATTTGAAGCATTTCTGCTGTCCCAGTTACCGTTTCCGTCTGTGAAGCATACTGTTACTCCATCTGCTTCGCCTAAGTCAAAGTCAAATTTCCATCTGTAACCGTCCTGTTCTGTACTGTCTGCCATCTTAACTCCCGGTACTGATGTCCATTCACCACCGTTAATACAGTAATGAACATATGCCTGTGACCAGTTGTTATTGTTGTAATAAAGTGTTGCTGTATTTGTGTCTACTACCGTAAATTCTAATGTCGCCGTTGCAGTCTGAGCACATCCGTCATAAACATAATACTCAATCGTATAATTTCCCGGCTCTGTCGGTGTCCATGTCTTAGAATAATGTGCCCAGTAGTTATGTGAATCAATCTCTGTTCTTACACCATCTTTAATAGCTGTAAATGTGTATGTGTTATAGCGATATCCAACTTCGTATTCTGTTTCTGCTGTCAATGTAACCGGTGTACCTACCTTGATAACATTTGATGTTGCATTTGATGTAAATGATTTAATTGCTAATGGTTTTACTACAAAGTTTTCTATTGTCTTTGTGGCTATTTCTCCGGTAACATTGTCTTTTGCTTCTGCAAATAATGTATGTGTACCAATCACATCATGATATGGATACTCCATATGCATCATTGACATTAAACTATATAATCCTGTACCTGAACTGTAAAAGTCTTCACTTGAATAATACTTAACACCGTTTTTTATTGTACCGAATCTGTATGAATAATCTCCGCTTCCAAATCCAGCTTCAGCAGTGAATGTAATATTCACATCTCCTAAACCTACTACCATCGGCTTGTTAATTGTAAATGATGTTACCTTAAATCCTAATTCTTCGATATTGCCATTTTTAATTCCATATGTTCCTTTGTTCAGGAAATAGTTCTGTGCATTTCGGCTGTCCCAGTCACCATTTCCGTTATTAAAGCATACCTGAACATTTTCGCTGTTATCATATGCAAGCTGGATATCAAATTTCCATGTATATCCTTCGACATCACTTGCTTCCATCTGAACTCCCGGCACATCTGTCCACTGTCCATTCTGTGTCTTGTAATGGATATATGCGTTATCCCAGTTACTGTTTGCATAGTATACAGTTGTCTTATCGCCAACTATGTCAAATTCCATGGTTGCTGATGAATAATTCGCATCACTCGTACTTGCTTCTATAACATATCTTCCGGCTGCTGTAGGAGTCCAGTAACAGTTCGGTGTTGCTGACACACCATATAATGATTCAGTTACTCCTGTTAAAAGATTTGTTACTTTCCAGCTATAGCTTAATGGCACTCTCGAACAATAACCGTTGAAACGATTTTTTGAAGATACAGTGAATTTTATCTCTTTTCCAATCTCCTGTGGTGATGCAAGATCTGCCGTAACTCCTGTAATTTCAAACGGCTCTACTTCAATATCCGTCTCAACTGTACAAGTCTTACCATTTGCATCTTTTACGACAACATTTAAATGATTTGTTCCAACGCCACTGAATCCTTCTGATGGATAATCACCATGGTTTGGAGCGTATGCATCTGTATTTATAGGGAATCCGAAAAGATTTTCATTATATAATGAAATATCTCTGTCTGTTTGTCTGTCGTATTCCTGTCCGTTACTCTTTCTTGTATATACATAGCTATATGTATATGGCGCTGTACCTCCTTCTACTTTCATATTTACATAACTGAACGGATTACCGCTTTCCACTTTTGTAATCTCTGCTTGAAGTGGTTCAACATTTACTTTAATTAATTTTGTCTTTGTATTTGTCTCGCCATTTTTGTCTGTAGCTGTCAGTTTTACTCTGTAGTATCCTGATGCATTTGGTGCAAATGCGAACTGACCTGTTGTGTTCTGTGTAAGACTTCCTGCATCCTCTACTGCCTCTGATTCATATGAGAGGTCATACTTAATATTTCCGGCCGTGTCATTTGCAGCTGCAGCAACTGTAATCTGTCCGTTTACGTCCATGTTTGAGATATACGGTACTTTGTAAAGCTGGTATTCGCTTCTATTATAAACAACATGCGATTCACCCTCTGATAAAGTAGTATAAGGCTGTTGCATCCTATATGCTGTTTTTTCTTTATTATTCACAAATACTATGCTGTTTACATTTGCAGCATTATCTCCATAATTCGATAAATAAATAAAATGCCCCCCAGATGAACCATAATACTTTTTGATACTTACAACATATGTTACATCACAGGCTCCATCTCTTTTACCCCTGAAGTTAACTCCTGTTTTAAATGAACTCTCTCCACCAACTCCGAGTCTTCCACATTTTCCAAATTCTGCTTCTCCATACATACAACTGCTGGCAGACTCTGTATATACACCTTTATCTTCTGCCGTAAAACTTACCTGATAATACATATCCGGTTCTTCGTGATTGATGTACTTATTCATTCTTTCATCATCTAATATAATCTCGCAAACATAATCTGCTATAGATATTCTTTTTTCACCTTCACCCGTTCCGATGTCAGAATATTTTGATACAGCATTAAAAGAATCGTATGCCATCCATACAAACCCTGAATTTCCCCATGATGCACCCCATGAGTTTACTACCTTAAATGCACCCATTTCTCCTGCTTCAAGGACACCATTTTTATTCAAGTCAACACCTATTCCATCATCATATCCTACGATATTCATCGCATGACCGCCCTTATTGCTTGTTGACTTATTGGCGCAGGCAACAACAATACTCTGGTTTGCATATTTACTATTCTCAGATGTTAATGAACCATCAATTTTACTGTAGTTAAACCAGTACGCACTTGTTCCCAACTGCAATATATTTCCATCCGCAAGGCTCTGTTTGACAACTGCAATATCTTCGCTGTCCACACCGTCTACCTCAACCGGTTTATTCTCGCGGGTATCTCCAGATAAAATATAGCCATACGCATCGGTTGCTCCAAGTTCCGCTTCCATGTAATCCGCTTCACAGTCTGCATAAAAGTCATTACCAAGCATTCCATATTTTGATGTGAAATCTGTGTTCGGGCATCTGTCTAATGTCAATGAACCATGTAACCAGCCGGTGTTTGCATGTCCCCACTTAGGTGAGAATGTGTTACTGTCATCTACTTCTCTGTCAAAATATTTGTTAAACATATAAGTTTTGTTATAGTATTTGTCGGCCCATGCAAGGCATGAACCAATACTTCCCTGATTTCCAACTGCAGGAAAATACTTTCCATTTTCTCCGGTTGAGTTATCTACTGCTGCCGGCAGTTCCCCTGCTGCCTGAGCCGCAATAGCTTTCTCTATCTTTTTGTCTGCAGAATCTCCCGTCTCCTCTGCCTCTGCAGCAATTTCCTCTAAATCTTTTTCATTTAATCCCGTCCCATGTGTGAGGTCAGTCGGGTCTAATGATAATGTTCCATCTGACTCCTCCACATTCGTTACTATGTCTGCTTTAGCAGGCATTCCATTACTCATAAACGTCGTACTAAACACTGACGCCGCAAGGAGTAAAGCTAATACTTTTTTTGACTTTCTCATAATATTTGCTCCTTTCATTTTTAGCCGACGAGTATTGTATCATAAATATAATATTTTGTCATCCGTTTTTTTTATAAAAATAGAAGAAATGTATCTTTGATACTTGATTTTCAAATAAAACAAAGCAGGTGCTGCCACAATGCGCCAACACCTGCTTTTTGTTTTATTCTACCGTTATTCCATCCTCATCATAGTAACCACGTACCATGACTCCATCCTCATTTTCTGTATATGCCTGCACGGTATAATAATAATTTTTATCATCTTCCGTCACATCTTCATACATCAGATTATTTTCCCCTTCTATTTTCTTAATCATCATCCATTCATCATCTTTAGATGCTCTTCTGTAAATGAAATATCCTTTACTTCCGGTTACTTTTTTCCAGTATACCTGTCTTTTTCTTGTTCCTGCAGGTATTATTACTTTTTCAAGGACCGGTATTTCAGGTACGGTAGTGCCCTTCACTCCGTCCGGATCAAACGAACCTTCTACTGTCTTTCCATTTGTAGTCGTAGTTACATAACCTCTTACTGTGTAACAATATTCTTTTCCCGGAATTACATTTTCATCTGTATAACTGAAGTACTCTGTATCTTCCGTTACTGTTCCGTCCACACGGGCAATCTCTTCCCAGCTTCCATCAACAGGTTTTCTGTAAACAATGTATCCGTCTGCAAGTATTTCAGGTAACCATGTAACATTCATTTTATCCGCTGCAAGTGATACTGCACCTATAATAATCGGTGCTTCCGGCGCAATGTATTCACCAATTTCTTTCTCAGCATCTGCTGTCGTAGTATTGTCCTTATAATACATTCCTTCCGGATAAATGATTTCTTCTAAGTACTTCGCACCACTGAATACATACGGACAAAGTTCCTGCACGCTCTGAGGTATTGCATATGTAGCATCTGTCCTGCCCGCCGGATATGCCATGATTTCTGTCATATCTTTTCTAAACATTACTCCGTCTACAGCTACATATTCTTTGTTTGCACTATTGACCTTTATCTCTGTGAGGCTCTTACATCCTGCAACCACTCCTGCTCCTATATCCGTAACAGTGTCCGGTATATTTATAGTTCTGATTCCTGAGTTCATAAATGCAAAATGATTTATTTTCTCTATTCCTCTCGGTATCACAACCTCTTTCACATTTGTTTTATCTTTGAAAGCATTTTTTGCTATCTCTTTTACGGTTGCTCCCAAATACTGTTTCGGTATCGTAACAGTATCTGCTGTTCCTGTATATCCCGTGACACTTAAAGATGAATCATCTCGGAAACTATATGCTAGTCCGTCTTCTGCTATTATCGGTGTATCATCTCCGTAAGTAACATGTTTTTCGATTTCTATATTATCAAGTACTGTATATGGTCTTGACATTACCATAATCGAATTCTGTCCGCCAAGGAAATTCTCCTCTGCCTGAACTACATCTCCATTTACAACAAATGTCTTCATGGACGTACATCCTGTAAACAGATTTGCACCAAGCATCAGGAATTCGTCACCTTTTTTCTTTCCAAACGTACCTACGATAACTGTTTTAAGTGAACTACAGTCTTTGAAACATTCGTCTCCTATTTCATAGACACGGCTGCTGATTTCTACGGTTTCAAGTTTTTTATTACCTTCAAATGCATTTGCATCGATTCCGACTATATCGTAACCGGCATAGCTGTCAGGTATCTTAACACTTTTTGCATCAGTTACTACTTTCGATATGTACAGTTCTGTACGTCCACCGTATCCTTCTACGGCTCTGTATGAAAAGTTGTCATCCACCTCTACACAATTATATCCACTTTCTGTAGTGTATGAGTACAAGATTTCATTTGTATCCATTAAAGTCTGTCCAAATCCTATTGAGAATTTTATCTTATTATCCAATACTGTTTTAATCGCTTTAGGATAATAAACTGTTACGTTATTTTTGTTTTCTTTTTTACCAAAGTTGGTTCCTGTTGTGTAATGGTTTTGCACATATTTTCTAATTGTATCATTGTTTATTGAACCTAAAAACTTTTTGTAAAATTCTTCATAATCGTGCGGCAGATTTTGCAAGGTCTGTGGTAAGAATACTTCTTTTAAGTTCTCTGCATTTTCTAGCACACAACCACCAATTTCTGTTACGCCATACGGGAATGTCATAGTTTCAAATGCAGTATTTGCAAAAGCACTATTTCCTACATATGTAATTTCATCCGGCCATACTATATTTTTTAAATTTGTACATCTTTCAAATGCACCGTCCGGTATATTTACCTTTCCTAAAAATTCTATGCTCTCTATACTTTCACAACCAGAAAATACATAAGAACCAAGAGCTGTGATATTCTCATGCAACGATTCTATCTGTAAAGCTTTACAATTATAGAAAGCTTCCCAGCCTATGTCCGTAACATTATACGGTATCTGAACATACGTTAAAGCCGTACATCCTTTAAACATCTCTTTTGATATCTTAGAAATATTCTGCGAAATACTTATGTACGTAAGGTTTGTACAATTCTTAAACGCACCTTCTGAAACAGTCTTTACCACGTCAGGCATGTATACTTTATTAACATTTGTTGTGGTCAAGCATTTTTGTAACACTTTTGACTGTTAAAATTATGTTTTTTTACTTCTGTTCGTATCGTGCTTCAAAAGGTGTTTTATAATTATT
>CADADA010000008.1 GCA_902786515.1 uncultured Lachnospiraceae bacterium | reverse complement strand
TACTTGTTAAGTTGATTGAACCGCCGTGTACCGAACGGTACGCACGGTGGTGTGAGAGGTCGGAATTTCTCACTTGCGAGAAATTCCTCCTACTCGATTTTGGTTTATTCACGGTAAAGGCATGTATTTTCTGAAATTCATCATAAAGTCATCTTTGTATGTTCTGGTAAGAGGGAGTGTTGTACGTCTGCCATCATTCAGGGTAACATTTGAATATGTTTTATCCAGAAGGTATATCATATTGATAAAGGCTGCATTATTTATGCGAACCAGTGTGGTGTTATATTTGCCAAGAGTCTGTACAAGGTCTTTGACAGATACGGAAAAATCTATTAATCCCTTGGTTGTATGTATATGTGCAATCCGGTTTTGCGTTTCGATATAATAGATATCATTTGGATTTAACTGAAGGTAATTCTTTCCGGATTTTATGACAATATTAGTATTTTCGGAGGTACAGGCATCAAGCGCTTCCCTGAAATATTTATTGAAAAATTGAAAAGAATCACGTTTATTAAGGTAAGCATAGGGGCGTATATCAATTATTTTCTGTAATTCCTCTGTATAAGATGAAATAAGAAAAATTATAGAATTTTTATATTTTTTATTATGTCTTATTATGTTTGCAACATCGATTCCACTTTTATCTTTAGTCACTATGTCTAATATGAAAAAATCATATGATATAGGACTGACATTAATATGTTGCAAAAACGTTTCACCGGATATAAAAGTATCAATATTGTCAATAAGATAACCAAAGTGAAGGGCAATATTCTTCCTTAGATTTTCAAGATATGTCAAATCACACGAACAAGCCGCGATATTCATAAAGTAAAACTCCTTTCTTTTCTTTATTTAAGTACTCCCGGAATCTAATCATACCATAATATGATAAAAATTTCCATAAAATGCATTATCAGAAAAAAATTCGACATTTATGTCAAAAAAGATTGTAATTTTGTGAAAATAATGAATATAATTACAAGTCATAAATAATCATACTTTTATATACTGAATAAAAAAGCAGGAACAGGTATGATTGAATATGGATGATAAGAAGAAAAAAGAAATAGGACAACGATTAATGGAATGTCGAAAAAAATATGTAGCGTCAACCCGACCGGAGACGTTAGAAAAGATGGATATCACATTCAATATGCTGTTGAATGCTGAGACCGGACGAACGCTGCCGAGACTGTGGTTATTAGCATATTTCGCCAATATTTCCGGAAGTTCGGTAAATTATTTAATTAACGGAGAGGAGTTCGGGACCAAGCTGACAGCTTCTGATGTGGAAATGATTATCGAATTATCGGATAAAGAAAGATTTGATTTACTAATACACGGTCTGTGCTTCAAGATGAAAAATGATTCGCTTTATGACAGAAATTTAATAAAGCAGATGGATAATGAATATTTCACAAAAAAAATAAGAGGTTACATGTTAAAAATTCAGAGAGAATTTAAGGGAGTAACGTATAAAGAATTAAAAAATGTGCTTAATGTTAATGAAAATACATTAAAGCGCATAGAAAGCGGAGATACAGGTCTTGCTACTGAAAAGTGGTATCTTATTTGTGAATATTTGAATATACCGATGGATGTTTTGATGGTAAGGGAATTAGAGAATAAACAGAAGATAGAAGAATATTTATTACACGAATTGTTGTATGAGGGCAGTGATATAGATGTCGAAAATATGAAAGAGTATATTATAAGCTGTAAAGAGATTATGAAGATACGATAAAAGAAAATGATAATCGTTCTGGTATTTACTTCTGTTTTTCTGTGCGTATTTTGTCTGGCATGTCACAGGCAGAATTATTCGTACAGATTATTGAGGGAAGAAAATAAAATACTTCGTGATATCATCGAAAACCAGACGGGACAGCAGAGACGATTAGCACAGTACAACCGATATATTCAAAAGACTAATCATGATATGAAGCATTATTTTATAAAATTATCTGTTCTGATGGAGAGAGAAAAATACGGTCAGGTAAAGAAAGAAATAAATGAGTACTGCCGTATATATATAGAATCGCCGGATAGTTTTATTACTGATGATTACAATCTGAATTATATATTAAATGCGAAGAATTCATATATTAGCGAAAAAAATATACAACTTGTAAGTGATATAAGAATATCAAAGACGATACCTGCAGATATAGGTGAGCTGAGCATACTGCTTGGAAATGCATTAGACAATGCCACCGAGTATCTGGTCGGGCACAGGCAGCTGCGGCAGGTAATTAATCTTTCAGTGCATTATGAGCATGACGTTCTTGCAATAAGAGTAAAAAACCCTGTAAGTGAAGATATGAAAATAGGGAGTACCGGTATTTTGCACACGACAAAGAAGACGTGGGGGCATGGTATTGGTTTGAGGAGTATCAGGGAATTGACAAAAAAATATGGGGGAGATATGAAAATAACCTGCAGTTACAATGTGTTTTGTCTGGAGGTATTATTAATTTTAGGAAGGGACAGGCAGGAGTAAAATGTTAAGAGTGGCGATTTGTGATGATGACTGGTTTTTTTGTGAGAAAATCAAGTCAATCTTATTAAAAGAGTTTTCAGAAATGAAGGGAGCCGTAGAAGATTTTTCAGATGGCAGTGAGCTGATCAGGGATATAAAAGAAGGCAACAACTATAGAATCATACTGATGGATAAGGAAATGAAAAAATTAGACGGGATTTCAACTGCTGAATATATTAGGAAAATGCCCGGACAGCAGGAAACTTTGATCATTTTTGTATCGGCATACGACAGTGAAGCCGTATCAGTGGTAAATGTACATCCGTTTGCGTACATAAAAAAACCTGTGCAAAAAAAAGAACTGATAGAGAAAATGAAACAGGCACTAAATTATATTGACAGCAGCAGGAGATGCATTACTTTGAAACAAAAAAGTGGGGATATTGTACTTAATCCGGCTTCAATATGCTGTATAGAAGCAGTCGGCAGACATTGCGTTGTATATGATTTGTATGGAAAAAATGAGTATACGACCAATATGAAAAGTATTATGAGCATCATACGGAGCAATTCAGAATCATTCATTCAGGTACATAAATCATATGCAATCAACCTGAAATATGTAGAAAGGCTTACCACTAATGATATTTTCTTAAAAAATGGCACCATAGTACCGATTGGGAGAAAGTATAAAAAGGATATATTTGATATGTATAAGAGAAACTATTTGTAAGAGTTCTCTTAAAAAGGCATAAAAAATCGGGGTGACAAGATTTGAACTTGCGACCTCTTAGTCCCGAACCAAGCGCTCTACCAAGCTGAGCCACACCCCGTGCCACATTATTATATCATTTCAGAAAATAATGTCAATAATTTTTGCAAATATTAAACAAAAAATATCATATATCTGTTATAATACAAAGTAGGATTATAGTTTCACGGAGGATGATTGTATGAAAAAGATGGATGATATTGGTAAAATCATCATAGTGAGCGTCAAGGAGGGCTTTCTGACTAAGGGACTTCAGACAAAGATTAAAGAAAAAGGTCTGGATACTCAGTTTGTACATGCAAAGATAAAAGAGATAGAGACGGTGTATGAGGATGCAGAACTCTTTGTAATTCTCATGAATGATGATATTGAAGTAATGACTGAGTCTTTGGTATATATAAAGGATATTTTACAGGATTGTGATAAGAAAGTTATTGTGATAGGTGAACAGGATCAATACCAGGAATTTAAAAAGATTATTCAGGAGACAATGATTCTTGAATGGTTCAAACGCCCTATGGATATGAATGCCTTTCTAAAATGTCTGCAAAACTATGTTAAAAATAATACCGGCGATAATAAGAAGAAAAGCGTCCTCATTGTTGATGATGACATTGCTTATGTGCGCCTTGTATATGAATGGCTGAAGAACAAATATCATGTGGGAATGGCGACTTCCGGAGTTCAGGCAATAAGCTGGCTTGCAAGAAATAAGGCAGATCTGGTACTGATGGATTACGAGATGCCGGTGGTTAATGGACCACAGGTTTATGAAATGCTTAAGAGTGATACAGAGACTGATTCCATACCGGTTATCTTTTTAACCGGAAAAGGAGACAAGGAAAGTGTTATGTCGGTTGTTAATTTAAATCCGGTCGATTATCTGCTAAAAACCATAGACAGGGAGGAACTATTAGAAAAGCTTGATATTTTCTTTAAAACAAGATAAAATTCTCATATGTGAAGGAGACAGAAAATGGATATTGAAAAGCAGAAAAAAGCACCTGTATATGAGGCTTTAGAAAATTTAAGAAAGAAAAGGGTGGTTCCGTTTGATGTCCCCGGACATAAAAGAGGACGTGGAAATCCTGAGCTTAAGGAGCTTCTGGGCGAAAAGTGTGTGAATATTGATGTCAACTCTATGAAGCCTTTGGATAACCTGTGCCATCCCATGTCAGTTATAAAGGAAGCAGAGGAACTGGCTGCAGAGGCGTTTGGTGCATCGCACGCATTTTTTATGATAGGCGGAACGACATCATCCGTACAGAGTATGATTCTTTCCGCATGTCGTGCAGGCGACAAGATTATACTTCCAAGGAATGTTCATAAGAGTGTGATTAATGCCATGGTTCTTTGTGGAGCGATTCCGGTCTATGTTAATCCGGCGGTGGATAATAAGCTTGGGATTGCACTGGGTGTGGAACTTAGTGAGCTTGAAAAAGTAATTAAGGCAAATCCGGATGCAAAGTGTGTTTTTGTCAATAATCCTACATACTATGGCATATGTTCGGATGTGGCGGGTATTGTGGAGCTCGTTCACAGATATCATATGCTTGTACTGGTGGATGAGGCTCACGGAACACATTTATATTTTCAAAAAGATTTACCTATATCGGCTATGGAAGCAGGAGCTGACATGGCGGCTGTTTCGATGCACAAATCAGGCGGAAGTCTTACACAGAGCTCGCTTCTTCTTGTAAATGATACGGTGAACTGGGAGTACGTTAGCCAGATTATTAACCTGACACAGACTACGTCAGCATCATACCTTCTGCTTGCAAGTCTTGATATATCGAGAAGAAACCTTGCTTTGAGAGGAGAAGAATCTTTTGCGAAGGTAAAGCAAATGGCTGAGTATGCAAGAACTGAGATTAATGAAATCGGCGGATACTACGCATATGGTTCAGAGATGATTAACGGAAGCAGTGTATATGATTTTGATGTTACGAAGTTATCAGTGTATACAAGGGATATAGGACTTGCGGGAATAGAAGTATATGATTTATTGAGAGACGAATATGATATTCAGATAGAATTTGGCGATATTGCAAACATTCTGGCATATATATCCATTGGTGACAGGATTCAGGATATAGAAAGACTCGTAGGAGCCCTGGCGGACATAAAGAGATTGTATTCAAAAGATTCATCTGAGCTTCTGGCTACAGAATATATTAATCCGTTGGTGTGCGTATCACCGCAAAAAGCATTTTACTCAAAGAAAAAATCAGTGCCAATAAGAGAGTCGGCAGGAATGATTTGCAGTGAACTTGTGATGTGTTATCCGCCGGGAATTCCTATTCTGGCACCCGGGGAGCAGATTACGGAAGAGATAATAGAATATATTTTATATGCAAAGGATAAAGGATGTTCCATGCAGGGGACACAGGACCCGTATATGGAGTATTTGTGCGTATTGGATATTAATGGTATATAGGAGGAAATGACAGTGGAATTGTGGTTTTCTGATTGTCAGACTGATAAAGTAAAACTTTCAGTCAAAGTGGATAAGCAGTTATTTGGTCAGCAAACAGAGTACCAGAGGCTTGATGTATTTGATTCAGAGGAATTTGGAAGGTTTATAAGCTCTGACGGCAGCATAGTGTTTTCGGAAAAAGACGAGTTTATATACGATGAAATGATTGTGCATGTTCCCATGGCTGTTCATCCCCGCGTTGAAAATGTGCTGGTTATCGGTGGCGGTGATGGCGGTGTAGCCAGAGAACTTTCCTATTACGATGAGATAAAAAAAATAGATGTTGTGGAACCGGATGAAGTATTTGTTGATATTTGCAAGAAATACTTCACCTTTAATTCTTGCGGTCTTGACGATAAAAGAGTGACGGTATATAACCGTGATGCGTTGAGATTTTTGCGTACAAAACATGAAGAATATGATTTGATAATTAATGATGCGATTGACCCTCTCGGACATACTGCGGGATTGTTTACCAAAGAATTTTACGGGAACAGTTATAAGGCACTTAGAGATGACGGAATTATGGTATATCAGCATGGAAGCCCGTTTTATGATGAGGATGAAGATACCTGCAGGGCGATGCACAGAAAGGCAAGTCACAGCTTCCCGATAAGCAGAGTGTATCAGGCACATATTCCTACATGCTCTTCGGGTTACTGGCTGTTTGGCTTCGTATCCAAAAAATATCATCCACTCACTGATCTGGATGAAGAGAGATGGTCAAAGAGAAATATAAAGACATGGTATTATACGACAAATCTTCATAAAGGAGCTTTTATGCTGCCAAAGTATGTAGAAGATATGTTAGAGGAAGAGGAAGAATAGGAGGCATAGATTAATGAGCAGATTACTTGTAATAGGATGTGGCGGAGTAGCAGGAGTAGCGATTCATAAATGTTGTCAGAACAGTGAGACATTTACGGAATTGTGTATTGCCAGCCGGACAAAAGAAAAATGTGATAAATTAAAATCAGAACTTGAAGGTAAGACAAGCACGGTTATAACAACTGCAAAGGTAGATGCAGATAATGTGGAAGAACTTGTAAAATTAATAGAAGATTACAAACCTGCAGCAGTGCTTAATGTCGCTTTACCTTATCAGGATTTAACTATTATGGAAGCCTGCTTAAAATGCAAGGTAGATTATATAGATACGGCTAATTATGAACCGGAAGATACGGATGATGCAGAGTGGAGAGCCATATACGAAAAGCGTTGTAAAGAAAAAGGCTTTACAGCTTATTTTGATTATTCATGGCAGTGGGCTTATCATGAAAAATTCAAAGAAGCAGGAATTCTTGCATTGTGTGGAAGCGGATTTGACCCGGGTGTAACAAGCGTATTTACGGCATATGCCTTGAAACATTATTTTGATGTGATTGAGACAATAGATATTCTGGACTGCAACGGTGGTGACCACGGTTATCCTTTTGCCACGAATTTCAATCCGGAGATAAATTTAAGAGAAGTATCGGCAATGGGCTCTTATTGGGAAGACGGACATTGGGTTGAAGTAGAACCTATGTCAATAAAGAGGGAGTATGATTTTGCACAGGTTGGTAAAAAAGATATGTATCTGCTACATCATGAAGAGATAGAATCACTTGCAAAAAATATACCCGGAGTTAAAAGAATACGTTTCTTCATGACATTCGGACAAAGTTATCTTACACATATGAAATGTCTTGAAAATGTTGGAATGCTTTCTACAACTCCGGTTAATTTTAATGGTCAGGAAATAGTTCCGATTCAGTTCTTAAAAGAATTACTGCCGGATCCTGCAACACTTGGCGAAAGAACAGTTGGAAAGACAAATATAGGCTGTATCTTTACTGGAATAAAGGATGGAAAAAAGAAGAGTATTTACATTTATAATGTATGTGACCATCAGGAATGCTATAGGGAAGTAGGCTCACAGGCAATCTCTTATACAACTGGTGTGCCGGCGATGATAGGAGCAGCATTGGTTGCAGATAAAAAATGGGACGGTGAAGGCGTATTTACTATAGAAGAGTTTGATCCGGACCCGTTCATGGATATGCTTAATAAGTACGGACTTCCATGGGTAGTTGAGGAAAATCCGGTATTAGTTGACTAAAGGAGAAAAAATGCTTAATACACCCTGTTATGTTATAGATGAAAAAAAGCTGACAGAAAATTTAAAGATACTTGCAGAAGTAGAACGTATTTCAGGTTCAAAGATTTTGCTGGCACAAAAAGCATTTTCTGCATACAGGCTTTATCCGCTTATCGGCAGGTATATAAGTGGAACAACAGCAAGCGGACTATATGAAGCAAGGCTGGGTTATGAAGAGATGGGAAAGGAAAATCATGTATTTGCACCGGCTTACAAAGAAAAAGACATGGACGAGCTTGTAAATATATGCGACCATATAATATTCAACTCTGTAGCACAGTACAAAAAATATAAAGATAAGTGTGCAGGTGTAAGCGCAGGCCTGAGATTGAATCCCATGTGTTCCACGCAGGAGGGACACGAAATATATGACCCATGCGGAAAAGGCTCAAGACTTGGCGTGGTTGCAGATGAGCTTCCGAAAGACCTGCTGTTTGGCGAAGGAGGCATTGAAGGACTTCATTTTCACACTCTTTGTGAACAGAATTCTGATGATCTTGTGACTACGTTTGAGGCGTTTGAGGCACAGTTTGGTGATTATTTAAATAAAGTGAAATGGCTTAATATGGGTGGAGGACACCACATAACCAGAGAAGATTATGACATAGACAGGCTGGTGAAATTAATTCATTATATCAAAGAAAAATATGATGTTGAAGTATATTTAGAACCGGGAGAAGCTATAGCGCTTAACGCAGGATATCTGGTGACTGAAGTGATGGATATCGTAAAAAATGACATGAATATACTTATACTTGATGCATCTGCAGCCTGCCATATGCCGGATGTTTTGGAAATGCCTTACCGTCCGCCATTAAGAAATGGATTTGCAGCGGGTGAAAAGCCATATACTTACAGACTTTCATCTGTTACATGTCTTGCAGGTGATGTGATTGGGGATTACAGCTTTGAAAATCCGGTACAGATTGGTGACAGACTGGTGTTTGAGGATATGGCTATTTATTCAATGGTTAAAAATAACACATTTAATGGAATACCGTTGCCGGATATTGTTTTGCTGAAAGAAGACGGAAGCACCGAATTAATTAAAAGATTTGAATATAAGGATTTTAAAGAAAGGCTATCGTAGATGAGTTTAAAAATCATAAAGGACACAGTGCCGGCCGGAGACGGATTTTATATGCCGGCAGAATATGAACCACATGACGGATGTATAGTTATATGGCCGTTCAGGCCGGGGTCATGGAAAAAGGACAAAACCCCCGCAGAGATTGCTTTTGCTGAGGTTATCAGGGCTATAAGCAGGAGTGAACATGTATATGTTGTGGCTGAATCGGAGGAGATATATAGTCGTGCACAGAATTATCTGAAAGAAACGCCGGATGTGGAGATAGTTGTGATAAAAACAGATGATTCATGGGCAAGGGATATTGCGCCTACATTTGTGAAAAATAAGTCAGGAAGCGTAAGAGCCATTAACTGGGAGTTTAATGCATGGGGCGGAGAATATAACGGACTATATGCTAATTGGGAAAATGACAATGTGTTTGCAATAAAAATGGCGGAATATCTTGGTATTGATTCTTATGATGCATCGCCTTTTGTGTTAGAAGGAGGGGCGATTCACAGCGACGGACAGGGAACAGTTATGGTTACTGAATCATGTCTGTTAAGCAAAGGAAGAAATCCGGGACTTTCAAAGAGTGAAATAGAAGAAAAACTAAAATCTTATCTGGGAGCACATAAGGTTATATGGCTTCCGAGAGGAATTTATAATGATGAGACTGATGAACATGTGGATAACATTTGTGCATTTATAAAACCGGGGCATGTCCTGCTTGCGTGGACAGATGACAAGGACGACCCTCAATATGATTTGTCAGCTTCATGCCTTAAAGTGCTTGAAGAAGAGAAAATTATTGTTCATAAACTCCCGATACCGGATTATCCTGTATGCGTTAGTGAGGAGGATTTGCAGGGATACGAATTTGAAGAGGGGGAAGATACGAGAGAGATTGGAGAGCGTCTTGCAGCTTCCTACGTGAATTTTTATATTTCAAATGGTGCCGTGATTTTGCCGGCATTTGGAGGCAGAAACCGTGAAAGTGACAGGCTTGCAAAGAGTATACTTGAAAGCCTGTGTCCTGACAGGGAAGTTATTCAGGTGGAAGCGGGAGCTATTTTGGCAGGCGGAGGTAATATCCACTGTATCACACAGCAGATTTGTTCAGGCAGTAATGAAAGGAATTGATGACCATGAGAAAGGTGAAAGTGGCTGCAATTCAGATGAAATGCAGTAGAGAAATAGAAGAAAATCTGAAAAAGGCAGAACATATGATTAGAGAGGCAGCAGACAGGGGAGCTGAAGTGATTTTGCTTCCGGAGTTGTTTGAGAGGGAATATTTCTGCCAGCAGAGAAGATATGATTTCTATGATTACGCAGTTTGTACAGAGGAAAATCCGGCTGTGAAGATGGGACAGAGACTGGCTGAAGAATTGGATGTCGTACTTCCAATCAGTTTTTATGAAAAAGATGTAAATGTATTATATAATTCTGTTGCAATGATAGATGCAGGTGGAAAGATACTTGGGGTCTATAGAAAGACACATATACCGGATGATCATTTTTATCAGGAAAAATTCTATTTTACACCCGGTGATACAGGATTTATGGTGTTTGATACAAAGTACGCTAAAATAGGAGCAGGAATCTGCTGGGACCAGTGGTTTCCTGAAACTGCAAGAAGTATGGCAATTATGGGAGCAGAGATTTTATTATATCCTACTGCGATAGGTTCAGAACCTATATTGGAATGTGACAGCATGCCTCACTGGAGGAGATGTATGCAGGGGCACTCTGCAGCAAACCTTGTACCGGTTATTGCGGCAAACAGAGTGGGAGAAGAAGTTGTGGAACCATGTGAAGAAAATGCAAAACAAAGTTCAAGACTTGTATTTTACGGTTCATCTTTTTGTACTGACGAGACCGGGGATATAATCAGTCAGGCATCAAGAAATCAGGAGGAAATACTTATAGAAGAGTACAATCTTTCGGAGATAGAAAAAAATCGTTTATCATGGGGATTATTCAGGGACAGAAGACCTGAGATGTATGGAATTATATCAGATTTCTGATGGTTTAAAATAAATGTCTTAAGTGGGAAGACGGAAAATAACAATAGAAGAGTTAAAGTAATGTACAGGGAGGAAAAATATGAATTATTATTTCGGAATTGATGACATGACAAAATTGGGATTTCAATTTTCTGCTATGGTTATTTGCATTTCTTGTATTTATTTTGTTTCAATCCGTGGCCAGATACGCAAGTTTCAGAATAAGATGTTTGTGGCTGTTTTGTGCAATATATTAATAAGTGCAACGGCAGATATAATTATAATGGGACTTACATATGCAGGAGTAGCCTCAAGTTTTCTTGTCTATACAAGAGCTGTTGCACAGTATGTATATTTTGTCACACATACATTACTATCGCCGATGTTCTGCCTTTATATTGCTGAGGTTACAGGTGCAAAATACAGGTTGAATAAAAAACACCATTTGCTGTATGAATTTCCTATCTTCCTATCAGAATTTCTTGTATTAACAAATCCTGTATGGCATTTTGTGTATTATTTTGACGATAACAATAACTTTATGAGAAATTGGGGAGAAGAGGTTATATATGTTATTGCGGGATTATATTTTTTTGTGACGCTTGTTATGATATTCTGGTTCTGGAGGGCGATTAACCATAAAAGGAGAAGGGCACTTTCGTATTCTTTTACAATGATACTTTTTGGAATATTAATACAATTTTTCTTTAAAGAAATTCATATCGAGTTATTTATGGAAGCGATTGCACTCACGGGAATTATGATTACCATAGAAAATGAAGAAGGACGAAAGAATTCTGTAACAGGCATTTATAACAGCGTTGCACTTGGAATAGATGTCGAAACGTATATCGCCACAAAAAGGGAATTCAGCATTATATGCGTCAAAATGGTTAATCCTCAGAATACGATGCAGCTTGTAGGTCCTATGAATAT
Source organism: uncultured Lachnospiraceae bacterium (assembly GCA_902786515.1). Lineage (GTDB taxonomy): Bacteria > Bacillota > Clostridia > Lachnospirales > Lachnospiraceae > UBA2821. Next base: position 58,890 of record CADADA010000008.1, on the reverse strand, counting down.
TGACAGTCTTACGAAAATGACGACAGATTACATGTCGACGCTGGTGCCTGAATACAATATTTATTATTCAAACCCGGGAACTTTTGTCATTTTAAATGGACTGGAGGAGAGACGTGATCATCTTGAACTTGCAAGAGCTATCAATGATAGATTTAAACAGGAGTGGGATTTTCAGGATAGAAAATGTGTTTTCCATGCGATTGTATTTTGTGCTGAGATTCCAAAAGATTTTAAAACAGCCGCTGAAATAATGACACTTATTCAGGTAACTCCGGCTGCTGATATACAGAAAAAAGATGATGTGATGTTCGGTCAGGATCTTGATTTCTTCCTGAGAAGAAGCCAGGTGGAAAAGGCTTTGATGAGTGGTCTTGAGAATCATAGGTTTGAGGTATATTATCAGCCTATTTATGATGCAAAAGATATGACTATTAAGTTTGGTGAGGCATTATTAAGACTGACTGACCCGAAGATAGGAAGAATATATCCGGACGAATTTCTCGTTATGGCAGAGAGAAACGGAATGATATTTGAACTCGGGGATTTTGTTCTTGATGAGGTATGTAAATTCCTTAACAGTGGAATTCCGGTTGAGATGGGCGTCGAAACGCTTAATATTAACCTGTCTGTTATACAGTGTATCCAGCCGAGTTATGCGGACAGAATCATACAGATTGTATCAAGATATGCCATAGAACCAAGCAGGATTACTTTTGAGATTATGGAAGCTTCGGCCATAACTGATTTAGCGGGACTTAAAGAATTTGTAAGAAAGCTGAGTGAGTACGGTTTCCGCTTTTCCGTGGATGATTATGGTGTCGGATATTCCAATATTTATTCAATTCTTGCGTTGAACCTTGATATAGTTAAAATAGATAAAACCATTTTATGGGATACTGAAAACTCAGAAATCGGACGTATCATATTGGAAAGCAATGTCAGCATGATAAAGAAAATGGGCAAGAAAATATTGATTTCCGGAGTTGAGAGCACTGCACAGATTGATATTGCAAATGAATTCGGTGTAGATTATCTGCAGGGCTTCTTCTTCTCAAATCCTGTATCACAGAATGAATTTATCGGAATTTTGAGGGTAACCCAGCTGGCAAAAATGGAGGAGCAGAAAGTACTCGCTGCAAATGAGGCGATGAGTAGTTTCCTTGCAAATATGTCTCACGAAATCAGAACACCAATTAACGCGGTACTGGGTATGGATGAAATGATATTGAGAGAAAGCGAAGATGAAAGAATTATAGAATATGCAAAAACTATTGCAGGTGCGGGCAAGACTCTTTTATCGCTTATAAATGACATACTCGATTTCTCAAAGATAGAAGCAGGAAATATGGATATCGTGGAAGGTGAGTATGACCTTTCGACTGTAATAGTGGATGTTATAAATATGGTTCAGTTAAAGGCGACAGAAAAAGGCTTAAAACTGCTTTTGAATGTAGAGTCATCCATTCCTGAAAAGCTTTATGGAGACGAGATGAGACTCAGACAGGTTATGCTCAACATACTTAATAATGCCATAAAGTATACAGAAAGCGGTTCGGTTACGCTTCAGGTTCTATTTGAAAAAATTGACAATGAACGCATAAACCTTGTTATAGCGGTAAGAGATACCGGAATAGGCATCAAGGAAGAGGATTTAGGAAAACTATATAGAAAGTTCCAGAGACTTGACCAGAACAAAAACAACACCATAGAAGGAAGCGGTCTGGGACTGGCAATTGTAAACAGATTATTGGAACTTATGGATGGAAAAATTGAAGTTGAAAGCCAATATGGAAAGGGCACTAAGTTTACAATTACTATTCCGCAGAGAGTCGTTTCGAAGATGCGTATTGGAGACATTAATCTAAAATTTAACAGTAAAAAGGAGTCATATAAGAAGTATAAGGAGAGTTTTCAGGCTCCACAGGCAAATGTGCTGGTAGTGGATGATACTACACTAAATCTTGTTGTATTCAGAGAACTTCTTAAAAAAACAAAAGTGTGTATTGACGAGGCGACAAGCGGACAGGAATGTATTGAAAAGGCTCAGGATAAAAAATATGATATCATATTCTTAGATTACAGAATGCCGATTATGGACGGAATTGAAACACTGAAAAAATTAAAAGCGCTTGAGGATAATCCTAACAAAGATACGCCTGTTGTAGCCCTTACTGCAAATGCTATTTCAGGTGCAAGAGAAAGGTTTATAAAAGAAGGCTTTGATAATTATGTGACAAAGCCGGTAGATGGAGAAAGACTTGAAGAAATTCTGTTATCATATCTTCCAAACGACAAGATTTACAAATTTGGAGATGAGACAATTGATGCAGATGAGAAACCTGAAATAGAAAACGAATTTGTCGGACTTGATATCGATATTGACGTTGGAGTTAAAAACTGTGGTTCTGAAGAGGTGTTTGAAATTGTATTTGATGCCTTTAAAGAGGATATCGATGATAAGACGTCTAAGATTAAGAAAGCATATGAAGAAGGTGACTGGAAACTCTATGGTACTGAGGTACATTCAATTAAGAGTTCTGCGAGAATGATAGGTGCAATGAATTTATCAAAACTTGCAGAGACACTGGAGATGGCAGCAGATGAGAATGACACCGGCATTATAAAAGAAAAAAATGATGAACTTCTAGAAATGTATACAGCTTTTAAAGAAGGAGATGCCGGAGGTGTGAAGGAAGTCCGGTTCGGTTTGCAGAAAAAAATCCTGGATGAAGAATCATGGATAGATGCTTGCATGACATTAAAGGAATTTGCAGATAACATGGACATGGACGGTATAATAATGGTTCTCGAGTCTCTTGATGAGTATGAATTGAGTGATGAACAGCAGGAATTTAAGAAACAGATGGTTTCGTTAAGTATGAAGCTTGAGTGGGATGATATAATTAGTGGACTGAGTAAATATTTAAAATAGTATAAAATTAAACCGGAGTTTGTGCATTAGTGGCATTTTATCGCCTTTGCACAGGCTCCGGTTTACATTTTTCCTATTTTGAATTTCCTGAAAGTAATACTCTTGCTAAAAGTCCGGCTCCGGATACTATCATGGCAAGCATTAAAATATATTCGTACAGCGTTCTTGTTCTGAAATGTAGTGTGACGCTCATAATGATAGCGGCTACGATTATCACCAGTCCTAATACAAAGAGTACCTTAGGTCCGAATGAATCCGGTTTTATGACCCACCAGAAAATTGCAATAATAAGCGGAACCACGGTAAGACCGGAAGGTATCGATGCGCCACCGAGATGTAATGAATATCCAAAACCGAAACCTATGGTAGATACGTCGACTGAATTGAAAAGCCAGTAAAGACCGGCACCAAGCAGTACAATTCCTGCAAAAAACAATATTATTGGATTTTTTTCTTTCATTCTTTATATATTCCTTTCATATGTTCTGCGGTATATTATACCATAAAAAATATCATTTACTAATAAAATTTATTTTTAATATTGATTTATTTCTTTGATTTTTGTATACTACTAAAGTGAAAGTGGGGAACTAGTTGTAGTTTCACATTTATGGAAAGATACCAATAGGTTATCATATATTATACAAATATTAAGAAAAGAGGTAAAATCAAAATGGCAGAGATCGATTTAAGCAAATATGGCATTACCGGAGCGACAGAGATTGTTTACAACCCTTCTTATGAATTATTATTCGAGGAGGAGACAAAGCCTGAACTCGAAGGATATGAGAAAGGACAGGTTACAGAACTTGACGCTGTCAATGTTATGACCGGTATTTACACAGGACGTTCACCAAAAGATAAGTTCATCGTTATGGATGAGAATTCTAAAGATACAGTATGGTGGACATCTGATGAGTATAAGAATGACAATCATCCTATGACACAGGAAGCATGGGCTGCAGTTAAGGAGATAGCTAAGAAAGAGCTTTCAAACAAGAGACTTTTTGTAGTTGATGCATTCTGTGGAGCAAATAAAGATACACGTATGGCTGTACGTTTTATCGTAGAAGTAGCATGGCAGGCACACTTCATCAAGAATATGTTTATTCAGCCTACAGAGGATGAACTTAAAGATTTTGAGCCTGATTTCGTTGTATATAACGCTTCAAAAGCTAAGGTTGAGAACTTCAAAGAGTTAGGCCTTAATTCAGAGACATGTGTTGCATTCAACATCACAAGCCGTGAGCAGGTAATCATTAATACATGGTACGGTGGAGAGATGAAGAAGGGTATGTTCTCTATGATGAACTACTACCTCCCATTAAAGGGAATCGCTTCAATGCACTGTTCAGCAAATACAGATATGAATGGTGAAAATACAGCAATATTCTTCGGACTTTCAGGAACAGGTAAGACAACATTATCTACAGATCCAAAGCGTCTTCTTATCGGTGATGACGAGCACGGATGGGATGACAATGGTGTATTTAACTTTGAGGGCGGATGCTACGCAAAAGTTATTGACCTTGATAAGGATTCAGAGCCGGATATCTACAATGCTATCAAGAGAGATGCTCTTCTTGAGAACGTTACTGTAGCAGATGATGGAAAGATTGATTTCTCAGACAAGAGTGTTACTGAGAATACACGTGTTTCTTATCCAATCAACCACATTAAGAACATTGTACGTCCGATTTCTTCAGCACCTGCAGCTAAGAATGTAATCTTCTTATCAGCTGATGCGTTTGGAGTACTTCCACCTGTATCAATCCTTACACCGGAGCAGACACAGTACTACTTCCTGTCAGGATTTACAGCAAAACTTGCAGGTACAGAGAGAGGAATCACAGAGCCTACACCTACATTCTCAGCATGCTTTGGTCAGGCATTCCTTGAACTTCATCCTACAAAATACGGTGAAGAACTTGTAAAGAAGATGGAGAAGAGTGGAGCTAAGGCATACTTAGTAAACACAGGATGGAATGGAACAGGTAAGAGAATCTCTATCAAAGATACTCGTGGAATCATCGATGCTATCTTAAGTGGAGATATCAATAAAGCTCCTACTAAGACAATTCCTATGTTCAACTTTGAGGTTCCTACAGAGCTTCCAGGAGTTGATCCTGCAATTCTTGATCCACGTGATACTTATGCGGATGCTTCTGAATGGGAGACAAAGGCAAAAGATCTTGCTTCAAGATTTACAAAGAACTTTGTTAAGTATGAAGGAAATGATGCAGGTAAGGCATTAGTTGCAGCAGGACCACAGTTATAAGATATATATAAGTTCAAATAAAAGAATCCCCCGGGTGAGCTCCTCAAAGCTTACCCGGGGGATTGTATTTTATAAATTAATCTTCTTCCAATGAGTATTTTTTCTCTACCGATACATGTTCCGTATAGCATTTAAATACATCATTCATAACGTTTTCATCAGGTTTTTTGGTAAATAAACTGACAACCGGTACGATAACAAGACCGCCAACCATTGCCACAACTCCTGAGTTGATTGATGATTTGAAAATATATCCAAGTATAACTCCAAATTTTGTCACGTCAACATTACAGAGTGTAATGTATAATTGGACGAGTGCTATACCGCATCCCCATGCAAAACATATGGCAGCAGAGACTTTAGTAACACCTTTCCAATACAGCCCATAGAAGAATGGAGCAAGAAAAGCACCGGCCAAAGCACCCCACGACACACCCATCATCTGGGCAATAAATGTTACCTCAGGATGTGAATCTTTTATAACTGCAATGACAGCAGACACAATTATAAAGAACACGATAAAAATACGCATAATAAATACCTGCTTTTTGTCATCCATTTCTTTCTTACTTCCGGTTTTGATAACATCAAGTGTAAATGTTGAGCTGGATGTAAGTACAAGCGAAGACAGTGTTGACATCGATGCTGAAAGGACAAGAACAATCACTATAGCAACAACCACGTCAGGCAGAGTAGCAAGCATGGAAGGAATAATTGTGTCAAAAAGCGGTTTGCCCGTTACTTCATTGTAAGTAATAAAATCTTCGTATAATCTTCCGAATCCACCGAGAAAATAGCAGCCACCTGCAACGATGATGGCAAATACCGTGGATATAAGCGTTCCCTTATGAATATCCTTTTCACTCTTGATTGCATAAAATTTGCCGACCATCTGAGGAAGTCCCCAAGTACCAAGAGATGTAAGAATAACCACGAATAGTAATGCTAATGGGTCAGGACCTAAAAATGAAGAATAGGCACCTGTCCAGCCGGCATCCCCTTCAATGGCTGCGAGTTCTTTTGTCGCATTTAAAAGTCCGCCGTTATCATTTAAAACAGACAGTATAACAGCACATATACCGAATAACATAATTATTCCCTGTATAAAATCATTAATCGCTGTAGCCATATATCCGCCAAAGATAACGTAAAATCCGGTAAGAACGGCCATTACAAGGATGACAACCCAATACGGAATGTCAAATACAAGACCGAAAAGACTTGAAAGTCCGTTGTAAAGTGATGCTGTGTACGGAATCAGGAAAATGAAAACGATAATAGCAGCAATAACTTTAAGTTTGGTTGAATTGAATCGTTTTCCAAAAAAATCCGGCATAGTTTTTGCATCAAGATGCTGAGTCATAACACGGGTTCTTCTTCCTAATACATTCCATGCCAGAAGAGAACCGATAAATGCATTACCAAGTCCTGCCCATGTAGATGCAAGTCCGAAATTCCAGCCGAACTGTCCTGCATAACCTACAAAAATAACGGCTGAAAAATAGGAAGTTCCAAAAGCAAATGCGGTAAGCCATGGACCGACACCCCGCCCGCCTAATACAAATCCGTTCACATCAGTTGCATGTTTTCTGGAGTAAAACCCTACTCCTATCATCACGGCGAAAAAAATCACAAGCATGATGATACATAATACTTCTCTCATAATATAAGTACCCTCTTTTCTAGTTTTGTAACACCAATGCTTTAAAGCATTAAAGCAACTATATCATATACACAAAATATTTTCAAGAAAAAATTGCAATACAAACAAATGTTTGATAAAATGATTAATATCATGCAATACAAAGATACAGAGATAGGTGATGACTGTGAGGATAATACACTGTGCAGATTTACATCTCGATTCGAGAATGACGGCACATCTTGATAAAAAAAGAGCATATGAGAGAAATATAGAGCTTCTGCAAACATTCAACAGGATGGTTGAGTATGCTGATTCAAATGATGTAGAAGCTATATTGATATCCGGCGATTTATTTGACACACCGGTTCCTGCCGAATTTATAAGGGATACAGTACTTGACGGAGTCAGAGAACATCCGGATATACTATTTTTTTACCTGAAAGGTAATCATGATGAAGACAATGTATTTCCAGGGGATATTCCCGTGAATTTAAAAATGTTTAATGACAAATGGCGCTCGTACAGTATGGGTGATGTAGTTATAACGGGACTGGAGCTTAATGAAAAGAATGATAATATAGCAAGCCATTATCTGGTACTTGATAAAGAAAAGTTCAATATACTTATGCTCCATGGGGATGAGAATTATAATCATATTAAGATGGACGATTACAGGGAAAAGAATATTGATTATATGGCCCTTGGACATATTCATGCCTTTAAGAAAGGAATTATAGATGACAGAGGCGTGTATTGCTATCCGGGCTGCCTTGAGGGGAGAGGATTTGATGAATGTGGGGAGCACGGATTTGTCCTGATTGATATAGATGAAGAAAGGCGAACCTTCAGTATGGAGTTTATCCCTGTAGCTAAGAGACGGATGTATCAGGTGTCGCCTGACGTTTCAGAATGTACTTCCGACAATGAAATACTGCACCTGTTAGACAGAGAACTTGCTGACTGTGGTGCCGGATTTAACGATTATATAAAAGTTGTACTAAAAGGAAATATTTCATCTGACAGAAGTATTAACACATTATATATCACGGATTACCTTCAGGAAAAGTACGAATATGCAAAAGTATATGATGAGACGGACACTTTGCATGATGATTATGCATATGATGAAAGTATTTCCTTAAAGGGTGAATTCGTGAGACTTGTCAAAAATTCTGACGAGACGGAAGAAGACAAAGCGGCAATTCTTAAAATGGGTATTTCCGTTATTACGAAAGGTGTGATATCACGGTGAGGATTATAAGCTGTAAAATATATAACTTTGGCAGGCTGAGCGATATAGAGATGGATTTTGATAAAAAATTAGGAGTCATCGAAAGAGAGAACGGATGGGGTAAAAGTACTTTCTCTGTATTTATTAAGGTAATGCTCTATGGATTTGCACACGAAAGATCAAGGAATGAACAGGAAAATGAGAGAAAAAGATACAGGCCGTGGAATCATGGCGTATATGGAGGAAGTATACACATATCCACAGGCAAAGGAGAGTATGTTATTACAAAAATATTTGGTGAAAAAGAAAAAGATGATGAGATACAGATTATAGATATAAAGACGGGAAGAAAACTGGATGATTTCCGGGAGAATATTGGGAAATGGCTGCTTGAGATAGATGAGGAGTCATTTAGAAGAACCGCATTTATAACCTCATCAGACACCGGGACAGGGGAATCAGATGATATTAACGCAAAACTCGGTAATCTGGTAAATGACACTGAGGATGTGAACCGGTATGAAAATATATGCAGAACACTTCAGGATTATCTTAATAAAATGAGTCCGTCAAGAAAGACCGGATATTTATACAAGATGAAAGAAGAAAAGATGAATCTGGAAAAAGAGCTGCTCACAGGTGAGGATATTGAACACCGGATAGAATTGACAGGAAAAAAGTTAAACCGCCTTAAGGAAGAAGAGAATGATTTGTTAATTAGACTGAAAGCATTGAAGAAAGAAAAGATAAATGCGAATAATGATTTAAAAAGTGGCGGATTTAGTGGTATAATAAAAAGTGTTGTGTTTATCATACCGGCGGCATTTTTTATTTTTATTCATAATTATATTCCGGGAACTATCTTATTGGTGATTTCGGCTATAGTATGGTTTATGAGTTCAAATAATAATAATAAGGCCGTATATTTTTCAAGAATAGAAGAATTGGATGATGAGACAGATGCAGTAAGCGAAGAACTTCAGAGAGTAAGGTCTGACATGATACTGTGCAGGTCGGATATAAAAGAACTTAAAAATTATTTATCGGATATGGATGATGTCTCACGAAGACTTAAAGAGCTGAAGGAAGAATATGAGATATATGAAAGGGAGTACCGTGTTGCAGAGAAAACGAGACATTACATTATACAGGCAAAAGAAAATCTGACATCAGGATATCTGGTACCGGTACTTAAATATTTCAAAAAATATTTAAGTCTGTTTGAAGGTATGGACTTTCAAATTGATATTAACATGAACATTATATTTCGTGAGAATGGCATGCAAAGAGATGCCGCATTTTTAAGTAACGGTTATCATGATATTGTGAATATATGTTTAAGAATGGCTTTGATCAGTGCAATGTATGAGAGTGAAGTTCCGTTTATCATAATGGATGATGTGTTTGTTCATCTGGATGACAAAAGACTCATGGAAGCAGGAAGATTTTTAGAAAAGCTGTCAGAAAGGTATCAAATAATATATTTTACAGCCGCTAGAGCGAATAATAAGTTTCTGATACAGTAGGAATTTGTGGAAAGGGATGTGTGACGAGTATGAAATATACGCAGGAAAAATTTACGGGGGAGAGAGCGTTATTTAATGTGAATGATCTGGAGATATATCATTCAGTATTTGAAGATGGAGAGTCACCTTTGAAGGAGAGCAGAGATTTATATCTTGAAAAGGATGTTTTTAAATGGAAGTATCCGCTGTGGTATTGTGACAATGTGGAAGTTAAGGATTGCATGTTTTATGACACCGCAAGGGCGGGCATTTGGTATACCAATCATCTTAAAGTCACAGATACCATGATTGAGGCACCTAAGAACTTTAGGAAATGCTGCAATGTGGTGCTTGATAATGTATATATTTCTAACGCCGAGGAAACCTTGTGGAATTGCTCTGATGTAGAGATGTATAATGTTAATGCAAGAGGACCATACTTTGCAATGGGACTAAAAAATGCAAAGATAGAAAAACTTTCACTCGATGGTAATTATCCGTTTGATGGTGCGGAAAATATTTTAGTCAGAAATTCGAGGCTCATGTCAAAGGATGCATTCTGGAATTGTAAAAATATTACAATTGAGGACAGCTACATTGCGGGTGAGTATTTTGGCTGGAATTCAGAGAATATTACACTTAAGAATTGTACTGTTGAGAGTCTGCAGGGATTCTGCTACATAAAGAATTTGAAACTTATAGATTGTGAACTTATAGATACGACACTGGGATTTGAGTATTCCACGGTTGATGCTGTGGTAAAGGGAGAAATTGCAAGTATCAAGAATCCTTATGAATCGACAATCCGTGCAGGCAGCATAGGAGAGATAATATTACAGGATGATAAGATAGATGTTTCTAAAGTTCGTATCATAACGGAGGAATAGTGTGAAAAATCATATTGATATATGATTTTTCACACGGCTATTTGTGCAGAGCCCAAATAGCTCCTATGCGACACGAGAAATCGCCTTCGCGAATTTCTCGTGCGCTTCCTCGCACAAAGTGCTCAGAATGGAGGTATAGTATGTATTATTTTGATGAGATAACAGACAGGAGAAATACTTCTTCTTTAAAATGGGATGTCGGTAAAGATGAACTTCCTATGTGGGTAGCAGATATGGATTTTAAGACTGCTCCCTGCGTAATTGAGGCGATAAAGAAAAGGACCGAAAACGGAGTGTTCGGATATTCAGTAGTTCCCCGTGAGTGGAATGAAGCAGTTGCAGGATGGTGGGAGAGAAGGCATGGCTACAGACCGGACGAGAACTCTATAATATTCAGTACGGGTGTTATTCCAACAATATCGAGTGCTGTTCGCAAACTGACCACTCCAAATGAAAATGTTCTTATACAGACACCGGTATACAATATCTTTTTCAATTCGATTATAAACAACGGATGCCGTCCTTTGGAGAACAGGCTTATATATGAAAATGGTGAGTACAGAATTGATTTTGAAGATTTGGAGAAGAAATTGTCGGATCCGCAGACAACATTGATGATTTTGTGTAATCCTCATAATCCGATAGGAAAGATTTGGGACAGTGAGACTTTAAGTAAAATAGGAAATCTCTGTAAAAAATATCATGTTACGGTTATTTCAGATGAAATACACTGTGACCTAACTGACCCGGGAAAATCATATGTGCCTTTTGCGTCAGTATCTGATGTATGCAGAGAAATAAGCATAACCTGTGTGGCACCTACAAAGGCATTTAATATTGCAGGATTGCAGACGTCGGCAGTTATAGTGCCGGACGAAAACTTAAGACACAAGGTGAACAGAGCGATTAATACAGATGAGGTGGCAGAGCCGAATGCGTTTGCAATAGATGCGGCAATTGCAGCTTTCAATAAGGGTGAAGAATGGCTGGATGAACTTAGAATTTATATTTATGATAATAAATGTTACGTACGTAAGTTTATAGAAGAAAATATTCCTGAGATTCATGTCACGGATTCAGAGGCGACATATCTTATGTGGATGGATGTAAGCGGACTGTGTGATACAGGAGATTTTCATGTGAGACTGCGAAAGGCGACCGGACTCTATGTGTCAGGAGGAAAGCAGTATGGAGGAGAAAGTGACAACTTTATACGTATAAATGTTGCCTGCCCGATGGAAACAGTCAGAGAGGGAATGAAAAGGTTATATGAAGGAGTAAAAATGCTTCGGGAGTGATAGTTTGAAAAATGAGAGTGTATATAGCAATTGATTTAAAATCATTTTATGCTTCAGTAGAATGTGTTGAACGAAAACTTGACCCACTGACAACGAATCTTGTTGTGGCAGATTCTGAAAGGACATCCAAGACTATATGTCTTGCGGTGTCTCCTTCTTTAAAAAAATATGGTATACCCGGCAGAGCAAGGCTGTTTGAAGTAGAGCAGAAGGCACGTGAAGTTAATCAGACATTTATAACTGCAAAACCGAGAATGGCTTTATACATGCAGTATAGCACACGAATATACAGCATTTATCTTAAATATATTGCTCCGGAGGATATGCATGTTTATTCAGTGGATGAAGTATTTATGGATGTAACGGCTTATCTGAATAATTACAATATGACTCCAAAAGAACTGGCTAAAAAGATAGTACTTGATGTTTTGAACGAAACAGGTATTACGGCTACGGCGGGGATAGGCACGAATCTGTATCTGTGTAAGGTTGCCATGGATGTTATGGCAAAGCATATTCCAGCAGATGAAAATGGAGTCCGCATTGCAGAATTGAATGAAATGACTTACAGGGAAAAGTTGTGGGGACACACGCCCATAACTGATTTTTGGCGTGTTGGAACCGGTTATTCAAAAAAACTCGCATCATATGGAATTGAGACGATGGGAGATGTTGCGAGGTGTTCACTGGGAAAAACGGGAGAATTTTATAGTGAGGATTTATTATACAAATTATTCGGGGTTAATGCTGAACTTCTGATTGACCATGCATGGGGATGGGAACCTTGTACGATTAAGGACATAAAGCAATATAAGCCGAGTCAGAACAGCTTAAGCTCCGGACAGGTACTAAGTTGTCCTTACGAAATAAAAAAAGGTGAACTTATCGTAAAAGAAATGACCGATTTACTGGTACTTGAACTGGTGGAAAAACGACTTGTCACAAATCAGGTTGTGCTGACTGTTGGTTATGATATTTCAAATCTTAAAGAGTCGGCAATGAAAAAGTACAGTGGAGAAGTCACTGTAGACAGGTATGGAAGGAAGACTCCAAAGCATGCACATGGAACGAAGAACCTTGATAAGTACACATCCTCTACGCAGGCTATTATAAAAGCAGTGGTAGAATTGTATAATGAAATAACAGATAAGAATCTTCTGATAAGACGTCTTACAATAACAGTTAATCATGTGGTTAATGAAGATGACGTAAAAGAAGATACGGGTTACAGGCAGATGAGCCTTTTCACGGATTATGAAAAAGAGGAAAATGATTTAAAAAAAGAAAAAGCTGTTCAGGATGCGGTTATTGATATAAAACACAAATATGGAAAGAATGCTGTCATAAAAGGAATGAATCTTTTAGAAGGAGCCACAGCCATACAAAGAAATGGACAGATTGGAGGTCATAAAGCGTGAATACGGAACATAAGTATGATGATATAATTAACCTGCCGCATCACATATCGGCGACAAGACCACATATGTCTGTGTATGACAGGGCAGCTCAATTTTCACCATTTGCTGCATTGACAGGTCTTGAAGATGCCATAGAAGAAACTTCAAAATTGACGGAGAAGAAATTTAACGAAAAAGATTTTTTATAATTTGTCTTGAATAAAATGCAATAATTTAAAAAAAAATGTTGCAAGAATTTGCATTGCAGAGTTATTATAGTATGAGATTTTAAATGTACGATGAAAGGATAGAATATATATGAAAAAGTCATACAGACAGATGGACAAAAACGAACTTCTTACAATTAAGGCTGCTCTTGAAGAGAAATATAAAGAGGAGCAGGCTAAGGGATTACAGCTCAATATGGCGAGAGGAAAGCCGGGAGCAGAGCAGCTCGCACTTGCAATGCCTATGCTTGATGTGATAAACAGCTCGTGTGACATGAACACGGTTCTTGGAAATGATACACGTAACTATGGTGACCTTGACGGTATCGGAGAATGCAGAAGACTTATGGCTGCCATGATGGAAGTAGAAAAGGATAATGTTATTGTATACGGAAATTCCAGTCTTAACATTATGTATGATACTGTTTCACGTTCAGTTACACATGGAGTGAATGGATCAACACCGTGGTGCAAACTTGATAAGGTGAAGTTTTTATGCCCTGTGCCGGGATATGACAGACATTTCAAGATTACAGAATTTTTCGGAATTGAAATGATTAACATCCCTTTGAATTCAGATGGTCCGGATATGGATATGGTTGAACAGTATGTGAATAATGATGCATCCGTAAAGGGAATCTGGTGTGTGCCAAAGTATTCAAATCCTACGGGAATATCATATTCAGATGAGGTAGTAAAAAGATTTGCTGCATTGAAACCGGCAGCAGAAGATTTTAGAATATTCTGGGATAATGCATATTGCATACATCACATTTATAAAGATAAGCAGGATAAGATTCTCAATATTCTTGATGAATGTGAGAAAGCGGGAAATCCTGATATGGTATATATGTTTGCTTCTACATCTAAAATCAGTTTTCCGGGTTCAGGTGTTTCAGCAATAGCCACATCTTTGAAAAATGTAGAGTTTATAATGAAGCAGCTTACTGTTCAGACTATAGGTCATGACAAGATTAATCAGCTTCGTCACTCAAGATTCTTTGGAGACCTTGACGGATTAAAGGCTCATATGGCAAAACATGCGGATATATTAAGACCTAAGTTCGAGGCAGTTTTAAAGGAATTAGATGAAGAACTTACCGGTCTGGAGATAGGTGAATGGATAGAGCCAAGAGGCGGATATTTTATTTCATTTAATGCAATGGAGGGCTGTGCGAAAGCTATTGTTGCAAAGTGTAAAGAATGTGGAGTTGTGCTTACGGGCGCAGGCGCTACATTCCCATACGGAAAAGACCCTAAGGATAGTAATATTCGTATTGCACCTTCTTTCCCTAGTGCAGAAGATATGGCAGCCGCAGCAAAAGTATTTGTACTTTGCGTAAAGCTTGCAAGTGTAGAAAAATTATTGTCAGAGATGTAAAAATTGCAGATTATATATAGAGCATGAATATTAAATGAAAGTGTCACTAATTTGTGACACTTTTGTTGCGTTATGGCGGAAAATACTGTAAAATAGAGTTATATGTAGATGAAATGTAATACACCGCTGTGGGAGGAGGTGTGCTGTATGGAAAAAGATTGGGTCATTCTGAAAATTGATGATGAACGTATGTGGGTCAGCCTTGCCATTAAAAAGTGCGAAGGCGAAGAAGAACCGGTTTTTACAACAAAATTTGTAGAAGATTATTTAAAAGAAAATGGGATAGTGGCAGGTATTAAGAAAGAAGCGATAGAGGCTTTGACTACTTATGTTGCATATGAGAAAGATGTGATTGTAGCTGAGGGAAAGCCACCGGTAAATGGAAGGGACGGATATTACAGATACCTTGTTCCGTTAGAAGATGCAAAGTCTAAGCCTGTGGTTAATCCGGATGGTTCGGTGGATTATGTTAATTCACTGAAACTTGCGATGGTAAAAAAAGATGATTTACTTGCAGTGTATGAACCTGCTACCAGAGGAGAATTTGGTTACACGGTTTTTTCCGAGATACTAAAACCTGTGCCCGGCAAAGAACAAAGACCGCTCAGGGGAAAAGGATTTGTTGCTGATGAGAATAACAGGGAATTTAGAGCACAGTACGCCGGAAGAGTATACAAAGAGGGTTCAAAGATTATTGTTGATAAAGTGTATGTTGTGAATGGGGATTTGGATATTGAACAGGGAAATGTTCACTTTAACGGTGATGTGGAAGTACAGGGCGATGTAAGGAGCGGACTTGAGATAACTACTGATGGAAGTATTTTTATTCATGGACATGTGGGTAATTGCAGACTTGTTGCCGGTAAAAATATTACAATACAAAAAGGTATTCAGGGGAAAAACGGGTGTGAGATTATATCAAAGTCAGATGTAGCAGGAAGTTTCATGGAGAGGTGCCATATCAAGGCAGATGGAAACGTATATGCCAACTCTATGTTAGACTGTGACGTGTATGCGAGGCAGAGAGTAATCGTGACATCCCGGAAAGGAAGCATTATCGGAGGCACTGTTACGGGAATGCAGGGGGTGACTGCAAAGTGTCTGGGAAATGAAGTGGGTGTTTCTACAAGGATACATTTTGGTGAAGTAACACGGTTTCAGCAGCAGCTGAGGGTGAATCAGGATAAGTTAAAAAAAGTACGCGATGATATAACATTACTAGAAAAAAATCTTTTTGTATATGACCATCTGGATGGAAGCAGACATACAAGGGAAACTGAAAGTATCAGGATGAAGATTATACGTGCCAAGGTAATCAGGGTCGCAGAACGCAATCAGTTAAATGAGCAGATTGATAAAATCAGCGAGGAAATTGCGGTGGCAAAGATGGAAGCGGATGTCAGGGTGACAGGAGTAGTGTATCCCGGTGTCGTAATAATGTCAGAAGGAGACAAATGGATACAGAAAGAGGCATACAAGGATGTTGTATTTAAGCTTAAGTATGGCAAAATAGAGATGATGTCCGGAGACGAAGAGGATAACAAAAAATAGGGAGAAGGTGAAGATGTGGAAATGTCAGATGTTGTCAATATAAAATATGAGGATGCAGTAGAGATTCTTGCAAGAGAATATTGCAAAATATTAAGAATTGATTTGACTAATGACTTGTATAGCGTTGTAAGTTCGTCGGAGAAAGGTAATACTGAATTTGGTCTGAACAGAACATTTTCGGTTCTTGTTAATGGCTATTTGAAAAATGAAAATGTGTTTAATGCTGATGAAGATGGATTCAAAAAAGTAACAGACATTGAAGAATTAAAAAATCAATTTTTACAGGGAAAATCTGTTATTGTATACAGATACAGAAGAAAATTCGGAGATGAATTCCGCTGGGTTCAGATGGAAGTGTCACGAAGTGTGGAGTACAGTGACGAAAATCAAATTGTTTTGCTGAGTGTGAAAGATATTTATGGTGATTCGGCAGAACGGGCTGAAGAAAATGTTACTTTAAGAAATAATGCGATTGGCATATGCTACGTAAATCTGTCTGATGACGAAATGAAATGGGGTGCCGGAGATTACATAAATCTGTCGGACGCCATGCATGAAAAGACTGTAAATGGATTTATTAAATCTGTTGCAGATAATATAAAAATTGAAGAACATAAAATGGGCTTTCTCAAAATATTTGATGTAAAAAAACTCTTGCAATTATTTGATTCCGGTACGAGAGAGGTTTCATATCGTCATATTTACAATGTTGAGGATAATGAGATTTGTCTCGTGAATACGGTTTTAAGAATGTTAAAAGAAGATGAGACCGGTGATGTGATGGGTACTATTTATGTGACTGATGTATCTGAAAATTACATCGCTGAGACACTGCCGGGACTCTTGTACGAAAACGAATATGAGTCGGTTGGAATTATAGATGTTGAGAGGAGACTGTTTCTTCTTAAGAAAAATTCTGAGGACGATAAGGATCAATTAGAGACGGACACGATACTTGATTATGACGTTTCGGTGGACAAGATAACAGAGACTATAGTTCCGGATTATGAGAGAGGCACATTTACCATACAGACGGATTTAACCTATATAGTAGAGCAACTGGAAGAGTCGAATGACTATCAGTTCTATATACACCATATTTTGGAAAATGGCGAAAAAAGACTGAAAAAGTATAAATATATTTATTTTTCTCAAAGGGCAAATCTGATTCTGGCGACAGTTGAGGATATTACTGAGACATCTGAACATGACATAGTTGTGGGAGGATATAACAGGCTTGGTTTTATAAGACATACGGCAAAGATACTTGAAAAGAACAAAGATAAAGAATATGCGATTATATTTTTTAATATCAAGGGATTTAAGGCCATAAATGATATCTTCGGAAATGATAGCGGAGACGATATTATCAAGTATGTTTATAATGAGATTAAGAAATCAAGTCTGAATCCTATCGTAACCGCAAGGGCGACCGCAGACCATTTTGTATGTCTTGTGGAGAGCAAATATATAGATTATGATGTTCTCAACGAATTATGCAGAGTGATGTATGTTGAGAGTGGAAAGACAGTTATGATTCTTCAAAGGTGCGGAATCTACAACATACACGATAAAGGCATGAATGTGAGCAAGATGTGTGACAGGGCGCAGCTCGCCGCCACATACATTGAAAATGAGTATGTAAAACCTTATGCATTTTATGAGAAATATATGCATGATACTTATATTGATAAGAACGAGATTTTGAGCGTCCTTGACGAAGCGATAGCCAATAACGAATTTAAGGCTTATTACCAGCCGATATATGATGCAAAGACCAGAAAGATAGCATCGGCTGAGGCGCTGGTAAGGTGGATACATCCGTCAAGAGGAGTTGTTTCACCGGGATTGTTCATTCCTGTATTGGAAGAAAATGGATACATATCACAGATTGACCTTCTTATAGAGAGAAGCGTGAAGGAATTTATTCAGCGAAGGATTGATTCAGGTAAACACATTGTGCCTGTTTCAGTAAATCTGTCACGTATGGACTTTTTCGATGTTGATATGATGGAAAAGATTCGTTTTGATGTGGAAAATGCGGATGATTTGAAAGGATTATACAGATTTGAGATAACTGAATCTTCATATGTTTCAATAGCCGGCAACAACATGAAGACAATTTCAGATATGAGAAATCTTGGAGCGATGATTCTTATAGACGATTTTGGAAGCGGATATTCATCTTTCAATGCGATTACGGATTATGATTTTGACATCATAAAACTTGATATGGAATTTGTTAAGAAAATCGGAAAGAACAAGAAGATAGACGGAGTTATAGACTCGTTAATCAGCATGGCACATCATATGGATGCGAAAGTTGTGGCAGAAGGTGCGGAGACAGATGAACAGGTTGATTTTTTAGTATCACATAATTGTGATTATATACAAGGTTACTACTTTTCGAGACCTATTTCGGAAAGAGAATTCGAAATGATGCTGGACAATGAATAAAAGAATGATATCGGGCAGGAATGAATCCTGCCCGATTTTCTCTAATAAAAATTATTGTTATATTCACAGCCCCTATCCCGACATTCGGATTTCCCGCTGCTTCGCAGCTCTCCCGGTGCTACGCACCTGAAATCCTTATGACGGGAAAGGTTCCTGCTTCGCAGCAGGAAGATAACAGAAAATAAACAGCTTCTTACGTGCAAGCACGACGAATCTGCTTATTTTTTGTTATCAGCTGTGAACAGTAACAAATTCTTAGGACATATTTTTGCCAAAAGAAAAAAACAAACGGCATTTACAAGACTTTCAGAAAAAAGTCCGGGAAATGAAGATAATCCTGCGGCAAAAGAACCATATAACAACATTCCCGCCAAAGTATAACTGACGGCTGCAAAAACAGCTGCAAGACAGGTACCAGCCAATACATAAGGTGAGGTCAGCTTTTTATTTTTTGAAAAAAATTGAAAAGCTATCAGAGCAAAAACAGCTTTGATGACAAGTGTTGGCAATGCCCATAGAGGAAAACCTGACAAAATATCAGCCAGTGCGGAACCAAATCCACCGGCTATGCAGGCGGTTTTTTTATTTGTAACAAAAGCCGCAAAAAGTATAAATGCTTCACCGAGGTTGGCATATCCCAAAGGAATAGGAATTTTAATAAAAGCCGTGGTGATATAAACAATTCCGACGAATAATGCAGTGATGCACAAATTTAATATATTTTCATGTTTCATAATAAACCTCCATTTTTTTGTGATAATTTCTCCGAATTCAGGAAACATTACACATATGATATAATAATTCTGGTAGTGTGTAAAATGCCAAAAATGATAAAATTGACCATACCAGTTAAAAAACGTTGACAAAAGAAATAAAAGACGTATAATGTAGTTATGAAAACTACATAGTATAGTATATAGATAATATAGAAAAAAGGAGGAAAAATTATGGATTGTCCGATAAATGAAAAAAAATCAGGGTTAAGCAGAATACCGCTTCCTAAGTATACTTTGGGAGAAGAACTGGTATCATCAATATCTCATGGGATAGGGGCTGCACTTGGAATAGTTGCGTTGTGCTTATGCGTTGCGAGGTCAACAGTGGGGGGCAATGTATATGCTGTTGTCAGCAGTTGGATATTTGGATTTTCACTTATATTGTTATACAGTATGTCATGCATTTATCACGGATTAAAACCGAATAATGCAAAGCGTGTTTTAAGAATATTTGATCATTGTACAATATTTTTGTTGATTGCAGGTTCATATACTCCGTTTACACTGGTTTCATTGCATGGTAAGACAGGATGGATATTGTTCTATTCAATCTGGGGAGCAGCAGTGCTAGGTATTGTGCTCAATGCGATTGATATGGAGCGATTTAAGGTATTCTCGATGATATGCTATCTGGCAATGGGATGGGCTATAGTTATTACCATAAAACCATTGATGCATGCAGTTGCATCCGGAGGAATCAGACTACTGGTAGCAGGAGGAATTGCGTACACGGTAGGTGCAGTGATTTACGGAATAGGAAGTAAGGTAAAATATATGCACTCAATCTGGCATTTCTTCGTTCTTGCGGGAAGTATATTGCATTTCTTTGTTATTTATAGTTATGTTATAGTATAGTGTATTTTAGATTGTAAAAAGGCAGGTATGAAAATATCTGCTTTTTTATATACCGTTACTATTTACAGCTCTTGCCATGTAAATTAAATGTATGATATAATTATTTCATTATGGAAAGGTCAGGGTATAATGTATGTTTGATGAAGCAAGAAAATATATAGAAGAGGATGAACAAAAGAAAAAAATATTTATGTATTTGTATAAGTTTTTACCTGTGATAGTAGCGGCTGCATACCTTATTATACTATTCACATTATGGGGATATCAGGACTATCGGTTTGCAAGGGCGTTGGAGGTGCCACTGTTTTTGGTGGTTGGAGTAACCATACTCCGGAAGATAGTGAATGCAAAGAGACCATATGAAGAAGACGGATTCGAGCCTATGATAGAGAAGGCAAAAGAAGGAGAATCATTTCCGAGCAGACATGTTGCTTCGGCAACAATAATCGCCATGGTTGCATTGGAGGTAAATATTGCAACGGGTGTAATGTTATTATTAATAAGTATTCTTATGGGTGTAATGAGAGTGATTGCCGGCGTACATCATAAAGAAGACGTCATCGCAGGATTTGTTATTAGCGTAGTGGTAGGTGTTATGGCATTTTTTGTGTAAATATTACGCAGTTTTATCCGGAGGAAAAAATGTTTGATAAAATATTTACGTATTCAACGTTGGAAAAAAAAGAAAATAAAATATCAGGAGTAGGAAGCGTTATAAAAATGCTCCTATTCCTTTTTCCTGTTGTAGGTTTATTGATGGGAATTATATCAGCGTATGTTTTATATGTTTCCGCACTGGTATATAAAATAGTTTATTATGCAGTGGCAATAATATTTGTTATTGTGCTGTTTAGAAGCATCAGAAAGTGGATGACAGAGTTATTTACAGTGTATGCCATAGGAAAAGACAAAAAATTATACAGATTCAGGATGATAGCTTTTGCCATGCATTATCTCGGATTCGGAAGTAAAGTAAGTGAGATTGCCGCAAAGGGCAGGAATAGGACAGTAAGCTTATTTGAGTTAATGTACGAGATTAAGAATACGATAGAGAACCTTAGTAGTGAAGAACAGATTACGGAAATGTTTTCGAATGGTTATCTTTGCCGGCTCGACAATGTAAAAGTTATAAAAGATGGCAGTGAAATCATGGTGATATCGGCAGATTTAGACAATATGATTGTGAAAAGTAACAGAGAAATTACCATAAGAAAAGTTTATGAAGATAGTGATAACCTGTTTCATTATTGCCGCTATCTGTCAGATGGCGAAAAAGGAAAATTTGAGTACATCAAAAAGACAAAGGCAGAGCAGCTTATGCCGAAAAAAGCCGGATATATTGAGAAAGTGTTGAGACAGACGGTAGTATTAGTGGCATTGTTACTGTGGGTCAGCCTGTTTATGTACAGCGGAGCACTTCACCGCATTGCAAAGGGAATACCCACAGAACTTGATTTACAGCCGGTACTTGTATTATTCGCATTTTTTGAGTCAATAATTCTGGTAATAAATATTCAGATTAAACCAAAAAAATTATGATAAATTTTAAATCCAAGGTTGATTTTTAGATGCATTTATGTTAATATGTCCTACGTGGTTAAAAAGACCACGACATAAGCGGATGTGGCGGAATTGGCAGACGCGCTAGATTTAGGTTCTAGTGTCCACGACGTGCAGGTTCAAGTCCTGTCATCCGCATTACCATTGAAGGCATCTCATCTTTTAAGATGGGATGCCTTTGCTATATACAATAAAAAAGATATAAATATTAGGAATGGAGAAAGTATGTTAAGTATATTAAAATATCTGAGCGGATACAAAAAAGAAAGTATATTAAGCCCGCTGTTTAAATTGTTAGAAGCATCATTTGAACTGTTTATACCATTGGTAGTGGCGGCGATAATAGATACAGGAATAGCAGGTAATGATAAGCCATACATCATAAAAATGTGCGTTATAATGGTGGCACTTGGAATTATAGGACTTACATGTTCAATAACGGCACAGTATTTTGCTGCAAAAGCAGCTGTAGGCTTTGCGGCAAAACTCAGACATGCACTTTTTATGCATATAGAAAAAATGTCGTTTTCAGATATGGATTCTGTGGGAACTTCGACACTGATAACAAGAATGACAAGTGACATTAATCAGGTACAAAACGGAGTAAATATGGTGTTAAGATTATTCCTTCGTTCGCCGTTTATCGTAATCGGTGCGATGGTAATGGCATTCACCATAGACAGACAGGCGGCGATAGTATTTGCAGTAGTAATCGTACTCTTGTCGTTGGTAGTGTTTATAATAATGGCGGTAAGTATTCCGTTGTATAAAAAAGTACAGGATGCACTTGATAACGTTTTAGGTATTACAAGGGAGAACTTAACAGGTATCAGGGTAATCCGTGCATTTAATAAAGAAAATGATGAGATAGACAGATTTGGAGAAGCACACAATGCATTGATGAAACTGCAGATACTTGTCGGACGGATAACGGCATTGATGAATCCGGGTACGTATATCATCATAAATGCTGGTATTCTGGTGTTAATCTACGTTGGAGCACTTAAGGTTGATAGTGGAATAATCCGTCAGGGAGAGGTCGTTGCACTGGTAAATTACATGTCACAGATACTGGTGGAACTTATAAAACTGGCAAATTTAATTGTAAGCGTTACAAAGGCGGTTGCATGCGGAAACAGAATAGCAACAGTGCTTGAGATAGAGCCGTCGATGGAAAATCCTGCATCACCTGCGAAAGCATGTAATACGGAATATGCAGTTGAATTTGAAAATGTGTGCCTTAAATATAACGCTGAAGCGGAGGCACTTACCGATATAAATTTTAAAGTTAAAAAAGGAGAAACAATTGGAATAATAGGCGGAACAGGTTCCGGAAAATCCTCTGTCGTAAATATGATTCCAAGATTTTATGATGCTTCATCCGGAAAGGTAAAAGTAGACGGAACAGATGTAAAAGAGCACGACATAAAAGAATTGCGTGAAAAGATAGGAATAGTTTTACAAAAAACAGTACTGTTTAAGGGGACTGTCAGGGAAAATATTTTATGGGGAAATAAAAATGCTACTGATGATGATATCGAAAAAGCATTGGAGATATCGCAATCAAAAGAATTTATAGACAACAAAGAGGGAAGACTTGATTACATGATTGCGCAGGGGGGAAAGAATCTGTCAGGTGGACAGAGACAGCGACTTGCCATAGCGAGAGCGGTTGTGAAAAAACCCGAAATATTAATATTGGATGACAGTTCATCAGCACTCGATTACGCAACAGACAGTGCGCTGAGAAAAGCAATAAAAACAATTGGGAAAGATACGACAGTATTTATCGTATCCCAGAGAACCTCATCCATTAGGGCAGTGGATAGAATAATAGTATTAGATGATGGAAAATTAGTTGGAATGGGTAATCATGAAAAACTCATCGATACCTGTGAGATATATAGAGAAATACACGAATCACAGCAGGGGGAAAAAAGATGAATTACAAAATATTGATCAAAGTATTAAAATACGCAAAAAAATACACGGTATATCTGGTGCTGTCCCTGGTATGTGCGGCGATAAGTGTTGCACTTACATTATACCTTCCAATACTTACGGGAAAAGCAATTGACTTGATTATAGGCGCCGGTAACGTTGATTTTAAGGCAATGTTTGAAGTGTTTAAAAAAGCCGGCATAGTAATAGCCATTACAGCACTCTCGCAATGGGGAATGAACATATGCAATAACAAAATGACATATGGAATGGTTCAGGATATTAGAAAAGAAGCCTTTGCAAAAATAAAAACCCTCCCGCTTAAATATATAGATGGAAGGCAGACGGGGGATATTGTCAGCAAAATAGTTGCGGATGTAGAGCAGCTGTCAGAAGGTCTGCTTATGGGATTCACCCAATTATTTACAGGAGTATTAACAATATTTGGAACACTTGCGTTTATGTTGACAGTCAATATAAAAATAACACTTGTAGTAGTTTTGATTACTCCGGTTTCATTGTTTGTGGCAAATTTCATAGCTGGCAGAACCTATAAAATGTTCAAACTACAGGCTGCAACCAGAGGTGAGCAGACAGCATTAATAGACGAAATGATTGGAAATCAGAAGGTTGTTCAGGCATATTGTCATGAAGAGGAAGCACTTAAAAAATTTGATGAAATAAATGCAAGACTTGAAAAATGTTCACTTGACGCCGTGTTTTTTTCATCACTTGTAAATCCGTCAACACGTTTTGTAAACAGTCTGGTTTACACCGGTGTAGGACTTGTAGGAGCATTTTCCGTTATCACCGGGAATATATCGGTTGGACAATTATCATGTCTCTTAAGTTATGCCAATCAATACACAAAGCCATTTAACGAAATATCAGGTGTTGTAACGGAATTACAAAATGCGTTGGCCTGTGCAGCAGGAATTTTTGAATTTATCGAAGAAGAGCCGGAGGTTCCTGAAGATGAAAGTGCGATAAGTATTGAAAATGTGAGAGGAAATGTCAGCCTTAAAAATGTTTATTTTTCGTATACGCCGGAACAAAAATTAATACAGGACTTTTCGCTTAATATCAAACCGGGACAGAGGGTGGCGATAGTGGGTCCGACCGGATGCGGGAAAACGACGCTTATTAATCTGTTGATGAGATTTTATGAGATAAATGAAGGAAGTATCCGTGTTGATGGTGTTGACATAAGGAATATTAAAAGAGAAAACTTAAGAAAATCTTATGGCATGGTTTTGCAGGAAACGTGGTTAAAATCAGGAACAATATTTGAAAACATTGCATATGGTAAACCCGATGCGACAAAAGAAGAAGCAATAGAGGCAGCCAGGGCAGCACATGCACACAGTTTTATCAAAAGGCTGGAGAATGGGTATGATACCGTAATCGGCGAAGATGGCGGAAGTCTTTCACAGGGACAAAAACAGTTATTATGTATAGCGAGAATAATGCTTTGCCTTCCTCCAATGCTTATATTAGATGAGGCAACATCTTCGATAGATACTAGAACCGAGTTAAAAATACAGAGTGCATTTGCAAAAATGATGAAGGGAAGAACAAGCTTTATAGTAGCACACAGACTCTCAACGATTCAATCAGCGGACATAATACTTGTCATGAAGGACGGAAATGTAATAGAACAGGGAACACATGAATCATTGTTGAAAGAAAACGGATTTTATAAAAGATTATACGAAAGCCAGTTCAGGTAAAAAATATTGTAACTAAGTCTGGAAATACAAATTGTTTTACATTCGGGGCTTTCGCCCCGAATGCTGTGTAGAGGAGGAATGTAATTCTACACAAATTCTAAAACTTCTACCCAACCCTTTTAAAGAATCTTTGTGAATACATTCTTATATCGCGGAATGATAATGAATTGTGGGCATGGCATTATAGATGTCATAGAAAATCTGGAATTTAATGCCAGAAATCCCTAAGAATTATTCACTTTGAGAAATCAATTGTTACCGCACCAACGACTTCTCGAAAGTTATTATAGCTTTTTATGAAAGAAAATTGATGCAGGATGCACAAAAAGCAAAAAAAACGTAAAAATAAGCAATCAGCTGTCAAAAAGTTACAAAATACTTGAAAATATTACAAAAATATTATATTATAAAGGTATAAAGTAGCGGAGAAATTTTATGAAAGGGAATGGTAAAAAATATGAAGAAGAAAAACAAAATATTTAAAACAGTGGCATTTATTGCTTTGTTAGTTGGAATCATTTTAATCCCGGCAAAAAGAAATATTGTACCTGAAAATATTACAGGAATAGTCGCATATGGAGATGCTTCTAAGACATATGGAGATTTTAAATATACGGTTGTAGGTAATTCATATGTCCGAATTAGAAAGTATACGGGAAATGGAAAAAATGTAGTGATTCCAAGTGAGATTGACGGACATAAAGTAAAACAGATAGGAAAGTATGCGTTTCGCCATGATTGTAACGTGGAGAGCGTAGAAATCCCTGACAGCGTTACAAGTATAGGAATTGAAGCGTTTTCAGGATGTTCGAAGTTACAAAGCATAAAATTACCTAATAGCATTACAAGTATAGGAACAAAGGCATTTAGAGCCTGTGAAAACTTAAGGACTGTAGAAATTCCGGAAAGTGTCACGAAAATGGGAACAAGAGTGTTTGAATTTTGTGTTAAGTTAAAGAGTGTTAAGATACCCGGAGGAATTAAAAAAATACCTTATTATACATTTGGATTTTGTTCTAATTTACAGACTGTAGAAATTTCTGGTGGTGTTAAGATTATAGGAGGATTAGCATTCTTTAAATGTACTAGTTTACAGAGTGTAAAAATTCCGGATAGTATGAAAAAGATAGAAGAATATGCTTTTGAAAAATGTTATAATTTACATAATTTAGAAATTCCTGCAAGTGTGAAAAAAATAGAAAAAAATGCACTTCCGGAAGAATGGGCTTATGGAGATTTTTTATATAAGATTATTAAGAATTCGTATGTCAAAATTACAGGATACGTAGGAGAGAAAAAAGATGTAGTAATTCCGGGTAAGATTGATGGTTATGAAGTAAAACAGATAGGAGACGGAGCTTTTATATTTAATATTATAATACAGAGTGTAGAAATCCCTAATAGTGTTCAAAAAATAGGAAAAACTGCATTTGGTTGTTGTAGAAACTTAAAAAGTGTAAAAATGTCGGATAGCATTAAGATAATAGAAAAAAATGCATTTTCTAGTTGCTCTGGTTTAAAGAGTATAGAAATTCCTGATGGCACAGTAAAAATACGTAGCGAAGCATTTAGTTCTTGTAGTGCATTGCAGAGTATAAGAATACCTGACAGTGTGAAGATTATGGGAAATCAAGTATTTGAGGATTGTTCATCTGATCTGAAAATCCAATGTAATAAAGATTCAGTTGCGTATAAATATGCAATAGATCATGGAATAGCAGTTGATGTAAACTATTAAAGAAAACCTAAAATTAGGGCTGTTGCCTATGATATGATATCATAAGGCACAGCCCTTTTTTAAGATTTTTATTTGGCTCTGAATAGCTACAAATTATTTATTTTCTAAAGAAGCTTTAATAAATCCGTTGAATAATGGATGAGGTCTGTTAGGTCTTGACTTTAATTCAGGGTGTGCCTGAGTACCAATAAACCAAGGATGATCAGTTATCTCGACCATTTCAACTATACGTCCGTCAGGCGAAATACCTGAAAGCTTCATTCCATTTTCAATAAGAACATTTCTGTAATCATTATTTACTTCATAGCGGTGTCTGTGCCTCTCATGGATAGTTTCCTCGCCATATACTTCGTACGCTTTTGAATTTTTATCAAGTACGCAAGGATAAGAACCGAGTCTTAAAGTTCCACCTATGTTTTCAACACCGTCCTGTTCAGGCATAAGATGAATAACAGGATGAGTAGTAGAAGGATTAAGCTCCACACTGTGAGCGTCATCATAACCTACAACATTTCTTGCAAACTCTACGATTGAAAGCTGCATTCCAAGACAAAGTCCGAGAAATGGAATCTTATTCACTCTTGCATAATGAATTGCTTCAATCTTACCGTCAATTCCTCTGTCACCGAATCCGCCCGGAACAAGAATTCCTGATACGTCACTGAATATCTCGGCAGCATTTTCAGCAGTTACCTTTTCGGAATCCACCCATTTAATATCTACTGCTGCTCCGTTTGCGATGCCGGCATGTTTCAAAGATTCTACAACACTGATGTAAGCATCATGAAGAGATATATATTTTCCGACAAGAGCAACACGTACCGTCTTGTCAAGGTGCTTGCATGCATCAACCATCGCAGCCCATTCCTTTAAATCAGGTTCAGGGCAGTCAAGCTGGAGACATTCACATGCAACCTGTGCAAGGTGTTCCTCTTCCATAACTAAAGGAAGCTCGTACAAATACTCAACATCCAGATTCTGCATAACATGGCTCTTAGGAACATTACAGAACAAAGCAATCTTGTCCTTAAGTGCGGAATCAAGCGGATGCTCGGAACGGCATACGATAATATCCGGCTGGATACCCATACCCTGCAATTCCTTTACACTTGCCTGAGTCGGCTTTGTCTTCATTTCACCTGAGGACTTAAGATAAGGAATCAATGTAACGTGAATCAGTATAGCATTTTCATGTCCTATATCATGCTGGAACTGTCTTATGGCTTCAAGGAAAGGCTGGCTCTCGATATCACCGACTGTACCGCCTACCTCGATAATACAGATTTCCGTATCCTTTGTAGTAAAATTTCTATGAAAACGGCTCTTGATTTCGTTCGTAATATGTGGAATAACCTGTACTGTGCCTCCACCGAAATCACCACGACGTTCTTTTGAAAGAACAGACCAATAAATCTTTCCTGTGGTTACATTAGAGTTCTTCGTGAGACTTTCATCGATAAATCTCTCATAATGACCGAGGTCGAGATCCGTCTCAGCACCGTCATCTGTGACAAATACTTCACCGTGCTGGATAGGATTCATGGTTCCCGGATCTATATTAATATATGGGTCAAACTTCTGCATTGTTACAGAATAGCCTCTGGCTTTTAAAAGTCTGCCTAAAGACGCAGCGGTTATACCTTTACCGAGACCGGATACAACACCACCTGTTACAAATACATATTTTACTGGCATATAAAAATCCTCCTAAAAAATAAATACAAATTTTATTATAACTCGAATCAAAAAATAATTCTATATCAAAATACAAAAATTTGGAAAGTGTGTCCAAAGTGTGTAATCTTAGTGAAATAATGGACATAAATATTGTGGAAAATAATGTAAGAAGATATAATGAAGACATCCCTAAAGTAAAAATGGAGGTAGGATATATGAAGAGAAAGATTAAAAATTTTGCATCTTCTGTTTTAACAGCGACCATGATTTTGGGTGAAGTTTTAGGACAGAGTACATTTGTAAATGCGGCTCAGTCCTATACTACATCAAATGCTACTCTGGTAAATTTTACTAATGAGAGTGTTTCATCCGAAGGATTATATAGCAGCATTGAGATAACCGGCACTGATGTGAAGATTACAGGGTCAGGTACTTATGTATTAAAAGGAAGTTGTTCAAATGGAACGGTTACTGTGAAGAAAGGAACGACGGGGGTAACTATTGTTCTGGACGGTCTTGATTTGACTTCAACAGGAATTTCGGCACCTATTTCATGTAATAAATCCACAGAGGTAGAAATCATTGCGAATGAGGGTACGTTAAACCACCTCGCTGATACTCAGGCGAATCTGTCAGTAGCAGCCGATACAACTACAGGAACAGAGGAGGTGGAAGCGGATGATGCCGTTATCAAAGCAAAGTCCGGTTCGGTGCTTACTTTATCGGGAACAGGTGCTCTTGACATTGATGCAAATGCAAAGAATGGAATCAAGGGTGCAAGCGAGGCTGTTATAACCATTTCAGAAGAGAATCTTACAGTAGACGCAGTCAATAATGCGATTGCATCAGACAGCAAAGTAGTAGTTACGGGAGGAACATTAAATCTTACGGCTGGTGGAGATGGAATAAAAGCATCACCGGATGAAGGTGACACAGCATCTTTAGGTGATGTTGCGATAACAGGTGGTGACATTACAATTAATGCGACTGAGGATGGTGTTCAGGCAGACAATGAGCTTACGATATCAGGCGGAACATTTAATGTAACTACTAATGGAGGTTATACTACAAAACTTACAAGTACTTCTGCGAGCTGCAAGGCATTTAAAGGAACGAATAGTATTGTGGTTTCAGATGGTACATTTGTTGTGAACAGTGCTGATGATGCATTTCATTCAAACCAGTATGTAACGGTGACAGGCGGAACATTTAACATAAAAACATCTGATGATGGTATGCACGGTGACACATCATTGATTGTTGGTACTGAGAATTCTTCAAGCGGTCCTGAGATTACGATTGAGTCAGCATATGAAGGACTGGAAGCAGGAACAGTTTACATATACAGCGGTGACATTAATATAGCAGCATCTGATGACGGTATCAATGCTGCGGGCGGTTCTTCTAATGGAAGTGATTCCGGCTCTGGTAATGATAATCAGTTTAATCCGGGCGGAGGTGGTCCGGGCATGCAGCAGCAGGAGAATAATTCATCATATTCTATCGATATATATGGAGGCGATATATATATTAATGTAGATGGAGACGGAATTGATTCTAATAACACAATTAATTTTAACGGTGGAAATATAGTGGTATTTGGACAGAAAGCCGGCGGAGATAATGAGCCGATAGATGCAGATGGAACAGTCACCATCAATGGAGGAACTATTTTTGGAGCAGGTTCCGGAGCAATGGCTACTACACCGTCTTCTTCAGGAAAGCAGTCATACATTTCAAGTAAAAGCAGTTCATCCGGTGGGTCAGGCGGCCCTGGCGGTGGCGGTTTCGGCGGCTTCGGTGGAGGAAGCTCATCAGGAACTACATATAGTGCCGGAAAGCAATTTAGTATATTAGACAGCAGTTCTAATGTAGTATTTACAACAGTACTGCCTAAGGATATTAATTATTACATTTATTCCGATGCAAATATTAATTCATCAGCTACATATACGGTAAAGACGTCAGAACCTGAGGAGACGACGACGCAGTCTCAGACTACGACAGAAAAGCAGACCACAACAAAACAGGGTGAGACAACAACACAGTCCCAGACTACGACAGAAAAGCAGACCACAACAAAGCAGGGTGAGACGACAACGCAGTCGCAGACTACGACAGAGAAGCAGACCACAACAAAGCAGAGTGAGACGACAATGCAGTCGCAGACAACAAAACAGGGCGAGACGACAACGCAGTCACAGACAACGAAGCAGGGCGAGACAACAACACAGTCACAGACAACAAAACAGGGCGAGACGACAACGCAGTCACAGACAACAAAACAGGGCGAGACAACAACGCAGTCACAGACAACAAAACAGGGCGAGACGACAACACAGTCACAGACAACAAAACAGGGCGAGACAACAACACAGTCGCAGACAACAAAACAGGGCGAGACAACAACGCAGTCACAGACAACAAAACAGGATGAGACGACATTATCAGAAGAGACAACAACTGCAGCAATAGAAGAGACAACAACTTCAGGAGAGATAGAGACGACAACAGATGCGCAGACAGAGACAACAGTTACAGAAGAACAATCTACAGAGTCACAGGAAGCAACAGCATTGACAGGTAAAGTGACAGGAGTTCGTCAGGCAAAGAATTCAAAGAGTGCGATTCAACTTAAATGGACAGCTTTTGATGGCGCAGACGGATATCAGATTTACAGAAAAGAAGCAAATGGCAAATACAAGAAGGTAGCAACTACGAAAAAGACTTCTTACACAAACAAAAAATTAACGGCTGGAACTGTTTATACATATAAGGTAAGAGCGTATGCTAAAGTTAATAATGCTACAAAGAAGAGTTCGTTCAGTAAAGCAGTCACAATGACCACATTGCCTAAAAAAGTAACCGGTGTGAAAGCTGTATCTGCAAAAAAATCACTTACGGTAAAATGGCAGGCAGTATCAGGAAGTGGATATATTGTTCAATATGCAACAAACAAGACATTTACTAAAAATAGTAAAAAAGTAAAAGTCGCTTCTGGTAAAAAGAGCGTAAAGATAAGTAAATTAAAATCAGGTAAAACTTACTATGTGAGAGTATGTGCTTACAGTAAAAAAATAAGCAACAGCGGAGCTTACAGTAAGATAGTGAAAGTAAAAGTAAAATAGCATAAAAATGTGGCAATAAAGAAGGACGGCCGCCCGGATTGATTATGAAATCGGTTCGGGCGGTTGTTAAATTACGGAAATACAATTCTTTTGCATTTCTGTAATCAGCGGTGAATAGTAATTTTTAGAAAGCGGAATGGAAGAAATGGAACTCAAACCGATGTGTCTTTTGATAGAGGTGGAGAAATGAAAAAACTGTGGAAAAGTAGAGCGTGGGAAGAATGTCTGTCATGGCAGACACAGGATAAAAAAGTAAGATATGGTGTCACAAGATAAAACTCACCTAAAAATGCAAAAAAGAGAAAATAGGTGAGAAAACAAGAGAAGCAAGACGTGTTGTCACAAGAAAAAACTCACCTAAAAACGCAAAAAAGAGAAAATAGGTGAGAAAACATAGAAAGCAAGATTTGTCGCCACAAAAAAACTCCCAAAACCTCCCAAAGCGCCGGCCGCCGACAAAACATCGAAGCAAATAATAACAAAAAATGTGATAAGTTTGTTAATTTCTCAATAAGAATATTGATTTATGGTTAAACTAATCATATAATTGTTTATTATTATGAAAGGCATGGTTATGATGAATGGAAGATAATGATAAGAAAAATGATTCGTCACAGAAATCTCCGAAGACAAAGCAGACAGTTATTATATTGGTAATAGCGGCTTTGATTACGCTGTTTGGAAGTGCGATTATGTCGACAGTGATGAGCAGTGCCACGACAAAGGAGATAACGTACAACGAATTTCTGGATATGATAAAAAATGATGAAATTGATTCAGTGGAATTTACATCGTCAGGGAAGATTACGATAGTACCGAAGGAGGCTGAAAAGTCATACATTAAATACACATACTGGACAACAGAATTAAATGACCCTGACATAATAGATGAATTGAAAAAATCAGATGATATCAGCTTCAAGGGAAAACTTGAAAATTCAAGTTCAAATATTGCAATTATTCTGTTAGAGTATCTTCTTCCGTTTGCTATTATCTATATCTTTGGGATGATGATATTCAGAAAAATGTCCGGCGGCGGAGGCGGAATCATGGGCGTGGGACGCTCAAACGCAAAAGTATATGTGGAAAAAGAAACCGGAGTTACATTTCAGGACGTGGCAGGTCAGGAAGAAGCGAAAGAATCCCTTGTGGAGATTGTGGACTTTTTACATTCTCCGGGAAAATATTCCAAGATAGGTGCTAAGCTTCCAAAGGGTGCGTTACTGGTAGGACCGCCGGGTACGGGAAAGACATTACTCGCGAAGGCAGTAGCGGGAGAAGCAAACGTACCGTTCTTCTCACTTGCAGGTTCAGACTTTGTAGAAATGTATGTAGGAGTTGGAGCATCAAGAGTAAGAGACCTGTTCAGACAGGCACAGCAGTCTGCACCATGTATCATCTTCATAGATGAGATAGATGCCATAGGAAAGAGCAGAGACAATGGACGTGGAGGAGTAGATTCTGAACGTGAACAGACATTGAATCAGTTACTCTCAGAGATGGATGGATTTGACACCTCAAAGGGATTATTCATACTTGCGGCCACTAACAGACCAAATGTGCTTGATAAGGCATTACTAAGACCGGGACGATTTGACAGAAGAATCATAGTCGATAAGCCGGATTTAAAAGGAAGAATCGATGTGCTCAAAGTACACTCAAAAGGAGTATCGATGGACGAGACAGTTGACCTTGAAGAGATAGCACTATCGACATCAGGAGCAGTAGGTTCTGATTTGGCAAATATGATAAATGAGGCAGCGATTACCGCAGTAAAAGCAGGAAGAAAAGCGATATCACAAAAAGACCTGCTCGAGTCGGTAGAAGTAGTTATCGCAGGAAAAGAGAAAAAAGACAGAATATTAAGTCCGAAAGAGAAAAAGACAGTTGCATATCACGAGGTGGGGCACGCATTGATTACAGCGCTCGAAAAGCAGGCAGAACCGGTACAAAAGATAACGATAGTACCGAGAACGATGGGAGCTCTGGGATACGTGATGCAGGTTCCGGAAGAAGAAAAATTCCTTATGTCAAAGGAAGAAATGATGGCGAGAATCGTTACACTTTTAGGAGGACGGGCATCAGAAGAAATTGTATTTTCATCAGTGACTACCGGAGCCTCAAACGATATGGAAAAAGCCACAGAACTTGCAAGAGCCATGATTACACAATACGGAATGTCAGAAAAGTTTGGTCTTATGTCACTAGAGGTGGTGGAGAACAGATACTTAGACGGACGGGCTACATTAAATTGCAGTGATGCCACGGCAGCCGAAGTAGATGAGGAAGTAAAAAATCTTCTGAAAGACTGCTACGAAAGAGCAAAGAAACTTCTTAGTGATAACAGGAAAGCATTGGATGCAATTGCCGAATTTTTATACGAAAAAGAGACAATTACAGGAAAAGAATTTATGAGGATTTTCAATTCCGTAAATGGAATAGAAGAAGAAAACGAAGAGGAAAAAGAATGTATTTCGATATCAGAGAAGAACTGAAAAAACTCCCGGGACAACCGGGAGTTTATATTATGCATGATGAAAAAGATGAGATAATTTACATAGGAAAAGCAATCAGCTTAAAAAACAGAGTCAGACAGTATTTTCAGGAAAGCCGTGTTCGTTCGCCCAAAATAGAACAGATGGTATCAAGAATCAAGAGGTTTGAGTACATTGTTACAGATTCAGAAATGGAAGCATTGATACTCGAATGTAACCTTATAAAAGAACACCGGCCAAAGTACAATACGATGCTCAAAGATGATAAGGCATATCCATTCATAAGACTTACAGTAAATGAACCTTATCCAAGAGTAATGTTTGCAAGAAAAATGAAGAAAGACAACTCAAAGTACTACGGACCGTATACAAGTGCGGGCGCGGTAAAGGATACAATAGAATTATTATCAAAAATCTATAAAGTACGGACATGCAGAAAATCACTGCCGGGAGACATCGGAAAAGGAAGACCGTGTCTGAACTATCACATACATCAATGCGATGCTCCGTGCATGGGTTATGTATCGCAGGAAGAATACAGAGAAAGATTTAAAAAAGTACAGGATTTTCTGAATGGCAATTATGATGAAGTTATAAAAATGTTAGAGACAAAAATGTACGATGCATCAGAAAAAATGGAGTATGAAGAAGCGGCCGGGTACAGAGACCTGTTGCAAAGCGTCAAAAACATAGCCCAGAAACAGAAGATTACAAGCAGTGAACTGATGGACAGAGACGTACTTGCATATTCGGCTGACGGACCGGATGCGGTTGTGCAGGTATTTTTCATAAGACAGGGAAAATTACTTGGAAGAGAACATTTCCATCTGACTACAGCCATGCAGCACAGCGGTGGAGAACTACTTTCGAGTTTCATCAAACAATACTATGCAGGCACGCCGTATATCCCGAAAGAATTACTGGTTCAATGTGAGATAGACGACTTACAACTATTAGAACAGTGGCTGACCGTCAAAAAAGGAAATAAAGTAGAAATAAAGGTGCCTAAAAAAGGAGAAAAAGAAAAACTGGTAGAGCTGGCAATCAAAAATGCGACAATGGTACTTACTCAGGACAGAGAGAAGATAAAACGTGAAGAAATACGTACGACAGGTGCAATGGCCCGTATCAGCAGTCTGCTTGGCATGGAAAAAATCGTTAGAGTGGAATCATACGATATCTCAAATACAAACGGATTTGAATCAGTAGGTTCAATGGTAGTATATGAAAATGGAAAACCAAAAAGGAATGATTACAGGAAATTCAAAATAAAATCAGTAAAGGGGCCTGATGATTACGCCAGCATGGAAGAAGTACTGACAAGAAGATTTGAGCATGGACTCAAAGAGATAGCTGCATTGGAAGAAAAAAAGATAGACGAAGGAAAATTTACCAGATTTCCGGATTTGATAATGATGGATGGAGGTAAAGGACAGGTAAACATCGCATTAAAAGTGCTTGAAAAATACAACTTAAACATTGCAGTGTGCGGTATGGTAAAAGATGATCACCACCGGACAAGGGGACTGTATTTCGACAATCAGGAGATACCAATAGACACACATTCTGAAGAATTCCGGCTGATAACAAGAATTCAGGATGAAACGCACAGATTTGCGATAGAATATCATAAGAGCCTCAGAGGAAAGGCACAGATACACTCAGTTCTGGACGATATAGAAGAAATCGGTCCGTCCAGAAAAAAAGCATTAATGAAATACTATAAGTCGATAGATGGAATCAAAAATGCAGAAGTGGAAGAGCTGAAAAATGTTCCTTCAATGAACCGTTCTGCGGCACAAAAAGTCTATGATTTTTTCCATTAATGTGATAAAATAATACCATGTTGTAACTGTGATAAAAACAAGAAAGGAAGGAATAATAAGAATGCAATCAGTTAGTTTAAGTAAGATTATAGAGAAAATGTGTCTGAATAACCTTACACCTGATATAGATACGGATTCAATAAGAGTTACCCAGACAGATATCAACAGACCTGCCCTGCAGCTTACGGGATTTTACGAACATTTTCCCAATGACAGAGTTCAGGTAATAGGATTTGTTGAATATACATATCTGGAGCAGTTGGATATCGAGAAGAGAAAAGAAGTATACAAAGAGATTCTGCTTGCGAAGATACCATGTCTGATTTTTTGCAGGGATTTGAAACCGGGAGAAGAACTTTTGGAGATGGCAAATGAATACGGAGTGCCTATTCTCAATACTTCAAACACCACATCGGCATTTATGGCTGAGATTATAAGATGGCTGAATGTGGAACTTGCACCGTGCATTTCCATACATGGCGTACTGGTTGACGTGTATGGTGAAGGTGTTCTTATTATGGGTGAAAGCGGTATTGGAAAGAGTGAAGCCGCATTGGAGCTGATTAAGCGCGGACACAGACTTGTGAGCGATGATGTGGTGGAGATTAGAAAAGTAAGTGACGTGTCACTTGTGGGAACTGCACCTGATATCACAAGACATTTTATTGAACTGAGAGGTATCGGAATAGTCGATGTGAAGACATTATTCGGTGTGCAAAGTGTAAAAGAGACCGGAAACATTGACATGGTGATAAAACTTGAAGAATGGAACCGCGAGAAAGAGTATGACCGACTGGGACTGGAAGAACAGTATATAGAATTTTTGGGAAATAAAGTTGTATGTAATTCGATTCCAATCAGACCGGGACGAAATCTTGCAGTTATAGTAGAATCAGCAGCAGTTAATCACAGACAGAAAAAGATGGGGTATAATGCAGCACTCGAATTATATAACCGTGTGCAGGCAAACCTCGGAAGCAAAAAAGATAATTAAGTAATATACATTACTACATGGAGGATAAGAGATGGAAAAAATATGTTTTGGGATAGACGTTGGCGGAACGACAGTTAAGATGGGAATATTCACGACAGAAGCAAAGCTTGTGGACAGCTGGGAGATTCCTACAAGAAAAGAAGATGAAGGAAGTCACATTCTTGAAGATATCTGTAATGAGATAGATAAAAAGCTTGTTGAGAAAAAGATTAGCAGAGAAGATTTGCTTGGAGTAGGAATCGGAATACCGGGACCTATTACAAAAGACGGAACCGTATTGAACTGCGTAAACCTTGGATGGGGCGTGTTCAATGTTGAAGAAAAATTCTCGCAGATGCTTGGTGGCGTTAAAGTAAAAGCAGGAAATGATGCAAATGTAGCGGCACTTGGAGAAAACTGGCAGGGAGGCGGAATCGGCTTTGAAGACCTGATTCTAATCACACTCGGTACAGGAGTAGGTGGAGGAGTTATTATAGGTGATAAGATTATCACGGGTTCAAACGGTGCAGCAGGAGAAATCGGACATATGCCTGTTGTGTATGATGAAGATGCTGAGGTATGCGGATGTGGAAAAAAAGGATGTCTTGAGACTGTAGGTTCTGCTACGGGAATCGTAAGAGAAGCAAAAAAACTCCTTGCAAACACCGATATTCCGACACCGTTAAGAGATAACAGTGATTTCACCTGCAAAGATATATTTGATGCGGCAAAAGAAGGCGATAAAGCAGCGATGATAGTAGTTGATAAGCTTGCAGAGTACCTTGGAATTGCTGCAGCGCATATAGCTGCAGTAACAAATCCGCAGGTAATTGTTATAGGAGGAGGGGTAAGTAAAGCAGGTAAATTCCTTCTTGATAAGATAGAAGAAAAATATATGGAAAAGGCATTTAAGGCATGCAGAAATGCAAAATTTGCATTGGCAACATTAGGAAATGACGCGGGTATGTATGGTGCAGCAGCATTAATATTGTGTTAAATATTTGAAAGGTAGAATACTGTAGAAAAAAGCGTTGCCATAAGGCAGCGCTTTTGAGCGGTATAGTTATGGTATGATAAATATAGAAGAAATCAAAAAAATAATTGGACCGGAAAATGTTTTTGAGAATGAAGATATGAGCAGACATACCACCTTTAGGGCAGGTGGATGTGCGAAATACTTTCTGATACCGGATGAAAATAATATAATCGGCTTAATAAATTATCTGAAAAAAGTTGACGCAAAGTATTACATAGTTGGAAATGGAAGTAATCTTTTGGTAAAAGATACAGGATATGATGGTGCAGTCATATACATAGGTTCAAAATTTGATAAATGCGAAGTATCGGGTAATAAAATCAGGGCTCTTGCGGGGACAAAATTATCAAAGATTGCATCAATAGCATACAAAGAAGGACTTACCGGACTTGAATTTGCATCAGGAATTCCCGGCTCATTAGGTGGGGCTGTTACTATGAATGCGGGCGCGTATGGCGGCGAAATGTCACAGGTATTAGAGAGCGTAAAAGTAATCGATGAAAATGGAAATATTTTAAATTTAAATAATAGTGAATTGAAATTAGGATACAGGCATAGTATAGTAATGGAAAAACAATACATTGTGCTTGAGGCAGTGATGAAGTTAAATCTTGGAGACAAAGAAGAGATAAAAGCTAAAATGGACGATTTTGCCGGCAGAAGAAAAGACAAACAGCCGTTAGAATACCCGAGTGCCGGAAGTACTTTTAAACGGCCGGAGGGATATTATGCAGGCAAACTGATAATGGATGCAGGTCTTAAAGGAAAAATGATTGGCGGAGCACAGGTGTCGGAAAAGCATTGCGGATTTATCGTGAATAAGGATAATGCATCGGCAACAGACATATTAGAACTGATGGAGTATGTATCTGATAAAGTGTTTGAAAAATATAACATAAGATTAGACCCGGAAGTAAAGATACTGGGATAATAAAATAACGAAAGGCATGGGAATGAAATTGGACAAAAGATTCGTTATTGTGACAGGAATGTCGGGAGCAGGAAAAAGTACAACATTAAAATTTTTGGAGGATGCACAGTACTTCTGTGTAGATAATTTACCGGTTCAGCTCATATCTAAATTTGCTGAATTATCATTTTCAAGTGACGATGAAAGCCGTAAGATTGCATTGGGGATTGACATTAGAAGTGGACAGGCGCTGGACGATTTATCCGAGATACTTGATGGGATAAAAAGAAAGTTTGATTTTGAAATGATTTTTTTAGATGCAAGTGATGAGACACTCATAAAGAGATACAAGGAAACCAGAAGAAGTCATCCGTTGGCCGCAGAGGGAAGAGTGGATGAGGGAATTGCGAGGGAAAGACAGGCTATTGAGTTTTTAAAAAATCGTGCTGATTACATCATAGATACGAGTAGAACATTGACACGGGAACTCAAGCATCAGGTAGAAAGAATTATAGTAGAAGATAAAAATTTCAGGAATCTTTTTGTGACAGTGTTGTCATTTGGATTTAAATATGGGATTCCCACAGATGCGGACCTTGTGTTTGATGTGAGATTTATGCCAAATCCTTATTATGAAGAGGAACTGCGGAATAAGACGGGAAACGAAAAAGAAGTTCAGGAATATGTTATGAGTTCACCCGTTTATGCCGTATTTATAGATAAATTAGTGGATATGATGGATTTCCTGATTCCAAATTATATCAAAGAAGGAAAGACACAGCTTGTGATAGCCGTAGGCTGCACCGGAGGGAAACACAGGTCGGTTACTACAGCAAACGCATTGTATGACAGGCTTAAAAAAATAGATTCCATTGGTGTAAATATTGAACATAGAGATATAAAACGTTAACGAAAGGATGTTTTTTATGTCGTTTTCAGGACAGGTCAAGGAAGAACTTTCCAGACAGAGCTCCGGGGCAAGGCATTGTATGATAGCGGAATTGACTGCAATTATCAGCCTTTGCGGACGTATTACCATCTCAGTAAATGATATGTATATGATAAAAATTCATACAGAAAATTTATCTGTTGCAAGAAAGTGCTTTACATTATTGAGAAAAACATTTAATATAAATACTGAAATTTCTATCAGACAGAATCGTCTGGTCAGAAATTCAAAGGTATATTCGGTGATTGTGAAAGAACATGAAGATGCAAAAAAAGTTCTTTTGGCTACGAAGCTTATCAATGACGATAATGAGATTGCAGAGAATCTTTCCATTGTAAATAATGTTGTTGTCATGCAGGAATGTTGCAAGAGAGCATTTATCAGAGGTGCTTTTTTGTCGGCAGGTTCCATAAGCGACCCGGAAAAATTTTACCACTTTGAGATAGTGTGTGCCACCATGGAAAAGGCTGTTCAACTGCAGGAGATGATAAATTATTTTAAAATCGATGCGAAAATAGTTGAAAGGAAGAGGCATTATGTGGTATATATCAAAGAAGGCTCCGGAATCGTGGACATATTAAATGTTATGGAAGCGCATGTGGCTTTGATGCAGCTGGAGAATGTAAGAATCTTAAAAGAAATGCGTAATTCCGTGAACCGAAAAGTTAATTGCGAAACTGCAAATTTAAAAAAAACCATATCGGCGTCTGTAAAACAGATGGAAGATATTACTTACATAAGAGATACGGTAGGATTATCTAAACTGTCAGAAGGACTGGAAATGATAGCCAGAGCGAGGCTTGATAATCCGGATGCGTCGCTGAAGGAACTTGGGGAAATGCTCAGTCCACCAGTTGGTAAGTCAGGTGTTAATCACAGATTAAGGAAAATCAGTGAAATAGCGGATGGTTTAAGAAATTAAGGAGGAACATTATTATGGTAACCAAGAATATGACAATCGAGATTCAGACGGGGCTGGAGGCAAGACCTGTGGCAGTATTTGTACAGGTGGCAAGTAAATTCGAGAGTTCTATTTATGTTGAGCATGATAACAAGAAGGTAAATGCGAAAAGTATTATGGGAATGATGACATTGGGACTGGCAACAGGAGAACATGTTATTGTATCGGCAGAGGGTGAAGATGAGCAGGAAGCAATTGACAGCATTGAGCATTATTTAAGTAGTAAAGGACAGTAAATATAGTAAATAATAAAAAGGTGACAGTACGTCATTTTCGTGACGGACCGTCGCCTTTTTGCGTGATATAATTATTGCGTGACGTAGAAGGAAAGGAAGGGAAGGTCAGATGGCATTTACACATTTACATGTACATACGGAATACAGTCTTTTAGATGGCTCCTGTAAGATAAAAGAACTGGCGGCAAGGGTAAAAGAACTTGGAATGGACAGCATTGCCGTGACGGATCATGGAGTCATGTATGGGGTAATTGATTTTTACAGAGCTATGAAAGCAGAAGGAATCAAGCCTATTATAGGATGTGAAGTATATGTTGCACCCGGATCAAGATTTGAAAGAGAAACGGGAACGTATGATAACAGATACAACCATCTGGTTCTTCTTGCAGAAAATAACGAAGGATACAGCAATCTTGTAAAAATCGTTTCCAAAGGATTTACGGAAGGATTCTATTACAAACCGAGAGTTGATTATGAGGTTCTTAAGGAATATCATTCGGGGATAATTGCTTCAAGTGCATGCCTGGCGGGCGAAGTGCAGAGATACTTAAAAGACGGAATGTATGAAGAAGGAAAAGCGGCGGCACTCAGACACCTCGAGATATTCGGTGAGGGAAATTATTTTCTTGAGCTGCAGGATCATGGGATAGCAGACCAGCAGATTGTTAATCAGCAGCTTCTAAGGATGAGTAAGGAAACCGGAATACCTCTTATCGCCACAAACGATGTTCACTACATCAGAGAGGAAGACAGTGTGGCACATGATATCCTATTATGTATCCAGACCGGAAAAAAGGTTCAGGATGAAGACAGGATGAGATATGAGGGAGGACAGTTTTATCTCAAATCCGAAGAAGAGATGAAAGCAGTATTTCCGTACGCATTGGAAGCACTTGAAAACACTCACAGGATAGCAGAGCGTTGCAATGTTGAGATAGAATTTGGAGTTCCGAAGCTTCCAAAATATGACGTACCGGAGGGATATGATTCCTATGGTTATCTTAAATATTTATGTGACCGTGGATTTGAAAAGCGATATCCTGAGGGTGGTCCGGAGTTAAAAGAGAGACTGGACTATGAGCTGACAACCATACGTAACATGGGGTATGTTGATTATTTTCTTATCGTGTGGGATTTTATCAATTATGCGAAAAGGAATGGAATCATGGTTGG
The DNA here is from genome assembly GCA_902786515.1 of uncultured Lachnospiraceae bacterium. Classification (GTDB taxonomy): domain Bacteria; phylum Bacillota; class Clostridia; order Lachnospirales; family Lachnospiraceae; genus UBA2821. The sequence continues at coordinate 16,137 of CADADA010000008.1, read as the reverse complement.
TCCCGGAAGAGGTTCGGCAGCAGGAAGTATTGTCGCTTATTGTCTGGAAATTACAGATATCGACCCTATACACTACAGCCTTATTTTTGAAAGATTCCTTAATCCGGAGCGAGTATCCATGCCGGATATAGACGTAGATTTCTGCTACGAAAGGCGACAGGAAGTAATCGACTATGTGGTGGAAAAATACGGTAAAGAGCAGGTAGTGCAGATTGTAACCTTTGGAACGCTCAAGGCAAAGGGTGTCATAAGAGATGTCGGGCGTGTTCTTGACATGCCATACGCCGTGCCGGATTCTATTGCAAAAATGATACCAAATGACCTTGGAATGACAATTGACGGTGCGATGAAAGTCAATAAAGATTTGAGGAGCGTTTATGAAAATGATGAGAATATTCACAATCTGATAGATATGGCAAAAAGGCTTGAGGGACTGCCAAGACATACATCAATGCATGCCGCAGGTGTGGTTATCAGCAGCAAGCCGGTTGATGAATATGTGCCGCTTTCAAAATCGATGGATGGCCCTATTGTTACGCAGTATATAATGACTACCTTAGAGGAACTGGGTCTGTTAAAAATGGACTTCTTAGGCCTTCGTACACTTACTGTGATAAGAGATGCGATTTCACTCGTGGAGAAAAACACGGGCAAAAAGATAGATATAGATAAGATTAAGTTTGATGATAAAGAAGTATTGGACTACATCGGAACCGGCAGGACGGAAGGTATTTTCCAGCTTGAAAGCGGCGGTATGAAAAACTTCATGACAGAACTAAAACCGGAGAGCATAGAAGATTTGATTGCAGGTATTTCACTGTATCGTCCGGGACCGATGGATTTTATTCCGAAATATCTTGCGGGAAAAAATAATTCTGATAACATAACATACGATTGTCCGCAGCTTGAGCCTATATTAAAACCAACTTACGGCTGTATAGTATATCAGGAGCAGGTTATGCAGATTGTAAGAGACCTTGCGGGATATACCTGGGGACGGAGTGATCTGGTGCGCCGTGCCATGTCGAAGAAAAAGCAGTATGTTATGGAGCAGGAGCGGAAAAACTTCATCTATGGAAATGAAGCGGAAGGCGTAAAAGGCTGTGTAAATAACGGAGTTGATGAGCATATTGCAGGAAAAATCTATGATGAGATGATGGATTTTGCAAAATATGCATTTAACAAATCGCATGCGGCAGCCTATGCGGTAGTGTCATATCAGACCGCGTATTTAAAATATTATTATCCGGTTGAATTTATGGCGGCTATCATGACATCTGTCATTGATAATCCGGGAAAAGTTACGTCATACATATATACCTGTAAGAGTATGGGAATAGAAATTCTTCCGCCTGATATTAATGAAGGAGACAGCGGATTTTCAGTATCCGGAAATTCCATAAGATATAGTCTTTCGGCTATAAAGAGTGTTGGAAAAAATGTGATAGACAGCATCGTTGCAGAGCGTGAAAGAAATGGAAAATATAACAATCTGAAAGATTTTGTGGAGAGACTGTCGGGAAAAGAAGTGAATAAACGTACGATTGAGAATTTTATTAAAGCAGGAGCGTTTGACAGCTTCGGGGCAAACCGAAAACAGATGATGATAGTATATAACTCTATTATGGAAGAAGTTGCCGGCGAAAGAAAACAGTCCATAGATGGACAGATGTCGTTGTTTGATATGATGTCTGAAGAAGAGAAAGCTGACTTTGAAATCAAAATGCCGGATGTAGAGGAATATGACAGGGAGACTCTGTTGGCATTTGAAAAGGAGGTAATAGGCGTTTATGTCAGTGGACATCCCCTTGAAGAATACACGGAATCAATCAAAAAACAGGTTACAGCATTTTCGAAGGATTTTGTAAAAGACGAAGAAGGAAATGCGGTGGTAAAGGACGGACAGAGTGCGGTAATCGGTGGAATTCTGACGGAAGTCAGCGTGAAGATAACTAAAAAAGGTCAGCAGATGGCATTTCTGGTTCTGGAAGATTTATATGGAACAGTTGAAGTGGTTGTATTTCCAAATACATACGAAAAATACAGGCATATATTAAAGGAGGATAACAAGGTATTTATTACGGGAAGAGTTGATGAAACGGATGAGAGCAAGGGAAAAATCATGAGCGATATGATAGTGGCTTTTGATTCTGTTCCAAAGCAGCTGTGGATTCAATATGAAAGCATGGAGCAATATTTGCAGGATGTGAATAGCCTGACTGTATTTTCATCAGCGAAAGGGCATGATGACCTTGTTGTATATATAAAATCTGAAAGAAAGAAAAAAATTGTATATAACACTTGTGAGCTTTCTGAAAAACATGAAGAAATACAGAATGTGACAGAAAAATATGGCAGTGATAATGTAAAAGTTATTGAAAAGAGTATTGAAAACATCAGAAAAATGAATTACAATAATTAGGAGTATTATTTTGAGGAAAAAAAGAATAAACACTATGGAGGAATGTTATGTCAGATCAGATTAAAACTATAGGCGTATTAACAAGTGGCGGTGATGCACCGGGAATGAATGCAGCGATTCGTGCGGTAGTAAGGATTGCAGTATCAAGAGGATTGCAGGTAAAAGGAATTCAGAGAGGTTATTCAGGTCTTTTGAATGAGGAAATCATAGATATGGATGCAAAGAGTGTTGCAGACATCATTCAGAAGGGTGGTACCATTCTTTATACTGCAAGATGCGAAGAGATGAAGACTGAGGAAGGACAGAAGAAGGCAGCTGAGATTTGTAAGAAGCATGGTATAGAAGGACTTGTAGTCATCGGCGGAGACGGTTCGTTCCAGGGAGCTCAGAAGCTTTCACATCTCGGAATCAATACAATCGGTGTTCCGGGCACAATCGATTTGGATATTGCCTGTACAGATTATACGATAGGATTTGATACGGCTGTTAATACGGCGATGGAAGCAATTGATAAGATTCGTGATACATCTACATCACATGAGAGATGCAGTGTCATTGAGGTAATGGGAAGAAGTGCCGGATATATTGCACTCTGGTGTGGTATTGCAAACGGTGCTGAGGATATCCTGCTTCCTGAGAGATGGGATAACGATGAGGACATGCTTATCAACCATATCAAGGATACACGTAAGAGAGGCAAGAAGCATCATATCATAATCAATGCAGAAGGAATCGGACATTCTCAGGAATTGGCTAAGAAGATAGAGAAAGAGACAGGCATGGAGACGAGAGCTACTATTCTCGGACATTTACAGAGAGGCGGAAGCCCTACATGTAAGGACAGAGTATACGCTTCACTTATGGGAGCTTATGCAGTTGATTTGTTATGTCAGGGCAAATCAAACAGAGTTGTTGCTTATGCACATGGTGAATATGTTGACTTTGAGATAGATGAAGCACTTGCCATGAAGAAGGATATTGACGAGTTCCAGTTTGATGTAAGCAAACATCTGGCAAGATAATCAGGAGATATTTTGATGTGCTCCCGGAATCTTTTCATAAAGGATTCCGAGAGTACATTTTATATTAAGGAGGAAAGAGATGATAGCATCTGCATCAAATGCTCAGATAAAGAATCTGATGCAGCTTATTCGAAAACCTAAGGCACGCAGAGAGCAGGGAGTTTTCATTGTAGAAGGAATAAAGATGTTTATTGAGACGCCTGCAAACCGGATTGAGAAGATATATGTATCTGAGAAATTTATATCAAATCCATCCAATTTGGAAAAGTTGGATGGATTTTCCTATGAGACAGTTAAAGATGAAGTGTTCAGGCGAATTTCAGATACAGTTACGCCTCAGGGGGTTATGACTATTGTGAAAAAATCTGAAACATGCTTAAAAAATATGTTTTCAAATGAAAGGAATAATTTATTCATCGTATTGGAAGATTTACAGGACCCGGGAAATCTCGGAACGATTATAAGAACTGCGGAGGGTGCAGGGGTAAGCGGTGTGATTATGTCAAAGAACACTGTAGATATATATAATCCCAAAGTGATTCGTTCAACTATGGGGGCAATCTACCGGGTTCCGTTTACTTATGTGGAGAATTTGTCAGATTCGCTTGATGAATTAAAACAAAGAGGAGTTGCAGTTGCGGCAGCACACCTTGCAGGTGAAAATGAATACTTTGAAGAAGACTGGCGCAGGAATACTGCATTTATCATAGGAAATGAAGCGAATGGAATTTCTGATGAGATTAGTAAGAAAGCAGATTTGCTGGTCAGGATTCCGATGGAGGGAAAGGTGGAGTCTCTTAATGCCTCGGTGGCAGCATCAATTCTGATGTATGAGGCTGTAAGACAGCGACACCACCGGGATTTAATTTAAAACAGATTAAAGGGTATAAAAAAAGATGCTCCGGTACATCGTACTGCGGCATCTTTTTTTTAACTATTAAAGGCTGATGAAGTAGTTTCCGTTTGATAAACCATTTACTACAAAATAAGCCTTATGCTCTTCAGGTTTAATATAAAGGTCAATTGTCTTGATATCCTCTAATTTGCCTTCTAACTGCTCAACCCAGGCTTTCTTTACTTCTTCTAATATAGAATCTGCAAATACTTCCTTGCCGAAGAACTGAACTGCAACAGATGTCTTTATGTCAATATTGCTTTTAGCTGTAGTTGCTTTTTTAGTGGTAGTAGACTTCGTAGCAGCCTTTTTAGTAGTAGTTGCCTTTTTAGCAGTTGTCTTGGTCTCAGCTTTTTTAGCAGTTGTCTTTGTATCAGCCTTAACCTCAGCCTTAGCTTCAGCAGCTTTTGCTGTAGTAGTCTTTGTCTCTTTGCTCGTTGTGCTCATATCTTTTATTCCTCCTTAATTTTTAGAAGATAGCTTCTGTATAGATAATATAACGATAGTAAGAATTTTGCAAGTTTATAATGGATTTTTTTGTAAAATTTATAAATATGTGCTTAATTTTATAACAAAATATGTATATTTGTTACAAGACTTTCTGAGAATGCTTGTGAAAATAGCAAGAAGTGTGTTGAAAAAATTTCAAACACTTGACAAAAGAAATCTAATCTGTTAGAATACAACACAACAAATGTAAAATAAATGTAACAACTCTAAACAAATTAGTAATGCTTATGAATTAGGAGGTCATATTAATGAATTTACAGAGTAGGAAGGTGGCATTTATAGCAGTTGCCTCGGCAGGAATTATATCTGTCAGCTGTGCAGCCGGTATAGCGATAAGTGCAAACGCTACGAAGCACAATTCAGAGGTTGCCAAAGGAAAGAGTATAGAAAATTACATTGAAGAAGAGACAGAAGCTGCAGTAGCTGATATTAAAGCTAATGATGCCGTGCTCGTGGGGGCTGAAGAAGAGCCGGCAGTGACAGAAAGCGTGACTGAGCCACAGACAGAACAGGTTACGCAGGCAGAGCCGTCACCATATGAGAACAAGTTTATGGTTACAGTAAGCGGTGAAGGCGAGTATCTGAATATCAGGGCAGAAGCAAATGAAGACGCAGAGATAGTCGGCAAGTTATATGAAGGAGCCGGCGGTGACATATTAGAAAAAGGCGATGCTTGGACACGTGTAAGTTCAGGCGGAGTTGAAGGCTATGTTAAGAACGATTTCATTGTTACCGGAGAGCAGGCAGAAGCAAAGGCAAAAGAAGTCGGTACAACGATGGCGATTGTAAAAGAAGAAAGTATCCGTATAAGAGAGACAGCAGACGAGAATGGAAAAATTTACACACTTTGCGGAATCGGTGATGCATATGTCTGTCAGGCACAGCTTGATGGCTGGGTACAGATTGAGTATGACGATGGTTCAGCGTATATCGCTTCAGATTTTGTAGATGTTGAAGTGAGAGTTAAGAAGGCTGTTTCTATAGAAGAGGAAAGAGAAGCTGCGCTGGAAGAAGCAAGAGCACAGGAAGAAGCTGCCAGAGAACAGGCACAGGAAGCTTACGATGATGAAGAAGATGATGAAGCGGATTATCAGGAAGCTGCTCCTGAGACAGTATATACAGACAGCTATGATGTTTCCTATGACGATGCATACATGCTTGCATGTCTTGTTCAGGCAGAAGCAGGCGGCGAGCCATATGATGGAAAACTGGCAACAGCTAATATTGTTATTAACAGATTGAACAGTGGGGCATATGGAGGAAGCATCAGTGATGTTATCTATGCACCGGGACAGTTTTCGGTTGTAAGAATCGGAACATTCCAGTCAGCATTATCAAACGGACCGTCATCTGATTGTGTAAGTGCTGCAAATGAGGCACTTGCAGGTGTTAATAACGTTCCGGGATACAGAAGCTTCTGTAGTGTATCAGTTGCAAATTATGATGCATATAACTCATATGTTGTGATTGGAAGTCAGGTTTATTATAATTAATGATTTTTCTAAGAGAGATGCAGGTTCTGCATCTCTTTTTTATATTTCGATACTCTCGCTTATTATGATAAAACGCTTGCAAAACGTAAGATAATGAGTTATTATTGATGGGAATGTAAATAGATAAAGAGACAGGAGGTTATAATGGTAATAAAGTCATTATTTTGGTTGATTGCGCTGATTATTTTTGTGATTATAGAGCTGATATCATTGGGACTTACAACTATATGGTTTGCCGGCGGCTCGCTGGTTGCGTATATTCTCAATGTGGCAGGCTGTAGTGAGGTAGTCCAGATTGTGGCATTTTTTGCCGTATCCATTCTGTTGCTGGTTTTTACCAGACCTTTTGCACAAAAATATATCAATACTAACAGTACCAGAACGAATGCATCTGCGCTGGTAGGAAAGACGGCGAGAGTTACCAGAGAGATTGACAACGTGCAGTCTACAGGAAAGGCTGTTGTCGATGGGGAAGAGTGGATGGCGAGAGCAGAGGCTGACGACATCCGTATACCTGAGGGAACACTTGTTGAGATATTAGAGATTAAAGGTGCAAAGATTATTGTGAAGATTAAGGAGGAAGGCTAGATGGGATTCATAGTATTTTTTGTTATATTAATATTAGTTATCGTGCCTTGTATTAAGATGGTAAGACAGTCCGAGGCTGTTGTAGTAGAGAGACTTGGAGGATACCTTACCACATGGACGGTTGGACTTCATTTTAAGGTGCCGTTTATAGACAGAGTTGCAAGCAGAGTGACATGTAAGGAACAGGTGGTTGATTTCCCGCCACAGTCGGTTATAACAAAAGATAATGTTACGATGCAGATTGATACAGTTATTTATTTTCAGATAACAGATCCAAAGTTATACACTTACGGTGTTGAGAATCCGGTTATGGCAATCGAGAATCTTACAGCTACTACGTTGAGAAACATCATCGGTGATCTTGAGCTGGATGAGACACTTACATCAAGAGAGACCATTAACGGAAGCATGAGAGATTTGCTGGATGTAGCTACTGACCCATGGGGAATCAAGGTTAAGCGTGTGGAGGTTAAGAATATTATTCCACCGGCAGCCATCAGAGATGCCATGGAGAAGCAGATGAAAGCTGAGCGTGAGAGACGTGAGGCAATCCTTAAGGCGGAAGGTGAAAAGAAGTCAACGATTCTTGTTGCAGAAGGTAACAAGGCATCAGCGATTCTTGATGCGGAGGCTGAAAAAGAAGCAGCTATATTGAGAGCTGAAGCTAAAAAAGAAGCGATGATTCGTGAAGCAGAAGGTCAGGCACAGGCGATTCGTGCGGTGCAGCAGGCGAAGGCAGAGGGAATTAAATTTATCAGAGAAGCAGGAGCAGATGACGCAGTGATTCAGTTGAAGAGTCTTGAAGCATTTGAAAAGGCGGCAGACGGTCAGGCTACGAAGATCATTATACCTTCTGATATTCAGGGGTTTGCCGGAAGTGTAAAAGCAGTTGCAGAGGTTGTTAAGGATAAGTAAAGACTTATAATTGCCGGACGGGGAAACCTGTCCGGATTTTTGATAGAAAGGACAAGGATACAGATATGAGTAAAGTTGATTTAACAGGACGCAATTTTTTGACGCTCAAAGATTTTACGCCGGAAGAAATTATTTACATGATAGATTTGGCACAGGAACTAAAGGAAAAGAAGAAAAAAGGAATTCCGGTAGACAAATACCGTGAAAAAAACATAGCACTGATATTTGAAAAGACAAGTACAAGAACAAGATGTTCTTTTGAAGTTGCAGCACATGATTTAGGAATGGGTTCAACTTATCTTGATCCGTCAGGCTCGCAGATTGGTAAGAAAGAAAGCATTGCAGATACTGCGAGGGTGCTTGGAAGAATGTACGACGGAATTGAATACCGCGGATTTGAGCAGTCTATAGTAGAAGAACTCGCAAAATATGCAGGAGTTCCGGTATGGAATGGCCTTACCAACGAGTATCATCCTACACAGATGCTTGCTGACATGCTTACAATCAGAGAGCATTTAGGAGAGTTCAAGGGATTAAAACTTGTATATATGGGAGATGCAAGATACAATATGGGAAATTCCCTTATGATTGTCTGTGCAAAACTGGGTCTGCATTTCGTTGCATGTTCATCAAAAGAATATTTTCCAAATGAAGCTTTAGTGCAGCAGTGCAAGGAGTATGCAAAGGAATCCGGAGCGACGATTACACTTACAGAGGACGTACAGGAAGGAACGAAGGATGCGGATATCATTTACACGGATGTATGGGTATCAATGGGTGAGCCTGAGGAAGTGTGGAAAAATCGTATAGAATCATTGCTTCCGTATCAGGTGAATAAAAAAGTTATGGATAATGCTAAGGATACTGCCATCTTTATGCATTGTCTTCCGGCATTCCATGACCATGACACTGTAATCGGAAAACAGGTAGGAGAAAAATTTGGTCTGGATGCTCTTGAAGTAACCGATGAGGTATTTGAATCAAATCAGTCTGTAGTATTTGACGAGGCAGAAAACCGTATGCACACGATTAAGGCAGTAATGGTTGCAACTTTGGGAGAACGTTAATCCGTGAGAGAAAGGGTCGGTAATCATGAGTTTTGGAAAAAGAGGAAACAGACTTATCTATGCGCTTGATATAGCCAATATCATTATTGGCGTAGTGCTTGTGGTGCTTACTGTTTTTTTGCTGGTGGACATATCGGGACATGAAAAATTATTTACAATCATCTTTTTATTAGGAATGATATTAAACATATCCATGTCTGTAAAATATTATCAGCGTTCGGATGTTCCGAGAGTAATCGCTTTGATTGTATTTGCTGTAGTATTGCTTGCACTTTCGGTGATAAGCTTTATATCTGTCTGGCTGTAATGTTATAGGCGAATGGAGAAGATATATGTTATCAAAAGAACTTATTTTAAAACAAATGAATACGGCATATTGTGGAAAAAATCTCATATATCTTGATGAGACGGATTCCACAAATGAATATGCAAAAAAAATTGCAGCCACGTCAGAGAGTGGAACTCTGGTGGTTGCGGACTGCCAGAAAAAGGGTAAAGGGAGACTTGGAAGAAATTGGAATTCTCCCGCAGGAACGTGCATTTATATGTCACTTATTCTCAAGGAACGGATAGAACCGCACAAATCTCCAATGGTTACTCTTATTGCAGCCATGGCTGTGTTTGATGCCGTGAGAGAGAAACTGTCAGACGTAAAGATAAAATGGCCTAATGACATTGTTGTGGGTGGAAAGAAGATTACAGGTATATTGACGGAGATGAAGTCTGATTCGCAGGAGACAGAATATATAGTCCCGGGAATTGGAATTAATGTCAATAATGAGGAATTTGCACCTGAGATTGCGGCGAATGCCACATCAATGAAGATAGAGGCGGGAAGAGATTTTGACAGAAGTATCCTGATAGCAAATGTTATGAAATACTTTGAGAAATATTATGATGAATTTTTAAAAACCGGAGATTTATCATTTATAAAGGAAATCTACAACGATAATCTTGTGAACAGGAACAATGAGGTGGAAATTATTTCCGGAGAAGATTCTTATAGAGCTGCTGCGCTGGGAATTGATGACAGCGGAGCCCTGATTGTGAGAAAAAAAGATACCGGTGAGATCCACACGGTCGTTTCCGGAGAAGTGTCAGTGAGAGGTGTTTATGGATATGTCTAATGATAATAAAATATTGTGCGGAGCCAATTCTTATCTGCAAAAGTATTATCTCAACGAAGAATTTGACAGATTACCGGAGACAATCAAGAATGAATTGCAGATTATGTGTGTCCTGTTCACGGAAGATATTGGCGGGATATTTGTTCTTCAGTATGATGAAGATGGAAATCTGAACATAGACGTTCAGGCTGATGAGACAGATTATCTGTTTGACGAGATTGGATGCGGATTGAAGATTAAGCAGATTCAGCAGGAAAAGAGAGAACTGTTTGAAGCACTGGAGATGTATTATAGAGTAATGTTTTTGGGAATGGAGGTAGAAGATTAATGTTATTAGTTATTGATATCGGAAATACGAATATCACGCTTGGGGTATTTGAAAATCCGGATTCAGATGTTTTGCAGGAACTGATGTCAACGTTTCGACTGACTACAAAGATTCCACGTACTTCGGATGAATACGGAATGATGATATGTGATTTGCTTCAGAAGAAAGGAATTGACCAGACTAAAATTCAGGATATCATCATTTCTTCCGTAGTTCCGAATGTGATGCATTCGTTCCAGAGTGGTGTAATCAAATATCTGAATAAGAAACCGATTGTAGTGGAGCCGGGAACAAAAACCGGAATCAAAATCACCACGAGCAACCCTAGAGAGGTCGGAGCAGACAGAATCGTGGATGCTGTAGGAGCGTATTATATATACGGTGGTCCGATACTTGTGATTGACTACGGAACTGCGACTACATACGATTACGTTACTGCAGATGGAGCATTTGCAGCGGGTGTTACAACAACGGGAATCCGAAGCAGTGCAAAGGCATTGTCACAGGATGCGGCAAAATTGCCTGAGATTGAAATTACTACACCGGATACTATCTTGGCAAGGGATACGATAAGAAGTATGCAGGCTGGTTTATTCTATGGCTATATCGGACAGACGGAATATATTATCCGGAAATTTAAAGAGGAAACAGGAATTGCCGATATGAAAGTTGTGGCAACCGGTGGTCTGGGAAAACTTATTTCGGAGTCGACAGACAGGATTGATTATTACGATGCGAATTTAACATTAAAAGGTCTCAAGATAATATATGGAAAATACAAAAAAGAAAATTAGAAATGTTGAATTGAAAAACAGATTAATACTGGCACCGATGGCCGGCGTTACGGATATGCCGTTTAGAAAACTTTGTATAGAGGAAGGCGCAGGCATGACTTACACGGAGATGGTCAGTGCAAAGGCGGTATTGTACCGCAACAAAAATACGGATGTGCTTTTGGAAACATTTCCGCAGGAACATCCAAGTGCACTGCAGATGTTTGGCTCTGACCCGGATATTATGGCAGAGATTGGTTTGCGTCTTGCCACGGATTATCCGTTTGACATCATCGACGTAAATATGGGATGTCCCGTACCTAAGGTTGTAAGCAACGGCGAAGGTTCGGCGCTTATGAGAAATCCCAAACTGGTGGAAAATATTCTCACGAACATGGTTAAGAAGATACCAAAGCCCGTAACCATAAAGATTCGTAAGGGCTTTAACGATCAGGAAGTAAATGCAGTCGAGATTGCAAAGATTGCTGAAGCATGTGGAGTGGCTGCAGTTGCAGTGCACGGCAGAACCAGAGAACAGTATTATTCCGGAAAAGCAGACTGGGACATCATAAGAAAGGTAAAGGAAGCGGTGTCGATTCCGGTAATCGGAAATGGGGATGTGACCTCCTGCACGGATGCTATCAATATGGTAGAACAGACAGGTTGTGATGCTGTCATGATAGGCCGTGCCGTGAGAGGAAATCCATGGATTTTTTCACAGATTCTAAAATTTGTGAAGGATGGAACTGTACCTGAAAAGCCAACTCACCGTGAGATTGCAGATATGATTCTGCGTCATGCAAGAATGGCTGTTGAGCTGAAAGGTGAGTATACAGGCATCAGAGAGATGCGCAAGCATGTTGCGTGGTATGTGTATGGTGTACCGCATGCCGCGGCAATACGTAACAGGGTAAATTTTGTAGAAACATATTGTCAGCTTGAGGAGCTGGTACACGAAGCTCTAAAATCTTGACAATGTTTATCCTTTAGGATATAATTTGTAATATTTGTAGTGTGGCAGAGGACCACGGATATGGAGGATTGTAATGGCAGAAGCAAAGAAAAACATACTGACGTATGAAGGATTAAAAAATCTTGAGCAGGAATTAGAGGATTTAAAGCTCGTTAGGAGAAAAGAAGTTGCTCAGAAAATCAAGGAAGCACGTGAGCAGGGAGATTTGTCTGAAAATGCCGAGTACGATGCAGCAAAAGATGAACAGAGAGATATAGAGGCAAGAATTGAAGAGGTTGAGAAGATTCTTAAAAACGCAGAGGTTGTTGACGAGGATGAAGTTGACCTTGAGAAAATCAATGTAGGATGTAAGGTTAAAGTTAAGGATCTGGAATTTGATGATGAATTGGAATTTCGTCTGGTTGGTTCGACAGAGGCTAACAGTCTTGATAACAAGATTTCTAATGAATCACCGGTTGGTCAGGCTCTTATCGGCGGAAGAGTTGGAGATGTAGTTGAGGTTGAGACACCGGCAGGTGTTATGAAGTACGAGATACTTGATATACAGAGATCAAAATAAGGAGAGAAAAAAGTGGCAAATCAGCAGAATCAGCAGGAGCAGGATATTAATGCTCTTTTAAAGGTAAGAAGAGAAAAATTAAAGACATTACAGGATAACGGTAAGAATCCGTTTGAAATCACAAAGTTTGATGTGACACACCACAGCATGGAAATAAAAGATAATTTTGAAGAGATGGAAGGAAAGACCGTGACGGTTGCCGGACGTATTATGTCTAAGCGTGTTATGGGAAAGGCTTCTTTCTGCAATATTCAGGATTTGCAGGGTAATATTCAGTCTTACGTGGCACGTGACAGCATAGGCGAGGAGTCTTACGCTGATTTTAAGAAGTATGATATCGGTGATATTGTAGGTATCAGCGGCGAAGTATTTAAGACAAAGACTGGTGAGATTTCCATTCATGCGGCAGAGGTTACTTTGCTTACAAAGAGTTTACAGATTTTACCTGAAAAGTTCCACGGCCTTACTAACACGGATATCAGATATCGTCAGAGATACGTGGATTTGATTATGAATGCAGACACGAAGGATACGTTCATCAAGCGTTCTAAGATTATCAGTTGTATTCGTAAATATCTTGACGGACAGGGATTTATGGAAGTAGAGACTCCTATGCTTGTATCAAACGCCGGTGGCGCTGCTGCGAGACCGTTTGAGACTCATTTCAACGCATTAGATGAGGATTTGAAACTCAGAATTTCTCTTGAACTTTATTTAAAGAGATTAATCGTAGGCGGTCTTGAGAGAGTTTACGAGATTGGACGTGTGTTTAGAAATGAAGGTCTTGACACAAGACATAATCCTGAGTTTACTCTTATGGAGCTTTATCAGGCATACACGGATTATAACGGAATGATGGATTTGACAGAGAATCTGTACCGTTATGTTGCCCAGGAGGTTTTGGGAACAACTAAGGTTGTCTACAATGGCATTGAGATGGACTGGGGCAAACCGTTTGAGAGAATCACTATGGTTGATGCTGTCAAGAAGTATGCAGGTGTTGACTGGAATGAGATTCACACACTTGAAGAGGCAAGAGCGATTGCTGATGAGAAGCATGTTGAATATGAGGAAAGACATAAGAAGGGTGATATCCTGAATCTCTTCTTCGAAGAGTTTGTTGAGGAACACCTTATCCAGCCTACTTTTGTTATGGATCATCCTATCGAAATCTCACCTCTTACGAAGAAGAAACCGGATAATCCGGAATATGTTGAGCGTTTTGAGATGTTCATCAACGGATGGGAGATGTGTAACGCATACTCTGAGCTTAATGACCCTATCGACCAGAGAGAACGTTTCAAGGCTCAGGATGCACTTGCAGATGCCGGCGACGAAGAGGCTAATCACACTGACGAGGATTTCTTAAATGCGCTTGAAATCGGTATGCCACCTACCGGAGGTATCGGTTATGGAATCGACAGACTCTGTATGTTGCTTACGGATTCGGCAGCGATAAGGGATGTGTTGTTGTTCCCGACAATGAAAAGTTTAGAAAAATAACATCCCTTATAGTAGTAATTATAGAATAATAACCCCACGGAGATTTATCTAGTGGGGTTGTTTTGTAGGATTTTTAAGGGAGGCATCCATATGGATTTTAAGGTTGGCGTTGGAAAATCAGATTTTGCTGCTTTAAGAGAATCTGGAAATTATTATGTTGACAAGACAGAGATGATATATGAACTTGTAAATGATACTGATAATGAGGTAACGTTATTTACCAGACCGCGTAGATTTGGGAAAACGCTTATGATGAGTATGATAGAGAACTTTTTTAATATTCGAAAAGACAGCAAGAATATTTTTGAAGGACTTGCCATAACAGAACATAAGGAGTTTTGCGAAGCATGGATGAATAAATATCCTGTACTAAGTATTTCGTTCAAAGACGCAGAAGCTGATGTATTTGATGTAGCTTATGCTAAACTTAAAAATGTTATAGCTGATGTTTGTAAAGGTATTTCTGAGATTGGTTTGGAGAAAAATGTGAATACCTTTGATGCTGACATTTTTAACAAATTGCAGGCACAGACCGGGTCGGATTCAGATGTTCAAAATTCTTTAAAGACGCTGATGAGAATGATGAATGCAGTTTATGGAAAAAAAGTTATTCTTTTGATTGACGAGTATGATGTTCCACTCGCAAAGGCAAGTGAAAAAGATACTTCAAGTAATCAGTACTATTCTAAGATGCTTGATGTAATCAAGGGAATTATGAGCAGTGCACTTAAGGACAATGAGTTTTTGCAGTTTGCGGTTGTTACCGGGTGTCTCCGTATAGCTAAAGAGAGCATATTTACGGGCACTAATAACTTTGCATCATATTCAGTTCTGGATGAAGATTTTTCGAATTATTTTGGCTTTACAGGAAAAGAGGTGGATACAATACTAGAGGTTGCCAATCAGACTGATAAGTCGGATATGATCAAGGAATGGTATGATGGTTATATTTTCGGTAACAGCTATTTATATTGCCCATGGGATGTAATTAACTATATGTCTGCCCTTAAGAAACGCAAAAATGCGAGACCTAAGAATTATTGGAAAAATACAAGCCATAACGGAGTTCTTCTGACTTTTGTCAAGAGGACGGACTTTAAGGTAAAAGGAAAGTTTGAAATACTGATGAACAGTGGAACGATAGTGCAGGCAATAACGGATGAACTGACCTACGATACTCTTCATTCTTCAGAGGATAACTTGTGGAGTGTTCTGTTGATGACAGGCTATATTACCAAATCAAATGTGGATGATGTGGGAGAAACGGTAAGTCTTAAGATACCGAATAGAGAGATTATGTCTATTTTTGAGGATACTGTGGTTAAGATGTTTAGGGAGACGATTGACACGAATCTGCAGAATAACATGATGGAGGCATTTTGGAACAGGGATGCACAAGAGGCTGGAAGAATTGTTTCAGAACTTCTTTGGAGGACAATCAGTTACAACGATTATCATGAGGATTATTACCATGCATTTCTTGCAGGGGCATTGGTAGGAATTGGCTATGAAGTGGAATCTAACAAGGAAAAAGGACTCGGCAGACCGGATATTTTGCTAAAAGATGATGATAATCGAAGGGCAATCATTATAGAAGCGAAGAAGTCCGTAAAGGAATCTGATATGGATAAAGATTGTGATGAAGCAATAAACCAGATTATTACGGAGAAGTATGCGGAAGGGTTATATGGATATGAGCAGATATTATGCTATGGAGTTGCTTTTTTCCGTAAGCAGGCAAAAATAAAGTTTCTGGGATAAGAAAACTGGATATAAAATCAACATGATTTATATGAATTTGAGCATAATTTGTTTCTTGTTTTTGGTTTCCCTTTGTAACCATTGTGGTATTTTTTTACCGTACTCCAATCCATACCATATTTTCTTCCAAGGGCAGCATAATTGGGTTTGATTTCCAGATTGTCCATAAGTGACAATTCTCCTTTTAGATTATTCATATGT
>CADADA010000007.1 GCA_902786515.1 uncultured Lachnospiraceae bacterium | reverse complement strand
CGCTGAAGAATAGACCGACATTCTTTTGCCTGTAAAATCATATGGAATCTTTTGTGCTTCTACATCTGCAACACTGTTATCTTCCATTTTAACGACTATATCAAAAATAACTCCGGGACCTTTTGGCGAGATATTTCCCTCATTTTTGAATATTCCTATTATTTTTACATTGTACCCAAGTATAGAGGTTAAAAGACTGGCAAGTCTTTCCGGGTGGGTCTCAAAGAAAGTTTTCGTATAGTTCTTTGTTTTTCTTTAATTCGTTAAGTTTTTCTAATTCTTTGGTATCTTTTGTATAATATTCGATGACTTCTTTTTCGTTTTTAAAACGAAATCCGTCAAAAGAAAATTTAGAAATTGTGTTAGAATAATCTTTAAGGATATAAAGATTATCATATGAAATATTATTGTTCAATAAGTATGCCTCCTTTATTCAGTTAATTTCATTCACATTTCTTTTGTGATGTTGTTATTTTAAAATATTATCTTTAGAATGTCAATAGTTTTTTATGTGAATTATTCATCCTTTCTTAAAATGCTTATTTTGCATAAAAATAGCACCTACATTTTTGATTTTACTTTAAGCTTCGTTCACTACCTACTTTTTTGCGTAAATCCCACGAGTAATAAAAGAAGGCAAAGAAAAAAGACACCAACGAATGGTGTCCTTTTACTCTAATGCCGGCGACCGGAATCGAACCGGTACGGGAGGTTAGTCCCGCAGGATTTTAAGTCCTGTGCGTCTGCCAGTTCCGCCACGCCGGCACAACATACATATATTACATCGAAGAATAAATAGCTGTTGTATCAGTTACTTATTTTTCGATGCAATAGCATGTCAATGGATGGAGGTGGATTCGAACCACCGAAGCAATTTGCAGCAGATTTACAGTCTGTCCCCTTTGGCCACTCGGGAATCCATCCATGTCATAACTGACAACTATATATTTATACCATATTTTTTTTAACTTTGCAAGTTCTTTCTTTGTTTTTTGAAACCATCCTGTATGATTCCCTGTCATATTACATTTTTTCTACACTATTACTTCATAAATTTCCTTCTCTTCAATACCAGCCACATCAGCATTCTTCACATCAGATAAATAACCGGATTTGTATTCTTTATTCTTAAGGAATGAAAAACTTACAAGATATCCTTTTCTTTGTTCTCTGCTTTCCAAATACCCATTTAGCTGTTTGATACCATCTTTACGGTATTGTTCTCCACGCCAGATTTTAAGCTCAATAACAAATTCTTCGTCCAAATAAGTAACCACTATATCCATACGGCTACTTGATCTGGTCTCCGGCTCCACATAATAAAAACCCGTTCCATTGATGATTGGCTTCAGGAAACATAAGAACAACAATCTTCCCTGACTCTCGATAAATTTTTCATCCTCTTCGCAATACTCCGCTTTCATCAATGACTGGAAACGGTCGAGCACACGCACCATATCCAGGTGACCGTCTTCTTTGATGAACTGGCTTTTTTCAGGTTGTGTCAAATTTGATTCTCTAACCTTTTTGAGCATTATATGCTCTGTCAGAATATTTGCAAAAATAATATTGGCGATATCCAGCTTTCCATCAGCATTTGCTCTTTTTTTAAATATTCCAAAAGTCAATCCCAAATTAATCGCTTCATCGGTATCCACATACGAATACTCCTTGCCTGAAAACAGCATTGAATCAAGCATATTTTTTAATGTACTATTATTCTCATAATTTTTCACCAAATCATCTTTTAATGTACTATCAGCACAATAGTAATGTTTGACAGCGGTCAATATTCCACTGGCAGACCAGTTTCGATTTCCTTCTTCATCAATCCACTTACATAACCAGCTCACCAGATATGGATAACCATTGGTATAATGATATAATTCTTCGCTAATCACCCTAATGTCCATGCCTGTATGTGCGTCTTCCTCATAGTCAGTTAACATGGTTGCAATTTCATCCGGATGGAAACTCATGTCTACATTAAAATCTACCGCAATGTTCCAAGGACTATTGTACTTTCTTTCTTCATCCGGACGAAGCTTTAACTTCAAATTCTTTACATCATACACACCGGCCAGAATAACGCTTTTAAACGCAAAATCTTTCCCTGAATTTCTTGACAAATATTTTTCACGAAGCATTCCAAGAAAATTTAAAAACACCTGGTTATCTGAACATTTATCCATCTCATCAATCATCAGAATAATTTCGTATTTCTCATTTAATTTTGATATTTTTTTACTCAACCACCGAAAAGGTTTTTCTATATCAAAATCTGCTAATTCGCTTCATTCCCTTGCATCTTCTTCAGCAATATCTGTAAAGCGAAATGCGTCTGCACACAATTCCAAAAAAGTCTTAACAAAAGCACTGTTTGTGTAAAATGGCTCTTCTCCAATTCCCTCAAAGCTGATAGATATAATTTGATACTTCTCTTTCAGCCTATTCTCAATCCCCAAGAGCATGGTAGTTTTTCCGTACTGTCTGGAACGATTAATCGTGAAATACTTTCCCTTCCTGATTAATTCTATTATTTTTTCAAGCTTAGGATTTGTGTCTACCATATAATGCATATCAGGAACACATACACCGGTAGTATTAAATTCTTTCATACACTTCTCCTTTCGACAATTTTGCGGATAATATATAACATTTAATCAGATTACCCACAAGTAATACACTTAAAATTTTCCCCTCTATTATATCGTTTTGTTTCATATCACACAAGTGATAAGAGAAAAATTAATGGAAATATCCTTGCCTTATAGATACTATTATTTTTCAGATTGGCATGATATCCCTCAAATGCATCGGAAACTATTTCTGTCACACTGTCCGGAATTTTTATACTCTTTCACATTCAACATATTTAAACTAAAAAAAGTTACACATTAAGATAATAATGTGTAACTTTTATATTTTTATATTCCTATGATCTTGTCTTTACTGTCGCTATATCAACTATTGAGAGATTATCCTTAACATTACTTTCCAGGCTTGTCAGCAATGCATTTACTGTATCAAGCGCTGTGAAACAGTTAACTCCCGTCTCAATAGACATTCTTCTGATAAGGAATCCGTCTCTTGACTTATCTCTACCCTGTGTAGGTGTGTCAACCACGATATCAATCTTATGCTCTAAGATAAGGTCGATAACTGTCGGTGCTTCCTGTGATAACTTGTTAACTTTGATAGCATGTACACCATTCTCATTCAGAACACGTGCAGTGCTTCTGGTTGCATATATCTCATATCCCAGCTTCTCAAATCTCTTTCCGATAGATATCGCTTCATGTTTATCTGCATCATTTACGGTAATAATCATCTTCTTATGTTTTGGAAGATTTACACCTGAACCTAAGAAGGCTTTATATAACGCTTCATCAAATGTCTTCGCTATACCAAGACATTCTCCTGTAGACTTCATCTCAGGTCCTAAGCAGGTGTCTGCTCCACGAATTTTCTCAAATGAGAATACAGGCATCTTAATCGCTACATAATCAGCCTTTGCCTGAAGTCCCGGTTTGTAACCAAGTTCTTCTATCTTGTGACCTATTATAACCTTTGTGGCAAGTTTTACGATAGGTATACCTGTTACCTTGCTAATGTATGGTACTGTACGGCTTGAACGCGGATTTACCTCTATAACGTATACCTCTCCATTACATACAATAAACTGAATATTTATCATACCCTTTACATGAAGTGAACGTGCAAGTCTCTTGGTATATTCTTCTATCACACCAATCACATCATCATCGAGTGACTGGGCAGGATATACGGAAATGCTGTCACCTGAGTGAACTCCTGCTCTCTCAATATGTTCCATGATACCCGGTATAAGAATATTTTCGCCATCACATACAGCATCTACCTCTATCTCCTTACCGACAAGATATTTATCAACAAGGATAGGATGATCCTGAGCAATACGGTTAATGATATTCATGAACTCTTCAATCTCTGAATCGTCAGTTGCAATCTGCATACCCTGCCCGCCAAGAACGTATGACGGTCTTACAAGTACAGGATAACCTAATTCATTTGCAGCCTTTTTAGCTTCTTCAACCGTAAATACTGTATGTCCTGCAGGTCTTGGTATTTCACACTGCTCAAGAATCTCATCAAACAATTCTCTATCTTCGGCAGCATCTACATCCTCTGCTTTTGTTCCAAGGATAGGAACTCCCATTTTCATAAGACTTTCAGTCAATTTTATGGCTGTCTGTCCACCGAACTGAACAACTGCTCCATCCGGTTTTTCTATATCAACAATGTTCTGAACATCCTCCGGTGTCAATGGCTCGAAATACAATTTATCTGCGATGTCAAAATCAGTACTTACTGTCTCAGGGTTATTATTTACAATAATAGTCTCGTATCCTTCTTCCCTGAATGCCCATGTACTGTGAACAGAACAGAAATCGAACTCAATACCCTGTCCGATTCTGATAGGGCCTGAACCAAGTACAAGTACTTTCTTCTCCGGCTTTGTCTCTACCACTTCATTCTCACTGCCAAAGCATGAGTAGTAATATGGAGTGCTCGCTTCAAATTCCGCAGCACATGTATCAACCATCTTGAATGCAGCTACTATACCATATTCCATTCTTAAATCATGGATTTCTTTTTCTGTCTTTCCTGTAAGTTTTCCAATCACTGTATCAGGGAATTCAATTCTCTTTGCTTCAGCTAAAAGTTCCTTTGTAAGCGGTTCTTCCTTAAGCGCCTTTTCCATCTCTACGATGATGGCAATCTTGTCAATAAACCATTCATCTATCAATGTCTTTTCATGAATAATATCATATGACACACCACGTCTTACAGCTTCAGCAATACACCATATTCTTCTGTCATCAACTACTTCAAGCTGTTCTAGAAGTTCTTCATCATTAAGATTTGTAAAATCATAATCCATCAGGCACTCAACATGCTGCTCAAGTGAACGGATAGCTTTCATCAAAGCACCTTCAAAGTTCTGACAGATACTCATAACCTCACCGGTAGCCTTCATCTGCGTAGTAAGTGTACGCTTTGCCATGATAAATTTATCAAACGGAAGTCTCGGTATCTTAACAACACAATAATCGAGCGCAGGCTCAAAACTCGCATATGTCTTTCCTGTAATAGCATTCTTAATCTCATCAAGTGTATATCCGAGTGCAATCTTTGCTGCAACTTTGGCTATCGGATATCCAGTAGCTTTTGATGCAAGAGCTGACGAACGGCTTACACGAGGATTTACCTCAATAACACAATATTCAAATGATTCCGGATGAAGTGCGTACTGAACATTACATCCACCGGTGATACCAAGTTCATCAATAATCTTCAAAGCAGACGTACGAAGCATCTGATACTCTTTATCTCCTAATGTCTGTGAAGGAGCTACAACAATACTGTCACCGGTATGCACTCCTACAGGATCAATATTCTCCATATTACAAACTGTAATGCAGTTTCCTGCACTATCACGCATTACTTCGTACTCTATCTCTTTCCATCCGGCAATACATCTCTCTACAAGAACCTGGCCGACACGGCTGAGTCTCAGTCCGTTTGTAAGGATATCTACTAATTCCATCTGGTTATGAGCGATACCGCCACCACTTCCACCAAGTGTGTAAGCAGGTCTTAATACAACCGGATAACCAATCTTATTTGTAAACTCTATACCATCTTCCACATTCTCAACTACCTGCGAGGCTGCACAAGGCTCTCCGATTCGTTCCATCAGATCCTTAAATTCCTGACGCCCCTCTGCGTTTCTGATAGTCTCCGCTGTGGTTCCTAAAAGTTTTACATTATGCTCAGCAAGGAAACCGGATTCTTCCAATTCCATTCCGAGATTCAAACCTGCCTGACCCCCAAGTGTAGGAAGCACACTGTCAGGTTTTTCTTCTAAAATAATCTTTTCAAGTATCTTAATAGTAAGAGGTTCGATATACACCTTATCCGCAATATCCTTATCAGTCATGATAGTAGCAGGATTTGAGTTTACCAAAACAACCTCTATTCCTTCTTCTTTCAATGAGCGGCAGGCCTGTGTTCCAGCATAGTCAAACTCTGCTGCCTGTCCAATTACGATAGGACCTGAGCCAATTACAAGTACTTTTTTAATATTCGGATTCTTAGGCATTATTCTTCCTCCTCATCATATCAATAAATTCATCAAATAACAAACTTGAATCCTGTGGACCCGGACAAGCCTCAGGATGGAACTGAACGGTAAAGATTTCTTTATTCTTGTATCTTAAACCTTCAACCGTCTTATCATTTACATTCACAAATCCTACTTCTGCCACGTCCGGACTGATTGTATCACTGTCCACAACATATCCATGATTCTGGGAAGATATATATACCTTACCTGTCTTCAAATCTTTCACAGGATGATTTGCACCTCTGTGTCCGTACTTCATCTTGTGCGTATCTGCCCCATTTGCCAGTGCCATAAGCTGGTGTCCCAGACAAATCGCAAATATCGGTATATCAGTATTATATAATTCTTTAAGTTCTTCTATAATAGTTACACATTCCTTCGGATCACCCGGTCCGTTTGATAACATAATTCCGTCAGGGTTCGATGCAATAATCTCCTGAGCAGAAGTAAATGCAGGATATACAGTCACATTACATCCTCTCTCATTTAAAGATCTTGCAATATTCTTCTTTGCACCAAAATCCATCAGTGCAACCTTAAATCCGTCACCCTTTAACTCATATTTTTCTGAACATGTAACCTTCTTTACTACTTCTCTCGGTGTATATTCTTTCAGCTTTCCTATTACTTCATCAATCTTATAATTCTCATTAGTGGTAATCATACCATTCATTGTACCCTTTTCCCTGAGAATTTTTGTAAGTGCTCTTGTGTCCACACCTGCAATTCCCGGAATATCATGTCTTTCCAGAAAATCCTGTATTGATTCATTACATCTGAAGTTGCTCGGAATTCTTGATAATTCCCTTACAATATATCCATCCGGCCATGGCTTTAACGACTCCATGTCCTCATGGCATATTCCATAATTTCCTATTAAAGGATATGTCATAACAACTGCCTGACCGGCATAAGAAGGATCCGTAAGTACCTCTAAATATCCTGTCATCGATGTATTAAATACAATCTCACTTACTACTTCCTTTGTAGAACCGATTGACACACCGGTAAAAACAGTACCATCTTCCAGTATTAGAAAAGCTTTCATCTTTGTTTTATCCTTTCTCTTTATTGTTCTGTCTATTTTAACTCAAATTGTATAGATTATACCTTATTACAAAGTTCATTTCAACCTCTTTTATAAAATATTTATCCAAGGTATTAATAAAATACATGATCCCCTATGACAAGACCAGTTCTGGAACCATCATTCATTCTAAAATACAACCAGTTACCAACAATATGTCCGTCAAGAACTTCCTGCGCAGCACGATAACATTCTTCATTCGCTCCTCTTGCAAGAATCATCGCAAATCTGTTATTAACCGTTACAGGCGTAAACTGGTAAGGCTGGTATAAAACTCCCATCATATTATTTGGATAATACGAGCTTCTGATTCTGTTAATAACGACTGAACCTACAGCAAGTTTTCCCTCATAGGGCTGATCCTCTGCTTCTGCCTGAATCAGAGTCGCTAACAGTTCAAGGTCGCTTGGTGTATAGTCAAATACTTTCTCGCCACTGACATTTGACTGTTCCATCAGTATACGGAGTCTCTCTTCCTCAGCACGCCTTGATTCTTCCTCTAACTCCTTTATCTGTGCTTCTGCGTATGCTGCATTTTTCTCATATTCTGCAGCTTTCGCTTCCACCTCAGCAATACGGTCAGAATACTTCTGTATTTCCACCGCAGTCAGATTGATTGTATCCGACAATTGATTCTGCTTATCCTCATTCTCCTGCTTTAGCAAATCAAGTTCGCCACGCTCTTTTTGAAGCTGCGTATTCTTATTCTCGATTTCTTCAAGAGTGTTTTCATATTTTACAAACATCTCTCTGTCATATTGATAAAGCTTATTAAAATACTCAGCCTTATTGAGACTTTCCACTAATGATTTACTGTTCAAAAACATCTCAAGGTAACTTGTATCTCCGGCTTCAAAAAGGAACTGTATTCTTTCCTTCATTGATTCATACTGCTCTTCCTTGTCAGTTTCAGCAGATTCTATCTCTTTCTTACACTTTTTTATCTCTTTTTTCTTATCTGTAATCTTTGTCTCAAGTTCGTTCAAATCATTTCCAAGCGATTCTAATTCAGAATTGAACTCTTCAATAAGATTCTCTAAATTTTCTTTTGATGATTCAAGTTCAACAGCCTGTGATTCAGCAGATGCCTGATTTGATTCGTTTTCCAGCTTTTTGCTTTCCCAGTCTTTAATATTATTCGCCCTTACATTGGTAGAACATATGACAGCAACTATCACTATCGCTGATATCGCCGCCGGTAACACAAACTTCTTTTCCTGCATTATCATCATGCCTTTCTATAGATCTTTTTTACTATCCGGACTTTAAACATAAAAGCCCGGACTGTAAATATTATAACATTGATTGTTAAATTCTGCAAACATAAGGCAGTATTTATTTTTTTGACAAAACTTTTATTTTACATTTTGCAACAACTCCGTTATCAGCCTTTATCCTGATAAACGTAACTCCCTTTTTCTTCAAACATACAACTCCCTTTGAAGACACTGTTGCAATTTTTTTATTTACTGAATACCATTTTACTCCCGAAACATATGAATTGTCAGGAAGTCTGTACTTTAACCTGAAGCTTTGTCCTTTTCTTCCTTTAATTATCTTTTTATTCAAAATAATTCTGTCCGCACTTTTTCTGACGTATATCTTACATTTTGCGTATACACCGTTTGGTGCTTTTAACTTTATAGTGGTATTGCCAACGCTTTTTGCTGTGACAAGCCCATTTCTGCTGACCACTGCTATCGACGGTTTCCCTGAGCTCCATTTAAGCTCATCCGGATTGAATTCTTCAGGAATGGTATATTTCAAACGCAGTTTACTGCCTATAATCATATAAGTTGCCGATTTGTTTAATACAATCGAAGATATACTGCAATCATCTTCTGCATATATGGTTACTTTCACACATTCTCCATTCACAATCGCCGTTATGTCTGAATGACCTGAATGCTTCACAGTAACAACTCCGTCCTTATCCACACTCATCACGTTTTCGTCGCTGCTTCTCCACAATATCTGTTTGTTTACCAAAGCATCTTCGCTATTTCCATTAACTTTTAATGTCACCATGTCACCTGTTTTTAATTTTTCAGGTACTGTCCCTCCATCATCAAGAGTAATGACAGGTACAAATCGTTCTGCTTCAAATCCGGCTGTTACTTTCACACCAAAATATGATATCTCAACAGTGTTTGAACCATACGTTACATCCCCACTGCCATCATAATGAATTATAACATTTTCAATTTTTCCGTTATCAAACAGTACTTCGGCATTAAACTCTATCGAATTCAGAGGTTCTCCCTGAACAATGTTTTTCTTCACCTGTTCAATTTTTTGTATGGCAACCGGTGTTTTTTTCTTTCCGGTTACATTCATTATACATTCATATTTTTTTGAAGAATCTTCTTCAGTATAATACAATTTTACCTCATTAGAACCTTCTTTTATGATATAATCATTTTCTAATTCGACAGAAGATAAATCCTGTAAAGCTATGGTATCATCATTTTCCAGCACAAGAAATACTTTTATATTATCTTTTGGGATTTGTGTTTCCTCTAACACTTCGCCTTCATATTCAGCATATATGGATTTCACTGCAGGCATTTGCACCTCTATTTCATATTTTGCTTCTTCACCGTTGACTACAGCTGTTATCACTGCCGTTCCATATCCGTTTGCTGTAAGCATTCCCGTATCAGACACAGATATAACGTCCGGATTACTGCTATGCCACTCTATTTTTTTATCCTTTAACGAATTTGTCGAATTTCCTGACACCCACAATTTTATATTACTGTTTTTTTCGATAACGGCCGGTGGCGTATCCCCTTTTGAATCCTTGATAACAGGAATAAATTCTTCAGCTGAAACCGTTATTTCGCCATCAAGATTCATATATGATACATGTATATTATTTTCTCCTTTTTCAAAGCACCCCGGTATATTTAACTTTGTAATACTGTCATATATCCTGCCATTATCATAACGAATGGAAACATTCCATTCTATTTCACTCATCCATTCACCTTCTATAACCGGTTCACGGGCCGGCAGAATTTTCACTAACTCTACCGGTTTTTTTTCACGGGCAGACACATACATACTGCATTTATAAATATTTCGTGTATAAGGCTCGATATAACTCACGCATACATGATTATCTCCAAGTATTAATATCTCTTCATTTACAAATATATTATCTTTTTGTTCCAGTTCTTCCCTGTCTCCATTATCGTACTTTATATACACTTTTATAAACTGCCTGTCAACTGTACCGTCTTCTATTCCCTCAGTTGTATATTCAGCCTCTATTCCTACTGCAAGCTTTTTCTTACCTCTTACAATAAATGTGGCAGACTGGTCACCGCACCATATTGTTATGAGGTTATTATTATCACTAATCACATATGAATCCACAGAGTATGTGTATTCTGTCGAAACATCATATGAATCGTTTATATCTGCCGGAGGGTCAACGATAGTATATTCTGCTTTTTCGTCCTGGTTATATGTATTATAAACTCCATTAAATAATATTCGTTCCTTTGTATTATTATTAAAATTTGCATATGCAACAATATTTTCCGGATTGATGCCCATTCCCTCTGTAATATCAGAACCTGCATAATAAGCCGATATTCCAATTACACTTTTTTTGGATGCCGGAACATAAATAACCGCAGTCTTAGAAACGTCCGAAGAAGAAGTAACACAAACCCTTACAGTAACAGGATTTTCTTCCCCTTTTAAAGAATATGTAAGTTTATAATCGTCTATAGTATAATAACCTGCTGCAGGATGTGCCGACTCCCCGGTAATTCCGCCATACTTTAAATATTCTTTCTTTCCGTTATCAAATTCTGCAAGCACGCTTAACGAATCTGCTGAAATTTTCCCGCCTTCAACCGCCGCGTCCGAATCACTATCATAATTTACTTCTATACGTACTACAGCTTTTTCAACACCGGTCACATTAAAGCTTGTACTAAAATCACCGTAAGACGCCTGAATCACGTTATCTCCTGCTTCGATAATGTAATCTCCAACAATTATTTCTTCATAAGGAATATCCACAGAATCACCGTCACTATATATAAGTCTGATAGCTGTAAAATTCTCTTTAATAAGCAGACAGCCTTCTGTTACATTTCCTGTATATTCAACACTGAGCTGTTCAGGTATTTTATAATGATAATTATTATCTTTGGCTGCCTCTAAAGCTGTCTTATTATGATTAGAAAATTCAAGACATATTGTATCATTCAGATTTTCAAATGCATTACCCGAAATACCTTCTATTTCATCAGGAATGTATAGTTTTCTCAGATTAATACAGTCTGCAAACGCACGCTCTCCTATCAGCTTTAATCCCGCCGGCAGAATAATACTGCCAAGCGATTCACATCCTGAAAACATCTCATCCGGTATTGCCTCAAGTGAAACAGGCAGTTCTATATTAGTGATTGATTTAAAATTCTTAAAAGTACCTTTGCTGATTTTTTTGATAGAGTTACCGAAAACCACCTGTTTGATTTTGTCACTGTAATCTTTCATATCCTGTATCACCTGCGACATGTCCACATTACCTTTTCCTGCTATATACAGTATACCTGTCTCCTCAATATACGCATACGAGCACTTTTTACCATCATTTATTTTGTAATGGTGGGAATTTTTTAACTCTCCGCAAAAATCTACCGTCTCATATGTCGCATTCAGAAGATTCTTCACTTTATTCATGCTCATATAGCATGAAACAATCCTAATTCGTCTCTCTGTACCACAGCCGGCATTCAGAAAAGCCTTCGCACTGTTTTCAGCTGTAAGCCGTTTTGTGTCATTAAATACGACTAATGCATCAAGATTTTTACAATTCTGGAAAATTCCCTTGATTGATGTAACAGGGTAAGAAAGAATCAGAGACGCATATTCTAAACCTGTACAGCCTTTGAAAGCATACGACCAGTTTTCAACCATGCACGCATCAAACTTTGGAAATTCTTTTAATGAAGAGCATCCCTTAAAGCAATTAAAAAGCGTCTTTACTTTCATCGGAATAACCGGTATGCTCTCAAGAGACCTGCAATCTTCAAATGTATATTTCATATAAGTTGTGTTCTCGGGGAATTGATTCATATAGACCAGGTTTTCACATCCTGAAAACCAATAAGAAATATTTTTGACCCCTGTAACATTATTATTAAACTGTACCTTAACAATCTTATCCCTCAAAGTATCCCATGGCACCTGATTTGAAGACGCATAGCTATCGGGTATGCCATCACCATCCACGGTAAGCACCCCTTCGCTATTAAGCCTCCATGTAACCGTTCCTGCCTGATTCAGACTTCCGTATCCCAAATCAGATGCCTCCGCTTTTGTAAAATTCATAATCGTAAATACGATTGTCAGCATAATCAATGCTGCTAAACAGTTGTTAATCCATATTAATTTTCTCATGTTCTCCTCCAATATATCACATTTTATAACCCTAAAACATAACATATCACATTCATAAGCATCACATCCTTTATCGTTTTGTATCCCAATTGTATCACACATTTTTTCGTTTTGCAACATTTATTATTAATATGTTATATATTCTCTGCAATTCTTGATATACCAACATATATCTGAGATATTTTATACCATGTTCTAAAATCAGTAATTCCTGTAGCCGGAAGTCCGAATTCCCTCTGAAATGCCCTTACTGCACGTTTTGTTTCCTCACCATATATTCCGTCTGTCAATAATTTAGGAATAGAGCTGTAGACGCCGGCAATACTGTTTAACTGTTGCTGAAGCTGTCTGACTTTCTGACCGCTGCTTCCGATATCAAGATTATATCCCGGCCACGACGAAGGTATACCTGATATCTGCTCTGCGCTATTTATATAAATACTGTCCCCATAGTAATTTCTAAGAATGTCAATAGCAGAATATCCGCTATCACCTAAGTATTTTGAGTCCCACTGACTAAGCCACCCGTCACAGGTTACTCTTTTTCCGTCACAGTACTGGGTAAGGATAGGCTGTTTAACATTAGGTCTTGATAAGTATTGATTGAAAATATCATCTACAACGTTAGAAATTGACGCAAAAATATTTCTTCCATACACCCACTTATGGTCAAAAGCAGTTGATGAAGTAATGGTAAATTCATATCCCTTGTTGCGATACCATTCCGTATAAACCCTGTTCAATGTAAATGACATTATCGCAAGTACGTTCGCAATTATGGTCTGGCGCGGCCATGTTGCATAGATTTCACTTGATGCCACATTTTTAATATAATCTCTGTAATTAACATAGTAATTTTTTGCAGTGTTATCTGAAGGAACGCCATCGTGAACCACTATATATTCCGGAATTACAACTCTACTTAAAACTATTTCTCCTGTTTCATTGACCGGTTTTATCTCACTTTCCGGGATTTTTTCCGGAAAATCGCCATACAGTGTGTGAGGCGGTATGACTATATTACTTCCCTGATTCCCGTATTCTGTCGTCACAAGTTTTACGTTTTGTACAGACAATGTATCCTCAAATACCTGTATTCCCGATATGTCTATTGTCTGAAATCCCTCTGCCGTAACTTTGATGGTGTATTCTGCATAAGGCTGTATGATATTTGTCTCATCCAGACTCAGCTCGATTGCCGGAGCCTTAAGTCCCTCCACCAGAACTCTTCCGGATGTATTTGTCTTTTCCTGCGAAATCACATTTCCGGGCTCTCCGGTATATGAAACCTCTATATCGGCATTTTGTACCGGTCTGTTATCACCTCCGGTTACGTTTATCTGCAAACTTCCGTTTTGCATAATACTCTGATCCATAAAAAACCCTCATATGCATTTTTGTATAGTATATGCATACGAGGGTTAAATTTATACGGCAACAGGAATATTTTTAATCTGTGGTCCCGTCACGTAATTTTCTAATCTTATATCATCTACCGTGAAGTCATAGAAGTTTTTTATATCCGGATTTATCCAGAACTTCGGGGCTTCATGCTGCTCTCTGGTAATCAGTTCTTTAACCAGAGGAATATGTCTGTCATAAATGTGTGCATCCGCAATTACATGCACGAGTTCTCCTGCTTTCAATCCACTGACCTGTGCTATCATATGCACAAGTACCGCATACTGAACAACATTCCAGTTATTGGCAGTCAGAATATCCTGAGACCTCTGGTTTAATATTGCATTTAACTTGTCACCCGTTACATTAAATGTCATGCTGTAGGCACACGGATACAGATTCATCTCATGCAAATCCTGATGCACATACAGATTCGTCATTATTCTGCGGCTGTACGGATTATTTTTCAAATCAAACAGAACCCTGTCAACCTGATCCATGAGACCTTCTTTATACTCATGTTTAACGCCGAGCTGATATCCATATGCTTTTCCTATAGAACCGTCTTCGTCCGCCCATGCATCCCAGATATGACTGTTTAATTCATTGATATTATTGGATTTTTTCTGCCATATCCATAATATTTCATCGGTACAGCTTTTAATAGCTGTTTTTCTAAGTGTCATGGCCGGAAATTCCTTCGACAGATCATATCTGTTTACCACACCGAATTTTTTTATGGTATAGGCATATGTACCGTCTTCCCATTTCGGTCTGACTTTTTCACCCTCTGTGCTGACACCGTTTTCTATGATGTCCTGACACATATTTACAAATACTTTATCTGCATAACTCATAAACGTCTCCTATTCTGACATTTCAACCGGAACGTATGCTTCAACATAGATTCCGTCTTCTCTGTATTCTTCTTTTAACAATTCGCCGTATTTACGAATCTTCTGAATTTTTCCCGCCTCTTCATAAGAGAAAAGCTTTGCCATATAGCGTTTTTTATTTCTGATAATCTCTTCGACAGCATCAAGAATTTCCTTAATTCCCATGCCGGTTTTAACGGATGCCTTTATCACATAGTCAGCTCTCTCATCTCTAAACATTTCAGCAGTTTCCGTAACTTTATCCTGCTTATTAAAAACTGTTATAACAGGCTTATCTCCTACTTCTAAATTGTCCAGAGTTTCGTATACGGTCTTTATGTGTTTTTGCATCTGCGGGTTAGAACTGTCGACAACATGGAGAATAATATCAGCATATTTTGCTTCTTCAAGCGTGCTTCTGAACGCATCAATCAGGTGATGCGGAAGCTTCCGTATAAATCCAACCGTGTCCGTGAGAAGTATCTCCTGCCCGCTTTCAAGGCGATAGTTTCTCGTGGTGGGGTCCAGTGTGGCAAAAAGCTTATCCTCCTCAAGCACTCCTGCGCCCGTAAGTTTATTTAAAAAAGTAGACTTGCCGGCATTAGTATATCCGACTATGGCCACCACCGTAACAGGTGCTTTTTCTCTGTTTTTTCTGGCAACTTCACGCTGTTTTTTCATACCCTCAACTTCATTTTTGAGGATAGAAATCCTTTCCCTAATTAAACGCCTGTCCATCTCGAGTTTCTTTTCTCCGGGACCTCTTGTTCCAATTCCTCCACCCAGTCTTGACAGAGAATTTCTAAGTCCCACAAGCCTTGTAGCCCTATATCTTAACTGTGCCAGTTCAACCTGTATCTTTCCTTCTCTTGTCACTGCTCTGCCGGCAAATATATCCAGAATAATAAGTGTCCTGTCCATTACTTTGATATCAAGCTCATGCTCAAGATTAGACAACTGTGCCGGTGATAATTCATCATCACACACGACACCTGTTGCCTGTGTATTCTCAATAAGCTCACGTATTTCTTCTATCTTTCCTTTTCCGATATATGTCCCCGGATGAATAGATTCCCTTGCCTGATAGATTTTTGCAACAGTCTGTCCACCTGCAGTCTCTATCAGGTCTGCCAATTCATCTAATGATTCTTCTACGTCAGCTTCATTCTTCCTGACCGAACCGGTTCGTCCCGTAATGCAGACACCGACAAGTATCAGCTTTTCAGGATTCTGTGTGTTTTCGTACAGATTCATGATTCGTCTCCGGCGAGGGATTTAATATACAGCTCTTCAAGCTGTTTTTCATCTACGACATTCGGTGCCTCTGACATAAGACATGAAGCATCTTTTACCTTAGGGAACGCAATAACGTCTCTTATATTATCTTCTTTTACCATGTGCATTACAAGACGGTCAAGTCCATATGCAAGTCCTGCATGTGGTGGCACACCGTATTTAAATGCTGTAAGCAGGAATCCGAATCTTTCTTCTGCCACTTCTTTTTCAAGTCCTATTACATCAAACATTTTCTCCTGAATATCTGCCTGATGGATTCTCACGCTTCCTCCGCCCAGTTCTGTTCCGTTTAATACGATATCATATGCCTTTGCTCTCGCCTTACCCGGATCTGTCTCAAGCAGTTCAATGTCTTCTTCCATCGGCATTGTAAACGGATGATGCATGGCAACATATCTGTTCTCTTCTTCTGAGTATTCGAGAAGTGGAAATTCCGTAATCCAAAGGAAATTGTATGTGTCCTTATCAAGAAGTCCGAGATTTTTTGCAATCTCAAGTCTCAATGCGCCTAATACTTCATAGACAATCTTATTCTTATCTGCGGCAAACAGAAGTAAATCACCCGGCTTTCCTTCCAGTCTCTCTACAAGTCTGTTCATCTCATCCTCTGTCATGAATTTTGCGAATGAAGATTTTAATGTGCCATCTTCATTTATAGCTACATAAGCAAGTCCCTTTGCACCATATCCTTTAGCAAAATCTACTAATGCATCAATTTTCTTTCTTGGCATTGCACCCTGACCGTTAGCATTAATGGCTCTTACGGAACCTCCATTTTCCAGTGCTCCGGTAAATACTCCAAAACCACATCCTGCTACAATGTCTGAAACATCCTTAAGTTCCATTCCAAATCTTGTATCCGGTTTATCTGAACCATATCGGTCCATAGCTTCCTGCCACGTCATTCTCTTAAATGGTGTAGGTATGTCCACTCCTAATACTTTTTTCCATAAATGTTTTAACAATCTTTCATTAACATCGATTACATCATCTACATCGACAAATGATAATTCCATATCTATCTGAGTAAACTCCGGCTGTCTGTCCGCACGCAAATCTTCATCCCTGAAACATTTAGTAATCTGGAGATATCTGTCAAATCCTGAACACATCAATAATTGTTTAAATATCTGCGGTGACTGTGGTAACGCATAAAAATTGCCCGGATGCACACGGCTTGGCACAAGATAATCTCTTGCTCCTTCCGGAGTACTCTTTGTCAGCATAGGTGTTTCAATCTCTATAAATCCTTCATCCGCCATAAAAGAACGTACAAGTGTAGTCACGTCGCTTCGCAATTTTAAGTTTCTTTGAAGCCTAGGTCTCCTTAAATCGAGATAACGGTATTTTAATCTAACTTCATCCCTTATAGTCTCACTGTCTTCTACAGGGAACGGAGGTGTCTGACTTTCAGAAAGAATTCTTAAAGAATTGGCTCTTATCTCGATATCACCTGTCTTTAAATTCTCATTAACGGCACCTTCACGTTTTTCAACCCTGCCGACAACAGCCAGAACAAATTCATTTCTTATAGTCTCTGCTTTTTTAAATCCATCCGCTCCAACATCTTTCTCATCAAATACAATCTGGAGTATTCCTGAACGGTCTCTTAAATCTACAAAAATAAGACTTCCAAGATTTCGTCTTTTCTGAACCCAGCCCATTACCGTAACTGTCTCTCCTATATTTTGATTTGATACTTCTGTACATCTGTTACTTCTTTTCAGTCCCTTCATTGACTCAGCCATTTTCCTAAATCTTCCTTTCTTTTTCCATCATCTATATTTACTTCGTGAATAACTCTCTGAAAAGCCAGAAAAATCTTCATATCGAAGTTTTTTATCTCACCTATCATAACTTTAATGGCACTTTCCATATCAAGTGCATCTCTGTATACTCTGTCTGATGTCAGAGCAGAATACACATCGCTGATTCGTAAAATTCTTGCACCTATAGGAATATCTTCTCCCTGAAGATTATCCGGATAACCGGAGCCATCATAGTTTTCATGGTGATGCAGAACGGATTCCAGCACAAAATCCGAATACCCTCTGCCACATAGTATATCATAACTGAGTCCCGAATGCATCCTCATGTAATACATCTTTTTCAGCGTGTAATCCATATCACTTTCCTGATACATATATGGCATCAATTTTATTTTTCCGATGTCGTGGAGTGCCCCTGCGTTTGCAATATCATAACACTGCTCATCCGTCAGTTCCATTTCTTTTGCCAGATTATAGGCTAAATTGCTTACTCGTATACTATGTGTTATAATCTCGTTCAGAGTCTTATTTAATCCGGCTTCAAATTCCGTATTTTTCTCCATGTAATCCTCCATATCAAAGCTATTAACAACATCCGTATTCATCTATAAACTTCTGCTTTCTGCCTATCATCTCATCAATCCTGTCTATATAGCAGTCGACATCTTTTACATTTTCAATCCTCTGAATCCTCATTCCGTCTGTCTGTTCCGGAAATACCATCTTTGTAGCAGCTCCGGCACCTGCTCCTATAATACTTTGCTTTTCTTCCATTATGAGGATATTATATATTCCCTCTTTTCCAGGTTTTCCATATCCGACATTTTCCAGATTTCCTGTCATATTCTTTTGTCTGTAAAGATAATACGGCACCATACCCATCTCTTTCGCATAAGTAGCCGTTAACTCCATTATCTCTTCGTTATTTACACTGGTATAACCTGAAAAATCAGTTTTTGAAGTGTTTAATCTGGCTGCCCTTTTAATTGCCAGAGAGTGGACGGTTACACTGTCAGGCAAAAGTTCACTTATTTTTTCCATGGTGTGCCTTATCTCTGCAGGTCCCTCTCCCGGAAGTCCGACAATTAAATCCACATTAATATTGTCAAAACCACAGCTTCTTGCAAGTGAAAACGCCTCGTAAAACCTTTCCACTGTATGATTTCTACCGATTACACGTAAAGTATTTTCATTCATTGTCTGCGGATTTACAGATATTCTCGTGACGGGATGTCTTCTTAAAACTTCAAGTTTTTCCTTTGTAATGCTGTCGGGTCTTCCGGCTTCAACCGTAAACTCTTTCACTCCGGATAAATCAAATCTTTCTTCGATATGTTTTAAAAGCCTGTCTGACTGATGCGGCTCAAGCGTGGTCGGTGTTCCACCGCCAATGTAGATGGTGTTTAACGTTTTACCTTTATAGTTGTCTGCGATAAAGTCTAATTCTTTTATAAGTGCCTCTACATATGCATCTGTCTTTTTACTGTAAATGTTTAAAGGATATGATGTAAATGAACAATATGCACATCTGCTTGGACAAAACGGAATCCCGATATAGATACTATATCCGTTTTTATAATCAATTCCCGACAAAATCTCAAGCTCCTGCTTTGAAATCCTGATGCTTAAATCAGCTTTTTTATCAGAAAGATAATATTCTTTTTTTATGTATTGTTTGATTTCTTCATCAGATTTTCCGGTCTTTAAAAGTTCTGTGGTAATCTTTGTAGGGCGTATTCCCGACAAAGTTCCCCAGCAAAGTGTTTTTCCCGTATACTCATTTAAAACATCGTATAACGTTCTTTTTAATCTGTTTTTCGTGTCCTTCCTGTCAGTTCTGTCAATACGGTCAGAATTTCTAATGATTGTTTCTCCGTATTTCAGGGTAAATGCAATATAACTCTCACCTATATCCACCTTAAGCACCATATCTGCCATATCACAAGGTTCTGTAGTCATGTCGATACCCGGAAAAAAAGAACGTACCAGTCCCTGTATGTCATACAAAAAATCCACTTCACCGGCATATTCAATTAAAATCATACATTTTCCTTTCATCGCCTATCTTCGTCTGTTCATTATGTCCCGGATATACAATTACATCATCTGAAAGCTGCAAAAGTCTTTGTATTGAATTCATCAACTGACCATAACTTCCCGTAGGAAAATCTGTACGTCCGTATGACTGGCAAAACATTGTATCTCCGCTGAATAACACCTTTTCCCTATCAACGTAATAACAACAGCTTCCCTTTGTATGCCCCGGCGTATGAATCACCTGATACCTCACTCCGCCCAGTTCAAAGATTTGCAGATCCTTCAGATATTCATCCGCTTTGATACTCATTCTCTTTCCCATCATAATAGCAAGATTAGCATCTGTACCGAGTATATCTCTTTCTTCTTCATAAGCGTACACTTTGATATCATATCGATTACGCAATTCCTCCACGGCACCAATATGGTCAAAGTGACCGTGAGTTAAAAGAATTGCCACCGGTTTTACTCCCAGTTCAGTAATCTTTTCAGCTATCCTGTCCTCAGATGCTGCCGGATCCACGATAATTGCTTCTCCGATTTCATCATCATATGCAATATAGGTATTGGTCTGTATTTCGCCTAATACCATACTTTTTACTATATAACTCATTTTACTGTATTCCTTTACTTAAAACGTGTCAATTATCAGCCTGTTGTTCTCTTTATATCAATAATACTCTCTACATTTCTCATCTTGTCAATCAGTCTGTTCAGTTCCTGAACACTTCCAATCTCAAATGACATGGAGATTGTAGCCAGTCCTTGTTTACTTGTTCTTACATTCATACTTCTTACGTCAATCTGTCTCTCCGTCATTATCTTTGACAAATCTGCAAGAATACCCGTACGGTTATTGGCAAATATATTAATCTCCGCCATATATTTTTCATCTTTGCTGCCATGGACTCCCTGCTGCCACTCAGCTTCAATAATCCTTGTACGCTCCAACTCCGGCATATTCAATATATTAATACAATCCGTCCTGTGAATAGATACACCTCTGCCTCTCGTAACAAATCCTACGATTTCATCACCCGGAACCGGATTACAACATTTTGAAAATCTTACGGCAACATCCTGTATTCCTTTTACGGTAATACCACCCTTAGCATTTGTTTTCTTCGCTTTGATACTGCCTTCACCGACAGCTTCAAGAATCTCTTCATCCGTAACTTCATGCTTTCGTTTTTTCTCATATTCTTCAATCAGCCGGTTAATTACCTGACCTTCCTTTAATCCACCATGTCCGATAGCCGCAAGGACAGAATTCCAATCCCTGAATCCATACTTTGCAAGAACCTTTTCAAGATACTCAGGTTTTGTATACTCACTGAGCATAATTGATTTCGACTTACAGTATTTTTCAACGATTTCTTTTCCCTTTGCAATATTGTCTTCTTTTAATTCTGACTTGAACCACTGGTTAATCTTGTTCTTTGCCTGTGTGCTCATTACAATATTTAACCAGTCTCTGCTCGGTCCTTTTGAATTCTGTGAAGTGATTACTTCTATCCTGTCTCCGTTTTTAATCTTGTAATCAATTGGAACCATTTTCCCGTTGACTCTCGCTCCAACCATTTTATTTCCAACGGCACTGTGAATTGCATACGCAAAATCAATAGGTGTAGAACCATTTGTAAGATTAAGCACGTCTCCTGTAGGTGTAAAGCAATATATATCCTTGGAATACAGATTTAAATCACTCTTTAAAAGGCTCATAAACTCTTTATTATCTGACATTTCTCTCTGCCATTCAAGAATCTGTCTCAGCCAGCTAAGCTTCGCCTCTTCCGTGTCTGCCGTATTCTTTCCGTCAGCATTTTCTTTATATTTCCAGTGTGCTGCAATACCATATTCAGATGTCTTATGCATCTCATATGTCCTTATCTGTATCTCAAAAGGCATACCTGTCGGTCCAATCAATGTAGTGTGAAGAGACTGATACATATTAGGCTTTGGCATAGCAATATAATCTTTAAATCTTCCCGGTATAGGCTTATACATTTCATGTATCACACCAAGTGCTGCATAACATTCCTTTACATTATCCACAATAATTCTGACAGCAAACAAATCATAAATCTGGTCGAGTGTCTTATCCTGATTCACCATTTTTCTGTAAATACTGAAGAAATGCTTGACACGCCCGTCAATCTTTGCCTCAATACCTGCATTCTCTATATGTTTTTTAACTTCATCCACTATGTCCTGAATAAATTTGTCCCTTTGAGTTTTCTTCTGTTCAATCTGATTAACAAGGTCAAAATATACATCCGGCTTTAAATACCTGAATGATAAATCATCCAATTCTATCTTAATCTTTGAAATTCCAAGTCTCTGAGCGATAGGCGAATAAATATCCATCGTCTCTCTTGCCTTTTCACGCTGCTTCTCCGGCTTCATATACTGCAATGTACGAAGATTATGCAGACGGTCTGCAAGTTTTATGATAATCACTCTGATATCTTTTGCCATCGCCAAAAACATCTTTCTTAAGTTCTCAGCCTGCAATTCCACCTTATCCGCTGAATAGTTCAATTGGGTAAGTTTGGTAACACCATCAACCAAAAGGGCAATCTCCGGATTAAATTCCCTCTCAATATCCTCCAGTGTCATATCCGTGTCCTCTACAACATCGTGTAACAGCCCCGCAACAATAGTTTCTTTGTCAAGCTCCAGCTCCGCTAAAATAATTGCAACAGATACCGGATGAATAATATATGGTTCTCCCGACTTCCTTTTCTGTTCTTTATGTGCATCACGTGCCACTTTGTACGCTTTTTCAACCATTGATAAATCTGTAGACGGATGATATTTCAAAATAGCAAGCTTCAAGCCGGCAAATAAATCATCCGGATTCTCAAAATCTTCTTCTTTTTTTACTTCCTGAACATTGGTAATAATATCTTTCTTTTCTTCTGCAAAGTCCTGACTCATGGCTTCACCTCCACGAAATGATAGGTAGTATGAAAATAACTTTTTATTTTTCTTATTATAAATAGTTTCTGCTAAAATTGCAACTTATATCTTGACACATACAAAAATTAATGCTATATTAAGTGTACTATTAGATATAGTACACATGGTTTTTAGTAAGCAAAGGAGGTGCTATATGTTTTCAATCGATGTAATGTCAAGACAACCGGTTTATGAACAGTTAATTGGTCAGATTGAGCAATTTATCTTAATAGGTATTCTTAAACCAAACGACAAAATTCCTTCTGTCAGAAGCCTTGCGGTAGACCTTTCCATCAACCCTAACACCATTCAAAAGGCTTATTCAGAATTAGACAGACGTGGCATAATCTATTCAGTTCCCGGCAGGGGATGTTTTGTATCAGAGGAGGCGAATAATATTTTGAGTCAGTTTAGGCGGAAAAAATTATCAGAACTGGAAGATTTGGTGTTTGAACTTGCATTAGCAAACATATCAAAAGAAGAACTTATAGACTGCATTAACAAAGCATATGAGATGAAGGAGGTAATAGAAAATGATTAAAGCGGAAAATGTCACTAAGAACTTTGAAGATTTTAAGGCTCTTGACAATATTTCATGCAGTATTCCTAAAGGGGTCATATATGGAATGGTTGGTTCCAACGGTGCAGGAAAATCAACTTTTTTAAGGCTGATTACAGGAGTATACAAGGCAGATTCAGGCATTATTACTATTGATGATGATAATGTATGGGAGAATCCAAAAGTAAAAGAGAATGTTTCATTTGTACCGGATGATTTGTTTTTCCTTCCGGGTGCAAGCATGAACAGGATGTCAAAGCTTTACTCAGCTGTATATACTAATTTTGATTACGGAAGATTTAAGGAACTTACTAATGCTTTTGGTCTTAATCCTAAGAAGTCACTTAATACATTTTCAAAAGGTATGAAGCGTCAGGCGGCTATAATTCTTGCTCTCTCTTGTCATCCTGATTACATGTTTTTTGATGAAACTTTTGACGGACTTGACCCGGTTATGAGAGCACTTGTGAAAAAACTCATCTGCGAAGATGTAATTGAGAGAAGAGCTACTGCTATTATCACATCTCATTCTTTGAGAGAATTAGAGGATACCTGCGACCAGCTCGCACTCCTTCACAAGGGAGGACTTGTGTTTGAAAGTGATATCTCCAATCTAAAAACATCTTTGTTTAAAATACAGATTGCATTTAGTGAACCGTTTGACAAATCAAGATTTGAAGGCATTGAAATGCTTCATTTCTCAAAATCCGGCTCTGTTGCCAATATGATTGTAAAGGGAAGCAAACAGAAATGTACTGAGATGTTAAACAATATGCATCCCGTATTGCTAGATATTCTTCCTTTGACACTGGAAGAAGTATTTACCTATGAGATGGCTGCACTCGGTTACAGCTTTGATGATGTATTTAACGGAGGTAAAAACGATGAATAAAAAGAAAATATTTGACCTTAAATTGTTTATAGAAGGTATAAGGCAGCTAAGAATTATCGGTTTTATTTTTATGATATTTTATGCGGCAGAGGCGTTTCTGATTCCGTATAATATGTATGACGTATTTAACTTAGATTACTTATTATCAGATATGCACCCGATGGTTTACGGTATGCATATGGCGTTTGTCCCATGCATGACTCTATATTTGTTTGGCTTTTTATTGAAAAGAAATTCAAGTGATTTCTTCCAGTCAATTCCACATAGCAGAACATGTGTGTTTATCAGCTTTTTTTCGTCAATTTTATTTTGGACTGTTAGTATAATATTCGTATCAACTGCTGTCAGCATTACTTCATCTTATTTAATGTTTAGAAGTGTTTCCATCAGCTGGTCGAAATTATTACTTTCATTGTTTGGAATTGTTATAGCTTCAATCACTGTTGAAGCAGGTATTTGTGTCGCCCAGTCAATTACAGGAACGATTCTCTCAAATATAATAGTGTCCGGACTTATTTTGCTGGCCCCAAAGATTTTTTCACTGTTTATAGTTGAAAATATTTCAGAAAACGCAGTTATTTTCGACGTTGAACATTTTTCTCCTGTATTGACCGGCAAGTATAATCTTGTAACATCGTTTTTAAATACTTATCGTGCCGGGGGATTTACAGATAGTTTCATGTCACGTACAAGCATTATATATACTGGTTTACTCTTTTTATTATATTTTGCAATCGCTTTATTTCTTTTTAATATAAGGAAAAGCGAAACTGCCGGAAATCCTGCTGCAAATGCGTTACTGCAAAATATTTACAGGATTGTCTTTACCCTGCTGTTATGCCTTCTGCCTATTAACATAATTATTACGGAATATGATGATGTTCGAAACATTGTTTCTATATATATAGTTATCGCAATAGCATACTTTGTATATGAAATACTGACGACACATAAGGTTAAAAACTTACCAAAGGCTATACCGGGATTGACCGTTGTTGCACTGCTAAACGTACTTATTATATTTGGTATCACTAGCGTTATAGAGAGTATTCAGACATATACTCCTGATGCAGATTCTTTAAAATCCATCAGTTTATATGCAAATATTCC
The DNA here is from genome assembly GCA_902786515.1 of uncultured Lachnospiraceae bacterium. Classification (GTDB taxonomy): domain Bacteria; phylum Bacillota; class Clostridia; order Lachnospirales; family Lachnospiraceae; genus UBA2821. The sequence goes on along the minus strand of CADADA010000007.1, from coordinate 52,778 downwards.
TGACAGAAATTATTACACATATGGAGACTATTCCATCACGATTACTGATGCTAAAAACAAAGAAGCCTTTTGCAGATGTCTTCAAAAGTTTTCAGGTAAATCTGAGTACGATATCGATATCGATTATAATGAATATCCTAATTCTTATCAGGTTTGCTTTACGGATACTTCGGGTGAAAATCACTACCGAAAACTTCCGTTAAATGCCGGTATGATTAAGAATGCCATCACTACGGTGACCGAATCCGACGAAAACATAAGTTTTCCAAAATTACCTTCGCCAAATCAGGTATTTGTCACCAACAGTAATTATTCGGATGATTCGATATATAAGCTAAATCATAATTTTACACATAGCCAGATGAGATATCTATATAAAGCATTTATAGCTGATTTTAATAATATGTCTTCTGAACAAAAGCTTATGTACGTATTTAACATTTTAAATACCGACTCGAACAATAATATTGATAAATTCAGTGTACTTTATAATGATACAAATATTGATATTTATGTAACCGAAAGCAACACTAATCTGTTTAACACTTATTTTGATACTATTGAAAAGAACGGAATAGTTGATACAAAAGGTATTTTAAAGAACTTTGAAGATGAGATTTTATCTTATTCTGAAAACACATACGTTGATATTTTAAATCAAAATATGAATACTTTGGCGAGTCTTGATGGAGATGAAGATAATTACGGATTTGATTATCCTGAAAAATATGATACTTTCATAAATGCGTTAAAGGATTTGTCAGAATATGTTATAGTTTCACCGGGCGATATAAAAGACTGCATGCTTTCTAAAAAGAATTATACAATAATATACTTGGATTATGACCTGGTATACAGGGACAATACTTATTATAACATACCGGTGTTATTAGAAGATAATGATGAGGTAACAAAAATACTGGAAACTATTAAAAAGACATATAATTAAAATATTCTAACCATTAATGAGGCTTTCGTTTAACGATAAAAATCGTTAGTACGCAGCCTCATTTTTTTTCAATTCAATTCAATGTCCATCGCGTAAGAATAAGAAATGATTTCTCCTGTTTTTGTAGCTTTATATCCTGTTTCGTTATGTGAATAATCAGATATCTCAACAGAACCAAAATTCTTGAATTTTTCATATATGCGATTAAGCACATCAATTTCTGCCCCAGATAATATACCCTCGGGTATATCACATTCAGGTATAACCTGATGCTTCTCATACCCCCCTTCATATAACACCTCAATATGAGCAATATGATCGGCTGCCATTTTACCAAGAATCATATCAAAATTATCCGGTACAGGTCCATAAGGAAGATGTGCATACTTTAAACCTGACATGGATATACCATTTTCTTTGTAGTATATCATATCCGAATAGTTAAGTAACTTCATCAGCTTTGTTTTTAACAGCTCGGGACTTTTCTGTGAGAAAAACAGAACCATTGCACAAAGTTTCTCATAATCAAATCCTTTGAACCCATTTTCTTCACACGGAATCCTTGAGAAAAACAAATCGAAAAATCTACTGCCAACCCGGAATTCTGTATCCTTTTCCAATCTTTCTACAGTATCTAACAGTTTTAACTTCTGTCTTTCATCAAGAACTATTTCATTATCTGTAAGATATGCCCGCATATTTTCCGGCTCACGCAAGAATAACAGCAGGCTATTATGAGCCTTATCCTGAATAGAACCGTTCTCATAACGACAGATAGTTTTGTCTCCCCAATTCAAGAGCTTAGCAAAACTTCTCTGGCTTAATCCATACTGTTCTCTTATCTTCTTAATCTCTTCGGGTAACAAAAGTTTATGTCTTCTACGATATTCGTTATAAGCATCAATAAGAGTTGCGTTATCAAATTCTTCACAATATAATTCTTCTCCACACTCAGCACAAACTAATACCCGTGCATCTACTTCGACAGGTTCACCACATACCTCAAAGATTTCTTTCTTTGTAACTACTTTAGTCTCGACTTCTCTTCCACATTCTTCACAATAATTTCGCATAAGCGCGCCTCCTTTTCTAAGCAAAATCATCCTCATGAAATCCAATGCATTTCAAAACATAATCTCCATTTTCTTTCACAATTTTTACTTTTACGTAAAATTGTATGCCATCGACATTCTTTTTGAATTCCCAAATGTCTCCCGGACGATTAGAATCAAAATCCTGCTTAGGGCCTTTATAGTAATCACAAACAGCAAGCCCTAAAATCTCTTCCTTTGCATCTGCAATAGTAAGACCATATTGCGCTAATGCCTGCATGTTTTTTCTTCTGGGAACAAAAACATATTTTCCCGCGGACAGCAATTTCTTTACATTATTAAGATATGTTGCAATTTCCAACTTACTTGCCTTATTTATCACATATCCACCCCCATATACAATATATTATACTCAAAGAATCTAAAATGTCAACAGAAACGCGGTTATATGACCGCGTTTTTGTTATTTTAATTTTTTTAATGTATTTGTACTGATTAATATTGCCGGTCTTAACGCACCGGAATCATCATTTGTATTTGTTCCGTCCCTGTCGATTTCTCCTCCATATAACACACGGTAAGAGGTATCGCTATAGTAATCCGGTGACTGCAGCCACCACCATACTGTTCCTGTATTATATATGCCCTTTGCAAACGCATAGGTTGTACATTTACACTGTCTGTTCACATCATATCCGTCGCCGGATGAAAATCCCATGGCCGTCGCTGCTTCTGTATTATATACATCATGTATTGACAGCAGGAATACTTTGTCTTTTACTTTTGTTCCTATTTTTTTGCCAACAAGTTTTTTCTGCTCTTTCGAGGTAAATGCCGTATCTATGAAGTTATTTTTTCTGTAGTCTGTTTTACATGCATTTTTGCTCGCAGCATATCCATTCAGGAAACTTCTGATTGTGCTGTTACCCCACTTGATGTTCCACATTACTGATGACCATGTATCATTATATTTTTCATCATCAAGTGCGTACTCCGATAAAAGCAACGCTTTATTATTTTTAATCTGCAATACTCTCCATTTGATGTCATCATACCGGAAATAGTGATATGTCGTGTCGTCGTGCCACGGATACATCTGCCATGCATCATAGCTTTCAGTTGCATCTGTCTTGCAGATTCTCCTGTATTTGACACCTGAAACCTTTGCATCTCCGTTAGAATTGTATTTTGCTTTTTTTATCTTATTCCATGTTTTTTTACTGACAGCTTTATATTTTATTCCATAGCTCTCACTTAAGTTTTTTAATTCCTGTATCCTGTCTTTGTCGCTTGAACATACCACCTCTGTCTGAGGATAACTGCCATATGAAACATAGGAATACTTCACACCGTTACCAGTTATCTTTGGAGCTGAAACATCTGCCGACACCGTAGTGGTCATCAGCATTAGCAGGCTTAGAATACCTGACAGCATTTTCCTTAATTCCATTATCATCATACCTTTCACTGTATTATAACTATATTTTCTCTGTTTTGCAGCACTTTTGCCGCATACGAGCCATTATATAGTTTTAACTTAACTCCATCGTCTACGGAATCGGTATATATTTCTTCAACCGTTTTAGGTATCAGCATACTCTTAAGTGACGTACATTTTCCAAATGTCTGCTTTCCAATCTCTATCGTCTTTTTTGGAAGTTTCACTTTTTTTAAACCTGTACATCCGTAAAATGTCCTATCCTTAAAAGCCCTGACTGTAGAAGGTATCTTTATGCTTTTAAGGCTCTTGCAGCCTGAGAACATTTCTCTCTTTAACACTGTCACTTTTCCAAGCGATACTGATTTTAACCGGGTGCAGTTTCTAAATGCACATATGCCGTAAATCTTTACGTTTTTTCCACCTTTTACCGTTTTAAGGTTTTTGCACGAATCAAATGCACCATTGCAAAGCTTGTATATTACATCATATATTCCACCTCCAATATATCGTACGGAAGACGGAATATTTACAGATGTAAGTCCTGTCTTTGCAAATGCACCTCTCTGGATATCAATTACCGTATCAGGTATTTTTACCTTTTTTAAGCCGGAACAGTTATAAAACATATACTCTGGTATGGACTGTATTTTTCCCAGCTTGACGATTTGAAGCTTTCTGCAGTTATAAAATGCTTTTGTCTCGCAGGTCGTAACTGAAGCTGCTCCTGTAACCTTTCTGAGCGAAAGGCATTTTTCAAATGCACAATAGGATATTTTCGTGATATTAGCCGGTATGTTTATATTTTTCAGGCTCTTACACCCGTAAAACATTCTTCCCGGTATCTCGCTTCCACCATAAATCTTTACATTTTTTAGTTTTTTGCAGTTTTCAAATGTTCTCTCCGCATATGCTTCTATCCCTCGCGCATTTTTTATGGTTATCAGATTGTCGCACTCACCAAATGCACCTTTTACCACATAATTACCATTCTCATTCGTGTAAACACTTTCAAGTCTCCGTATGGTATCAGGTATCGTTACGCTTTTAATGGTATCATTGTTATAAAATGCACCTTTTATACAGCCAACAGATATTCCGTTTATGCTATCCGGCACCGTAACGCTTGTATCATTTCCCACATAACCGGTAATCACAATTTCGTATGAATTATATGGATTTACCTCGTATACCCATGGCCATGACTCATCTGCTTTTACTTCATAGCTAGAATTAAGCATATACAGAATTGCAACGATGAAAACTGCTATCAGTATTTTACTCTTTTTCAAATTGTGCCCTCCACTGCTTATTTATTCTACTTCAATTTTACGAATCTCTTTTGTACGGATTTCTTTACAAATCTCGTCTATAAATGTATCTAATGTCTTCTGTCCCTCATCTCCGAGATAACGACTTCTTACTGATACTTTTTTCTCCTCAACTTCTTTCTGTCCTACCACGAGCATATAAGGTACTCTGTCTAATCTTGTCTCTCTTATCTTAAATCCTATTTTTTCTGAACGGTTATCTACTGAACATCTAATTCCATTTTCTTTTAATTCGGCGGCAACCTGCTCAGCATATTCTGCATATTTTTCTGAAATAGGAAGTACTCTTACCTGTTCAGGACAAAGCCATGTCGGGAATAATCCTGCGTATTTTTCTATCAACCATGCAAGTGTTCTCTCGTAACATCCCATTGATGTTCTGTGGATAATGTATGGTCTTACCTTGTCACCATTCTGGTCAATATAATACATATCAAACTGCTCTGAAAGGAGTGCATCCCACTGTATTGTTATCATAGTGTCTTCTTTTCCATATACGTTTTTCGCATTAATATCAACTTTTGGTCCGTAGAACGCTGCTTCTCCCACGTCCTCTGTGAAATTAACACCAAGCTCTACTAAGATATCACGGATATGTCCTTCCGTCTCTTCCCATACTTCCGGTTCTCCAATGTATTTTTCTCTGTTTTCCGGATCCCATTTTGACAAATGGTAAGTAACGTCTTCTTCTACACCAAGTACTTCAAGACAGTGCTTTGCAAGTGCAAGACATCCCTTGAATTCTTCTACCATCTGATCTGGTCTCACGATTAAGTGTCCCTCTGAAATAGTAAACTGACGTACTCTTGTCAGTCCATGCATTTCACCTGAATCTTCGTTTCTGAAAAGCGTTGATGTCTCACCATATCTGAGTGGCAAATCTCTGTAAGAATGCTGTGTTGCCTTGTATACATAGTACTGGAACGGACATGTCATCGGACGAAGTGCAAATACTTCTTTGTCTTTTTCTTCGTCACCAAGTACGAACATTCCTTCTTTGTAGTGATCCCAGTGTCCGGATATTTTATACAGGTCTGATTTTGCCATCAATGGAGTTTTTGTTCTTACATATCCTCGTTTTTCTTCTTCATCTTCTATCCATCTCTGCATTGTTCTTATCATGATTTCACCCTTTGGCATGATAAGTGGTAAGCCCTGGCCTATAACGTCTACCGTTGTAAATAATTCCATCTCTCTTCCCAGACGGTTGTGGTCTCTTTTTTTGATATCTTCCAAATGCTCAAGATATGCTTTTAAATCATCTTTTTTATTAAATGCTGTTCCGTATATTCTCTGTAACTGTGCCTTGTTTGAATCACCTCTCCAATATGCCATGGATGATGATGTAAGTTTGAACGCCTTGATAGCACCTGTGCTCATAAGGTGCGGTCCTGCACACAAGTCTGTAAATTCTCCCTGGCTGTAGAATGATATAATGGCATCTTCCGGTAAGTCTTTTATGAGTTCTACTTTGTATGGCTCATTTCTTTCTTCCATGTATTTGATTGCTTCTTCTCTTGGCAAAGTAAATTTTTCAAGCTTTGCATTTTTCTTTATAATCTTCTTCATCTCTGCTTCGATTTTGTCCAAGTCTTCCCTTGAAAATGGCTCTGCATCAAAATCGTAGTAGAATCCCTCGTCTATTGAAGGTCCTATTGTCAGCTTCGCCTCAGGAAATACATTCTTTACCGCTTCTGCCAATACATGTGATGCTGTGTGGCGGTATGCCCGTTTTCCCTGCTCATCGTTGAATGTAAGTATATTAAGCGTGCTGTCTTCTTCTACAATTGTTCTTAAGTCTACTACTTTTCCATTTAATTCTCCTGCACATGCTGCTCTCGCAAGTCCATCGCTAATGTCCTTTGCAATGTCATATACTGACATTGCTTCGCTGTACTCTTTAAATGAGCCGTCTTTTAATGTTATCTTCATTTTTGTCATTCCTCCTAATTTTTGATAGTTTACTGTTATGACGAAAAAATCCCTTATGGTATTATATACCACAAGGGACGATATTATCGCGGTTCCACCCTGATTGCACATAAAATACGGACTTATCATATGTGCCACTCATTTGACTGTAACGTGGTCAACGGACCGAATTGGGGTCACTCAGAGGTGGTCTTCATCAATACTCCGGTGAAAGATTTCCAGCTATCTCTTTCTCTCTGTAACCTTCTGCACTGACTACTCGTCTCGTCATCGTTTTATCTTTGTATCTGTTTTTAGTATATCATTTTTTATTTGAATTGCAAGCATTTTTTATTCTTTCCACAACAGCGGTAAAACAACCGGCATTAATTCTTCTTTGAAATCCCGTATTAGTTCTCCGTTAAATTTGAATTTGGGAAGTGGATTTTCCGTTGCATTTTTATATGCCGTATAATCAGCACTTTCTTTTAGTTTGCTTTCATTGGCAAGCTCTCCATCCTTATAATTAAATACCTCATATCTGACATTTTCAAATTTCACAAACCATTTGATTGCGAATTTTTCTATTTTCCTGTCAATAGCTGTATAGCGCATCTCTCTTATAATTTCAGCTATATCTTTTCCCTCGAACCTGCTCCTGTCTTCTTCAATCTCATCTAGTATCTGCATAAGCATGCTGCTTAACTGCGGATTGTCTTTTGCATATTCTTTTACGATTTCTCTGACCTGTGAAATTTTTACATCCAGCTTCATTTCTGATTCCGAAAGCTCAATCAATCCCTGTATAAGATTGATTATATAAGCAAAATCGATTTTAAATTTGTTGTATGCAACTAAATCATAGTCTTCTATCACAACCACATCATCTTCATCGTCCGGCTTATCCTTTTTTAGCATTTCTACTATATTTTTATAAACAGCAGCATAGTCCTCATATTCTTCCTGTGAAAAATTCAGTTCTTCTATCACCTTCGGACTATATGTTGAAAATGATTTTAAATGAGCAAAATCGTGATCCAGATTTCTAAACAACTTAACAAATGTCTTCATCTTTTCCTTTGAAAGATTTAATGCATCTTCAGGCGTCGGTGCAAAAGTTCTGATTGTTTTAAGGGACAACTTGAAATTTTCAAGTACCGTATCCCAATTTTCAGCAAGTGCCTTTCCATATCCGCCTTTTGAGTATAGCACCAATGCCTCATTTATCTTTTCTTTGTACTCCTTAGGTGAACGGAATGTAACTATCTGCCCGTATTCTTTATAAGTATCAAAGAGCCGGTTTGTTCTTGAAAATGCCTGAATTAATCCTTGCGGACTCATCGGTGGTCTATCTATAAATAACGTTGACAGGCAAGGTGCATCAAATCCTGTAAGCAGTCTGTCTACCACAATCACCAAATCTATCTGCTGCTCTCTGTTAAGATATTTCTTTTCTTTCCTTGCAAGTCTGTCATTAAGGTTGCCATTATATCCGCTTAACCCGTCTATCTTATATGTTGTTCCAAACATGCCATTATAGTATTTTAGGTATCTCTTCATTGCATCCTGATTTGTCAGTGAATCGTCTTCATTTTCAGTAACCGAAAAAGTGATTGCTACCTTAGGAAAATCAGGCAGTGACTTTTTTATCTCCTCATTTATCTTTAATTCGTCTTCGCCTGCCTTTATCTTTAATATCAAATCATAATACCGTTTTGCCATGTCAATTGATTCTACTGTGAGCATCGCCTCATATGTTTCGCCTTTTCCTTTTTGCATCCCAAACTTTGAAGGTGAATGATTTAATATTACATCAAGCACGTTTCGCATATGTTTTTCACTGTGATAATATGCTTCCTCCTCATCTGACTTAATATCTTTGGGTCCGAGATTTTCCACATTGAACCCTAATACTGCACCATCGTGTATTGCCTCTTTGATAGTATAACTGTGAAGTTCCGGTCCATATAATTCTTCTGTCGTCTGTGCCAGATCTCCCTTTTGTTCATAGCTGTTCTGGTCAAAAATCGGAGTTCCGGTGAAACCAAACCACAGCGAATTGTTAAAAAATCTCTCTATCTCTCTCTTAGTCTGAGGCGTTACGGCTCTATGACATTCGTCTACGACAAATGCGACCTTTAGTGCTTTTATCTTTTCATATTCCTTTGTTCCTTCCTTTAATCTGCGATTAATCATGACCTGCATTTTTTGTCTGGTTGTTACAATCATCTGCCTGTTCCCGTCTGCAAGACGCTTGATAAGACTTCCAACATTCTCTGTATCGTCAACATCTATGGTGTCATTATCTGCATATGACTGAAATGCTTCTTTTGTCTGCAAATCAAGGTCTTTTCTATCTATCAGAAATACAGTCTTTTCTAACGAAGGTATATCCATAAGCAGGTTACGTGTTGCTTTATATGACGTCATGGTTTTGCCGGAACCGGTTGTATGCCAGATATAACCTGACTTTCCTCTCTTAGATGCATTTCTCATAGCCTCAATTGCATGAATCTGATATGGTCTTAGTATAAGCAACTTCTTTTTGTCATTATCAAGAACCGTATATTTTGTAACCATCTCATGTGCCTGCGGGATGTGAAGTACCTGCTCTGCAAAATCTATGTAGTTATGTACAGGTTTATTCTCATCATTAAGCCATCCTGTAAGAAATTTTTTATTGAGCTCCGTATCTCTTGCCGCTGAAAAATACTTTGTATCTACCTCATTACTGACTACAAACATCTGAACGTTTGAAAATATTCCGTGGAATTTTCCTTCAGCTATATATTTTTTTATCTGATTGAATCCATCAACATATGTATTTGATTTATTTTTTAACTCTATATGTATCATCGGAATCCCATTTATTAACAGTGTTACGTCAAATCTTCTGTCCCTGCTGTCCGCTTCCTCAGTTTTAAATGCCTGATATTGATTTATAACTTCATAAACGCTTGAACCACCAGCTATGTGTTCGTTGTTCATGACTACAAGATGTAATGTCTCGTTTCCTCTTTGGACATGAACATATACTTTTCCATTTTCACCTACAAGCCATTTTGCCGCATCATAGAATGATGCGTGTGACAGGTCATTTTTTATTTTTGCAAATTCGGATTCACTAAGCGGTGTATCGTCTAATTTTGCTTTGTTATTCTGCTCAAGTATGTATTTGAAATTTTTCCACAAATCTTCTTCTGTTCTTATATCTTCCCGATATGTCCACTGCGATTCGCCGCTACATAATTTCTCTATTAGTCTTTTTTCTAATACTGATTCTAATTCTGCCATTTTATTTACTTGTCCTTTCCCGTTCTTTGGTTACATAAGATGTTTTTATTTTATTCTATTTCACTATTTAAATGAAACTATGTTTCTTCAAGTATAACACACATTTCATAAAATGACTAACTGATACGTTTCACAGCGAAATCCGTTGGGATTTGGCTTCTATTACATATGATTATATGATTTCCTGATAATTTCAGATTGATACATAGCATTCTTCTCTTTGCTACATTCCTTTCGCTGATGAAGGGTGATAAGGTTATCAAGGTTATTCAAATATGTTGAAATCTTCTTTTGTTCTTCCTTCGATGAAGGCATTTCGATAGTTACTTCGTCAAAAAACGCTTTTGTATCAACATTCAAAAGTCCATGATTTCTGGCACCTTCAGCACATATCATGGTTATATCTGAGTACCACTTAAGGGTGTCAAAAAAACACTCCAGGTAATCTGATTCTATGTCATCAGATGTAATTCCAAAGCAAATGTATAATGTAGATAAACAGCCCTGTTCATAGACATTAAGACGTTTTATAGAACCATAATCGTAACCATTTGAATAGCTCTTGTTGTATGCAAATTCTCCTTTTTTCAGAAGATAGTAGTTTGACATGTCCTTAGCTGCAACTACCTTATTAAAGAAGTCTCGCTGATCAATTAGCCCATATTGCGAAGCAATTGTAAGGGGTAAATCGCATTCCCCATTTTTATTCTTTCTAGTGACTCTTTCACATAATTCACCTAACTTACGCTGTTCCCAAGAATAATTGTATACATTATCATTTATCAGCTATTTTATAAAAAGCATTATTTATTTTTTCTTCCAATAATTAAATACCGCACATGACTTCCGACGAATCAACATACTTAAACTTGTTTTTCATCACACATACACACTATCATCTTTTGTAGAAATGTTTTTCTTGCCTCTTTTCACCGATTTCACCATTTTTCGTCTTTTAGGTGACTTTTATTTTTTTCGTTTTTCTTTTTTCTCTCGTTTTTCTCACCCATTTTGACTTTTTTTCGTTTTTAGGTGACTTTTATTTTTTTCGTTTTTCTTTTTTCTCTCGTTTTTCTCACCCATTTTTGACTTTTTTCGTTTTTAGGTGACTTTTATTTTTTTCGTTTTTCTTTTTTCTCTCGTTTTTCTCACCCATTTTGACTTTTTTTCGTTTTTAGGTGACTTTTGTTTTTTTCGTTTTCTTTTTTACTTCCATTTTTGTCACCCATTTCGACGTTTTTTGGATTTTGGGTGAGTTCTGTTATTTTTAGAGTTTTTATTGCTCTTATTTTTGTCACCCATTTCGACGTTTTTTGGATTTTAGGTGACTTTTATGAATATTTAATCCTTTTTTACACTTAGAGGCGAAGCTTTTACTTGTTGTCAAGTACAATAATTATAACTTTTCTCTAACCATCATCAATGCATATCCAAGCAAATTATCGCCTCTCCATTTATTCATGTCGAACCTGTTAGAATCAGTCATTGACAAGCCGATTCCCCAAATTCTGTCGTTCACGGCACATTCAGCAATAATAAAATTTCCTGTTGCAATGAGCTTTTTCTTTAAAGGTTCATTCTGTGAAAATTTGCAAAGCAATCCTTCATATACGATTATCTGTCTCATGCCATTCCAGATATTATCATTGTAACCAGATACAAGTCTTCCTAATTTTTTTATTTTGGCAACATCAGTGGTTGACATTATCTGTGATGCGATTTTCGTATCGCCAAAGCATATTGCTTTGCGGTACATCATGTATTGTTCCATTGAGCTAAATGTTTTATTTGCAAATGCAAATTCAGAGAGATACCAATTGCTTAAATATCCGTTTTCTTCTTCTGGATTGTGAAAGCATATTATATTCATGAGGTTTCACCTACCTTTTTTACAGCAAGCTCCAAGTCTAAATCATGAAGTCCATGGTATGCCGTCATTAAGAAATCCAAAGGTATTTTTTTTACAAGTTCTGCGCTTGGCATATTATAAAACCATTGATAGTAAGCATAGAATTCGCCTAACCAATCCGGCATAAATCCCTCCATTGCTTTACCAGATTTGAATTCATATGATTCCGTATCTTTAAAATATTCAAATAATTCAAGTGCATCCATTGTGCTTACATAAGCCATTGCTTCATCTATATTTTTTCTTGTCTTACTTTTCATGTAGAAATTGATGAAATCTTTTGTATCTTTATCTGGGTATTTTTGTGCTACATAATCAAATAGCTTCCCCTGATTCTCAACTACGTCGTTTAAATAATCTATAGGATACGCTTTCAAAAAAAATCACCTCTCAAACAAAGTGCTGAATACATTTGTAACTTTATTGGCATCTGAATCAACCAGCTCTCTCATCCTTCTTCTTGCAACGGCATCACGATGATTATATCTTTTGTTGAATTCTTCATAATCAACCATAATTAATTCTGCGTTAATCTCTTTTAATTTTGAGTATGCAAGCTCAGATTTTATACAATATTGAATACCAAGGTTTCCAAGTGAAAGTAACTCTTCCAGAATATCCAAATCTATATTATCTCTCACAAACTCCTTTGCAATATAGAAATAAGACGCATCTGCCCGCCATCCTTTTATAATGTCATATTTTGATGTGTCTATTCCATATTTGTTTATAAATTTTGCAGCCAACATACGATATCTTTTTGAATCAGATGCATCTCTATGTTTCATCAATTCTGCGAGCCATGCTAGAATATTTTTTTGCTGGAAGTCCAGTATTTTTAATTCTTTCGTATCCAATTCAAACTTGTGCACCCACCCGCTTTTTTCGTTTGGTCTGCAAACAGCCCACTCCTTAGCCAAATTCAAATCTTCTGTCAGATAGAACCCGCGTCCGTAATCATGCTTATCATTTCCCCGCCCAAAAGTCGGGACTACAATCTTATCTACAGTACCATGGTACAATGTTATATTATTCATGTTTATCACTCCCCATCAGAATATATTGGTAACGTAGTATTATCTGATATACATGCAATTTTATTTCCTTTTGCTGAAGGAAACATGTTCTGCAACATATATTTCTTCATTTGTTTAAGGTCATCACACTTACGTTGATGAAGGGTGATAAGGTTGTCCATCTCCTCTAAAAAGTCGCCAATTTTCTTCTGCTCATCATAGGAAGGATAAGGAACCATAATGCTTTTTAATCCATCAACATCTATACTTTTTCCGTCTCGGATTCCATAGATGTGAGGAACCAGTTTCCTCTTTATAAAATCATATGATCTGAAGAAAGCATAATAAAATCTTGAGTCAGCTTCATCACCGTGAAATGTATGATATGCGGGACTTATAATGCCATCGCAGGTTGCTTTTTCAAGTCCGCCTTCAAAGGAACGAAGATGCATAATGAAGTCATCTTTTCTTACCATTTTATAACTTGAAAGACTGGCTTTATCATATTGAATCGCCCTGTCTGACTCATCTCTTCTGACTGTTCCGCCACCCTGAATTATGGTCAAAGCGGGGAGCTCTTCATGGTTCTTTTCTGAGTACTCTTCGAAGACCTCTCCCAGCTTACGCTGTTCCCAATCGTCAGTAAATCCAGAAAATCGAATTTCCGGAACTTTTTCACCATTTTTCGGAAACATTTTTTGGAGCATAAATTTTTTAAGTTCTTTTGTCTCATCACACTTACGTTGATGAAGGGTGATAAGGTTGTCAAAAAACTCAAAATAGCAGCCTATTTTGTCTTGCTCATCCTTTGAAGGAAACATAAATTCAAGGTTCCCAAGCATCTTTCCAGATATCTCTGCAAAGGTAGAACCAGAAGCAACTCTTTCAGCTTTTCCCTTTATCATGTCAGTCATTGAAAATACAAAATACGGGTTAATATCATCATGTAAAACCATAGACTGAAAGCCTTGATTAGTTGCCGCAGGAGTACGTAAAATAGCGGTATTTCCAATTCCAGCCCTACTTGTAAACAGAACTGTTTTATGTGCAGGAAGTATTTTAGCGGAACTCTTTTCTAAACCGAGTTTTGTTATTTTTCTTTCGCTGCTATCAACATAAATCTTCTCTCCAATTTCCGCTGGAGCGTACCAGTTTATATCACCATCCCAATATTCAGGATTTGTTGTACTTGGTGTTCCACCACCGACAACTTCAGCCACATCAAAAACCTTACGCTGTTCCCAATCGTCATCAAACCCCTTAAACCTTATATTAGGTCTATTTCCCATACCTACACCTCCTCAAATAACGCCATAAAATCATGCACGGCATCCGCCGTCTCAGGCGTTGCAAATGTCAAATCATTCAGCATCTGTTTTAATGCAATGTTTGCCTCTTTAATTTCCGCATTTGTTTTCTTCATTTCAGAAGTCAAAGCCTTCAAGTCAATTTCCTCTTCCTCTTCGCTGGTATCTACATAACGCGGAATATTTAAGTTATAATCGTTCGCTTTTATATCCTCATAAGATGCTAAATATGCCTGCTTATCAACAGACTTTCTGTCATTATAAAGTTCTAATACTTTGTCAATATGCTCGTCACGCATCACATTCTGCTTCTTGTCCTTTTCAAAAAGATTTGAGGCGTCAATGAATAAGACATTCCTTCCATCTCTGTGCTTTTTTAAAACAATTATACAGGTAGGGATTGACGTATTGTAAAACATATTTGAAGGCAGGCCGATAACGGCATATATCGAACCATTCTTAAGCAGAGTTTCCCTAATAGAACCTTCCGCTGCACCTCTGAATAACACACCGTGCGGTAAAACGATAGCCATAGTTCCTGTCTGTTTCAAATGATAGAATCCGTGCAATAAAAAGGCATAGTCAGCCTTAGATTTAGGCGCAAGTTTTCCGCCATAGTCCATAAAACGCTCGTCCTGCTTAAATCCTTCCGCAGCAGACCATTTTGCAGAATAAGGCGGATTCATTGTTACAGCATCAAATTCAGTAACTTCATCCGTAGGCCAGTCTGCATCTAAAGTGTCTGCATTTCTTAAATGCTGGTTTTCCGGAAGAACTCCGTGAAGAAACATATTCATTCTCGCAAGATTATATGTAGAAGGCATAAGCTCCTGCCCATAATATTTTATGTAATCAGGTTCACTTGAATAATTACGGCAGCTAAGCATAAGTGAACCGGAACCCATACACGGATCATATACCTGAAGTCCTTTTTTATCTTCCTGTCCGGTCATGGCAATCCGACACAGAATCTGAGCCGGACCGTGAGGAGTGTAGAACTCGCCGGCCTTTTTTCCTGTCTCAGATGCAAACTGACCAATCAGATATTCATACGCATTTCCAAGAACATCTCCCTTTGCATGAATCAAATCTGCTCCGTCAAGAACCTTTATAACATCTGCAATCGTAGCACTCTGCTTCTGATCACCTGTTCCGAGTCTGTTAGAATACAAATCTACATCCGCAAACAAACCATTGAACAGCTCGTCTGATTCCTGAATTTTATTAAATGCAGCCTGCAATTTCTCCCTGTTAAATGCATTATTCTTTGCAGCTTTTAAAATACTTACATAAGTCATATCAGGATCAAGTGTATAATGCAAAGAACTCTTAAGTTCTTCTAGCAAATCCTTTGCATCATCCGTCTTCATAATCTCTTCATATTGCTCCTGTGCTTCATCCAAAGAATCCGGTATTGCATCATTTAAAAGATCATATACCTTAGATAAATATGAATCTGACAAATATTTATAAAACACTAATCCTAACAAATATGTTTTATATTCATTAGCATCCATTTTTCCGCGAAGTACATCCGCACCACTCCACAATACTTGTAATAAATCCTTACTTTCAGCCATTTTTTTCTCCTTTAATTTCCTGTTCCTATCAATACTTTTTTACCCTCAAACGCAAACCCATAGCAATAAATATTTTCTCTTGGTATGCCTTTTTCTAAAAGTGTAGCTACGTATTTTTTTTCATCTATTTGTTTCATTGCAGACTTTACCGTGTCTTCCAACGTTTTTTCTTTACTTGGATGAAATACTTTAAATTCCAAAACAAATGCGTCTTTTTCCAGATTCTTCGGGATAAGCATTACATCATATCTGCCCAAACCACTCTCTCTGTTGGATTTTATTTCATATTCTGAATACAAATCCATCATTAGTCCCAGCACAAATCCATGATAAAAATTCTCAGGTTTTCTGCGAATGCCGGGATGATTGCCTGTATCAAATGAACTAAATACGTTTAATGCTACTTCATTCATGTATTCATTCATCAATTCCAGATCATGTTCAAGCATTGCCTGCAAAAACGCATTATAAACATCCCCTGTATCTTCCGAATGAAACCAATCATTCACAAAATTTGCAAACATTTGATAAACTTCTTCATTTGTAATACGCAGTTCGTATTTTATTTTCTTTTGTCCACGATTGTCATCTACATAACAAATCTGCACTACTTTTATATAACCACTTGCTACCAGCAATCCCCAAATTGCTTTCGGGTTGTTGTCCAGCTGGTTGTATGATGTTTCTTCTTCTATTTCAACAAAAACACTTTTCTCCTGCAGTAAATCTTCTAATTCCATTTTTATGTTTTTTGATCCGGTTTGCATTAATTGATTAACCAACACATTAGAACTCGTATTTACCCAATAATTTTTTAAAGTTCCTTCCGTCATAAAACAGATAATGGACCACGGGTTGTACATATCTTTCTGATTGCCAAATACAGGTCCGTCGTACCACCGCTTTACCGCTTCTTTTTTATCTCCCAGACCGTAAGTATCCAATGCCTCAAATACTTCCTCTTCTGTAAAGCCAAAACAGGTTGCGTATTCTCTTGAAGTAGTTGTGCAAACCTTTAAATTATTCAAATCAGAAAACATAGACTCTTTACTGATTCTCGTAATCCCGGTCAACAAACCTCTGTATAATGCCGGGTTTGATTTGAATGTTGCATTAAACAGTCCTCTCATGAATTCCGTCATCTCATCCCAGTATCCGTGCGTGTATGCTTCGATGAGCGGTGTGTCGTATTCGTCCAAAAGTATGATTACTTTTTTACCATACACACTATATAAGATTTCAGACAGAACCTGTAAACTCTGCATCGCCATACCGGTAGACATATTTCTGTTGACGCTTTGTACAAAATCCTTATCTGTATCTGTAATTTTATTCTTTAATTCATAATCACAATTTTTTTTATATACATTTGTAATTAATTGACAAATAATCTCTCTTACATCTTCAAAGCAGATTCCTTTTACAGAAGCAAACGACAGATTTATCACCGGATATGTTCCCTGAATCTCCCTGTATTCCTTATCTTTCCAGATTGAAAGTCCTTCAAACAAATCACTTCGATTTGAATATTTTAATGAGAAAAAACAATCTAACATATTCATATTTAACGTTTTTCCAAAACGCCTGGGGCGGGTTATCAAAGATACCTTTGTCTTTGATTCCCACCATTCCTTAATAAAATATGTCTTATCTATATAAAATATATTTTGCTTTCGTATTTCTTCAAAAGAGTCTTCACCTGCGACAGCTACCGGCAACATATTAATCCCTCCTACTATAATCATGTCATATGTAAATAGTATAACGGATTATCAAGATTTTGAAAACTCTTTTCCCTCATATTTTAGTTAAGTATACTTTTTATTGGCGTGTGAAATATACAGTAAATGGAGGACGTATCTATGAATGAAATAACAACCGATAAAAAGAAAATGTTATTTTGCGATTACTATAAACAATGGATTTCCGTCTACAAAGAAGGGGCAATCCGACCTGTTACAATGAGCAAATATAACATGGCTCATCAATGGCTTTTAAAACTGATTCCAGATTTACCACTCGATGAGCTTGACCGCATTACTTATCAAAAATTGCTTAATGACTACGCTATAGAGCATGAAAGGCAGACAACTATGGACTTTCATCATCATTTAAAATGTGCAATCTTAGATGCTGTAGACGAAGGACTTATCCCACGTGATCCTACAAGAAAAGCTATAATCAAAGGAAAACAGCCCCGTGATAAGAAGCCTAAATACCTGAATCAATATGAACTTCACAAACTTTTAGATGATTTGAATTTGTCACACGAGATTAATATGGATTGGCTTATTTTATTAATCGCCAAAACCGGAATGAGATTCTCAGAGGCATTGGCATTAACACCAAAAGATTTTGATTTAAGTCATCAACTTCTATCTGTTTCCAAAACATGGGATTATAAAGGGGGAAGTGGCTTTTTACCTACAAAAAACCAATCTTCTGTAAGAAAAATCCCTTTAGACTGGCAAACGGTAATTCAATTTGCCGAACTGATTAAGAATCTGCCGGAGGACAAGCCTATATTTGCAGTGAATAAAGTGTACAATTCTACCATCAATGATTTACTCGCCAGACATTGTAAAAACGTTGATATTCCAATAATATCCATCCACGGATTACGGCATACACATGCTTCTTTGCTTCTGTTCGCCGGAGTTTCTATCGCCAGCGTTGCACGCAGATTGGGACATTCAAATATAACCACAACTCAAAAAACATATCTGCATATCATACAGGAACTCGAAAGTAAGGATATCGACATCATAATGAGAGCATTGTCAAATCTTAATTCGTAAACATATAATCACACGCCGATTTTAATAAAAAACGTGCGGCTCTTATGACTTATTCAGCATAAAAGCCTGCACGTTTTCTTATTTGTTAAATTTTAAAGTAGCTTATCGTATCTGTCAAATCCACTGCTATGTCTTTAAGTTTCACCGCTGACTCACTAATCATTGCAAATGTAGCATTAAGTTCCTCCATCGAAGCGTTAGTTTCCTGTGTGGAAGCTGCATTTTCCTCAGATATAGCCGACAGGTTTGATATAATTTCCAAAAGGCTGTTCTTAGCTTCCGTAAGTGAACCTACCCTGACAGAAATACTATCTGAACCGCTCTTAACTTTTACTACGTCATGTGACATAACTTCCATGTCTGCCTTTGTAGAATCCAACTGTTCTGTCTGCTGACTGAACTTTTCGTTAAGTTCTTCAAGGACAGATACTGAATTTGAAGATTCCTCAAGGAGTTTATCTACTATCGCCTTAATCTCTTCCGCACTTACCCTCGACTGTTCTGCAAGCTGTCCTATCTGTTCAGCAACGACTACGAAACCTCTTCCTGCCTCTCCTGCTCTTGCAGCTTCAATAGACGCATTAAGTGATAACAGATTAGTCTGACTTGCTATATCTGTAATCGCCTGAGTAAATCCTGAGATATTTTTAGCAGATTCATTTGTTGAATTAATAGTATCACCGATTTCCTTTACGGATTTCGTAACTTCTTTGCTTTGCTCTACAAGTCTGTCTAATGCACTCATTGCATTATCACATGATGTCCTCATATTTGTAGCAAAGTTATCCATCTCTTCTACATTTGAAGCGATATCTTCAATATTCATTCCAATCTTATTGGTTTCACTGGCTGAATCTTCAACACTTTCTGCCTGAGATACAGCTCCTTTAGAAATGTCTTCGACTGCATCAGTAACCTGACCGGATGCCTGTGCTGCCTGATTTGCTGAGTCCGCCAGGCTGACTCCCTCATTCGAGAGTTCCTGTGACATCCTTATACTCTTTTCTATAACATCTTTAAGCTTTTCTGATAACTTCTTAGTGCTTGCCTGTATCATGCCTACCTCGTCACGGCTGATATCCTTATCTTCCGGAAATTCAAGTGTTAAATTACCGCCGGCAAGCTCATCAAGCTGCATTGTAATATGTCTGATTCCACTCGTAAGCTGTCTGATTATAATGATTACACATATAATCAAAACAATTATAACAATGGAAAATGCTATCGCTGAAGTCAATATCTTTGCATTGTTTTCATCTGCTAATGCTGTCTTCTCCTCTTCAGCCCAGCTTTCTGTTATTTCCTGAAGTTCGTCTAATAATTCTCTTGACTCTGTGAATTTACTGTTAAATTCACTCCACTCACCCTTTTAATTTTCTACATCGTATGTTGTTCCCCAATCGTCAATCATAGCGATGAAATCATTGAAATCTCCTCGAATGATTTTCCATTTTCAGCTTTCATCTCGTTGTACAGTTTCTTGTCAGTCTTTGCAATATCTGCGGCTTCTAAAACCTTTTCCTTTGTCTGCTCAAGATTCTCCTCATAATCACTGAGTTTCTCAGGCATCTTGGTTCCCATCAATTCTTCCGGCATCTTAGAAAATCCGTTAATCATATCATAATACTGCGTTGCCCCCAAAAGAGACTGATGATAATCTCTGTCAGCCCCTACTAAAAGGTTATTGACATTATAAAGCATGTCATAATATACTTCGGTGACATGTTTCTCCGTCGAGTCCATCTGAATACCGGCAAATACGACAGCAGATACGACAGCTATCATAAGCGGCACCGTTAATATCAGAAGCTTGACTCTGACACTTAAGTTTTTTAAAAAATTCATATTTTTACCTCCTTGTATCACACGAACCAACAAATCTCCGATTTGCTACGTCTAACAATGTGAATAAACTGATATAAAGATTATAGCATATTTCCACATATAGTTAAACATTATTCGACAAAAAAACTGTCAATTTGACAATCAAAATCAAATTGACAGTTTTTAATTTTTTACTGTTCAGTTGTGTTGCCAAAGCCACCTCTACCGCCAAAGCCTCCGCCACCGCCAAAGCCTGTGAGTTCTTTATTCGAAACAGACATTGTGGTCAATTCTATTGTTCCGGTCTGGCTTCCCGCAGTAATCGTATACGTTTCACCTGATTTTAATAGTTCACTGCTGTAAGTGATACAATCACATTTTTTGAGTGTCGTGTAACTACAAATCTCATTTCCTTCACTATCTGTAATAGTTATCTGTGTTTCTGCAGCCACATCACTGTCAAACACATATACCAATGAGTTCTGCTTTGATTCATCTGAATCGAACATCTCTGCCATATCAGAGTATCCTGTAGCAACCACCGTACCTGCTGTAATCACACAGACTCCACCGGTATCACTTCCGTAGTCGATTGCCGAATTACCACCGTTTGTAGGACCGGCTACCGTTATCTCACCACCATTTATATACATATCCTTGTTTGAATCAAGACCGTCTCCTTCAGAATTAATATTAATGGTTCCACCGTTAATAGTTAAGAGCGGATTTTCTTCCTCTGTGTCTGAAGTTTCCTCTGTGTCAGCTTCTGTAGCATCCTCTGCTTCCGTGGTAGCTTCTCTTATAAATTGTCCCTGTCCGAATCCGCTGTTTCCTCCATTCGCATTGACACCGTCATCAGTCGCAGTAATATCAATCTCTCCATCATTTATCTCAATATTAACTGCCTCAAATCCTTCCACGCAGCTTTCTACTTTGATGCCTCCGGCATTTATTATCAGGGAATTATCTGCATGAATACCATCATCACCTGCATTTAGTGTAAATTCACCGCCATCAATTCCTATCTGGTCATTGGAATGTATCGCATCATCTGAAGAATTTATGTTAATCGTTCCGCCTGATACAGATAGTATGCCTTCTGCCTTAATTCCTTTTCCTGAAGTATCTTCATCTTCCGAAGCCGATGCATCATTACTAAACATCTGACCTCTGAAATCTTTGGTTTCTACAGAAGCAGTTCCATTTTCATCTGTCTCCTGCTCCTCATCTCTCTGACGCTTCATGCTGCTCCTGTCAGGTCTTCCGTTTTCGTCCGTCTCCATCTCTTCTCCATCAGGTAGTGTCATTCCACTCATATCCGGATTGCCATTCTCATCCGTCTCCATCTCTGCTCTGTCCGGTGGTGTCATTCCACTCATGTCCGGATTGCCATTCTCATCCGTCTCCATCTCCATCTCTGCTCCGTCCGGTGGTGTCATTCCGCTCATGTCCGGATTGCCATTCTCATCCGTCTCCATCTCTGCTCCGTCCGGTGGTGTCATATTACTCATATCAGGATTACCGTTTTCATCTGTCTCCGGTTCTTCCCCTGCTGCCGGCATCTGAGTGGAAGCTGAAGAAGCATTTCCGGAACCGCCACCCGATACTATATTGATTTCTCCATCCGAAATATCCATATCCATATTCGACTGGATTCCATCGCCTTCTGATGTAATATCTATAGTACCGCCGGAAACTGCAACTCCTTCTTTTCCTTTTATGCCATCATTCACTGCAGTAACAGTAATATCACCACTGTTGATTGTTACAGTGTCCTTTGACTGTATTCCATTATTGTAATAAGATGTCACATTGAGACTTCCTGAACCTTCAATTATCAAATCATCTTTTGAAAAAATCGCAGCCGACATAGCCTCCTGCTGCTCTTTTTCCTCTTCCGTCTGTGAATCTTCCTCCTCTGCATCATCTTCCCCGGTGTCTTCTTTTTGTGTATCATCCGCTTCCGTTTCATCCTCGGAAGAATCATCTGTGTCAGCAAGTTTTTCGGAAGACTCATTTCCACTCGTTACGGAGTTTTCACTTTCCTCTGCAAGTGTAATCGTAACATCTCCGTCTTTTATATATATGGCATCTCCGGCATCATATGTAATGTCTGCATTATCCATAATCAAATTGACATCGCTGTCGGCATCTACAATAATCTGTCCATCAGAAATGCTGCCGGTTACTGTGTACTCGCCACCACTTGTGATGGTAGCAATATTGTCATCAACACTTACGCCACTGCCTGACACTGTGATTTCATCATCAGCCAGAGTAATTACAGCACTTGCATTCTCCGAAACAGATGCTTCTTCATTTTTATTCACAGTACTCTCAGTGCCCGTTGTACAGCCTGTGGCTGTCATCGAAATTACAGTTGCCACACATAATGCTTTTGCACCTTTACCAAACTTTTTCATAACAATCATCTCCATTTCTCCGGATATTTAGTCTTGCGACCTGCTTATACAATAATCTATAATATTGTTTATTCTGTGAACAAAGTTATAAAATATTGTGTACCAGTATTTCTTTGCCTATAGCAAATGCCTCTCTAACCATATAATTAAGCAATAATCTGTTATCCGATTCCGCAGCCAGCCCCTCGATATGGTCATATCCAAGGTTTTCCGCCAGTTTCATTGCTCTGAACATGTGGAAATTATTAGTTACAATAGCAACGGATTTATCTTTTCCTTTCATCTTTTTAAGACTGAAAGTAAGATTTTCCTTTGTAGTCGTAGATTTATCCTCTACTATGATTCGCTTCTTTTCTATTCCACGGCTCACGAGATATTTTTTCATCGCTTTGGCTTCCGATATGTCTTCTCCTGTTCCCTTTCCACCGGATACAATCACTTTCGTATCCTCATTTTTCACGGCATAATCATAAGCGGCATCAAGCCTTTTAGCCAGCGACTTCGTAACTCTTGTTCCTCTTACCTGTGCACCTAAGACCACAAGATAAGACACGTCCTGCTTTGGAACTTCATTCATTTTACTGATTACCAGACCCTCAAATATGCAAAATACAGTGATTCCTATCGCTATAAGTGCAATAAATGTTACCTTAATGAATTTCGGAATCTTATCAATCATTCCATTTTTCAATATGATTATATAAATCACACCCATGGCAATCAAACATGCTGACGCAATAAGCCAGAACGACAAAAACGAAGACGAAGGTCCCGCATAGGATGCTGCAAACAGATAGTACACCATACACAAACATCCAAACACTATCATAACTATTCCAAACATTACTTCAAATCCTCCATCGGAATCCATACTCGTTCTTTAGTATCCTTCCTTTTCTGCTTGGTGCGCTCTATGGCTTCTTCACAAAAGTATTCCTGTGCACAAATCTTTTTTCTGCCTCTTCTGTCTACCCTTGAGTACCCACCGTTTTTATCCATAATCTGTGCCTTAACATTATCTGCAAGCTGAATCTCCAATATGTGACTGACTTCTGACTTAAGCCGTTCATCCGTCACCGGAAATAATATCTCAACTCTCTTGTCAAGATTTCTTGGCATCCAATCGGCACTTCCCATGTAGATTTCATCATTTCCGTCATTATGGAACTTAAAAATTCTGCTATGCTCCAAAAATGTTCCAACAATTGATCTTACTGTTATATTTTCACTTATCCCTTTCATTCCCGGAATCAGACAGCAGATTCCCCTGACAATCAGGTGGATTTTTACTCCTGCTGATGATGCCTCATACAGGGCAGCAATCATCTTTTTATCACATAGTGAATTCATTTTAGCTATAATATAGGCCTCTTTTCCTTCTCTGGCAAACTTCGTCTCGCGTTTGATAAGATACATAAATTTATCCCTGAGCCAGTACGGAGCCACGCTAAGCCTGTTCCATCCGGCCGGCTCCGAATATCCCGATATCATATTAAACACAGCAGTCGCATCCTCGCCTATCGCATTACTGCACGTAAACATTCCCATGTCAGTGTAAAGTTTGGCGGTCGCATCATTATAATTCCCTGTTCCCAGATGAACGTACCTCTTAATTCCGTCTTCTTCCCTTCTGACCACAAGGGTTATCTTACTGTGTGTCTTAAGTCCCAAAAGTCCGTATATAACATGGCATCCCGCCTTCTCAAGCTTCTGTGCCCATATAATATTGTTTTCTTCATCAAACCTTGCCTTAAGTTCCACAAGCACCGTTACCTGCTTACCATTCTCGGCAGCCTCAGCAAGTGACGCTATGATAGGCGAATTTCCGCTGACCCTGTATAATGTCTGCTTAATCGCAAGTACATTTTCATCTCTGGATGCCTGTCTTATAAACTCCACCACCGGATTGAAA
The DNA here is from genome assembly GCA_902786515.1 of uncultured Lachnospiraceae bacterium. GTDB lineage: Bacteria > Bacillota > Clostridia > Lachnospirales > Lachnospiraceae > UBA2821. The sequence continues at coordinate 28,034 of CADADA010000007.1, read as the reverse complement.
CTTACATATGGATGATGAAGCAGAATATCTCCCTGTCTTATATTTTCAAATATATCCTTATCTTCATCAAACCCCGGAACCGGCTGTGGAATATATTTCTTATCCTTAAATTCCTCAAACCCTGCCATTCCATACAGTTTCATTAAAAATGTCAAATCAAGCGGACCGTTTATCTTAAAAATATCTTCTTCCTTTATGTGCAGTTCTTTTTTTAATATCTTAAGAAGATCTTTATCTATCTTATCATCAGTTTCAAGCCGGATAATCTCTCCCCATTGTCTTTTTTTCAATTGTTTTTTTATTTCATTGAGCAGGTCGGCTGATTCCTCTTCTTCAATTTCAAAATCCGCATTTCTCATAATTCTATACGAATATGAACATATAACATCATAATTGAGGAATAGTTTACTGATGAAATTTTTGATAATTTCCTCCAGCAGAATGACATTCATCTTTTCACCCGAAAGCGGAAGCATTACAATCCTCGAAAGTACTGAAGGAACCTGTACTGTAACAAACTCAACCTCGTCCTTTTTAGAATTTTTCTTTTTAGTAAGTGCGGCAATATTCAAGGTCTTATTTCTTATAAGAGGAAACGGTCTTGAAGAATCTACCGCCATCGGAGTCAGAACCGGATATATTTCCTCATCAAAAAATCTCTCCACATACTCTTTCTGCTCTTTATTCAATTCCGGAAATGATAATACTGACACCAATCCGCTGCTGCTTAACGCAGGAATCAATGAACGGTTATATGTAGAATACTGTTTATCCACAAACTGATGCACTTTTTCGTTGATTGCCTTTAACTGTTCTTCCGGTTTCATTCCGGAAATATCTTTCTTTTCATATCCTGCATGAATCATGTCCTTAAGCGAAGCTACCCTTACCATGTAAAACTCGTCAAGATTTGACGCAGTTATACTTAAAAATTTCAACCTTTCAAATAATTTGTTTTTCTTATCCCTTGCTTCACCAAGTATCCTTTCATTAAAATCCAGCCAGCTTAATTCCCTGTTAATAAAATACCTGCTATCATCAAAATTAACACCTTCTGCCACAGTCACCGCCTCCTTAGTGAACCACTTTTTGCTTTAACACCGGACATAATCCATATATTTCTTCAAAAAGTTCTGCTTTTTTTCCAAATAGTACCTGTTCAAGAATAATATTTTCATTTCCAACTATCGTAAATACTAATTTGTTATCTTTAACACTAATATTCCATTCCCTGATTTTCTGCTTATGACTTCTATCCATTGCATTTGCAACTCTTAAAATAGCTGTCAGCTTTACTATAAGCATACTATTCTTTTCTCTTCCATTTTCCGGCAACTCCATAGTATTGTATTTTACCACGTTTGCCACGACCTCACGCTCCTCATGTGACAGACCTATGATTTCCGTTGACATAATAATGTTATAAGAACACTCTGCTGGAGAACTCATGCTGATATATTTGCCACAATCATGCAAAATAGCTGATATCTGCAAGAGCAGCCGTTCTCTTTTCCCCAGACCGTGGTACTTTTTGATGGCATCGAAAATCTTTACCGCATTTGATTCTACCAGCTCCGTATGTGCCTTATTCGCCCTGTATTTTTTTGCAAGAACCCTCGCTGTACATATAATATCCTCCTGAAAATCATGTCGAAATGCAAGTTTTCCTGTCATAATTCCATATTCTGCAACTATTCCGTCACATACATCAACTCCAGGAATCCAGATATTCTCTGTCTCTGTTTCATCAAACAGCTTTTTGTACACAATCATACATGGAAGCAGCAAAGAGGCCTGTTCCTCTGTAATCGACATTTTCTCCGATGTATATTCGATTGATTTTGATTTTAATATATCAAACTGTTCAAGAAACTGCTTCCTTGTCATGATATTTTTGATTCTCGCAATATAACCGATATAATCACCTATTGCAATGATATTCTTAATCGTCTTATCTTTCAGGTAAATTCGCTTAAATGTCTGGATATCGTTATTAACAAGTTCTTCTATAAGTCTGCAATACCGGTTTCTGTCATCACTGACATCATATAACAGCTCACGGATTCTCAGGGAGCCTAGTTTTATATTTTGAGTTGTTACTAATGCATTTTTATCAAACAATGAAATCTGTATGCTTCCATCGCCTATATCCACGATTGCCGTCGTATCCTTAATCTTCTTTTCAAATTCATCTTCATTAACGGATAATGCCTTATACCCTAAAAATCTCTGCTCTGAATTACTTAAGATTTTAACCTCGAGTCCCGTGCTCACGCGTATTCTGTCGAGAATATTCTCCCAGTTCCCGGCTTCTCTTATAGCGCTTGTTGCATATGCCGTATATGATTTAATACGGTATTCTTTTATAATATCCATAAATCCTTTCAGGATTCTGCATAATTCATCGATGTTTTTATTGCTGACCTTCCCCGTCGTGTATGTATCTTTTCCGATTTCGATTACATGCCTTATGGTATCGATTGTTGTAATCTTGTTCTTTTTCTCAATCTGATATATTTTCATCTCAAGCTCATATGAACCTACATCAATTGCTGCGAATAAAGTGTATGTCATACTTTCACCCCCAGGTTAAAGTTTTTAATAGTTTCCGAGTATTTTTACCCAGCCGGCTTCCTCTCTTATACCTCTGATTGCAGTCTGCGTCGCCGCATCATCAAATGTACCTTCAAATTCAATGTAGAACCTGTATTCCCAGCTCTTTTCCGGTATAGGTCTTGATTCAATCTTAGTCATATTCAGACCATTGTATATAAAATGAGAAAGAAGATTGTAGAGACTTCCGCACTCGTGAGGTAATTCCACACATACGCAAATCTTTCCGGCATTCTCCGTATATATCTTTTTATTACATACAATTATGAATCTTGTAGTATTCTTATCATTATCCATTATAGCTTTTTTAAGCACTTTAAGTCCATAAATTCGTGCAGCATCCTCGCTTGCAATGGCTGCCTGCGATTTGTCACCATCCTCAACTACTCTCTTTGCACTTCCTGCCGTATTAGGCTGTGCAATCTTCTGCCACGTTTTATATTTATCAAGAAATCCCGCGCACTGCATAAGGCCCTGAGGATGAGAATATACAGTCTTTATATCCTCTATCACGGCATCTTTAGTTCCTAATAGTGCATGTTCAACCTTAACATCCGTCTGTGCAACAATATAGTTATCAAATTCCAGAAGCAAATCGTATGTATCATTCACTATACCGGCTGTAGAATTATCAATCGGCAAAACGGCATATTCTGCCTTTCCGTCTCTTATATATTCCATAGCCTCCCTGAATGTACGTACATTCATATTCTCAACTTCTTCTCCAAAATAATCACGCATCGCCCTGTTAGAGTATGCTCCCGGAACCCCCTGGTAAACAACACGTACACCCTGCTTTTTTATTCCGCTTACTTTTTCAAATTCCACCGGTTCTCCCATCCCGTGCTCTGATAATATCTGGTACTGCATCTTTCTGCTTATAGACATTATCTGTGTAAATAATTCCTCAACACCGCTTTTGTTAAAATCGCTGTGAGCGTAACTCTTCACTGTATTAATCTTTGAATTCTCCCTGTCTTTGTCAAGTACATTTTTTCCTGTTTCTATCTTATACTCAGCAACATCTTCACATAACTTCATTCTTTTTTCAAACAATTCCACTATCTGTCTGTCAATCCCGTCAATATCCGTTCTTATCGTCTCTAAATCCATAGTATGATTCCTTCCTGTTCACTTATAATAACACTATAGAAGTATTATACCAAATTTACTTGTTAAAATAAACATTTTGTTGTAGGATAGCTTTAAGAGTTTTCGAAAGGAGTATTTTTACAATGGATAAGATAAAAATTATGAACTTAGAAGTATTTTGTAATCACGGTGTTTTCAAAGAAGAAAATGTATTAGGTCAGAAGTTTTTGATTTCTGCCACTCTTCACTTGAGTACCCGAAAAGCCGGTATTACAGACTCGCCGGAAATCACGGTCGATTATGCTTCTGTATGTAAATTTATAGATGAATATATGAGAGTCAACACGTTTAACCTGATTGAATCAGTAGCTGAACATCTTACAATGGCGTTGTTTGCTCATTTTAGTCCGCTTCGTGAAATCGATTTGGAAATTAAAAAGCCTTGGGCTCCTATAGGTCTTCCGCTTGATTACGTATCGGTTGAAATCAATCGAAAATGGCATACTGTTTACGTTGCCCTTGGTTCTAATATGGGTGATAAGCTTTCTTTCCTTGAAAATGCAATAGCTGCCATCAGAAATGATGTAAGCTGCCGTTTAGTAAAAATCTCTGATTTTATCATCACTGAACCTTACGGTCCCGTCGAACAGGATGATTTCTTAAACGGTGCCCTTATGATAGAAACTCTCTATACCCCTGCCGAATTACTGGCCTTTTTACAAAGGCTTGAGAACGAGGCCAACAGAACACGTGAGATTCATTGGGGTCCACGAACTCTCGATCTTGATATACTTCTTTATGATGACCTTGTTATGGATACCGAAAACTTAGTAATACCTCACCCTGAAATGCATAAACGTGATTTTGTTCTGAAGCCATTGTGCCAGATTGCACCAAATGCCGTACATCCGCTTTATCATTCAAGGATACGTGATATGGTAGAAAATATTTAAGAAAGAAGGGGCTGTAAAAAAACGGCCATAAAATAAGGATGGAATCACCGCAAGGTGGTTTCATCCTTATTTTTTACTTGAGCTACTGTTCCAACCTGTATATTTACTATTTTTTGCAGACATTAACTAGACCTGCTGTTCAACAAGCTGTTTTTGTGTTTATTAAATAGGCCTCATTATGCTACTAATGCTTCCCGATGCTTCTTATTATGATATTTATATAGATTGAAACCACACGATATTAGTGTTAGTTCTAATATTACAGCTTCTTTGCCTCTCCTGAAGAGACGTTTATAAGATCTGTCCCATTTAATTATTCCAAATGCGCCTTCAGCCTGTATGCTCCTATTTATACACAACAATGCGCCATGAATGGATTCTAGATTGTTTATTACTTCATGGTGAATTGATGTTAGCTCTTGGTTCATACGAATCGTTCTGTTTCCTGAAGCCCTTTTACAACATTCAGATTTATGTGGGCAGCCTTCACAATTTTCACACTCATATATTTCTTCTGTTCGGCCGTATTTGTTTCCTTTAACAGGCTTACTATATTTAAAAATGAATTTCTTTCCATTCGGGCAGATCAGATTACCATCTTCATCCATCTGAAAATTTACTGCTCTATAAGGATCATTGTGATATTTATCATCTTTTGTTTCTTTTTCGAACATAGTAAATTTCATATATTTTTCCATACCATGTTCTTTACAATACAGGCAATTATTGTATGAACCATATCCTGCATCTGCTACTGGATATTTAGGATAATGCCCGTATGTAGCATTAAATTTTTCCATAAGTGGAACAAAACATTCCATGTCTGATGCATACGGCTTAACATCTACAGTTGCTATATATTCATCACAAATAGCCGCCTGAAGATTATATGCCGGTAGTAACTGGTCATTCCCCATGTAATCACATTTAATTCGCATAAATGTTGCATCATGATCAGTTTTTGAATAACTATTTCTGTGATCTCCACATATTTGTATATGGTTTGCGTATGCTTTGAGTCTGTTTTTGTATTCTTCTAGTTTTTGATATCTCCGTTGTTCTGGGCTTTTACGATGTCCTCGTCCACAGACAAACTGCGCTGGCTGAATACCAGTTACCTTTTGATATTGAATCAAAATATTTTCAAGATACTCAATGCATAAGTTTCTCGCTTTTCGATTTTTATTCCCTGAAATGAAAGCGTCTCATTTATTTCATCAATAAGAACAGAAACTTTCTCAAATACCTTGTCTCGATTTGTAGTACATGACTTCTTCCAAACCCATGTATAGCGATTCGCATTCGCTTCAATTTTAGTTCCGTCAATATATGTATGATTCAAATCAACATTTTCTGCTTCGAAAATGTACCTGTTGATGTCAGTAAATATCTGCTCAATAGAAGTGGTTAATTCATTACGAATAACATTGCCAAATGTGGCGAATGATGGTACTTTCATGCCATCAAGAAGATACATGAACCTGATGTCAGTTCGACAGAGTTTTTCGATTTCTAGTGGCAATTTAAGCTGACGGAGTGTATAATTACCACTGGTATTATTATTTAGTAGCATAATTAATTATACCAAAAAATCGCTTAAACCTCACGGTCTAAGCGATTTTTTTTGCTTCTTTTCAGGGGACTTTTTTTACAGCCCCTTCTTTTGCACATTAATCCTCAGGTTGGATTTCCTGTGTATATTTTATCGGTATGTATATTACATGACCATATTTCGGAATGGTGAATTTAACAAAGTTTGTCGCGTCTTCAACACCTTTGTATGAGACAGCCTTACTCCATTCTTCTGACTCAGGATTTATTACCGTGAAATCAGAATAATTTGCATACTCATAATTAACTCTTACATATCCTGCATCCACCACATCTTCAAACGTATCACGCTCACTGCTATATTCTACCCATTCTCCTAAATTAACTTCATGATCATCAGGCCAAATGTATATAACGAATTTTTCTTCATCGACATTAAAATTACATTTGTATGTAACCTGATATATCGCAGTTGATGAATATGAATTAAATACTAAAACAGCGTCGCTTGTACCGTTTCCATATTTTGCATATATCTCATCATCTTCAGTATTATAACCTATGACAGAGTTTGAATAAGAACTGGTCTGTGTAACTAAATTCTCATAGTAAGACCTATCATGTAACTGCTTAAAATCCTTGAACTTAGATGTAACGTTTAATGAATCTCCATCCATTTCTACATCGATATCGACATCACCGTCACCGCCTAAGAATTCAATTCTTTCCACTTCTGCCGAATAAGCTACCGGTATATAGTCGTAAGCATTATATTTTTCATAGAACACTTTTATGAAATTTGTTGTATTTTCAATATTGTATACTTCTTTAACTCTTTCATATGCAATGTCCCACTCTTCCGAAGTCTTATCTATGACTTCATAACTATATTCCTGTGAATCATAAGTAACCTTTACATTATTCTTCTTTAATTCATCTGCAAAGTTTGTGCTTATACCTCTTAATCCGTTCAAATATGTGTTGTACACTCCAAGTTCGTCATCATACACTTTTAAGTAATATGTTCTGTAGCCGGTATCAAAAGTACACGTATAGTTTACCTGAAAAACAAAATAATTCGAATATTCAGGAAATAAAATGACTGCATCACTTGTACCGTTTCCGAATTGTTTGTACAATTCATCTCCTTTTTCCCTGTATCCTATTTTGTAAGTGGTATATTTTGTTTCATCTTTCTTTAATTCTAACGTAAACTTGTCATTTAACATCGTACTGAGTTTGTCATAGGCACCACTTATAGAAATCTGCGTGCCATTCTTATTGTAACCATAATAGCTTTCACCCGTACCATCATATACGTTGAATGTTAAGTAGTTATCATAATTTTCAAACATCAGCTGACATATTACGGTTCTTTCCTGATATTCAAACCATACAACTGCGTCCGAACGTCTATTTGAATATGAATCGTACATTGTCTGTGCATATTCTTTGTATAAATCGCTTCCTTTTAAGGCAATATCATAATCTTCCACTGTAGTACCGTCTGTAAGTGTAATATTTAATTTTGTCTCTGAATCAAGGAAATCCTGCAATGTAGGATATTTTTCGCACTCCAGACTCATGCCTAACCAGTCGTTGACGCCGGATACTCTTCCTACACTTTCATCACAGCTTATTGATTCAATAGGAGTGTCTATCATCCTGTAAACTGTATTCTCGTAAGTTTTATCAACTATATCCGTCGTACTGTCAACACCTTTATTTACAGGAATAATCTTTTCCTCATCAGAATCGTATATACATACATTCCAGTAATCATGTCCCTGACAGTTCTTCTTCGGAACAAATGAATCTATCAATTTGTTTCCGCGGTAAACATCTACCTGTGCATGCGATGTATACAAATCACCATCATATGAATACTTATGTATAAAGTAATAATATTTTCCCCCAATTACATCCATTATCGTGGTTGTCTCAGGTCCATTATAACTTGTTTCATCAACATCTAATATAGTCTTGTAGAAACCGTCTGCCGCATAAGCCTTACTATTATAAAATACTTCATAATAATTTTCTCCTGATAAATCAGAACCAATTATATGCGAATCTAAATCTGGAGCTACTCCTTCTTCCTGTGCACCCCATGTAAGTACAAAACGAATCTTATCATCTGACATTTCTTCCGTAACAGCCGTACCTTTTTCCATGTACTCGCCATTATTAATACAGATATTAAACGTATTGGTGATATATTTAACATCCTCATTTAATCTGTTATCTACCACCATTACAGTGTAATTATTTCCTTCCAGATTTTCGAATTCATAATATCCCTCTGCGTTAGTAATCGTCTCTTTTACGACTTCAGTTGTCTTTGTGTTCGTATATTTTCTAATCTGCACTGTCAATCCCTGGACAGGACTCTTATCTGTACTGTTCTTTATTGTTCCGTAGAGTTTCGCATTTTTTCCGTCACCATCTGTCCCAACCATCTCTGCTAAATCATTTGTGTATGTGGTACCGTATCTTGCAGTAATCACAATCATCTGGATAAACGGTTTGTATCCATCTGCCTTTATCATAAATACATAACTGCCTTCTAATATATTTTCAAGACTGTATGCACCTTCTTTTACATCTACTGATACCGTATTTTCCAAGGTATCTATTGTCTCAATGTTCATACCATCCGCATATTCTGCAAGATATGCCTTTCCTTCTATGGCAGCTTTACTTGATACCTCAGATACATTTCCTGTAAATGTTAGTTTTTCAAGATATTCTTCATCAAGTTTTTCTGTCTGCTTTTCTATTTCTTTACCTGTATCCTCTACATGTACGGCTACTGTTCCGGTTCCCTGCATTTCAGGTATAACGCTTTCTGTAGGCACTGATATAGAAGTATCTTCTGCACCCGGTCTTAAGATTAATGTAATCTTATCCTGAGTATCAAGATTTAACGGTTTGTTTGTTATAATCTTTGCTTCTCCGGTCACAGTCGTTTCTATAGGATCTGTCCCTTCACTCTGTCCGGATATATTAACAGTTCCTGTTCCATCAGCCGCAAGTGATGTTAATTTTCCATCCTCAACGATTACTGTTTCCTTAGCTGTGGCTGTTGTCTTGATTTCTGATACTACTGCATCTTCTGATATTGTTATGTTTGTTTTTTCAGATGAAGTCTCTATTTTATTTCCTGATGCATTCTCAGTAAATGTACCATCTGAGTTTTCAGTTATTGTAATATCTTTAAATTTTCCACTGTTTGTTATATTTAATGCTTTTCCATCTACCGCAAGACTTACATCAGAATAATCACCCTGTGGAATCGCAATATCTGCTTTATCATCAGACTTTATAATAATCGTTCCCATTTTAACAGATGTAAGTGCTGTATTTAATTCCTGCTGATTTGTAACTGTTATGGTATTCTCTACCGTAACAAGGCACGAGTTTGCAATACCATTGTTAGCTTTAGCAGTAATGGTAGCTGTTCCTGCCTTGCTTCCTGCAGTTACAACTCCTCCATCTACCTTAGCAATTTCTTCATCACTGCTTGACCATGTAATCACTTTATCCTCTGCCTCTTCAGGATATGGAATTGCTGTTATCGTAAAGCTCTCTCCTGAAAACAGATTCTTTTCTGTAACATCGAAATCAATCTTCGTTACTTCTATATTTTTTACGGTAATAACTTTTTTTGCTGTCTTTTTAGAACCATCTTTTGCTGTCGCAGTAATTGTAACCTGTCCCGGTGCAACAGCTGTAACTTTTCCTTTTGCATCTACTGTTGCAACAGATGTATCACTGCTTGACCATGTCACTTTTTTATTTGAAGCATTTTTAGGTTTTACTGTTGCTTTCAATGTTGTTGTATTTCCAACAGTTACCTCACTGTCACCACTCAAAGTAATCTTTGAAACAGGAACAATTACTGTTATCTTACATGAAGCTTTTAGCTTTGTTCCTTTCACTTTTGCAGTAATAACAGCCGTACCTGCTTTAACCCCCTTGACAACACCTTTAGAGCTCACAGATGCAACCTTCTTTGATGATGAAGACCATGTAATCTTCTTCTGAGTTGCATTCTTCGGCTTAATTGTTGCCTTTAGTTTTAATGTTTTCCCTTTTTTTACAGTCGCACTTTTCTTTGAAAGTGTAATCGACTTTGCCTTTACTGTCTTTTTTGCACCGGCATTTACATCACTGGCATAAGTTCCCACTGTAAATGATAATGCAAAAAGAAGCACTGTCATCACGACAGCCAATCTTCTTACTCCATTTTTCATATGTTTCCTCCTGTCTGAAGCCTTAAAATATGCTTCTTATGCTAACTTTTATACCATGAAATTATAACATATATTTGCTCTATATTCAACGAAAAACCACCGCCAAAGCAGTGGTTTTTCACTATTTTTCAAGTATATCCGCTATTCTCTCACATGCATGTCCGTCTCCATAAGGATTTGATGCATAACTCATCTTGTGATATTCGTCCTCATTTTCTAAAAGATTTTTAAATTCTCTATAGATAACCTCTTCATCTGTTCCAACCAATTTCAATGTACCGGCATCTATTCCTTCCGGTCTCTCAGTCGTATCACGCATTACAAGAACCGGTTTTCCTAAAGATGGTGCTTCTTCCTGTATTCCGCCGCTGTCTGTGAGGATAAGGTAGCAGCGTGACATAAAGTTGTGAAAATCTATTACCTCGAGAGGTTCGATAATATGAATTCTGTCTTCTTTTCCGAGTATTGCATCTGCCGTCTCCCTGACTGCCGGATTCATATGAATAGGATAAATCGCTTTCACATCCGGATGTTCTTTTATAATTCTTAGAATAGCCCTGAACATGTGCTTCATAGGCTCACCCAGATTTTCTCTTCTGTGTGCCGTTATAAGTATAAGTCTGCTTCCTTTAGCCCATTCGAGTTCAGGGTGGCTATACTGCTCTTTAACAGTAGTCTTTAGAGCATCTATTGCCGTATTTCCGGTAACATAGATAGCCTCTGCACACTTTCCTTCATTCAACAATGACTGCTTTGCATGTTCTGTAGGCGCAAAATGATATTTTGCAACTATTCCTACTGCCTGTCTGTTAAATTCTTCCGGATACGGAGAATAAATATTATAAGTTCTAAGTCCTGCCTCAACATGTCCTACCGGTATCTGCATATAGAAACATGCCAGTGCCACAGTAAAAGTGGTTGATGTATCTCCATGTACAAGGACTACATCAGGTTTTTCTTTCTCGAGAACTTCTCTTACCGATTCCAGAATATTAACTGTCACGTCAAAAAGTGACTGTCTCGCTTTCATGATATTCAAATCATATTCCGGCACAATATCAAACACCTGTAACACCTGATCAAGCATTTCCCTATGCTGGCCGGATACACATACAATAGTCTGAATAGTATTTCTTGTCTTCAATTCTTTCACAAGCGGACACATTTTGATTGCCTCCGGTCTTGTTCCAAATACTACCATTACTTTTTTCATTCTACATTTCTCCTTATTTATTTCGTGAAATTCTCTAATTCACCTGCAAGTGCCACTTGCGTTGACACATCACACAGACAAATCATAAACTGATTAATATCATTCTCTTTTAATAATGCTTCAAACTCTTTTTTCCCACCTTTGTAATATCTCGGGTCTATCATCACGATTGTATCATAATCCTCCGTCAACCACGTCACCAATGTGTTAGCATAAGAATCATTAAGCATAAGAAGATTCTTTCCGCCTTCTTTCTTTCCGTCAATTATAACATGCGAATATGAACCACGCACAAATGTATAATACCCTGCTCTTGAAGGGTCATTTACAAATTCGTTAATAACGACAGAATTGCCATTTTCATCGAATGTATGTATCTCCTCCGGCACATCCATTCCTATATCATACACATCCAAATCATCCGGCACATATCCGTCTTCTTCCGTCATATTGTTAAACGCATAAAGATAACCTAAGAAATCGCCGTATCTTGTCTTTACATAATCATCGGGATTTTTCATTTTAAATCCCATAGTCTGTAAAATTGCGTTTGCAGCATATGCAGAGCATAAGTGAGTCCAGTGATGATCCGTTCTAAAATACAATTCATTTAAATCATATGACTTTGTTGCAGATTCAACATATGTATATGTATCTATCTTTGTTACGTCATTACTGATTTTCTGGTAAAGATACGCAATGGATTTTTTCTGACTGTCTGAGTATTTTTTATACTGTTCCTCTTCAAACTCAATTCTTGAAGGAGACAATACCAGATATTTTTCTATACCCTTCGGCAGACTCTTATAAATCTTATTTGCGTTTTTTACAAATTTCTCATTATATTCCCGATTTTTTATATTAAGCATCAAAATACGGTCATTTAATATCAAATTATCTGACATATCAGCATTACCATTATCTGCATTGTTTCCACGGATTTCCATATTTTGTGACTGCTTTAATAAACTCTGGTATCCTGAAGCCATATCAAGTATTTCATTTCTTCCTCCGATGTGATCGTTTAAAAACGAAGACAGCTCCAAAGTGTATTTTCCATCAAACCATCCCGCCACAGTTAATTCCGGTTTTTCCGAAAGCCTTCTGTTTTCTTTTTCTGATATGGTTTTTGTATCCCAAAAAGCATACATCGTAATTACAAATGTGCACAGCAAAAAGCCTGTTATAATGACTGTGCAGAGTACCAAAACTCCTTTATTTTTCATTCCAATCAATCCTCTCTAGAATCTGAAGTACAAGAACGGGTTATATGTCTGATTAAGCATTAACACGAACGCGAACACGTATATTGCCGCAAATGCTGCTGTTCTCATTGTATTCCCTATGGCAGTGTCTCTTTTAAATATTTTACCAAACAAATCTCTGAATATCGGAGTATTCGCGAGAATCATAACCGGGAACAATCTGAAATATTTAAATACTTCCGTCTGTTCCTTAAGGCTTAATGCGATATTTTCTGTAAAACCGTACATAATTTTGAATGCTGTTGCAATATCATGTAAATTTGTAAAGTAGAAAAATACCATTCCAAACGACATTATCATTAACACATACAGGTGATTTGCAAACGGCACCGCCGAAAAGTCAAATCCCTTTCTTTTCAAAATTTTCTCTAATATCAATATCAAACCATTATACAATCCCCATAACATAAAGTTCCAGCTTGCACCATGCCACAGTCCGGTCAGTGCCCATACCACAAACAAATTGAACAACTGATGCTTTCTGTTTCCACCTAAAGGAATGTAAACATAGTCACGGAAAAATGTCCCCAGTGAAATATGCCATCTTGCCCAGAACTCCGTCATACTTTTAGAGGTAAACGGATAATTAAAGTTCTCCTTATAATCAAATCCAAATACCTTTCCAAGTCCGATTGCCATATCCGAATATCCTGAAAAGTCAAAATACAGCTGCAATGTATATAAAGTAAGTCCAATCCATACAGCCGCTGTTGATGATGCGGAGAGATTTTTTGTAAGAAATGTTGTTGCAATTTCTCCTGCGTAATTGGCAAATACAACTTTTTTTGCAAGTCCTATTGAAAAACGGAACATTCCGTTTACAAATCCCTGAAGTGTCTCTTCTCTATTTCTAATCTGTTCATCAATATCCGCATAACGCACGATTGGTCCGGCTATCAGCTGCGGGAACATTGATATGTACAACAAAAGATAAAAGAAGTTTTTTTGAACTTTTGCATTTTCCCTGTATACATCCACCACATATGTTACAGCCTGAAACGTAAAAAATGAAATACCGATAGGCATCGAAAGATTCAACAATGGAATCTTTAATCCGGTCCAGGCGTCAAATGATGATATTAAAAAATTATAGTATTTTACCATGAAAAGCATAAACATATTTGCCAAAACAGCGACAAGCAGCAATACTTTCTTTCCTGTTTCGCTTTTACATTTTTCCATCCGTTTCGCAAACAGAAAATCTAAAAATGTAAGTCCAATCATTGCAAAGACCCACACAGGTTCACCCCATGCATAGAAAACAATCGAAAACAAGAGAAGAACCATATTTCTCCACATCCGGTTATTAATTATGAAATATAAAAACATTGACACCGGCAGGAACATCCCTAAAAATATTACACTTGAAAAAACCATGTCTTAATCCTCTCTATTCAACGAACTATCATTTTCTTCAACACACTTAAATGTATACCCCGGTATACCGCCAAATGAATTTTCATGCAATATTACATCAGGATTTTCAAATACAACATCTCTTAGTCCCACACAACCGTAAAATGCATAATCCTCAATTTCAGTGACTCCATTACTTACCAAAGTAAAGTCTAATGATTTGCAATTATAAAAACAACTGAAAGGAATTATCCTGAAGCTCGATATAAATTCGACGTTCTGTAGCCTTTCACAATTTTGGAATACATGCGTTCCACATTCATTTATCAGTTTTGCAGAAGTTCTGCTTATTGTCCTCAAATGCATACAATTCCTGAATGCTCCGGTTCCAAAGCTATTTGTGTTGTGTATATTTATACTTTTTAGTGACATACAGTCAGCAAACGCATATCTTCCTATTTTTTCCAGCCGGCTTCCATCTTCAATTATCACTTCATGCAGTTTTTCACAACCTGAAAATGCACTGTCTTCAATAACCTTAACAGAAGAAGGTATATAAACGGTTGTAAGTTCTTTGCATCCGTAAAACATACTTTCATATATCGTTTCAGCCCCGTGAGGAATATGTACCTTTATGATTTTCGGATTATTTCTTAAAGCATAATAATCTGCTCCTACATATTCGTCCATATCTTTAAATCTAAGGCTTCCTGCAGAGTTAATATTGCATTTTATATAATCAAATTGATTAATCTCTGCTTTGTAGTAACCTTTATTGCTCGCAATATCAATATTTTCTCTTCCCTTTACTTCCTGCTCAAATTCATGTTCAGGAACCACTTTGCCATAATTATCCGTCGCTGCATAACCATATACAACACTTCCTGCACCGATAACTAAATGTTCTCTTGCTATTGCAGATTTTATTCTTCCCATTCTTCCTATCTGACACGAACATCCCATGTAAAGCGATTCACCGGCAAATACATTTCCCAATACCTTCACTCCGTTTTCCATTATGATGGAATCATCCGCAAAAATATTTCCTGTTATAACAGCATTCTTTTTGATGTAAATTTTTTTAGAGGCTTTTATATCACCGTACACAATAGCTCCGGCACCAATCGTGAGGTTGTGTTTCGTCACAATTGTACGCTTAAGTTTTTCATCATCTTCTACTCTTTTGATATTTCTAATAATCTTTATATAGACCGGTGCTGTTTTTTGTACTGCCACGTCATTCGGAACATCATCAAGCACCTGTATATAATTTCTCATCTCTATAACAGGAGAAAATATATTTGAGAAACGGCATCCCGGCTCAACAACAACTTTTTTTGGCGATGAACAGCTTCTTCCGGCATTTGTGCCCATTTTTAAAACTAAAAGTTCATCGGCATCTGCCCATCTTATTATCTTAGAATTTTTTCCTATAAATACTTTTCTCTCACCTGCAACCGCCCTCAAAACAGTATTATCGCCAAATTCTATATCCTGCTCGACATAGATTTCTTTATTGAACCTTACGCTTCTCTCAAGCTCAATGTTCTTTTTGATATAACATAACACGTTCATTGTGTTTAATATTTTACTTTGTGAATCGATATATACAATCTTCTCTTTTTTAGACAATACTATTTCTCCGGCTTCGTCTCCATGCTCCTCTATTGCTTTTTTCAACATTTTTCTAAAGGACTTTACAAAGTATCTCGGGTCCTTTACGTTGTCATCTCTTACATAGAGGGATGCCCCTCCATCTTCGCCAAACTGAATTCTCCTGCTCAATGTAAATGGAAAAAACGTAAGTGCAAGAAACAACACTATACATATCAAAAATTCTACCATATCCTGACCTCTTATTTCTCCTTATTAAAACGAACTGTCTTTGCCCATTTAACATTCCTGTGTGTCACTTTATCTATTATGGCATCAAAAAAGCCCAAGGTTATATACCACATGTAGAAAAAGAAACTAAAACATAAATGCGGCAGTGCGAATATTTCCGTCGTCATTCCATCAAGGAAAGCACCTGCACCAATCTCATAATACGGTGCAAAATTTCCCCATGTGTTGTATATTCCCATAAATAATATAATCCACCAGCCCGCAAACAGATTCATTTCCCCTAAAAAGTACAATATCATACAATCTGCCAGTGACAACATCAGAATAAACGGAACAGCGTATACAAGCAACAAAAGTGTTCCATCTATTTTCTGTAAAAAATTAATATTTGGCGAACCTAAAAAGCGGAAGAAATATGTAAAGAGAACTTCGTTATGTCCTCTCGCCCATCTCCTTATCTGCTTTCCACGAACATCCCATGTCTCCGGCGATTCTTCATAACACTCTGCACTATTGTCGTAGACAACACTCCAGCCTTTACAATATATTCTGTATGTCAGTTCTGTATCTTCTGCAAGTACTTTGGTGTCAAATCCTCCTGTCGCAAGCATGATACTCTTCCTGAAACCTCCTACCGTACCACCGTACTGTGGAACCAGATTCAGATTATACCTGGCCTGCTGATCCACCTGATAACCACCGGTTCTTTCGAGTCCTAATAATGCCGTCAATATATTTTTTCTATCGTTTATCGGGATAACTCTTCCCATTACTGCACCTACCTTAGGATCCATAAATGCAGATGCGAGTTTTTTTATAAGATTCTTTGACGGTCTGTAATCCGCATCAAATACTACAATCACTTCTCCCGTAGCAATCTTTAACGCATCATTGAGCCCGACAGGCTTTCCTCTTTCTCCTTCTTCAGTTCTGTGAAGCGGCTGAATTACCGGATATTTGCTATGGTATTCCTCAAGAATCTCCGGTGTTCTGTCGTCTGAATGGTCGTTTATTGCTATAATTTGCAGCTTGTCCATGTCATAGTCACAGTTAAGCAGCGAATCCAATACATTGTGAAGAACGGCTTCTTCGTTATGCATAGGTATCATAACGGTTACTCTTGGCAGATCACTGTCATATATATCTCTGTATGATACCCTTTGTCTGTAAAATAATCTGTTGCACGTAAATAAAAAATGTCTGATGGCATAGATAAGCATTATACACGTTGCAAAAATAAAATATCCCTGTAGTATTTTTACGACCATTGCCACATATCTCCTCTTTTCTTATTTCTGTATTTGCATCCGGCTATGTAAATATAGATAGAATACACAGCTACAAGCAGCAGAAAGTCAAACATAATTCCAAATATAAAAAACAAAACTGCCATAAATATATATGAGCCTTCTGCAATTATTACCATATATAAAACATAGCGTACCACTCCATAAAGAAAATCCAAAATCATCAGTGCCATAAAAAGTCCGATACGATAAACAAACATATCCGGAATCATTGACGTTGTAATCATATACACTGCCATGATAACCAGCCATACCATTACCTGCTGCTTTATATACAACTCTGAATAATCATTCAGACTATATGGAAAAAACCTGCCAAATAATACAAAATACAATGAAGATGCAAAATGTATCCACAATGCAATTGTAAAGAATATCATCAGTGGCTTATTTTTAGTTTTTGCAACTGAAAGGAACAGAATAATAACCAACGACACCATACAGCTTATAATGGAAAAGGTAAATGACGGGCTTTTTCCCTGCATATTTACACAATACACACCACCAAAAATGGGCAGATAATCCAGCTTAACAAGCGAAGTAGCCTTTCCTGTCACTTCGCTTATTATATTTGCTGAAAAATCTGCCACAGCATATGTCAATTTCGTATATGAGCATAAATACACTATCATCAATGGGATCAATAAAATCAGCATCTGAAGCATGTATAACAACCCAATTTTTTCCAAGTGTCTATAATCTCTTGTATAATTAATTCTCTCTTTTTCCTGTGTATCAATTGTTTTTGCCAAAACAACTTCCTCCTCCGTATATCCCCGCAACAATTTATACTACTCTACGAAGTCGTTATTGTCAAATTGTTTTTTTTACCAGTAAGTTTTCTTATCTTGCTAACATTTCATCACATCCCATCAGAACAAATGCTGATTCTGATGAATATAACGGATATTGTCGTCCTGAATCTACTATTTTCTGATATGTATCAATATATGTTGTAAATTTTTCTGTATCCTGCATTTTAGCACCCAGCAGGGCAAATGTTCCCCAACAAAATACTGTTGTTCCGTTTTTCTTATAATCCATTGTCTCCCATGACCAATGATTACATAATCCTTCATACGCAACCTGTGAATGCTCGCTCTGTGGGTCAACCAGTCCGTATATTACCGGAAACATCTGGCATGTGGCACACGGATAAAATGTCTCCCATGTATCGCCATATCCTGTGTACTCGGTTTTGTCTGAATTTATAACCGCTGCGTAGTGGTCATCAAACCACCAGTCATTATCGAAATTATTTCTGTAAAATTCGACCTTTTCACTTACTTTTTCTAACATCTCACTATCATCAATTACATTTTCATACAAGTACAATGCTCCTTCAAGTCCTGCGTACACCTCTGAATTATCCATCAGATAATTAACTTTGTAATCCGGTTTTGCGTATGTGTATCCATTTTCTCCTTCTGTTGCAAACATCACATCCACGATTGTCTTAATTTCATCTTTATGCTCTGCCAGATACGATGTATCTCCTCCTGCTTTTGCATAGTCTGACAATGCTTTAATAAATAACGCACTATATGAATCTGTTGAATCGTATGAATTTTTTGATGTTTCTCCCACTACAATTCCATTTGAAACCTGAACTTTATAATCATATATTGTTCCCGCCAATCCGTTATAGTCAGTTTCCGCCGTATTTATATGGCTAAAATGCCAGTCAAAGTATTTTCTGATTTTTTCAAATGCTTCAGGTGAATTATCATGATTAATAAGTGCAATAGCTACTTCCTCGCTAAAATAAGGGTTTACTAACACTTCTCCATTTGATGCATTATAAAATGCAAATGCTCCATTTGATAACTGCTGCGACCATAACCATTCTGCTTCAGCATCTGCTGTTTTTTTGAAATATTCAGCTTTTTCATTCAATTGTGTCGTTTCCTCTTCTACCGTATATGCTTCTGGAATTGTCGTCTGAACCTTCTCTACCGTTGTTTCAACCTGTACAGTGGTCTCCTGCTGTGCAAAAGTTTCCTGTGCCTCTGTCTCCTGCGTAAGAGTCTCCTGTGTTGTTTCCTGCTGAGTTGTCGTCTCACTTGCCTCTGTCTCCTGTGCCTCTGTTTCCTGCTGCATTGTTGTCTCACTTGCCTCTGTCTCCTGTGCCGTTGTTTCCTGCTGCGCTGTTGTCTCCCCTGCCTCTATCTCCTGTGTCTCTGTCTCCTGTGCCGTTGTTTCCTGCTGCGCTGTTGTCTCTGTATCTTTTTCCTTTGATATACTACGGATATACTCATCTATATATTGTTTCCATGATATAACAGAACCATAATACCATTTCCATCCTGCTGCCTGTGTCTGACTCACGTTAGTTGAAAATACGCTGCATCCAAATATAGAAACCGCTAATAATATACTTAATTTTTTCTTTAACATATTTATTTCCTCCGACAAAATCCTTTTCCACCCTATAAAAACAAAAAAACCGTTAAGATTCATTGACCTTAACAGCTCTTGTATAAATTGCAACTGGCTGCCATTTTAAAGGCCCTATAGCTTTGCGTCACAGACTTTCGTCTGCTTTGCCAAAATATATTCAATTTTCCTTCTCCAAACTATGTATATTATACAATATTTTGAAAATAAAAGCAAGTTTTTTGTGAATTTTGTCAAAGCTCACCCAAAAAGCAAAAATGCTTAATTGGGTGAGTGCAGGAAATAATAATTTATTTTCCACAACAATATTTATATTTTTTACCGCTTCCACACGGACATGGTGCATTTCTCGAAATCTTTGCAGTGTTTCTCTTATACGAACCTGCTCCACTGTGAACAACCACGTTCTTGTTCTCAGCATTAATCATTCTTTCATAGGATTTATCCAAAGCATCCGTAAGCATCTCTTTAGTTGTTCCGGGTGCAGCATAATTCATCAATTCGTTAAGTACATTCTCAGCAAATGTGTTTTTATCCGCCTGCATCTCAGACACAACTTCTTTTATGCTTTCGTAACTGTGAGGATATGTTTTTCTTACATATTCTAATTCACCGGCCTTTTCTTCAAATGACCTGCATATAAACCACTCATTCGTAAGTTCATCAATAATCATATTGACTTTTTCTGACTCAAAATTTTCTTCATTTATAAAATATCGCTTTTGATAGGCACTCTTTAAAAAATCCTTAACCGGAAGGCTGATTTTCGCATCGCTGTAATACTCATAAGATTCCATGGAAGAATATGCAGACTCCAAGGTCATTTTGAAACTTTCATCCGTTAAATACTGTTTCTCACTTATCCTGTCAACAAACTCTTTAAACAACGGACGGAACCAGTCATTTTCCATTAGCTCGCACATTCTCGCCAGTGTGTCCACGACATATTGCTGCATTATCTCGTTCATGTTTATACTGTCCAGAAATTCAAAATATTCATCGACATCTTTCTGATAATTTCCATTAATTTCTTCCACGTCAATTCTCAAAATACGCGGATAAAGTCTGGCAAGCAGTATTCTTACAGGCTCTACATTTCCTTCTTCATTCTCATTAATAATCTGCATGCACAGCTCACGTGACCTCAAATAATCTTCTGATTCTTCCGCTTTGAACGCCTCAATTGCTTTTTCTTTAAGATTTTCAGGCATTTCCTGTATTCTTTCCTGAATTTTTTTCTCATTGAACTTCTTGTTGTATTCAGTAATATTCATCATATCTTCCTTTCTAGTGAAAATTTGTAACTGTTCAGAGCCAACCTTGCCCTGCTCTGAACAGTTACAAATTTTTAAACCCCCAAAAGGTTATGACATGTATCACAACGCTTTCGGAGGCTTAATAACTTCATTATTCCTATTAGTTTCTAACGTAGTAGTATACGTATTGGCTTCTTTCTTCCTTCGCATTATATAATCCTACACCGATACTTGCATAAGATTTTGTTAATGACATTTTTGTAGAATAACTACTTGCATATTTACCATAAGAAAAATATTTTGATATCTTTTTACTTCCTGTGTCAATGTTCACGCTCATAATTTTCCAGCCTGAATTTGCTGCAACTGTAAATTTCTGGTTTTTACAAGTCTTGCCTTCATAATAGTATGAATTATACTTAAATAATGATGCATTATTCTTAGAACCAATCTTAAACGTCTTTACAGGATTCTGATACTTCTTAACAGTAAGCTTTGTAGATAACTTTTTCTTCTTAACTGTACAGGTAATCGTAGTAGATAATGCTTTATTAGGATATGTCGCAACTACGTATCCGTCTTTTGCCTCAACTTTTACATTTTTATTGCTGGATTTGAGACTTTTAATCTCACTCTTTTTTGTGCAGTTCATAATAGATAAAACTATCCAGTTTGAATATTCCGTTCCACCTTTTTCGTATACGGCAATATGTTTTTCACCAATAAAATACGGTGAAGAAGCAGCCTTAACCGTAACAGTCTGCTGTGGAATCGCAAGTGTTGCCACAATAGTTACTATAGCAATCAACATCGATGCTACTCTTTTAAATTTTCTCTCTTTCATGGTATCTTCCTCTCTTTTTTTATATGTACACCCGAAAATTCGATGCAAAAATATTCCGCAAGTACATATTTTCTTTGTTATATTACAACGTTTTACAATTAATTGCAATTGTTTTTTTTCATGCTCTACAATGAATACATTTCTCTCATTTCAACATTCAATTTTTCTACCTCAAGCATAAATTCTCTGGAAGAAATCCTCTGTGCTCCCTGTCCCATTATAATAATCTGCTCCAGTCCGTCCGAGGTTACTACCGTAACATCATATTTTTTATGAATCTCGTGCACTGTCTTTTCTATATACATGTCTGCCGTCTCAGCTTCCTTTGTGTAAACGACATAAATGTTGTTGTACTTTTGAACCTCACCCGGATTTCCTTTTACTTTATAGGCATCAAACACGAGAATAACCGTACACTTTTTATATCCCTGATAATTGCTCAAAATATCCATAAGCTTGTCTCTTGCAGCCTCAAGGCTTGTTTTTGACAGCTCATTTAATTCTTCGGTTGCAAATATAAGATTATAGCCATCTACCAGCAAATACTGCTCGTGTTTTTCCTTAGGACGGTACCTATACTCTTTTTCTTTTTTTACAGATTTTCCCAGCTTATCTCCGGTGTAAACCGGTGTTTTAATTTCTCCGTATGTTCTTTCGAAAATCTGTTTTAATTCATCTTCATCAACAACTTCACTGTGTACCGGTCTGACATTTTTCTCCTCGATAACTTCAAGATTATCGTGTTTAATTAATTGCATTCCAGGCATGTGCATATGCTTCTTTACTTCATCCCAGGTAACCGTATAACCGGCACCATGTGCACAGAACACCGAACCTGTCGGATTTTCCGTATCAAGTTCACTGTCATAACCGGTTTCTATAATAATCTCATCCTGATTATGACAATTATCATAACCGGCAAATCGCAGATTGAGTATGCCTTTTCCCTTAGTATAATGAATTAATTCATTTATATACCCCTGCATACAGGCCACCGGAACTTTTCCTTCAATCACAGCGTATTCATGCTGTATAAGCGGTTGTGAAAAATCTCCGTGCATGTTTTGTAAATCCTGCATCGCTCTTCCCACACACTCCGACGGCACCGTCATCTCAAATTCATAATACGGTTCTAACAGGATACTCACGGCACTTTTTAGTCCCTGACGCACAGCCCTGTATGTAGCCTGTCTGAAATCCCCGCCTTCGGTATGCTTTAAATGTGCCTTACCGGAAATTACAGTTATTTTCATATCAGTTATTTCTGAGCCCGTAAGCACACCCTTATGCGCTTTCTCATTCAGATGAGTCATAATCAGCCGCTGCCAGTTTCTGCTGAGTATATCTTCACTGCAATCTGTTTCAAACACCAGCCCGCTTCCGCGTTCAAGCGGTTCCATCAAAAGATGCACCTCAGCATAATGACGAAGCGGTTCAAAATGCCCTACTCTCTCAACAGTATTTTCTATCGTTTCTTTATAGACAATACTTCCCTGACCGAATGATACCTCCGTATCAAACCGGGATTTTATCATACTTTTTAAAATTTCTAATTGAATTTCTCCCATCAATTGAACTTGTATTTCTTTAAAGGTATCATCCCACACAAGATGTAATTCCGGTATTTCCTCTTCGAGTTCTTTTAGTTTTTTATAAAACACTCCCGAATTCACATTTTCAGGAAGCAATACTGAATAATTCAACACCGGCATGAGATAATTCATTGTGTTCTTATTCTCACTTCCAAGGCCCTGCCCCGCCTTAGTACCGCTTAAACCCGTGACAGCACACACTGTACCTGCTGTCGCTATATCGACCGTCTGAAATTTTTCTCCTGAGTAGATTCTTATCTGATTCACTTTTTCTGAAAAATGTTCTCCTGAGTTTTCATATTCCAGTAATGTCTTTACCTTTAATTCTCCGCCGGTTACTTTCAGATAAGTTAATCTTGTACCTTTTGCATCCCTTGCAATTTTATAAATCTTCGCACCAAATTCA
This sequence comes from uncultured Lachnospiraceae bacterium, assembly GCA_902786515.1. Taxonomy (GTDB): domain Bacteria; phylum Bacillota; class Clostridia; order Lachnospirales; family Lachnospiraceae; genus UBA2821. Next base: position 4,088 of record CADADA010000007.1, on the reverse strand, counting down.
GTGCCTGTTTTTTTCGGCTCCAGATACGTATTAATACCATCTAAAAGCTCGTCTACCCCTTGCATTTTAAGGGCTGAGCCAAAATAACACGGAAACACCTTTCTTTCCAAAATGTATGTCTTAATCTTTTTTTCATCCACACTTCCTTTTTCAAGGAACTCATTAAGTGCTTTCTCATCACACATGGCGGCACTCTCATACATTTCCCCTGCGTCTGTAAAATCAGCTACCGAATCACTCAGCTTTTTTTTGATTGCTTCAAGGATGATTTCTTTGTCCTCGTTTGCAATATCCATTTTATTTACAAATAATACAGTAGGAATTTTATACATTTTTAACAGGCGCCACAAGGTTTCCGTATGTCCCTGCACACCTTCTGTTCCGCTGATGACAAGCACCGCATAATCCAGCACTTGGAGAGTTCTCTCCATTTCTGCTGAAAAATCCACATGCCCCGGAGTATCCAGAAGAGTAATCTCCGTATCCTTGTATTCCATCATCGCCTGTTTGGAAAATATCGTGATACCACGCTGTCTCTCCAAATCAAAATTATCTAAAAATGCATCCTTGTGGTCAACACGTCCTGCCTTTCGGATTGCACCGCTTAAGTATAGCATACCCTCAGATAAAGTTGTTTTTCCTGCATCTACATGTGCAAGCACGCCCAATACTACTTTTTTCATTATTTGCTACCTGTCGAGCCAAATCCACCGGCTCCTCTTACTGTATCTTCGAGCTCATCTGCTAATACAAATTCTGCTGTCAAAAACGGAGCTATAACCATCTGGGCTATTCTCTCGCCATTTTCCACCTCTACAGCTTCACTTCCATGATTGTGAAGTGCCACCATTACTTCTCCCCTGTAATCGGCATCTACCACACCCACCTTATTGGCAGGTGCAAGTCCTTTTTTAGTTGCAAGACCACTTCTTGCATATATAAATCCCGCATAACCGGCCGGAATCTCCATTGCAAGACCTGTCTTTACTAAAACAGTTTCGCCGGGATTAATACAGATTTTATCTTCAAGACAGGCGTACAAATCCGCTCCTGCTGAGTACTCTGTTCCGTATGTCGGTATTACTGCATTATCGTTTAGTTTTTTTATTCTTACTTCTGATTTCATAATGTTTTCCTTTCTCCAATCAATACTTTATCATTCATTTATGATATCACAATCATTTTGCTTTATCTATAAAATTCGCACGAGTGACTAAAAATATATTATTATAACTGTTCCGCCAAATAAAAATCAGAAGAAAAGCTTATGGATGCGTTGCATAAGCGCTTTTCTTCTGATTTTTATCCGGCGAGCGAATAATAAGTAACTGATACACTTGGTTAATTATGAGTATTCATACATCTGCGACAGTGGTTTTTACGTACTATTTTCAATTTTTCTATTATAGATACGTAGGGCTAATCCATGTTACGTATAATATTCGGGTTTTTAGAATATCATACGTAGTAAATGGCGGAATCTTACGTATTAATTTGAAGTTTTTATTAAATGATACGTAGAAAACAGCAGACTCCTACGTATCATTTTGAAGTTTTTATTAAATGGTACGTAGAAAACAGCAGACTCCTACGTATCATTTTGAAGTTTTTATAAAAATATACGTAGTAAACAACATAAAATCCTACGTATCATTTTGAAATTATCAGAAAATCATACGTATGAGAAGCCGCCACCCACGGATTTCGCTGTGTAATGTGTCAGTTACTTATTATTCACTCTACTAGGTGACTTTTTTGCCCTGCCATCTCTGAACAGTTACAAATTATTTTACTATTACTCCGATACCCTGCTCAGTTGCATGCTTATATGCATATGAATTTTTGCGACATACTATTTTTAGTTTTGCATTATGATTAAAATGCTTTTGCTCCTATTGTAGTTACTCTGTCAGGTATTACTACGTTTTTTTCTGCTCCTGAATATTCTACAATCTCGATATAAGAATTATTTACTATTTCGTATTTTAGATTTTTATACATTCTTTCAATTGTCTCATCTTCACGAATTACTTTACCTTAAACTTGCCGCCATGCCATGCAAACTTGGAACTATTGCATAAATTATTGCAAGTATATTATTCTTTTTAAAAAAATACGAACTGCTGTAAACACTATAAGTAACGCTACAGCAAAAGAAATCATCGCTAAAGGGTTATTTTTTCTCCATTCTCTGACACCCTGTGTTATCATCACAATACCCATACCCATTTCAGTGACATAATTATTATCAACCACTTCTGCAATAAACAACACGGCATATATAATTACGAATATAGACACTATAATCTGCACGATAACTGAACTTTTCTCAATTTTATTATATTCATTTCTAACCCCGTCGATTTCGACGGGGTTAAAATATTTATATGGCAGCTTTGGCATTATCACATTTGTATTTTGCTATCTCTGAATTCCAATGTAATTGTTATAATGAATAAATTGTCTTGACCCGGATACAATAGTTGTGAATACGACAGCAGTTTAAATTGATAACAAAAAAGTCTTAAAACAAAAAGTTTTGGTTATCAATAACAAAAACTCGGCAAATATATTTTTTTGTGTTATCATTTTACGCAATAACGGAAAGAGAGGGACTCTAACCCCCAATACATTTCTGTACGACACATTAGCAATGTGCTGCCTTACCATTGGACCATCTTCCCAAAATTCCAACTGCCTCTGCAGGATTTGAACCTGCCCCCTCAGAGCCAAAATCTGATGTTCTGCCTAATAAACCAAGAGGCAATTAGCTACCCCTGCAGGATTCGAACCTGCCCTATCAGAGTCAGAATCTGACGTTCTACCAAATAAACTAAAGGGCAATAAGCACATAGTTGGATTCGAACCTACGAATCACAGAGTTGCAGTCTGTTGCCTTTCAAATCCTGCTATATATGCAAAAGTGGGCAGGGTTGGACTTAAAAATGCTTCATTATTTAATCTTTCTTACAGTACTAATGTAACATGATTTTTTATATTTGTCATTCTCCGGCTGGGAGAATTTTCCCGCTGGGAGAAAATATTATAAAGTTTTATATTACACTCAGAAATCATGGCACATCCTGATACTTACTCCGGATTCTGGTAATTTCATTGCACATATATCATCAACTTTAGTTTGTAAGTATTATTTGACAAATATTTTTTTGAAAACTACGTTTTTCATAGCCGTACTGGGGATATAGAAGAACAGACTTGAAATCAATAACATTTTATGTTATATTAGTGGTAGATAAAAGGTGCCACCGGGAGACGGCTGGCCCGAAACATTAAATGACTACAGAATAGTCGCCTAAGTTTGTGAGACCGGGGCGGCTAATTCTGTGTTTTGTGATTATCGTTACGCCCGATGGCGTATCCGATACTAAAGCAGGTCAGTCCGAAACTGAGACGGAGGGTCACAGTCCCTCCGGAGAGGGCCAGCCGTCCACCATCTTGGTGACACCCAATGAAGATTATAGCACGGCGACAGGGCGTTTTCAACAGATTACGACGCGAATTGAAATAAAGGTAGAAAAAGTAGTATTTCATTTAAAGAGTAATTACTGCATTTAGAGTGTTTTCTGTGTTGCAAAGCAAAGATAACAAACCAAAAGTTCTCCATGCAGATTGCACCTTAATATAATATTAAATCAGCCTGTGAGTATTCGTCCTAATATGTACAAAAAAAGCATAAACAAGTATTGGAATCAAAATGAATACAATTCCTAATACGATATTTCTTGTTTTATGTGTTTCATTCTTAATTGCTCTTCGAAAAAATTTTATTGCCTTGTATTCATCTGTTAATCTTATATCTTCCAACATTTCTTAAAGCACTGTTTTATCAGTACCACTGTCTCCACCAACGAGCGTTATTCTATCATAAAATTCTAGATTGTATGAAAACGGATCTGCTTTAAATGTAATATTTTTATAAATCATCTATCTCTCTCCTTTTAGATTATTCATATGTTATTGCACCTCCTAAGCAAGTATAACAACATATCAAAAATAACTAAATAAGAATGTAGGTTTTCCGACATTTTTATATGCGATAAATCCTACATTCTTATTTTATCATTTAC
>CADADA010000006.1 GCA_902786515.1 uncultured Lachnospiraceae bacterium | reverse complement strand
TTTCTCATGCATTTTTTTTGTTCCGCGGATAATATTTAGTTTTCAAAGTACTTGCCAGAGTTTAGCTGGCATGAACTACTCAGGATTCCGAGAGTTCATAATATAATATTTATCAAAAGTTAGCACCGGCTAACCTTTAATCTTTTTATTAGCTGCTTACAGAATCTACACTATAAACAGCTTATCAAATCAATTATTCATTTCCGGTTTTACTCCTGTCAGGATTCTTCCTGACAGCATACCGATAATTATTCCCATAACTACTCCGGCTATAAGAAGTACCGGAAAGTAATAAAATATACTAAGATTTCCAATAACAACTGATGCAGCGATGAGCTGACCTATGTTATGTGATACAGCTCCTGCTACGCTTACTCCTGTAATACTGAATATGCCTGATTTTTTTAAAAGCATCATTACAAGCAGGCTTAAAACTCCACCGGATAAGCTGTAAATCAACGATACACCATTTCCAAAAAGAAGTCCCATAAGAAAAATTCTAATCATAGAAATCATCCATACATCTTTAATATTCAAAATATAGATACCGCTTACAACAACGAGATTGGCAATTCCAATCTTCACACCCGGTATTCCAAAATTAATCGGCAGCATTGCTTCTACATAACTAAATATCATTGCAAGAGCTGTCATTAATCCGATATTTGCAATTCTTTTACTCATAACTTCCACCTACTTCGCTACTGCATCAATCTCATCCGTTGCTTCTGACTGATTTTTTATTTCAACAGAAAGCTTATGCGGAAGACACACTATGGTCTCACCTGTTTTACTGATTTTTCCCTGACTGACACAATACTTGTCAGGACAGTCAGCTTCTTCCATATATACCTTTCCATCATTTATGACAATCCGGTTATGACCTTTATTTTCATTTACATCAATAATCCTGTTTTCATTTAAAGGATATTTCCCATAAATCTCTCCTGATACACTTACTATCACAGTATTTCCTGTATGATTGCTTCTTAAGTTTAAAACTAAAAACGAAACTAACGCAATCACAAGAATCGTTCCTATAAGGATAATGTCTTTTTTTTTCACTTTATTTCCCTTTCGTCAGAAATGCTAATATAATAACCAATATCACTACTCTTACAAGTATAAACCATATAGCACTGACATTCCATATAATTCCTGACGCTTTTATATTACCTTTCGGACATGTATTCACACATCTGTGGCACATAAAACAGTCTCCTGTATGTGCCTCCGAATTTTTGTCCGCCAAATCTGATAGTTCAATATCTGAAGGGCATGATAGCGTACATGCCTTACAACCCTTAAGACAATTTTCCCGGTCTCTTTTCAACCTAAACGCCGGAATAACCGGCAACATGGAAAATATAGCTCCCATCGGACATAAAAATCTACAGAAAAACCTTTCACAAATAGCCATACCCACCATGATTATTATCAACAGAACAATTCCCAAATAAAAACTCTTTAAATGAAAATTGCCGGCTATTAACATTGAAAAAACCTGCCATGGACTATAACCTGTCGCTGTTACATTCTGATATTTTCCCATAAAACATAGAATCACAATACCAGACAATACAACATATTTAACCATGGAAAAATATTTTTTATAAGATTTATTTAACAAAAACGGCTTTTTCTTCAGTTTCTTAAATACCTTCAGATATATGGAATGAATCCAATCCCCAAGGCTACCAAATGCACAGGCATATCCACAAAAGAATCTGCCAAACACTATTGTGTAGAGACATAAACCTATCAAAAACTTCACAAATGAATTTATCTCCACAATACTTGTATTCCCAATTTGTGTAAATATGTATTTGATTCCCGAAAATGCAGAAGTAAATGCTGCCGGCATCCATATAAAAAATGCAATCTGAACGGCAATTCTGACATACGCATGTATTTGTTTTTTAGTTATCTTCTTTTTTGTTTTCAAGTTACCGGTATCCTTTCATCAATATAACGCGTCATCCACTGCATCCATAATACCGACAGATGTAAATGTTGCACCTGATACAGCGTCCACATCTGTAGATTGAGATTCAATAATATCTTCAATGACATTTGATGCTTCATCCAGATAAGCACTGTCTTCTTTTTCTGCTGAAATTATATCAAGCGATGTAATATATCCTGATTCTACCTTAACTTTCAATCTGATATTTCCACCGTATCCTTTCGCTTCTCCTTCGTATTCACCATCTGTATATAATCCGGTCTCTTCATCCGCCTCAGTCTCTACCTTTAACTGGTCAAGTTCATACTGTAATTTGTCTATACGTTCTTCCTGTTCTCTTGCTTCAACTACTTTGTTATAGGCAAAAATCATGAATACAACTAACATCAGATTGATAACCTTCATTAAAAATGATTTCAAATTATTTCATTCCTTTCGCATTTTTGAGTGCTTCATCGACTCCGCCAATAATTCCTTTTGACGAACACGTTGCACCGGATACCGTGTCTACACCTTTCGTTCCATTATTCTTTATAATCTGTGACACAACACCTTCAAACTTCTGATTACCATTAGCAGCTCTTTCAAGATACCAGTCATTGTATGAATCGTAATCATTTCCTATTCCTTTGATATCAGTAATACTGCTTATAACTCCATTTTCTACTACCACAGAAAGCGAAATTCTGTATGGTTCAAAATCATATTCAAAGTCAGGTACACATTCATACTCTGCACTATAGATACCATCCTTATATTCTGACTCAGAAGTGCTGTTTTTCGTCGTAGTTTCATCTGTTATTCCGGTTTCATTTGTAGTATCATTCTGTACTTTAGTAGTTTCAGGCTTTGTCGTTTCATTTTTATCTGTACTCTCATCTTTTCCGGATGTCTCCGGATTTTCAACCGCCTTTTGTAACGCATCTTCTATAGCATTAAGAATACCACCGGAACTATATGTAGCTCCCGATACCACATCTACGCTTGTGCTTTGCGATATTATCACATCCTTGATTACAGCCTTTGCCTTTGCAATAAAAGCTTCGTCATCATCATAATCTGTAACAAGCACATATTGTATTGCATTATCTTCGATTACGACAGCAACAGTTATATCTCCACGGAAACCTTCTGCCGTTCCATAATATATACCGGTTTTATATTCGTGTGTGTTATGACTTGTTGTCTCTGCCGGTTTAGTGGTCTCATTTTTGGTCGTCGTCACTTTTTCACGTGTTGTTTCTGTGTCTTCCTCATAGATCAATGCCTGTTTTAATGCGTCTTTGACAGCTTCTATAAGACCGTTTGAACTATATGTAGCACCCGATATTACATCTACCTCTGAACTCTGGGTTCTTATTATCTCTTTTAAAAGTGCTTTTGCTTTTTCCATAAATTCGGGACCATCCGTATGCTTTACAACTTCTATTGATTTTAGCTTTCCCTTTTTTATAGTTACCTTTACTCTTATATTTCCGTCAAATCCTTTTCCCGTTCCATAATACACTCCATCCTTATACTTCAGTCTTATGTCGGTTATTGTTTCTTTTGTTGTTTCAACACTCTTAGTCGTTTCTGCTGTAGTCTCCGTATCATATTCTTTTGTTGTTTCCTCTAAAACACTATCATCTACCGCTGCCTTTTTAAGTGCATCCCTTACCGCTTCTATTATACCCACCGAGCTATAAGTTGCACCGGTTACGGTATCCACATTTGTACTCTGTGTTGCTATTATTTCCTCAATCAATGCAGATGCTTTACTAATAAATTCAGCTCCGTCACTTGTATCTTTAATAATTATTTCCTTAATAAGCCCGTCACGTATTACTACTTTAACAGTCAGACTTCCTGCAAAACCATTTCCTGTTCCGTAATATATTCCATCTTTATATTTAAAATCATCCTTTTGAATATCCGGTTTTTTTATTACCTCAGCGTTTGCAGTTGTTTCTTCATTTTGTATGATGTTTTCATCGATATTCTCCGGATTTACGGCTGCCTTCTTCAATGCATCTCTTACTGCTGAAATGATTCCCACTGAACTAAAAGTAGCACCCGACACGGTGTCCACATTTGTACTCTGGGTCGCTATTATTTGAGAAATAATTGCTGATACCTTCGATATGTATTCAGCCCCATCAACTGTATCAGTTATAACAATACTCTCAATTTTTCCACTTGTAATAGTTACTTTTACAGTAATATTTCCGGCAAATCCCTTTCCCGTTCCATAATATATTCCGTCCTTGTATGCAGCCGCAGACTCTTCACGTTCTATCGTGACCGGCTCGTTATCTGTCTCTTTTTCCGGTAATTCTTCTCTCTTTCTTTCTTTTTTTTCTGTTGCTTTTTCTGTAACTTCTTCTGTTACAGAGTCCCTGATATCTCCATAAATCGTGGGCGTATACTCCTTTAGTGAAGCAATTATCATTACTGCAATGATTACTGCCGGTAATAGTTTAATCACATTTATAAATCGTTTCATCCTTAAACCTTTCTTACTATTTTATTATCCTGACATCATAATCCGATGTGAAACTCTTTTCAATTCCGCCTGTAACATACACATTTCCGTTGTCATCCACAAATATAGCGTCGAATTCTTCTCTGTTGGCATACCAATAATCACTTGCCTTGTCCAGCCCCATAATATAAAGGGATGTTGACAAAATATCAGCCAAAGTACCATCATTACTGACTATTGTCACTGATTTTAGTCCGTTATCAGCTGGATATCCTGTCTCTGAATCAATAATATGGTGATATATAACTCCATCCTCTTCAAAATACCTTTCGTACCCTCCTGATGTAATCACTGCGCAGTCTCTTGCTTCCAAAACACCTATATATGAATCTTGCTGTGTATCGGGATTTCTGATAGCAACCCTGAAATCGCTTCCATCGGGTTTAGTTCCAAGCACATGTACATTTCCACCAAGACTCACTATACCGCTTTTTACTCCACATTCTTTAAACAACTTCATAATACTGTCTGAAGTATATCCTTTTGCAACACCACCAAAATCAAGCTTCATTCCATCTTTTTTAAATGATACTTTACCTGTTGTTTCATCAAAAATAATATCATCAGCATCCGTAAGTTTTAATGTATCTGATATTTCCTGTTCATCAGGAACCTGATAATTCTTCGTTGTAAATCCCCAAAGCTCCATGATTGGATAAATCGCAGGATTAAATGTTTTATCCGTGCTATCCCACAATTCTAAAGACCTTTTTAATAGATATACCCCATCTTCTGATAACACTCCGCCTCCGTTTTTATTAATCTGGTAAACTTCGCTTTCCTCTATACCGGTAGATAACTTGCTGTCAAGTTCTCTGATTTTCTCCTCTGCCTTATCCACTGCATCTTTTGCACCACTACCATACGCTTTCACTGTCATATATGTATCCATTGCGTAAATTTCGCGTTCTTCCTCACTTGAATCATCTGATATAGATTTCTGTGTGCTCCCGCATCCTGAACACATTACCATAACCAATATTAATATTGCTATTTCAAAAAACATTTTTCGTTTTGTTTTCACGGTTATTCTCCATTCAACTCTTTTCTCTACAACAGCAAATCAGTTAGCCTCGACTTACCAAGTCAGATTGTACCACAGGGTTTATTTTATTGCAATAAAAAATTTTAGAACCCTTAAATTTCATACTAAAAATATGTCAGACTTTTTAGATTTTTTAAAAGAGCATTTGCCTATGATGGCTCCAAATTTGCATATTATTCTTTTAATTGGTAGAGTGAATAATAAGTAACTGACACATTACACAGCGAAATCCGTGGGGCGGCTTCTCCTACGTATAATTTTCTGATAATTTCAAAATGATACGTATTTCCTAAAACTTCAAAATGATACGTAGGGTTTTTCTCTTTTCTACGTATCTTTTTCCTAAAACTTCAAAATGATACGTAGGGTTTTTCTCTTTTCTACATATCTTTTTCCTAAAACTTCAAAATGATACGTAGGATTTTTCTCTTTTCTACGTATCTTTTTCCTAAAACTTCAAAATGATACGTAGGATTTTTCTCTTTTCTACGTATCTTTTTCCTAAAACTTCAAAATGATACGTAACATAGATTAGCCCTACGTATCTATCATAGAAAATTAAAAATAGTATGTAAAAACCACTATCGCAGATGTATAAATACACATAATCAAACAAATGTATCAGTTATTTATTATTCAATCTACTAGTATAGTCGTTTTTTAATACACTCTCTTTATATTTGTCTATAATTCCATCTGCAACGCCCACGTCAATCGACGCAGCCACCGCTACGTCTCATTTCTCCGCCTTGCAGAATGAAATTATATCCCAAATATAAAGCCCGGTTAATTTAAAACGACTATACTAGAACTCATAGATTTTTCACAAGCCTTTATTGCATCCTCTAAAGAATCAGCAGCCAGCAAAAAACCTGTAGCATGACAAAAACTAAGTGTTTTTAATCCTGATATTTCTTGTAATTCTTCTTTTGATTTTCCCCACCAATTTCTCGGAAATCCTACCTTGAAAGTTTCTTCCTCTGCATATTCAATAGCCGGCTGAACATTGTAACCACCTCTTTTAGACGGAAAAATCACAAAATACACTTCTGTATCCACCAAATATTTTTTCCACGGTATAAACCGAGACAAGATTAATATATGATTTTTCATCTCTTGCAACGCTTCATCTAACATATTATTGGCTTTTTTCCTACTCTTTGCATATACTAATTGACGTTCTAAAATCAACTGTGCAATCTCTACAGCCTTGAAAAAACAAACATTCTCATCTCCATTTTCATCCCAACCAGGATTAAAAGCTGAAATGCTCCCGGCTAATTCATTTGGTTCACCCGTATTATCCGAATAATCAAGTGGCTGAATGAATTTTTCATCAAACTCTTTCGCCTCTTCTTCTTCTAATAACCAATTTCCAAATCGTCTCCACAGTAACCCAAAAGCGGCATAAGGACAACCATTTTCACGCACTTCACTATTTTTCTGATGATGATCATATTCTCCCATCCCAATATCAAACACAATTCCATCAAATGATTCAGGTACCTCAAATCCTCTTGTAATCTCTATTTTAGGAAATAAAATCCTAAGTAATGCTGCACTAAACACATCATCGGAGTGAAATTTTCCTGCGTGCGTAAATGCCTTGTTAACCACTATTCTTTCTTGCATCCATTAATCTCCTTTACAATAATTCTTTTATCAATCGTTCGTTCATTACAGCATATGAATTCCAATCCACTTCTTTTTCACACAAAATCTCAGTCAAATACTGAATATCCTTGTAAACTTTTTCAAAAGTCACGTCCTTAGATTTTATGTAATTATTTATATTACATTTTCTTAATTTATCCTCAGTAAAAATATTTTTCATTTTATCATCCGGCATGCTTACAATCTCATGAGCAGCCAAATTACGCACCTCGTACTCCACGCTTCTTAAGAAACGTATTCTATATAACACTTCTTTATCTGCTTTAACTTGTGTTGAATAGCATGATTCCAGTATAATGACCAAATTTGAGGCAGCAACCTGTGTATCCTTATATTTATTGAATTTTTTATCTAACGCTCCTAACATAATTCTGCCTTCAATTGTCTGTTCCATTTTCTTTCGAACCAGTTTTTTTCCATCCATATAATCCTTCAAGTTAATTGACATCTTTTGTTCCAAAAGAAGCCAATACAAATCCTTTAGTACGGGAGAAATTGAACGAATAAAGTCTACATTTTTCTTTTGTTCCAACTTAATCCCCATTTCTAAAATATACTCTACCAAAAGTTGTATCTTTTGTGCCTTCTTTCCAACAGGATTGTCTATAATTTTTTCATTTTTAATTATCAGTTTTTTTTGTGCCTTATCAAGATTCAACTGCATTCTTGCTATTGCACCGTTTAAAAGTTTTTCTCCTCCCTCCGGCAAATTTTTCATATTTTTCGCAAGCTCTATCGCTGCCGCATAATCATATTTTTCTATAAAATTTTGTAATAACTGTTTCTTTAACAACTCAATTAAATCAGGGCATTCCACTTCTATAACTCTATTAGTATTAATCTCAAGATTTTCATTTTTATTCTGTTTCCATTCATCTTCAATAGGGCAAGAATTATCTACTGATTTATTATTTTTTAAATCAGGATTTGAAACCTGTAATGGAATAATATTTCCTTCTTTCATATATGCCATCAGCAACAGCGCTCCGCCCATTTGTGGTGTTCCAGACGAAACATTTAAATAGAGTTCATCATCATATTCCATTTTTTCCAAAATTTTTTTAATATAATCTGGATATAATTCAAAAAAAGTATTATATTTATGTGCTTCTTCTAATGTTGGTTCTTCCATTTTTATTATTTCAAATCTGTGACCATCATCAAAAGTCTTTTCTAACTCACTTAAACAATACTCAACCCTTTCGTGTCTATATATCATGTCTTTCGAATAAAACAGATATACCACATCAGGTTTGTAATTGCGACATATATGCACTAAAGGACCATCATATCCACGTGAAACAGGATCTGTATTTCCAACCGCTGAAAACAATACTTTTCTTTTCATACTTAGCCTCCAAATTTTCTTTTTTCATTCATTCTACCACAAACAAGAAAATATGTAACTACACAATAATTACTTCATCCTGTGCATATGACAGATTTCGTCCAAAATTTTTTATTTGATTTTTCCCTATAATTTTATACACTCTGATACTGTCTATATCAGAAGCAAATCCTCTAAGACCAACCAGCATTTTTTCATAAAGATTTTCTCTAAGTAAAGCTTCAAAAGCAGACTTTTGTATACGAAATCCATACCCCTGTAAATATTTTGCTAAACGTAAGCGCTTTTTATTATCTACTATATCGTAAATGACCAAGACTAAAATTCTGTTATCCACTGTTTCTTCCAAATTTGAAAAGCAAAAATCTTCATTCTTCATTCTTTATCCTCCTTGTGAAAATGGGTAAAAAATAAGCTTAACGAATACGTATCCCCTGATAGATTGTCGGGTCTTCAAACTCAATAGCTTTTACTAATTGTCCGATTTGTAATTCGATTGCACGGCGAAAGCTTGTAGCATAGGTAACATAGTCCAAATACTTTGTATCTCTACGCTGTGTCACTTCCAGTTTTTTTAAAAATATGTGCATTCCATCTTTTGTTAAAAACACCCCCGGCTGCTCTATATCCTGATAAAAATCCTCGATTGAAATTTCGTGTCCGTTTACCAGACTCATAACCGTCGAATCAACTATAACCGGTCTCCATTCTTCCATCATATCACTTGCCAACGTAGGATGTTGCTCTCTATCCTGATGAACAAACCCAAAATATGGATTTAGGCCCTTGTTTTCCAGTTTTCCATAGATTTCATTCATCAGCAATGAATATCCCAAACTCAACATTGAGTTGAACGCATCTCTTGGCGGACGTCTTGTACGTTTTGAAAAATAAAAATCTTCTTGTACAAGTTTTCCTAATCCTCTGAAATATGACCTTGCACCAATTCCCTCATATCCAATTAATTGATTTATATCTTTGCTTGTTCTTATTTTATTCTTTGCCCGCTTTAATTCCATGCGCTCCTGTTCAACATTCACTTCCGAGTTTCTTTCATAACGCCGTAGTAATACTTCCTGATTATGTAATTTTGATTCCATAATTTCTTTGCCGAGTTCTAACGCAAACGAAGTATGATATAGTTTAGACTGTTGACGCTGTATTTCAACATGAACATGTCCGGTTGATTGCAATTTACCAAAATATTTTCCATGTGGAGAATAATACGATACAGGGATTCCCTTTTGCAAACACACTTCTGCACATTGCGTTGTCAGCTGGCTTTTCCCCATAATATTGATGCTTTCCAATGTTTCCAGTGGAATAGACCTGCAGAAATTGTCCTTTTCCTTCTTAACCTTAACACAGTTTTGTTCAATAGAAACTATTGCACCATGTTCTGTTACGTAAAGTATGCTCATTCCGCTACCTCCCGGTTTAACACCAATTATATTTATCACTTTTAAAAATAAAGATTTATCAGAAAATCGACTATTCATCAATATACTTTTGCAATGCTCTATAGCATTTTTCAGCTTCTGTATCAGCATCATTAAAATTACTTGAATATGATTGGTAACTTCCAGATGGATCAATTGCACAATTTGTGAATGTATAATATGCGTCATAAAATTCTGATAAAGCTTCATAAGCATCTTTGTATTCTTTGGGTGGCTTCTTCATTTTTTTCATAAGTTCATCTACTTCTTTTTGATTTTCTTCAATGGAATTTATTTTCTCTCTAAAACTATCATCCAAAAAGAGATTTTTTAATGCAGTATTAAAATCTACGAATTCGCCGTCCTCATATGTATACTTATCTGTATCCAAATTACGTTCTTCAAAAATAGCATTTTTCCAGACTTTCACTATCAAATTACAACTGTTTTCCGCTTTCATAGCACCTATTGCCATCAAATCGGCTGTTATAGATAAATTATTCTTATATTTTTTTACCGTTTTCTTTTTCTGATATTGGTTTACACTGAAAAATATTAATCCGCAGACCAATGATACAAGCGATAAAATACACACAAGCCTTTTGACACGTCTTGATAATCTCACTCCGGTAACTTCTACTTTCTGTGGCTTTTCCTGTTCTCCCGAACCATTTGTTTTTTCTACCGGACATCCACAATAAATACATGTAGTTGCACCTTCATCTAATTCAGAGCCACATTCCACACACTTTATTTTTTCCTCAATCAATACTGTCCCACAATGAACACATTTTTTTGCTTTATCTGATACCTTTCCGCCACAACTCGGACATAATACAATTGCCATACAAGCACTCTCCTTATTTACCCTTAACTTAATTTACGTTTTATCTTTGTAACATCTTAAGTATAGCAAATTAACACGTGCTGCACAACGGAATACATATTTCGTCTTTTTATTCCTATATTGGGAGTAATTTTATTGTTTTTCAATATTTTCATTCATATTTACGGAATAATAATATCAATATAGGTCAAATGCCTGCTATATACTCCACTACAATTAATAAAAATGACGTGAACTGACAGGATTACTATAAAAGTTTCCAAAATTGTTCAAAACTTCTTGAAATTTCAAACATAACATGGTAACATATAAACAAACAGAAAGCACCCACTCCAAAGGTGGATGCTCCGAGTTTAGGTTAAAAAATGTCCTTATGGACACCGCCTATCCCGTTTGCAGACAGGATAGGCTTTTTTATTTTCGCTTAATCTTTCTCGAAGAGTTATTCTCTTTATCGAGATAGGCAAGCAACGCTGCAATTAACTACCAAAGGATTTCTTCTTCCGGTTTTGTTGAAGAAGCTTTTTCCTCAATTACAGACAGATTATGACGTATCTCTTTAACAAACCTCTTTCGCTGATTATTACCCCGTATTCCTCCTTACATTAACCTCACTAAAATTCCAAACTATCCGCATTAAGTAGAAAATACTTGATTCCCATGATTACAAAGCCTTCCTCATTTCTCCAAGGCTTTTTTGTTCCATTTACAATAACAATCTTCTTGAACGAATCCGGAATATTCCTAAATGAATTAAGTTCCTGTGCCTGCTTTTCCTCAGAAGTCATATCATAGGCTACTTGAATATAATATCTTTGACTACCTTGATTCACTACAAAATCAACCTCAAACTGCTTACGAGTCGTTTTCCCTTCATCATTCTTTGTGTACACTTCTACGATACCAACATCCACATTATAGCCTCTGATAAGTAGCTCATTATAGACTATATTTTCCATAATATGAGTAGGTTCCTGCTGCCTAAAATTCAATCTGGCATTTCTAAGTCCCACATCTGAAAAATAATATTTCAGGTTTGCACCCACATGTTTCCTTCCCTTGATATCATATCGTTCCGCTTTAGAAATCAAAAATGCTTCTGCTAAATAATCAATATGGTTAGATATAGTTTTATTGCTATAATTGATACCTCGTTCACTTTTAAAAGTATTTGATATTTTAGTTGGATTGGTAGGTGCCCCTATTGCAGAAGCAAGAATATCTACCAAAGTTCCAATTTTGTCAACATTTTGAATCTTATTTCTATCTACCACATCCTTGATATAGACATTGGTAAAAATATTTTTTAGATATTCTGCCTTTTGGCGTTCCACATGAAACCCTGCCACCTGTGGTAAGCCTCCGTATATCATATACTCCTCCCAAGCATCATCATAATCTCCCTCATAAGCATTATAGAACTCTGCAAATGATAGCGGATAAATTCTTATCTCATCTCCTCTGCCTCTAAATTCAGTTACAATATCACTGGATAAAAATTTCGAATTGCTTCCGGTCACATATACATCAATATTGCTAATACGAAGCAAACTGTTCAGCACTTCTTCAAATCGTGGCATAAACTGTACTTCATCTAAAAGCAAATAATACTTCTGTTTATCTTTCATCGCGTCCTTGATATACTGATAACACTTTTTGGGATCTCTCAGTTCCTCATTTTCAATACCATCTAAGGCAATCTCAATAATATGGTCATTATCTACACCACTCTCCAATAAATATTTCTTAAACAATACAAATAACAGGAATGATTTTCCGCATCTCCTGATTCCCGTGATAATCTTTATCATCCCATTATCTTTTCTTATCTTTAACTGTTCAAGGTATGCATCTCTTTTAATCTCCATAAGTTTCACTCCTTGTTTTTGTGTGTTGACACATTTTTTAGTAATAACATTGTATCATCCAATATTTATTTAATCAATAGCCATTACTATTTTTTGTGTATTTTCACATTTTTATGCAATGTTATAAAATGTCAAGTCCCAATGGTTCTTTCCAAGTTAGTTGATTTTGCGTTTTAATTCAAGTCGGAATAATGCTGAAGGACGTTGGCGGTTTTCGTCCCATATCGGGGGCTTATATTCTTTAATGCTGATAAGAAGAGTCATCAATCTGAATTTTTCTCCGTTTTTGTCCCCTACCGGGGTCTTATATTCTTTAATTGATATATTTGATTCATCTCCAATGAAAGCATATAGTTTTCGTCCCCTACCGGGGTCTTATATTCTTTAATTGAATGAAGAAGAAATCATTGAAAAGTTCATGTCTGCTTTTCGTCCCCTACCGGGGTCTTATATTCTTTAATGAAAATACGAAAGGATGATGCAAAAGTGGGATATGTCTTTTCGTCCCCTACCGGGGTCTTATATTCTTTAATGTTATATACCAAAATCAACACAGGACGATTTGCCGCTTTTCGTCCCCTACCGGGGTCTTATATTCTTTAATAAGCTTATGATGCAGCTCCTAAAAGTAAAGTAAAAAGTTTTCGTCCCCTACCGGGGTCTTATATTCTTTAATTATATGTACAAGAACAACATATGATACATTTAATGCCGTTTTCGTCCCCTACCGGGGTCTTATATTCTTTAATACTGATTATGCTAAACAAGGGCAAGTTGAAAATCAGAGTTTTCGTCCCCTACCGGGGTCTTATATTCTTTAATAGACTAAAAGAAGTCGAAGAAAAGGGGAATAAATGGTTTTCGTCCCCTACCGGGGTCTTATATTCTTTAATACAATGAGACGAAAGTTGCAATCGGCAACAGAGAGGTTTTCGTCCCCTACCGGGGTCTTATATTCTTTAATGGATGTGGAAGTTCAAGAATACTACATTCTCTGTTTTCGTCCCCTACCGGGGTCTTATATTCTTTAATGTGGGAGTGTTATTAACAAGTTGAAAGAATCATGTTTTCGTCCCCTACCGGGGTCTTATATTCTTTAATGAAAAGAAAAAGAGCAAGAAAAAAGTGAATATGAGTTTTCGTCCCCTACCGGGGTCTTATATTCTTTAATAGAAATTGAAAAAATCGTTGGTACATCTATCAACGTTTTCGTCCCCTACCGGGGTCTTATATTCTTTAATATATTGCTCCGTTTCTTCCGCTGCAATATTTCAAGTTTTCGTCCCCTACCGGGGTCTTATATTCTTTAATGTTTCGGTTCCGGTTACGGTTACGGTTCCGGTTCCGGTTGTTTTCGTCCCCTACCGGGGTCTTATATTCTTTAATCCTATGCCATAAAGCACTAATGTTTAGCTGATTTGCAAGCCTCCTTTCGGCTGTAAATATTTTCTTTTAATTCCCCGTTCTATAAAATCACTAAAAACAGTGCAACCCATGATAAATAGCCTTGCGGCGTAAATCAAAATAATTCCCACATATATTTTATCAGCCATGTTATTTTCTTTCAACAAAAAATTTGAAACTAATGATTAAACCAATTATATTTACTTTCAGTTTTTGCCAGAATATAACTATTAATATTACATCCTATGTATATACACTTTTTCTATTCCTAATAGTTAAAATCATGTTTTTTATCTTACCAAGTTTCCTTGAAATAATATACTTCAATATGCTAGAAATTCATTGCATATTTTTAAAAAATTAACTTAAAATGTATATTAAAAAGCATGACCGCAACCACTTATCTAACTCGAAAATTATGTCATTCAAACAAACAACCTGATATTATATTTAAATACGATATTTACTGCTACCGACAATTTCGCTATCTACATGTTTAATTAAAATAAACATTTATTGACGTCTATTTAATCCCACTATTATTCAATCAAATTATCCGCCTGTAGCTTCCTCTATATTTATTAAGCATTCTCCAAAGTAATACTCTTTATTTTTATACTTAGTCATTTTCAAACAATGAGGAGAAACACCCCATTCTGTATCTTTAACATGCTTATGTTTTTTTGGCACTTTTGTATTCTTAAATATTGTCTGAGCAATTTTCACTCCAGCTCTACTATACATTGGATAAATCACTGTTTTACTCAAAAAGCCAACGCCACCTCCTAACCACACAGTATTTTTTTCTGGTCTTGCACACTTACCAAAATATTGTATAAAATTATTATAAGATGTATTTGCAAATGCTTCTATTGCCTCTTTAATCTCTTCAATAGAGTATGGAATTATTTTCCTGTCAATCGTTATGGTAAATTGTATTTTCGTTCCCGGCTTTATACATTCGCGATATACTCCAATTGATCTACATTTACCTGTTTCTATACTATAATCCCATTTATTGCAAATCACTAAATCTTTTAATGATAACGGCTCACTATCACTCACAATTATTCCTGACATAACATCGTTTACTGCATCATATTTCTCAGTTTTTTTTCTATTCAGGCGACAAAAACTCATATTCTCCAATTCTTCCGTTTTTGCATTCAAGTAATCCTTTTCATACTTATAGACTGAACGCTCATTCTTCACTTTAAAATCCGCATATAAATTAGGATTTTTTTGTATATTATATCCCAATATAATAGTGCGCAACATTCCTTTTAAGCTTGTACCCGGTACAAATGGTAATCCATACCCATCCTTAATAAACTCAGATATTTTGGGTCTGCTTTGTTTATTTAAGTCTAACGGTCCCAATTCCAATTCATATTTCTTCCATTTTTCCATAGTTTCTGTAGTTATATTTTGCTTAATTAACCATGATTTTAAATCTTTATCATAGCTTTGTAAAACAAATTTTTCATATTCATCTTGCAATTCCAAACGACACAAAGAAACCATCATTTTTTTCATATCTGGAACGATTATTCTATTTTTCATTCCAATATACTCTTGAGATGACATTTGATTTCCCGAACCAATAAACACCGGTCCTTTTACTTCCAAAGTAACATCATATGTTTTCAAAAAAGATTCCCTCTCCATGTTTACACCTCCAAAAACATCGGCATTGCATATCGATACACTGGATGATTTCCAAATTTATCCGACACATCATATATATTTCCCTTAAAACCTTGTTTTACGCAACTTCCAGATTTCATCACATACAAATCCTGCCTTCTGCGATATGATTTTGAGTATTCTAAAGATGTCACAAAACCACTTCTCTTTATCCAAACACAATATGCTGTTTCTAATACTTTATCCAATTCTTCATCCAGCGGTAAAGAAACAGATAAAGTCATATAAGTTTTCCCTAAATTCATTTTCTCACTTAAGCGCTCATTAATTTCCACAGGAACTTTTTCTTCTTCTACCGTAAATCTTCCATATCCAGCACTTTTTCTTCCACCAATTCCTGAATAAGATAAAGACACTAACATCTCTTTAAAAAATTGATAAATCTCGTCATTTTGGTATCCCACTATGACGTACAATCCACAATTTTCTTGAAAATGATAACTCCCTACACGATAAGGCTTTGTTTCATTAACATACGTAACCGATGCATGGGTTCTAACTTCCGTATTTCCTAACGAAAAATCTTCTTTTAAGCACTTTGCACCTTCACTATCTATTTCTCCATTCAAATAATCTTCAAAATCATCATACGGAAGATATGAAAGATTTTTCCAAACTTTTCTTGTTTCAACTGCATTTTCACTATAATCTTTGTTTTCAACTTGCAAAACAGGTCTTGGCAAATAAAATATATCACCTATGTACGGAAAAGCATCCGAAAATACTAATTCTCCTGTTCGAACCTTCTCAACAAACCACTCTAGCTGTTCTTCTCTCTGTTTTACTATTTCTGTACAAAGTGCCGAAAAAAAAGTGTCTGCATATAATTCATATCCTGCATCTTCTAAATCGTGTTGACCCAAATGTACTCCATGTGGGAAGCTCATTTTAATGATTGTATATTCCATCGTTTTCTCCTATCTCCTATGCATAAATACACATTCACAAAATTATACATAAGCGTTAAACAGCTTCTTCACAGCTTCTAACAACGTTTCTTCCACATTTCCAATTACAACATCAAAAGAAAGATTCTCAAAAACTATCTTTCCATATCCTCTAGAACCGCTTCCTCCAATATAATCGTATGTTAACAATTTCATTCCCTCTTTTAGCATTTCCATATCTTCTGATAATTCAGTTTCTTTTTCTACATTATAAATAATATCTAATGGAAATTCTGCACCTCGAATAACCCTTTCAACCTGTCTTGGAATTGCAACTGCAGTCTGTCGACTTATACTATTTTCAAATTTGATTTCTGTTTTGCTAATTTCTTTTTCTTCAAACTGCTTAGCATTGGACATAATCATATCTGATACGATGATGCGACTAATACTAGTTTTTTTTCCATTATTTGCCGAACCAAATAATCGACAAATTCTATCATGATCAGCCTCATGTTCCACTACAGAAGTATTATATTGTCTCGCCAATAAAGATCTCATTTTTCCTTTTAATGAACTTCCCGGAATAATTGGCAATCCGGATAACACATCTTTAATTACTGGTGAGTCAACTGCACCAATCGCTGCTGATGCCCCATTTCCACCTATATGCATACCTGTTACTAACTTTACAGTTCCTGTTATTTGTATTTTTGCCATCATATTGCAATTCCTCCTATTATTGTTTTTATATTCATACTATGCAACTCTTAACTTTTATCTTTTTCATTATAAAATTTATGATATGCCACCAATGCTTCCAAATAGTTATAAAACAACTTATATTTTTTTCTACTTCCGTGTATTTCTTTAATTGCTTCCAAAATCATGGCTTTTTGTAAAAATTTTTTCACTTCCCCCATGCCACTTCTACCAGATTGATACACAAATCGAATCCGCAAATATTGAATACGCGCACATATATCTTCAGATAATTGTTCCTCCTCACCTAACACATCATTGTAAATATCTGCTGCCATTGCCATCAGATTTCGTAATTGTGTAATTTTTAAATTACTATCTTTTAATTCACGCATAATTTTTTCTGCTCTATCAACATAATCTCCACCTAATATCATGTTAATCTCCTCACTTTCCTTTTTTAATTATCTCTTTTTCTTATCAAATACGAATACCAAGTCATCGCTGTCATCAATTGTCTGGTACTGTTTAATCCTTTATCAATTTTTTCATGTATTTCCTCAACACACCATTTATAAATGTCATTTCTAAATAGTTCATATGCTTTTTTCTCTAACTCATATTCATTGTCATCCTTCTGTCCTTTTACGGGTTCTAGTCTTGCCAACATATAAACTAAGCGCGCAACATTCACCCCCTTTGTTTTGCCGTTTTCTTCAAATTGCTTTCGAATAAGTTCTAACAAACGATACATGCAACTCATTCCTTTTTCTTCTTGCTTTCCGAAAAAATTCTTTAATAACTCTAATTTTTCACCTTGTACTTTTTCTATAAAATCCTGCCATGAAAATGTACCTATATCTATATACACTTTATCGTTACCATCTGTTTGACTTGAATGATTAGGAAAAAGTGTATTTCTATCTATAAACTCTTTATGACCTGTTGAAAACACCGTAACAGCATTCTTTCCCGGATAGTCTTTAGAAGCATTTTCCAATTCTCCCACTTCACTTGCAATACGTTTAATCGGATATGCTGCCGGATAAATTCCAATCCCTGCAGAAATTGTTAATTTATCCATGGTGTACACTTTCAATGCCTGTTGGATGTCCAATGATGCGTTGATTACTTCATTCCATCCACCAACCATGAATATATCATCTCCACCAGAATATACAATTACCACTTTTCTATTTTTGTCCTTCAAGATTGTATTGATATAATACTGAAAAAATAATGTCAAATGTCTGGATAACGTCGCTGTTCTCGACAATGTATTATAGTTTTTACCACACTCTGTATCTTCAACTTCTTTTTCAAATCCAGCCATGAATGTCAATCCCAAATTATCCACATCACCTCGCATCACACCAATTCTTTCGATACCAAGTTTTTCACTGCCATTTTCCCCATTTAGAATCATAGTTTCTACTTTTGCATAATCCTCAAAAGTTTCACAATCCTTAGAACTATAATCTCCCACGTATATAGTAGTTGCCATATTTACACCTGTATACGCTTTATTTTTTGCATATACTCTCAAGATTTTTCCATCTTCTAATAATTTTTTTGTTTCCTTGATATTTTTCACTACTAAAACTGCAGATGAATCTTCTTTTCCTGGTAATGGTACACCTTCATCATTACTATCACTTTCTGATAAAACACAGAAGAAATCTGCACCATCTTGTATTATCTTTTTACCCAATTGCTCTAATCGACTACACATTTCACAAATTGAAACCGTTGTATCATTCTGTAACATTGTATTTTTATCTGTAATCCGTTTACATACATGACATTCATATTTCCCAATGGGATGCATCCGCTGATTTAAATACCGTATATCATTTGGCTGATATCTTTGCATCTTCTTTTTTGATATTTTTGCAGATACACTACGAAACATCTCTTTATATGAATTTCTAGGTTCATTTTGTAATGTATTTGCACAAACTTCTTCATAACCACTAGCAAGAAAGATTGAGATATCATATTTTCTTAAAAACCATTGATTCATTTCTCTTTCAAATGTTTGTATTTTATCTTTTACTGAATTTGTATTTGGTAATAGCATATAACAATGTCCACCACCACAATAAATCAAATTTGCACGCGACAATTCAAGTTTTTCAAATAATATATCAACCATATGCTACGTCATGAATTGTACGAAAAAACTTCTTGCACGCAATTGTTTTAGTGCTTTCTCGCTCGAAATATCATAAATAAAGCTTTGTATTCCTGAAATATCCATAGAATAAAACAAAAAACTGTTTTCATTCCAAATTTTTTTCTCTTCTTCTAACAAACATTTCTTAAAATTGTTTTCACCTTTTTCCATAAGATATTGATAAATACAACTACTAACCGCTGCTGTTATCTTAACATGATCATACAAAGATACATCCGCCACTTCTTCCCTATTCGTTGATGAAGGCACATAAAACAAAGTTGCGCTTAACACAGACAATAAAGAATTTATATACCTTGCATCTTTCCACTCAATTCCTTTTAAGCAATCCTTTATTCGTTCCAAAACTCCTTCATAAAAACCTTTTTCAAATGGTCTCTTTTCTTCTGTCGGAATATTCATATTCTCATATGCTTCATCTCTTTCGTTCTCATTTAACATTTTCGGTGCATAATACATAGTTTTATCACTCTTTCCATTGAGTATATTAAACACCGGTTGCAACGGATATGTTTTTTCAAATCCGAAATCTTCTTTTTCCGCCATATCCCTTCTATCCGCTGCTGAAGCAATGTTATCGGCAATATAGGTGATATACGCAAAAGAATCATCTTCTATATCTGCATTTTTTAAGTTTCCCTTATGATGATAACGAACAGAATCCAATACATCTTTATCATCCCAGCCCAATGTCTCTTTTAAATACCTGTAACCACTTTCGCTATGATTGATATTCACTCCGGTTCTATGTATCACCTTACCCAAGTCATGTAACAGTGCACCAACTACAAGTTTCACTTCTTTTTCTGTCATATTTATGTTTACTCCTTTCTCCGCTCATCATACGTAATATTTCCCATACCTATGGCTGTCTTCATACCCACACCGGCATATGTTCCAAATTCAAGCAATAATCTCACAAAATTCACCATCGTTTGAGGTCCTCGTATACGAACCGTAATCTCTCCCATAAACCCCGGAATACGGGTAGATTCCATAGGAAATGTAACACTACGCAAACGATATCGTACAATTGCAGAATTATCTACCAATTGCATCAAGGTATCTTTATCATAAAAATCATCCTCATTTAATACGCTTTCATATCTCAGCATTAAACTCTCATATATATTTTTCAAATCTGGGAAAATAGCATATTCTCCATCTTTCTTAAAAGAAGTAGGTGTACGAAATGATATAGTCAACATTCGACCAGATTCTTGTTGATAAAAAGAACGCATCCATTCTTTTTTTAAAGTCTTGAATATTTGTCGACTTACTATATTAACCTTCCAATCACAATGTTTCAGTGTAAACGTCTGAAAAGAATCTTCTGATAAAGGAACAATAATCTCCTCATATGCCTCAGAATTTAAAGTTGCAATTTGCCAATACACCTTCCCATCCTGTTCTACCACACACTGACTGTACGGCCGCATACGCATCTCATGCATCTTCTGCGCGTACTCTGACCTGATTTTTTCCATCAAAACGCCCTGTAGCAAAGAAGATTTTGCAAATGATATTTTTCCCTGTTCAGAACATAATTCCATTTTTAGAATTGCAAAAATCTGTTCACTCACTCTCTTTTCTCCTCCCTTTTTCTCCTAATATTCCTCTATTTATACAGATAAAATTTAACGATAAACCATATATCAAATCTGTACAATTTACATTACTATAAGTATACCAAAAACTGACAATTTTCACAAATGAATAATTGTATTTCAAATTCATTCCTGTTATAATAGTAAAATCATTAATATTATATTTTTTTCATTCACAACACAGAAATTTTTTCCAAAAGGAGGATATCCAATAATGACGAAATATATAAATCCGGAAGGAAAAATACGTATTTCCCTTTCCAACTATGCAAATATGATTATAAATGAAGATCGTTTTTCCTTCTGCTCACAGTCAAAATCAGGCACGATTAACCGAATTTTTAGTAACTACATAAGCTATTCAACTGCATCTATAGAACACCAATGCATCTATAGAAAAAACAAGCTAAACAACTTACTATCAGATTTATCTTCAGATATTCAGCAACAAACACAAAAGCTTTTAATTGAAGATTACAAAAAGGATTTACAATGCAATGTAAATAAACTAATTAGAAAAAATGAGGAACATCCTTCCCGTACAGAATTTTACTTTCGTCTCAACAATGAAAACTGTGAACTATTTGAGGATTATTTCGAGCTTGAAGCTCCATTTTACAAAGAAAAACCGGGAAAATATATTAGTGCAATTATAGAAGAATACTGTCGCAAAAACACCTTCGAAAGAGAATCGATTTTCTTTCGAAACACCATTGAAGCATTAGAAAGTGCCATTCAAAAAAAGAGTCTCATTAAACTAACCATACATAATATACATCAACAAGAAGTAGTTTACAAAGTATTTCCTCGTTTTATTTTACCGGATAGCCATTGCAATTTTCACTACCTCATTGCTGAAATCGAAGGTGATTGTAATGTATATGCCTATCGCATTTCGCGTATTCAAAAATTAAAAGCTTATTCCAGTTACACTAAAAACTGCAGCAAGGAGAGACGCAAAGAAATACTGGCATTGCTTCAAAAACAAGGGGTTGCTTATGTGGCCGGAGAACAAGAAACAATTCGTGTTGCCTTTTCAAGAGAAGGCTTCAAAAAACTCCACAACATTCAGCATTTACGCCCATTTTCAAATAATATCGAAACTACCTTTACTCCAAACAATGACAGAGGAGAAATGGTAATAGACTTTGAATGTACAACCATGCAGGCTGAATTTTACTTTTTTAAATTTGGAAAAGATATACGTATTCTAGAACCTGCAAGTTTACGCGAACGCTTTCAGAAGCTATATAAGGAATCATACGAAAACTATCTTATTCAGCTCTAAACAAAATAATATGGCATAAAGGGCTGTAACCAACGGTTACAGCCCAACATAAATGTCAAATCCTCTATATACTCCGGAATCTACCATCCTAACAACCAATTATACAGATTCTCATATTTTCCAGCAGAATTACTCCATGAGAAATCAGCAGCCATAGCTCTGTCAACCATCTTGTTCCATTCACGCTTTTTGTCATAATAAATCTGCTCTGCATATCTGACTGCGTCAAGCATCTCATGAGCATTATAGTTAGAGAATGAAAATCCTGTTCCCGTACTCTCGAACTGGTTGTATGGCTGGACAGTATCTCTAAGTCCGCCTGTCTCTCTGACAATCGGAATAGTACCATATCTCAGGCTCATAAGCTGGCTGAGTCCACAAGGTTCAAACAGTGACGGCATCAGGAATGCATCACATGCTGCGTAAATCTTATGAGACATATCCTCAGAATAATAAATATTTGCAGAAACCTTATTATCATATTTCCAGTCAAAATATCTGAACATGTTCTCATAACGCTCTTCACCGGTTCCAAGAACAACAAGCTGGATATCATCACTACACATCTGATCCATCACATAGGCAATCAAATCAAGTCCCTTCTGGTCTGTCAGTCTTGATACAATACCTATCATGAATTTCTTTTCATTTACTTCAAGTCCTAACTGCTTCTGCAACTCAACCTTGTTCTTGAATTTCTCTTTTCTGAAATTGATAGCATTATAATTCTTATAAATCTTAGGATCCGTCTCAGGATTGTATTCATTATAATCAATACCGTTTACAATACCGCAAAGATTATTACTCCTTGCTCTCATAAGTCCGTCAAGACCTTCGCCATAAAACGGCATCTTAATCTCCTCTGCATATGTCTCACTAACCGTAGTTACGAAATCAGCATACGCAATTCCACCCTTTAACAGATTCGCATCTTCAAAATCCTTGAGCTTATCCGGTGTAAAATAATAGTCTGAAAGACCGGATAATGCCTGTATTGTCTTAACATCCCAGACACCTTGGAACTTCAGGTTGTGAATGGTCATAATCGACTTCATGTCTTTGTAAAAATCTCCGCCCCTGAAACTATCCTTCATATAAACCGGCACAAGTCCTGTCTGCCAGTCATGACAATGAATAATATCCGGCTTAAATCCGACAACAGGCAGAATCGAAAGTGCCGCCCTTGAAAAATATGTGAACTTTTCCAAATCCCATTTGATATCCCCATATGGTCTTGAACCGCCAAAATATCCTTCATTATCAATGAAATAAAATGTAACACCATCATGTACCAGCTTGAACACTCCTACATATGTGTTTCTATAACCGATATCCATATAAAAATATGAAATAAATTCCAACCTTTGAGTATACTCCCACGGCATGCTGAGATATTTAGGAATAACCACTCTCACATCAAATTCATCTTTATTAAAATATTTTGGTAATGAACCAACTACATCTGCCAGCCCGCCTGTCTTCATAAACGGAACTGATTCAGACGCTACAAAAAGTATATTCTTCATTGTTTCCTCCATTCAACTGTTCAATCGTTAAACTCAATCCTGTATATCCACAAAAAAATGAGCTACAATACATTTATCATATTATAACTCATTTTTTAAATCTTTTAAAGAGTAATATTTATTTTATTATATACTTTTATATTCCAGCCTTATTTTATCGGCAATCAAAGCAATAAACTCTGAATTGGTAGGTTTTCCCTTTCCTTTATTAACAGTATATCCAAATAATTCATCGATTGTTTCTAATCTTCCTCTGCTCCATGCAACCTCTATGGCATGTCTTATCGCTCTCTCTACCCTGCTTGATGTTGTCTGATGAATCTTCGCAATGGAAGGATATAATATCTTAGTAATCGAATTCAACATTTCCATGTCATTTACTGACATTACAATTGCATCCCTTAGAAACTGATACCCTTTAATATGTGCCGGTATACCTATATCATGAATAATATTTGTTACATCACTTTCCAAATTCCGCTCAATATAGTCATTTTTAGATTCGTTTGCATTTATTTTACGTGTCTCGTGTACCTTCCTGTTCATAGACAGTTTTAAATGTTTAATCCTGTTAATTACCATTTCATTATCAAACGGTTTCATAATGTAGTAACTTGCACCAAGGTTAAACGCATCATCTGTGATAGCTTCCTGTCCTATAGCTGACATGACAACAAAAGCAGGATGCTTCTTTAAAGACGAATCTTTATTCACCTTTTCCATCACAGTCAGGCCGTCTAACTTCGGCATAATAATATCCAATAATACGACATCCGGTTCCTCACTTCTTATTAATTCATATACCTCTTCACCATTTTTTGCTTTTCCGACAACATTAATTTCACTGTCACCCTCCAGTATATCTACCAGCATCTGCAAAATTCTTTCGTTGTCGTCAGCAACTGCCACATTTACCTGTTCCATATAACCCTCTTTTCCTCCTTTTTTTATTCCTTTACAATTTTCACACAATTTTTAATTGAATGCAACAGTTTTTTATCGCATTTTTCGACAACGAACATGCAAAAAAAGTACCATTTTACATATCAGCAGCTAACATATCTTCTATAAATATTCCATATCCCTTTGTCGGATCATTTATAAACACGTGGGTGACAGCTCCAACTATTTTATTATCCTGTAAAATCGGACTTCCGCTCATTCCCTGAACTATTCCGTTTGTAATTCTTAAAAGCTCCGGATCTGTTACCTGAATAACCAGACCCTTATTTCCATCAAGGCTGTTTCTGTCAACATTTAGTATTTCAATATCATAATCCTTAAATTTATTTTCCACATAACAACGTATTTTTGCCCTGCCTTTTTTTACATTCTGCTTCAAACATATATCTACACCCTCCATGTCGATACTGTCATATATTTTTTTATTAATACTGCCAAAAATCCCCTGATTTGTATTGGCATCTATTTCTCCAAGAATACTGTTTTCTTCATACTGAATCACACCACACAGGCCTCCCGGTCTGCCATTTTCTCCTTTTTTTATCCCCCAGACGTCTGCCTCATATAATATACCCTTGTCAGATGCAAGAAGTTCTCCCGTGTCTATGTCACTGATTCCGTGTCCCAATGCACCAAATTTATCATTCTCTGTTATAAAAGTGAGAGTGCCTATTCCCTGCGTATCGTCTCTTACCCAGATGCCGGCTTTATACTCCATAATTCCTGTCTCCACAGGTTTTATTTTAACATTTGTGTTTTTTCCATTTCTTTTCAAACCTAGTATTATTTCTGAATTTCCGTATTTGTTGATTAAAAATGATAACTGTGATTTTGAATTTACTGAAATTCCATTTAATGATGTAATATAATCTCCCGAATTAACCTTATTCTCCGCCGGATTTGAGACATTTCCATTCATTCCGACCACCTCGCCCGTACCTATTACCATAACCCCGTCTGTTTCCAGATAAATGCCGACAGGATAACCACATGGTATGACACGCATATTTTCAATTACATTAATGTCTATCGATTTAAAATTGAATATACCAAATAGTTTTACATCAACCCTGTACTTTCCCTTTTCATTAGTTTTCACGCATAAATTATTATTGATTACACTGACGGAAGAATCCGCGGATACCACTGATGCAGCCGCCGGAATGTTAAGTTCATACATTTCGTCACTGTCAGCTTTTATGTTAATTTTGTCCGGTATGGCATCCGTAATATACCTGTATGTTTCACCGCAGGTATAGATAACCGCTGCAACCAATATCATAATCAGTATTCTTCTATAATAGCTTCTTACACACATAATGTACCCCTTTTCAATAATCATAATTGCACACAATAAAAGCAGTAGATTACTACTGCCTATATTGTGTGCAATTATTAAATTGTTAATGCAAATTTTTTCATTTCCCGTGCATTTTCTAATACGGCATCAGTTATTTGTGCTCCTCCAAGCATTCTTGCCAGTTCTTCTACCGATTGCTCATTATTTAACACAAATATTTCTGTCGATGTACTGTCATCTTTTGATTTTTTCTCGATTTTTAAATGATTATCAGCCATTGACGCAATCTGTGGCAAATGCGTAATACATATAATCTGGTGGGTCTTACTTAACAGCTTCATCTGTTCAGCAACCTTTTGTGCTGTCCTGCCGCTTATTCCAGTGTCAATTTCATCAAATATGAGTGTATCTATGTCATCTGCATCAGCCATAATCGTTTTGATTCCAAGCATAATTCTCGACAACTCACCGCCCGAAGCAATCTTTGCAAGTGGCAGTATCGGTTCTCCGGGATTAGTAGAAATCATAAATTCAATCATGTCAGTTCCTTTGGAAGAATATCCGGATATTTTTCTAAATTCGACATCAAATTCTACCTGAAGGAAATTCAAATCTTTTAATACTTCCACTACTTTAACTGAAAAATCTTTTGCCGCTTTTTTTCTTAATTCACTCAGTTTCTCACATTCTTCGTCAAGCTCTTTTATACATTTCTCCAGATTTTTCTCAGCTTCTTCTTTCTTTGAAGCATAATTTTCCAAAATCTCAAGTTTTTCCTGTTTTTCTTTTAGATACTCATTAATCTCATCTATAGTTCTTCCATATTTTTGCTTCAGGTGATTGATTAAATCCAGTCGTTCCTCTAATTCCTTCGCCTTCTCTCCATCAAACTCTGTCGTCTCAGCATATGATGTTATATCCCTTGAGGCATCACTGCACAACTCCTCTATACTGACGAGCTGATTGTAAATGCCTTCAAGCCCGCTGTCGTACTCAGATATTCCCGACATCTCAGCAACAGCCCCCGCCATCATGTTGCGTATGTTATCACCGCCATTCTCATCCATAAGGTTATGTACGACAGATAAAGACTCCAATATTTTTTTCATATTTGAGATTTTTTTGAAATTATCTTCAATCTCCTTATCTTCTCCCTCTATAAGATTCGCAGCCGTAATTTCATTGATTTCAAACTGGTAGAACTCATATTCACGAATTCTCTGTTCTTCATCCATATTAAACTCTTCCAGCTTTTTCTTTGCATCGCAGTAATTTTCGTATAATGCTTTAACACGTTCTTTACTATCAGATAATTCATTTTTTGCAAACTCATCCAATATATCCAGATGTTTTTCTGTCTTCAATAGTGACTGATGGTCGTGCTGCCCGTGTATATCAATTAAAAGCGAAGTTATATTTTTTAATGCATTAACGGGAAATGTCTCACCATTTACTTTAGTTATACTTCTTCCGTTTACAATTTTTCTGTTAATAATTACTTCGTCCTCATCCATCATTACCCCTGCTTCTCTTAATTTTTCAGCGGTATTTTTCTTATCAACCTTAAACACCAGTTCAACCATGGCAGATTCTTCTCCATTTCGAATCATCTCTTTACTCATTTTACCACCAAGTGCCATGTTGATTGACCCGATAATAATAGATTTACCTGCACCCGTTTCTCCGGTTAATATGTTCATACCATCTTGAAAATATACGTCTGACTCCTTAATCAGTGCCAGATTTTTTACACTCACATTTAATAGCATTATCTACCTCCATCTTCGCTGCCCCTTTGTTCTCCGTATAATAGTTTTTTAATTTTTTCCATAACAATCAACGTATCGTCCATACTCCGTATCGCACACATTATAGTATCATCCCCTGCAATGCTTCCAACGATTTCATTCCATTCCATTGCATCCAGTGCCGCTGCAACAGCCATCGCCATTCCAGAAACTGTTTTTATAACAAGAATATTCATCGCCATATCCATCGATACAAAACCGTCTTTTAATATTCTGATATATTTACGGTTCATATCAGTATCTTTATTTTGTACCACAATGTATTTTTGTCTGCCGTCCTCCGCCTGAATCTTTGTCAGCTTTAATTCACGTATATCTCTGGATACCGTCGCCTGTGTAACATTATATCCGGCACTTTTCAGATATCCCGCCAATTCTTCCTGTGTCTCGATATTAAACTCGTTTATCAATTCTATTATTTTACTATGTCTGGCCAGT
The DNA here is from genome assembly GCA_902786515.1 of uncultured Lachnospiraceae bacterium. Lineage (GTDB taxonomy): Bacteria > Bacillota > Clostridia > Lachnospirales > Lachnospiraceae > UBA2821. The sequence goes on along the minus strand of CADADA010000006.1, from coordinate 60,347 downwards.
TTCACCTTGAACCTCCATGTGCCTACTTTACACTCATCTTTTTTTGCAGTATTTCTACAAAACTTTTTTTGCTTATCTTAACAATCTTTGTATCTAAATCAGACTTTTCAATCACAATTCTGTCATTTGACTTTAATCTCAGATTTTTGCTGCCATCAAATGAAACCATTTTTTCGTCATCCACTCCATGTCTGTCCCTGCATATCTCAACTTCAATTCTGGATTCTGCCGACAACACTATACTTCTTGTGTTCAATGTATGTGGGCATACAGGAGTAATAACTATAATATTTGCTGTCGGTTCCACTATAGGACCACCTGCCGAGAGATTATAAGCAGTTGAACCTGTCGGTGTCGATATAATGATTCCATCTGCTGTATATTGGTTTAACAACTTGTCATCAACATAAATCTTGAAATCATTTACTCTGAGATTTCCACTCCTTCCGACAACAATATCATTCAACGCAATATTCTTTTCAATTAACTTCCCATCCCTGTATAATCCTCCGACGAGCATTATCCTCGACTCTATATAACAGTCATCAGTTACAAGTCTGTTAATAATGGCTTCTATATCCGGCTTTTCCGCTTCAGCAAGATACCCCAGATTTCCAAAATTCACGCCTATCATCGGAATATCGAGTCCTACTAAATCTCTTGCAGCCAATAATAATGTGCCGTCTCCCCCAAGCACGATAACACAGTCAGTATCATCAGGTACCTGATCCGGGTCTGTAAACTTTCCGTTTTCAATTTTTGCATTCTTATCGTAAACATGGCATTTTTTCCCACATTTCTTTATAATTGACTCTATCCTGTCCGTCATTTTGTCGTCAATATCTTTATCATGATTTGTAATCAGAAAAAAACTATTCATGACACACCTCCAGCATATTAAGAAAGGACTTCATGAGCATTATCTACAATTTCAGTAATATTTATCTCATCCTCGTTATCCAAATCTCCATTATTTTCCAAATACAAAAGATATTCAATATTTCCTTCCGGACCCTTTATCGGCGAAAAGTCCAGACCGAGCCTCTTTAATCCAATACTCTTTGCATAATCCATTACCATCTGTATGACTTCAATATGTACTGCCTTGTCTCTTACAACACCCTTTTTTCCGACTTTCTCCCTGCCGGCTTCGAACTGTGGTTTAATCAGGCAGACAATTCTTCCATCATGTTCCAATAAATTTTTAACCGGAAGAAGAACCTTTGTCAATGATATAAAAGAAACGTCTATTGAAGAAAAAGCTATCTTGTCAGGAACATCATTTTCATCCACATATCTTATGTTGGTCTTTTCCATACATACTACACGTTCATCCTGTCTTAATTTCCATGCAAGCTGCCCGTGTCCCACATCTACAGAATATACTTTTACGGCTCCGTTTTGAAGCATGCAGTCTGTAAAACCTCCGGTAGAAGCTCCTACATCCATGCATATTTTTTTGTCTACGTTTACTCCAAAATTTTTCATTGCTTTTTCTAACTTTAGTCCGCCCCTGCTGACATATGGCAACGTGTTACCCCTGACCTCTATAGACACTTTTTCATCAAAATTAGTTCCTGCCTTGTCCTCTTTTTGTCCATCAACATAAACCTGCCCGCTCATTATAATAGCTTTTGCTTTTTCTCTTGACGGTGCAAGCCCCCTGCTGACTAATAATACATCAAGTCTTTCTTTCATTTTCGTTCTCCAAATTATTCACAATATTTAAGAATCTTCTGATAAATTGAATCAACATCGATTCCCGACTCTTTATCCAATATATCTATACTTCCATGTTCTACATAAAAGTTTGGTATTGCAATATTTATAACCTTTACATCACGGTCAAGTGAAGAGACAAAACGTAATACCGTCTCTCCAAAGCCTCCGCTTAAAACATTTTCTTCAAGCGTGACGTATAATCTGTGTGTATCTGCAAGTTCTTCCAAACACTGCTCATCTATTGGTTTTACAAATCTGGCATTCACTATTGATGCCGAGTAGCCCTTCTCTTTTAACAATCTTCTAACTTCAACAGCCTTTTCGACCATAGAGCCAACCGCTATAAGTGCAATATCTTTTTCTTTGAATATTATTTCGCTTTTTCCATACTCTATCGGAGCTCTGTATTCCTTTAATCCGTCATATGCCTCACCCCTCGGATATCTTATCGCTATAGGGTGTGAAAAATCTGATGAAAACTTTATCACGTCAGATAGTTCATATTTATTTTTTGGAGCAAAAATATTCATGCTCGGTATGTTACTAAGATACGACAAATCAAATATTCCCTGGTGAGTCTCACCGTCACCGCCCACAAGCCCGGCTCTGTCTATCATAAATCTTACCGGCAAATCCTGAATGCAGACGTCATGCAAAATCTGGTCATAGGCTCTCTGCAAAAAAGAAGAATATATAGCCACATAAGGTTTTAGTCCTGTAGATGCCAGTCCTGCTGCGAATGTCACAGCATGCTCTTCCGCGATTCCCACATCAAAAAAACGCTGCGGAAAAATTTCCGAAAACCTCTTTAGTCCCGTACCATCAGGCATTGCTGCTGAAATAGCAACTACCTTATCGTCCTCTGCTGCAAGTCTGTTGATAGCCTTTGCAAAAACATCCGTGTATGTTGCTTTGCCCGGTCTATTAATCAATTTGCCGGTTTCCTTATCAAAAGGTGCAATTCCATGAAATTTATCGGGGCGTTTTTCTGCAGGTCTGTATCCTTTTCCCTTTTTTGTAAGAACATGGACAAGCACAGGGTGGTCGATGTGCTTTGCCTCATTAAAGATTTTGACCATGCTTTCAATGTTATGCCCGTCCACCGGCCCAAGATATGTTATTCCCATGTCTTCAAACCACATGCCCGGAATAACAAGCTGTTTGATACTGCTTTTTGTATTCTTAATCGTCCTTACAAGCGCATCACCTATTTTAGGAATTCTGTTTAAGTACTCTGCAACCCCATTCTTCAAATCAATATATGCCGATCCTGCTCTCATCTGTGTTAAGTATGATGACATTCCACCTACATTTTTTGATATTGACATATTATTATCGTTAAGTACTATAATAAAATTTCTATTAAGACATGAAGCATTATTTAATGCCTCGTATGCCATTCCTCCGGTCAAAGCACCATCACCGATAATCGAAATAACATGCGCATCAATTCCGTTCAGCTCATTGCCGTTAATAATACCAAGCCCTGCAGAAATTGAAGTTGAACTATGTCCTGTATCAAAGCAGTCATATTCACTCTCCCTTCGTTTAGGAAATCCGCTCATACCACCGTATTTTCTTAATTTATTGAATTCATCTTTTCTTCCGGTCAATATTTTGTGGGTATATGACTGATGTCCCACATCCCACACAATCTTATCATCCGGTAAATCAAATGCAAGATGAAGAGCCATAGTAAGCTCAACAACACCCAAATTTGGGGCAAGGTGACCTCCATTTTCGCTTATTTTATCTATTAAAAATTCACGTATTTCTCCTGCAAGAATATCATATTCTTCCGGGTCTATATCTTTTATATCATTTGGTTCACATATTCTTTCCAGTATCATCATTTTCCTCCACCGGCAGATTATTTATTTCTATATGTCAGCTTCCTTATCAATTCAAAAATAAATTCATTTTCAATACCAATATTTTTTAATCTGCCAATCGCAATTTCTGAAAGTCTTCTGACTTCCTCTTCTGCTTTTTCTATTCCCATAAGATTCACATATGTGGACTTATTATTCTTTTCATCGCTGTGCACAGGCTTTCCAAGCTCTGTATCTGTACTTGTCACATCAAGGATGTCATCTCGAATCTGAAATGCAAGTCCAATATCAAGACCTGCTGACTCTATCTCTGTCAGTCGCTTATCAGTAACTCCTGCAAGAATCGCTCCTGCCATCATCGATGCCTGAATAAGAGCTGCCGTTTTGTATTCATTAATATAATCAAGTTCTTCTTTCGACTTTTCCTTGCCATCATTGATAACATCAACAACCTGTCCGCCAATCATACCATAGATTCCGGCTTTTTTGGCAATAACACTAAGCGCTTTCAATGCTCTTTCTTTATCTTCAAAAGCTAAAGCAGCACTTATCCCGGTCTCAAATGCATAATTTAACAGTGCATCTCCGGCGAGAACACCAATTGCCTCTCCGTATTGTTTGTGGGTAGTTTTCTTGCCTCTTCTAAAATCATCGTTATCCATGGCCGGCAAATCATCATGAACAAGTGAGTATGTATGAATATACTCCATCATCGCCATAAATGGTTTTACATCATCTGCATTTCCATTAAAACATAATGCCATCTCCATCAGCAATATCGGTCTTAATCTCTTTCCGCCCGCCATGACACTGTAGTTCATTGCATCCATTATGACAGACTGCAGACCTTTTTCTTCCGGTAAATATTGTTTAATAACATTGTCCGCATATTCAGTTTTTTCATCTAAAACCTTCTTTATATCAATCATTATCTGTATTTCCTTCAATTATATTTATTTTCTTTTCTACTTTGTCTATCTTATCATTACACTGTTTTACCAGTTTCATGCCCTTTTCATATAATTTAAATGATTCTTCAAGTGAACACTCTTCACTATCCATTTTAAGAATAATATCATTTAACTCATCGAACGATTTTTCCAATGATTTACTTTCTGCCGCCATCTGTAATACCGTTCCTTTCCACTATTCTTTGATTTTTACTTCCGTTATCTTAGCTTTTGCATTTCCGTTTTTTAATGACATAACAACTTCATCTCCTGTATCAATCTGATGTATATCCGTCAATGGGTTGCTATCTTTATCTACTGCATAAACATATCCTTTAGAAAGCTTGTCCAAAGGCGATAATCCATTTAATCTTTCACTAAGCACGGCTAATCTGTACCGGTTTGCTTCCAGCTTCCTGTGCATCATTTCATGTAGTGTGTTTTCCATATCCGAGGCATAATGTCTTTTTTGTAAAATCATATTCTGCGGACTTTTATTTATAAGCAACAATCTGTAATTTTCCAGTCTGCCTTTTTCATAATTGACTTTTTTTCTCAAATTTCTGATTAACCGGTATTGAATATCACTCAGGTCTTCCATAAACCTGCTGTATTCAAACACAGCCATCTCTGCGGCGGCCGAAGGTGTAGGAGCTCTCCTGTCAGACACGTAATCTATAATTGTCGTATCTGTTTCATGACCGACAGCCGAAATCACCGGTGTCTCACACTCGAACACTGCTCTTGCTACTATTTCTTCATTGAATGCCCATAAATCTTCTATGGAACCGCCTCCTCTTCCTACGATTATCACATCAAGATTCATGTCATCAAGACATCTTATCCCATTTACGATATCCGCAGCCGCCATCTCACCCTGTACAAGAGACGGATACAAATATAACCGGACATATGGATTTCTTCTCGAAGCAATATTGATAATATCCTGAATGGCTGCACCGGTTTTTGCCGTTACAATACCGATTTTAAGTGCATATCTGGGAATAGGTTTTTTATATTCCTGTGCAAACATTCCCATTTCTTCAAGTTCTTTTTTTAATTTTTCAAACTTAACATATAAATCTCCGGTGCCGTCAAGTTCTATATCGGTCGCATATAGCTGGTACTTTCCATCTCTTTCGTATACGTTTACGCTTCCTGTAACAACTACATTCTGCCCCTCTTCCATATCAAACTTCAGATTTCTGCGATTTCCCTTAAACATGACACAGGCAATCACTCCGCTTCCATCCTTTATCGAAAAATAAATATGTCCCGAGGTATGATATTTACAATTAGATACCTCTCCCTTTACTCTGATTTTTCTAAGTAAAAAATCCTGTGAAAACATGTTTTTAATATACGAATTAACCTGTGCAACTGTATAAACACCGGCTTTTTTATTATTTAATTCCATACCCATATGATTATAACATCTTTGCAAGAACACCATTTACAAAAGAACCGGCATTTGTATCTCCATACATTTTTGCAAGTTCAACCGCTTCGTTAATCGCTACGGCAGTTGGTATATCATCATCGTATTCCATCTCGAAGCATGCAAGCCTTATCAGACACAATTCAATCCTGCCCATTCTGTCAGTCTTCCAGTTTGTGGCCACACTGTCAATATGCGTATCTATCTCTTCTTTTTTTTCTAATATTTTATTCACCCTGTCTTTGATATAATCCGCATCTTTTTCCTCAGCATTAATCTCAGGATTCTCTAAGTACAAATCCATCTGCTCGTTTAATTCTTCTCTTTCATGAAACTCACTGCAAAACAATAAAATAAAAACGTTTTTTCTCAATTCTCTTCTTGTCATTATGACCTCCGAATAATGTATTTTGTTCGTATGAATCAGTCATATCATAATTGCAAACTATAAAGGTGTCCGTCGGACACCTTCAGACTAGTCAGCATTTTGTTCTAATGACACACTTGCAACCCTGATATTAACTTCTAAAACATTAAGCCCCGTCATATTCTCTATAGCACTTTTTACCTTATCCTGAACTGCGGAAGACACAGTCGGAATACTATATCCAAACTTCAAAATAAGCGCCAAGTCGACAAATACGCCATCTTCCGTCACCTGAACCTTTACACCCTTAGATAAATTCTTCATACCAAGTTTTGATACAAGCTCATTAGTAATATTTCCTGCCATGGCCTCAACGCCATCACATTCTGTCGCTGCCAATCCGGCAATAATGGCTACTACATCATCAGCAATCTGAACCTGACCAATCTCTCCATCTTCGTGTATCATGTGTGTTACTCTGTTTTCTTCCACGGTATATACCTCCTGAGTAATAACTTTTCCTGATACTTTATTATAACAAAAATAGAGTGAATTGCAACCATTTATTGCATAGTGACTGACTAATTAAGTGGTGTTATTACGATATTTTCCGGCTCGCATCCCGTTTTTCTTGTTATGACCTCCTCAATCTTTGCCCTGTCCGTATCCGAAATGTCCTTCATATCTGCAACAACATCTACCTGACCATCCGAAATACTTACAACTGTATTTTTAAATCCCTCTGCCTCTAATAGCATTTCTACTGATTCTTCTTTTTCTGCATTGTCCGCAAGCTTTACCATCTCATCTATGGCATTTTGTTTCTGCTCTCCAGGTATCTCTGCATTATTAATAATCTCCATCAGAGCTTCTTCGTTTTTAGCTCTTACCTGTTCACGATTCAATCTGGCATCGGTTGCGAAAACCTCACTGCTTGTAAACACTGCTGTTCCCGGTTCCTCAGATTCTTCTTCGGCTACAGTATCCTCCGCATTTTCCTCTGAATTTTCCTCTGAATTTACTTCTTCATTTTCTGTATCTTCCTCACTCTCTCCCAATGCAAGCTCATTTTCAAAATCAGCAGACACATCCATATATTCATCGCTTTCTTCGTCTCTTACAGACACACCGGTTGATTTAATAATATTTTTATCTGCATAATTAAAGTATCCTGCTGCCGCTATCATTATTGCCAAAGCCGTAATAATAATCTGGTTCTTTTTAAATATTTTTTTCATATCCCTGTTCTATTCCTCCCTAAAATTAATTACTCTTCTCAATTACTGATATTTTATGAGCCGATATCGGAAATAATGCCTCAATAGCTGATATTACTTCTGCTTTTTTCTTAGAATCACCCAATCCGCATCCCATTACAACAATTCCTTCAATTATCGGCGTGTTTTCTTTTATTACATACGGTTTTTCATCTCCATTTTCGTCTTTGTAATATATCACCTCCTCATCCTGATTTATCTCGTTTGTTTTTCTTGTACCTCCGGAGCTGTCGGTCTCATCCACGTTTTTCTTTGAATATGGCTGTTGTTTTAATATAACCTTTTCACCTCCTGACTTAAGCGTAATCATAACAACAACATCACTTACTCCATCCATTTTTTCTATAAGGTTTTTCAAACGTTTTTCTGTGTTTTTTTCGTAAGAATCCGCACTTTGTATGATAATACTGTTATCAGTTGTATTTTTCTTTTTTACGCTGCATCCTGACGGAACAGACGAAACAACCAGTAACACTCCGGCAAATGCAATTAACAGCCACTTATCGATTCCGACAGTCTTAATTTCCTTCCAATTGATTTTCAATATCCGTTTCCTCCATTTCTCCTATAATCGGTATTGATATTCTTTCAATATTATCATTTGTGGGTAATTCATACTCAAATGTAACGTCCGGAATTTCATATGAGTATATCTCTGAAAAGTCAAATATGGGTCTAATAAGTAATCCTATAATGATAAGACCTATAACAAACCTTATATACTTTCCCATATTTTTATTAGGAAAAATGCCTGAAATCATCTGACATATCACCACAAATCCAATAATTTCTTTTATATAATCTCTAAAAAATTCCATACTCACCCCATTCCATAATATGTCGCATTTGTTGAAAGACATATTATTGCAATCGTAATCATAAATAGTAATCCGCAAGTAATAACGGCCTTTAGTAAAAACTCTATCCCCTCACCTGCGATTGATATACAGCCTACAATTCTTTTGTCAGTGACCGGCTGCAATGCTCCGGCGAGCAGCTGGTATACAAACGAGGCAATTCCGGTTTTTACAACGGGAATTGCACATATTACCAAAATTGATATAAGTCCAACGCCTCCTATTGTATTTTTTATTAGCATACCTGAACCAAGTGCTATGCCCGACAGTGAACTGACTCCCGACATCCCTGGTATTGATGATGCTACTCTTGAAACATTTGCAACTGTTGCCGCATCAATCGACGGAAATACAATTCCTTCTATCAGGTTTACTCCTGCAACTGCATATACTGAAGTTTTTAAAATCCAGCCTATCATTTTTTTAATGATTTCTGAAAACTTTGAAAGAACTCTCTCTTTAGACATATAATCCACAACCGAAATTATCACATAGATTTTTACCAGTGGAATAAATACTTTGAAAAACATCCACTCAATGACAAGTATTATTATCATGGTTAATTCATAAAATGTCGATGATGTCATTCCCTGTCCCGAAGCACTGACTGCAAGTAAATATGTAGGCATAAGCGTCTGCATAAATTCCATTAGAGTTTTCATGACATTTTCTGCAATATCTACTTCGGCTGCAAATCCCGCCGTAACAATTCCCGCCGTAATCATATAAACAATTCCAAATCCGGTATCACTTATACTGCTGTTATTGAAAATATCTGAAATCAGCGTAAGAATTCCTGCAAAAATCGCAATCACAATCAACTGTCTTATATTGTCTTTTCCAAATATTATTTCTCTTTTCAAAGAACCAAGTGTACTGTCTATTAATTCACCAAATACCCCTGTATCCCCCTTTCCAACCCTGATTACAGTATCCTCAAAGTCGATTTCTTCATCATGTTCTCTCAGTACCCTGTCTATATCAGAAAAGTCATATTGTTCATTTTCACCGGCATATAGGGTCTCTGTATTTAATAAAGCCAGTAACATAACCATAAGCACTATTCTTTTCATCTTAGCAACCCACTGACTGTCTTACACAATATCTCAAATATAGGTATACTCACTGCCAGAACAGATAATTTTCCGAATATCTGTATCTGGTTAGCTATTGCACCATATCCTGTATCTCTGCATATATCTGATGCAAATTCCGATATATACGAAATTCCTATTATTCTAAGCAAAATAGGCATATAATCACCCATTTGCAGATAATCCTGCAGTATGTAAATTCCATCAATAATATTCCCTATTACTGACAGAGAATATGACAATATAATGATTGCCACTCCAATCGTCATATAAATACCATATTCCGGTTTTATAGTTCGAAACTGGATGGCTACAAGTACTATACTCACTGATAGTATTCCCAGCTTCACGATATCCGTCATAACATAAACAACTCCTTTATTTTTTCAAATAATTCATATATATATGGCACAATCCAAAACAATACTAATATCAAACCTGCCAGACTGGTTAAAAATGCATGTTCTTCCCTTCCGCTATGTTTCAAAACCTGACTTATCACCGATACCAGTATGCCGACCGCTGCTATTTTAAATATAAGATTAACGTCCATATTAATATCCATGCCCTTTCTATGTTACATAATAATCAATACTATAAGGATTCCTCCCATCACCCCAAGGCAATTATATAATCTGACCGATTTAACAATGGATTCCTCAAGATTTCTGATATTATAATCCAACTGTTCTTTATACAAATCCAACGTATTTAGCTGCATCTCCCTATCCAGATATCCAAGATTTTCCCCCAACGCCTTTAACTGGCAGACCTGCTCATTTTTAAGGCATGTCATGCTTTTTATTTTTTCCACATGCTTCTTCCATACCTCAACAAATGTTTTTCCCTCATATTCGTTAAGTTCCCTGCTGATTTGTTCAAACATGCCGGAAAATGGTGCTTCTATGTATTCACTTATATGGTCAAATGCTTCCGGTAACGCACAATTACCATAGCGAATCTCTCCTCTCAAAAGAGCAATCGTTTTTTTCAGACTTTTCAGTTCAAAAAGCCTGTCTCTCAATCTCTGTCCCACGCTCATTCCAATCATGGTTCCTGATATTATAATCAATATACTTCCAATTATTTTTAACATTGCTGCTTAATTTCCCCCTTACAATCATATACCGCCTTTATAGTACCAATTCCCTTTGATTTATCAAGGATAATATATCTTTCAAAAATATCTTCATTCTTTTCCTCTATCTCCTCAAATGAAGTTCCGTGGACTGTTGCCAACATTTTACATCCGCAGTTCATGGCATAGCGTATTGAATCTATTTCTCCTTCTCCTCCTATTTCGTCCACCGCAATCACATCAGGAGCCATCGAACGTATCAGCATAAGCATTCCTGTCTCTTTGGGGCAGCAATCTAATACATCTGTTCTTATTCCAACATCATTTTGAGGTATTCCCATATAACAGGCTGCAATCTCACTTCTTTCATCTACAACGCCAACTGTTCTTCCGGGTACGTTGTCCCATCCATTGCTGATATTCCTTATCAAATCCCGTAATAGGGTTGTCTTACCACAACCCGGAGGTGAAATGATTAATGTATTATATATCCCCGATGCGTTTCTGATATATTGTAATGCCTCTTTACTGCACCCTTTTATCTCATGAGATACTCTTATATTAGCAGAGGAAATATATCTGACACTTTTTATATTCCCGTTTTCTGTAATTGTTTTTCCCGTTATTCCAACACGATGTCCACCCGTTATGGTTAGAAATCCCTGTTTTATTTCCTCCTCAAAGGCATATAGTGAATAGTTACTGATATATTCCATTGTTTCTCTCATATCATTTTGACGAATAATATAGGGTTTGTCCGTTTTTTCACGCATATTTCCATTTTCGTCTATCATATATTCTTTACCTGAGTATTTTAAAATTAACGGCATATCTGTTCTTAACCGTATTTCATGAAGCTTATTCATATCAAGTTTTAGTTTTTCCAGATTTTTTCTTATAGTTAATGAAAATATTTTGAATAATTCTCTTCCCTTGTCCATATTAATTATAATTTCCCTTCCTCATCGTTCTTAATGAAATATATGAGACAATTGTGAATTATATTACCAATTGATAATCAAAAAAAATAAAACAGGCATGATACCTGTTTTATTATCTGTTATTCGTTTAATCCTGACGTAAGTATTTCGACCTTTTTATCAAACAATTGCTTAATATAATCAGTTCTGAATATAAGATTCGCAGAGAACGGATTTATAACAAATCCCGAAGCCTGAGAATTTTTCTTCATCAACATGGCATAGTCATCGAATGTCATTACCATGGCCTTTTGCCCTGCTTCCTTTAAGTATGTACTTACCTCCTGCCAATCCGTAAATGCTAAAAAATAGTTTTCTTTTTTATCATTTGTAATCATATTTATCTCTAATTTGCTGTCTTCTTTCACACGAACCGGCATTAAGAACTTCGCTTTCATCACCGTCTCATCAATAACTACATTTTTTGTCTGTGGTGTATCATTTTCCTTCATCTGCCTTATAGCCTCTACAAGCACGATATTCGTAATCTGAGTATCCCTGCCTACAAGTCTATTTGCATTATCCATCTCTATTCCTCTTTTCCTGAATCATTCAAAATCTCATTTTACTTTTTCTTTTTCCTGCCTTGATTACGAAACTTTGCAAACGGTATATCTTTTTTCTTACCACTTTTCTTTTTGTCGTAATCACCGCGGAATCGCTTTTTCTTTTTGGTTTTCTCTTTATTCTTCTTCTCCGGAACATACGGATCTTCAACAAGTACTATATTTTCCGGCTCTTCTCCTAAATGCATTTTTAAAAATGCAGATGCAAGCTCTATAGCCGTACAATCTTCCTCATTCATCTTATTCTCAATAATTGTACTGACTTTTGACAAATCTTCTGTCTTAAGCACTTCCAATGCCTGTTTTAAGATATTATCTGCCTTACTCTTCGTAATATCATTGACTGTCGGTATAAGTCTGTTCTTAATCCTTGTCTTGCATGTCTTTTCAATCTCACGCATCTTATATATTTCTCTTCCAACGACAAGGGTAAACGCTCTTCCTTTTCTTCCTGCACGTCCCGTACGACCTATTCTGTGAACATAATATTCAATATCCTGTGGAACATCATAATTAAATACAGCCTCTACATCATCAACATCTATTCCTCTCGCAGCAACATCTGTCGCAATCAGTATCTCTGTCTTGTCATTTCTGAAGTTCTGCATTACTCTGTCTCTCTGGTACTGGTTCATATCCCCATGCAATCCTTCTGCAAAGTATCCTCTGCCTTTAAGATTGTCTGAAAGTTCGTCTACCATTCTTTTTGTATTGCAGAATATAAGAGACCTCTTAGGATTATAGTAATCTAAAAGTCTGCATATCACTTCTTCCTTGTCTCTGTTCTTAACTTCATAATAGTACTGACGCACCAGTGGAATTGTCAATTCTTTCTTTACAACTTTGATTACCTGCGCATCATTCTGGTACTTTTTCGCTATATCAAGAATCTCCTTTGGCATCGTAGCAGAAAATAATGCTGTCTGGTGCTCTGATTTAATCTCTGAGCAAATCGTCTCTATATCATCTCTGAATCCCATATTCAGCATTTCATCTGCTTCGTCCAAAACAAGCATCTTTATATTTTTTAATTTGAGTGTGTGCCTTCTCATGTGATCCATTACTCTGCCCGGTGTACCTACGACAATCTGTACCCCGCCTTTCAAAGAACGAATCTGTTTCACTATATCCTGACCACCATATATCGGCAACACTTTTATTCCCTGCATGAATTTTGCAAAATTGCGAATCTCTCTCGCTGCCTGTATAGCAAGTTCCCTTGTCGGACATAATATAAGTACCTGAAGACTGCTATCTTCCGGATCAACATTCTGAATCGCCGGAATACCAAATGCTGCCGTCTTACCGGTTCCTGTCTGTGCCTGTCCTATAATGTCTCTACCCTGCAAAAGAACCGGAATCGCCTGCACCTGTATAGGTGTCATCTGTTCAAACCCCATTTCCTCTACTGCTCTGATAACTCTGAAGTCCAAACCCGATTCCTTATAACTGATCTCATCCATTTTGTATTTTCCATGCCTTTCTGTATTATCAAATATTATATTTTCTTCAAAATCCCTATGGTATTCTTCTTTATAACCGGCTCATTATGTTCCTGAAAATTTACTATAAAAGCGTGATCATCAGAAACAAGTTTTCCATATTCCAATGCTGAAAAAGAAATACAGTCATATACTTTTCTCGAAATCTTTCCCTTTTTAAGTACCATATAATACTTTCTGTCTAATCTGTATAAAGTACTCTTTGCCACCTTATCAACCGGACACGACTTGCTAAAATCCATAACTGCATCCATCGAGTCGAAACAATAAAGACGTCCCTCTGATTTTTTATTTCTGCTTACCTTTCCTTCGTCAGTGTCATCTTCCGCAAACCCATTGCCCTCTGCTATAATATCATTTGCAATCTCTTTTATCTGCGACAAAACATCTGATAATCCCTGCTCAGAATTTTCAGAAAATGTAATCGCAAGTCCCTTATTCGGCAATGGCATTACCTGAAGCGCAAGCATGCCGCTTTTCATCTCATATCCAACTTCTTCTCTCGCCTGCTCAACTATATTCTCCAAAAAGCCCTGAACCTTTTCTTTATCCTTAAAAAAGTCTTCAACCTCCAGACCATTATCTATCATATCCTGCTCAGTAAGAATACATCTTACCATATCTTTTCCAATTCTTCTAAAAAACATATTAACACCCATACCCTTTCTATATACTGCAAACTCCCAGGCATAAACCGGTGCATATATATCAATAATACCGGTAACAATAATACTATTCATATTTTGATACAATGTCAACCTTTATTTTTAATTTTTTGAACAACAAATGCTGCTCCTATTCCTGCTACTAACACAGCTGCTAACACAATTAACATTATAACACTTTTTGAGTCACTTTTGTCCGCCTTATCTTCTTTTGACGTATTAACCGTGGTTTTCTCGTCGGTACTTGTTTCCTTATTACCCGTTTTTTTCTTATTTTTACCAGACTTACTTGTCTCCTCCTCAGATGCTTTAGTAGTCTCCTCAGTTGATTCTTCAACCACAACAGATGTTACCGTCTCACCATTTTCCTTTGTCTCAATGATTATTCTTGTGTAGATTTCAGTAACCTGATTTCCGCCTTCTGATGAGCCGTTCGTAATTCCGCCTGACACGTCCGTACCGGCACTTGTTTTTCCTTCTATGCTTGAAGTAGTGGTCGGTTTCTCAGTCTGCTTAGGAGCTTCTGTTTCGCGATTAGATGCACCCGACGTCGTATTTTGTTCTGTTGTAACCTGACCTGAACCGGTGGTATCTTCAGTATTGTCATCATTTGTTGTCGGTGTTATCGAAGATGAACTTGAAGTATCTCCTGTCTGAGAGTCTTCTTCCTTCAACGTTCCTTTTATCACGATATTATTAACAGCAACTTCTCCTCCTATAGGATTCGTTGTATAATCCCCACCTGCTACTGTAGCTGTAGAAGATGCTATGATTCTTACGTAAACAAGATTTCTGTCATTTACATCAGCTGTAAGTGATGTGGAACTATAGTAATTCTGCATCGTTTTTCTGCTGTTATAATCAATCGTTATATCTGTTGAATTAATATCTATGTAATTTGCCCCATCAGTGCTGTACTGTAATTTCCACTGAGAAGGTCCGTTACTTGAACCTCCCATCTCAGCCGAAAAATTAATATCAACATAATCTTTCGTTGAAAATGATACCACAAAAGAAGGAACATATCCCCATCTGTTTTTATCACTCGCACGAATTATAGGAACAATCCCTCCACCATTATATTCAGGATCTGACCATTCTAATGCTCTGGCATTAATATTGTCCATATAACAAACAAGACTTCCCTTGCCGTATGTTGCTACATATCCATCTTTATCACCATATTCATCAAGCTTATTTCCCATTACTTTTCCTGACGAATCAAATCTAAACTCCGTTATAACCGCCTCATCTGCCAGTGCATTACAATGCATAACAAATATAAAACAAATAACAGACAAAAAAGTTACGATTACATTTTTTTTGATTTTCATAAATGGCCTCCTATTTTTATTTCTATAACATATCATACCATATTTTAAAATAAAATCAAACTTTTTATTACGTAGTTATTAAATTTAACACATCTGTCACAAAAAAACACGGCAGCCGCTTCACGGTTTTTTATTCGTTAAAGCGACAGCCATGTTTTGCGTTATATTTCTTTTATATTCACATCAAGCTTTCTGTATGGAATCTCTATGAGATTCTCATCAAATGCTTCTTTGATTTTTTCGTTCAAATCATAATATGCCTGCCAGTAATCTGCTTTCTTCGTCCATACCCTCATACCAATCGTAACCTGACTTTCATCAAGATTATCAACAAATACAAATATTTTCTCTTCCTTTAAGACAAGGTCATGCGACTTTGCAACTTCTTCAAGTACTTTTTTCGCTTTCTTTATATCACTGTCATAGGATATGCCAATCTTAAAGTCGATAATTCTTTTATCATAAAAAGTTACATTTGTAATGCAATTATTGGTAATTGAGCCGTTCGGGATTACCACCTTTTTATTATCAACTGTTGTAAGATGTGTGTAGAACAAATCAATTCTTGATACCGTACCCTCTTTTGAGCTTCCGCTATCTATAATATAATCTCCTACACTGAATGGTTTTATTATTAAAATCAATATTCCGCCTGCAAAGTTCGCCAGACTACCCTGCAATGATAATCCCAGAGCAAGACCTGCCGAACCAATCAAAGCAATGAATGAGGACGTATTTATTCCTATCTGTGCACATACGATGATGATAAGCACAAGGTACATAAGAACCTTAAGCAGTGAATTTAAAAATTTTGTCACTCCTATATCGGCTCCCGTACGCTCCAGAAATCTGTCACATACCTTTAATATCAATTTTATAATAAGCCTTCCGACCAAAAAAAGTATTATCCCAATCGCTAATTTGATTCCAATATTTATCAAATCATTAACGTGCGATTTAAAATATTCCACAATTGCATTGGCGTGGTTATTAAAATCCTCAGCTACCTCACCGGCCGTCATTATAGATTCTCCCGTAGTTGTTTCTATACTTTCTGCCAATAACATATAGATTCTCCCTGCCAAAAACTACTTTTCTGCCTTAGCCGAAGTAGTCTTTGCTGTAGTTTTCTTTGCAGCAGTTGTCTTTTTTGCAGCTGTCTTTTTTTCTGCTGCCTTAGCTGTTGTCTTTTTTGCTGCCGCAGCCTTAGCAGTTGTCTTTTTTGCTGCCGTCTCTTCTGCCGTCGTTTCTTTTGTTGCTGACGCTTTAGCTGTAGCTTTTGTAGCTGACGCTTTAGCATCCTCGTTTGTCTTTAATTTCGCATCTGCCTTTGAATACTTTAATATAGTAATGCCAAGTGCCGGAACATTAATTCTAATTGACTCAGCTCTTCCATCACATTCATCCGTCTTAGACTGTTTTAATCTTGTATTAACGAATCCGTTGCCACCAAATGCTACACTGTCACTGTTAAATATTTCTTTGTACTTACCGGCAAGTGGAACACCAATCTTGTATTCTTCTCTGTCCACATCATCAAAGTTGCATACAACCACGAGCATATCATCTTCATTTTTTCCTTTTCTTGCAAACACAAGTATGCTCTCTCTTGCTGATATGTTATTAATCCACTCAAAGCCTTCTTCTGCGTCATCCAATTCATACAGAGCCGGCTGTGAAACGTATAATTCATTCAAAGCTTTAACGTAATCATTGAGTTTTTTGTGCTTATCTTCTTCGAGCAGCTTCCAGTCAAGTTCTCCTTCATCATTCCATGATTCATATTGTGCAAAATCCTGACCCATGAACATCATTTTCTTGCCCGGATGAACATACATATATCCATATTCAGCCCTAAGATTTGCAAATTTTCTCTCCTCGGTATCACCCGGTAATTTTGCTACCATGGATGCTTTACCTTCACACACTTCACTGTAAGGGAATCCAACAACGAAGCTGTCACAGTATTGATACAGCATACTAAGAGAAATATCATTATAATAGCGGTTTCTCAAGTACGGAGCCACTCCCATGAAATTAACAACTGACTTCATCCACTCTTCATTCCACTTAAAATCAAATCCAAGACATGTCTCTGATACCTTTCCCGTAAGCTCCGGATATCCTGAATTATCCTGTGCAATCATTACTGCTCCACCTGATATCTGTTTAAAAATAGAATTCAGGTGTTTCAGGAATTCTATGGCATCGAGATTTTCCTTTCCGCCATAAATATTAGGGACCCATTCACCCGGTTTCTTATCATAATCAAGATAAAGCATAGAAGCAACGGAATTAATCATCAATCCATCGGCATGATACTCATTTACCCAGAATAATGCGTTTGAAATCAGGTAATTGGTTACTTCAGGTCTTCCATAATTGAAAAGGTGTGTATTTTTCACCGGATTAATACCTTTTTTACTATCCTGATGTTCATACAGACATGAACCGTCATAATTCATGATTCCATACTCATCGGATGAAAAATGATTAGGACACCATTCTAAGATAACACCTACATTTTTCTTATGAAGTCCGTCAATTAACTCCATCAACTCTTCTGATGTGCATAAATCCTCATCAACAGCATAAAAACCGTAAGTAGCATATCCGAGTTTATCTTCTTTTCCTTTCTTCATAACAGGCATAATCTGAACATGGGTGTATCCCATTTTACTTACGTAGTCCACTATCTCTCCTGCCTTGTTTTTGAAGCTGTCACCCTTCTTCCACGAATCAATATGCATCTCATATATAGAAAATGCAGTCTCAGAATTATTATTCTTCTTTCTGTTTGTAAGCCACTGTGAATCTGACCATTTAAAACCGTCAACATCATTTACAACAGAAGTACCTGCTTCGTTTTCTTTATATCCAAACGCATATGGATCTGTTTTTAGGATATTGTCTCCACCTTTTTTCTTTATTTCAAATTTGTAACTGTCACCATTTTTTATGTCAGGTATAAATATAGCAAATACACCGGTATCGCCTATCATTGACATCTGATGTTTTCTGCCATCCCAATTGTTAAATTCACCAACTACACTGACTCTCAATGCAAACGGAGCCCATACACAGAATTCAACTCCTGAAACTCCGTTAATCTTTTTTGAATGTGCTCCGAGCACCTGATATGATTCATAAAAAATTCCTGCATTCAGTTTTTTAAGACTTTCTTCATCAACTGTAACGTTAAACTGGTATGGATCCCAATATTCATAGGTATCTCCTGATTCATATTCCACAGCCAGTTTATACTTTAAAAGCTTCTTACTTTCAATAAGAACAGCGTAAAAGCCTTCATCATCCATTTTCACCATATCATATGATTTTTTAGGAGAAGATACATTTACCTTCACTGCTTTTGCATCAGGTATATATGCCTGAATCAGTAAACCGTCCTTTGTTAAATGTGGTCCCAAAGTATCAGCCGGATTGGTCTCATCACAATATTCAATTCCCTCAATTTCCGGCCAATTCATCATTCCATATAATTTTTCTTCCATATTTATTCTCCATTCTTCAGCTGGTTTTTTTTCTAACAACATAGAATTATTTTACCACATCTTTGCCATTTATTCAATCTCGTGTATAAAAAGTCCGCTTCTTAATTTAGGCTCAAACCATGTAGATTTTGGTGGCATCAAAAGACCCGCATCAGATACGGCAAATAATTCATGAATAGATGTCGGATACATCGCAAATGCTACCTTCATATCTTCACTGCATCTTTTTTCAAGCTCACTAAGTCCTCTTATTCCTCCGATAAAATCTATTCTTTTATCAGTTCTGGGATCACCAATTCCGAGTACCGGACCAAGAATGTGATTTTGCAATAATGACACATCTAATCCTTCCACAGGATCATCCGTTTTTATATCATCTTTTGCCTCCAGCAAATACCATTCTTTTTCAAGATACATCGTGACGTTTCCCTTTTTATCAGGTTCAAATGCTTCTCTACCTTTTTTTGTAACAGTAAATTTATCAGAAATCTTTTGTATAAATTCATCTGCTGAATAGCCATTTAAATCTTTTACCACTCTGTTATACGGCATAATCATCAATTCTTCATCAGGGAATAATACCGAAAGGAAATAATTAAATTCTTCATTTCCCGTAAATCCTGCATTTTCCTCACGTCTCTTAAAACCTACCTTAACTGCTGATGCTGCTCTGTGATGACCATCTGCAATATAAATCTGATTTATCTTCTCAAATCTATTTTTCAGAGTATCAATATCTTCCGGATTATCTATTTTCCAGACTCTGTGTCTGACACCATCATCCGCCGTGAAATCATTAAGGCTGTCTGAGCCTTTCACCTTTTTTACAACGCTGTTTATAACTTCATCTCCACGATATGCCAGAAATATCGGACCCGTCTGTGCACTACATGTATCTACATGTTTTATCCTGTCTACTTCCTTATCCGCACGGGTATTTTCATGCTTTTTTATAACATTATTAGCATAGTCATCAATAGATGCACAGGCAACAATTCCTGTCTGAGTCCTTCCATTCATGGTAAGTTCATATATAAAATAACAAGGATTTTCTTCTTTTACAAATGTTCCATCCTGTTTTCTAAGTTCAAATAATTCCTTCGCCTTAAGGTACACTCTTTCATCATATGTGTCTACACTGTCATCAAACTGTGTCTCTGCCCTGTCTATATTTAAAAATGATAAAGGTTTATCCTTTACTTCCTCACATGCCTCTGCCCTGTTATATACATCATATGGTAAAGCTGCAACCTCAGCTGCTTTGCTCTCATGTGGTCTGACACATTTAAATGGTTTTATTACTGCCATATTTCCTCCTTTAATGCTAAAAACAACACCTACAGTCGCAGGTGTTGTCTATTTGATACTTATTTAATTACTCTTACTTTAATTACTCCGTCGATTGCTTCAATCTTATTTACAATTGCCTGTGACGCAGGAGAATCAAGATCAAGTATCGTATAAGAATAATCACCTCTGCTCTTATTTGTCATATCAGGTATATTGATATTCTCACTTGCAACTGCCGATGTGAACTGTCCTATCATATTCGGAATATTCTTATGACAAATGGTCACACGACCTGCTTTTCCACAAACGCCCATATCGCAGTTAGGGTAATTTACTGAGTTCTTAATATTTCCATTCTCAATAAAATCCATAATTTCATTAACTGCCATAACAGCACAATTGTCTTCAGATTCTTCTGTTGATGCTCCAAGGTGAGGAGTAACAATAGCACCTTCCATATTTACTGATAAAGGATTTGCAAAATCAGTCATGTATCTCTTAACTTTTCCTGACTTTAATGCTTCTGCCATTGCCTCTTCATCAACCAGTACATCTCTGGCATAATTCAAAACAACAACTCCATCCTTCATCATATCGAATGCTTCTTTGTTAATCATTCCCTTTGTACTGTCTAACAATGGAACATGTATTGTAATATAATCACACTCTTTGAAAATCTCTTCAGTTGTAGCAATGTGCTTAACACTTCTTGATAAGTTCCATGCTCCTGCTATAGATATGTATGGGTCATATCCATATACTTCCATTCCAAGAGCTACTGCAGCATTTGCAACCTTAACACCTATTGCTCCAAGACCGATTACACCAAGTTTTTTACCTGCAATCTCAGTTCCTGCAAACTTCTTCTTTTCCTTTTCAGCTGCTTTTGCAACATTTTCATCGTCTTTTGCAGACTTTGCCCAGCTGATACCTCCGGCGATATCTCTTGCCGCCAAAAGCATTCCTGCAATAACAAGTTCCTTAACTCCGTTTGCATTTGCTCCCGGTGTATTAAATACAACAACACCTTTATCTGCACATTTATCAAGTGGAATATTATTTACGCCTGCACCTGCCCTTGCAACAGCAAGAAGTGAATCAGGTAAATCCATATCATGCATTACTGCACTTCTAACCAATACAGCCTCTGCCGCATTATAATCATCTACTATCTCATACTGGTCACTTAACAAATCAAGGCCTTTGTTTGAAATAGGATTTAAACAATTAATCTTTGTCATCACTATTCTCCATTCTTTTTATTGATTCTCTGCTTCAAACTTCTTCATGAACTCAACAAGTTTCTCAACACCTTCGATAGGCATGGCATTGTAGATACTTGCTCTCATACCACCGACTGTTCTGTGTCCTTTTAAGTTCTCAAATCCTGCTTCTTTTGCTTCTGCAACAAACTTAGCATCTAATTCTTCATTACCTGTTACAAACGGTACATTCATTAATGAACGGTCTTTTTCAACAACTGTTCCCTTGAACAACTTGCTCTGATCAAGGAAATCGTATAATATCTTAGCCTTTTTCTCGTTATACTCTTTCATTGCAGCAAGTCCGCCCTGCTTTTTGAGCCATTTGAATACCTTGCCACAAATGTATATACCATATGCAGGTGGTGTATTATAAAGTGACTGAGCATCTGCATGAATCTTGTACTGTAGCATGGTTGGTGTTCCAGGCAGTACATCTTCTGTAATCAAATCTTCTCTGATAATTACTATAACAACACCGGCAGGTCCGATATTCTTCTGAACTCCACCATAGATGATACCATATTTTGATACATCAACCGGCTCAGACAAGAAGCATGATGATACATCTGCTACAAGTGTCTTTCCTTTTGTATTCGGAAGTTCTTTGAACTTTGTTCCGTATATCGTGTTGTTCTCACAAATATATACATAATCAGCATCTTCCGGAATATCCAAATCAGAGCAATCCGGAATATATGAAAATGTCTTATCTTCAGAAGATGCAACCTTTACGGCTTCTCCATACTTCTGTGCTTCCTGGTATGCTTTCTTAGCCCACTGACCTGTAACGATATAAGCTGCTTTCTTATTCTTCATCAAATTCATAGGAATCATGGCAAACTGCTGTGAAGCACCGCCCTGAAGGAAAAGCACCTTGTAATTATCAGGAATATTCATCAAATCTCTTAAGTCACTTTCCGCATCCTTAATAATCTTATCATATGCTTTAGAACGGTGACTCATCTCCATAACAGACATTCCTGTTCCCTGATAATCAAGCATCTCATCTGCTGCTTCCTTTAATACCTCTTCAGGTAATACAGCCGGTCCGGCTGAGAAATTATAAACTCTACTCACTCTTTTATCCTCCTAAATCCAATCTTGTACAATTTTACAACTTAATATTTTAACAGTCAAGTCCTTTAGCTTTTAAGTCCTCTTCACCAAAGGCTTCATTAATCGGTGCATTTGGTGCAACCATAGGGAATACCTTATCATCTTCATCTATCTGGCACTCAATTACTACAGGAATATTGAGACTGATTGCTTCTTTTACGGCATCTTCCAGCTCTTCACATTTTGTTACCCTATAGGCTTTTGCTCCCATAGCTTCTGAAAGTTTTACAAAATCAACCTGGTCATTTAACATTGTATATGAATATCTCTTACCATAGAACAATGTCTGCCACTGTCTTACCATTCCCAGAACCTTATTATTGATAACTACCTGAATAATCGGAATATTGTATCTTGTAGCCGTGGCAATTTCGTTCATATTCATTCTGAAACAGCCATCTCCCGCAATATTAATTACAGTCTTGTCTTTGCGTCCAAGCTTTGCACCGATTGCAGCACCTACACCATATCCCATCGTTCCTGCACCACCTGATGAAAGAAGTGTTCTTGGCTTTGAAAATTTATAATACTGTGCTGCCCACATCTGATGCTGTCCGACATCAGTTGTAATAATGGCATCACCATTTGTAATTTCATAAATTTTCTCTATAACATAAGGACCTGTTAATTTATCTTTATGATATGTCAATGGATATTTTTCTTTCAATTCGTTTACATGCTGTAACCACTCTTTATGCTCACACTGTGTAAGGTTCTTATTGATTTCTTTTAATACCTCTGAAACATCACCTATAACACTTGCTGTGGTACGTATGTTTTTGTTAATCTCAGCCGGATCAATATCAATGTGAACAATCTTTGCGTTCTTCGCAAACTTTTTAGCATTTCCAATTACTCTGTCGCTAAATCTTGCACCGATTGCAATCAGCAAATCACACTCTGTTACACTAAGATTTGATGCCTTTGTACCGTGCATTCCAAGCATGCCCATATATAAATCATCTGTTCCGTCAAATCCGCCTTTTCCCATAAGTGAATCGCATACAGGTGCATCAACCTTATACGCAAACTCTTTTAATTCTTCGGCAGCTCCTGAGATAACCGTTCCACCACCTGTGAAGATAACAGGCTTTTTACTCTTTTTAATTAATGCTACTACTCTGTCAATATCTTCCTGTGTGAAATCTTTTCTAACTTCTATCGGCTTTGGAAGTTTTTTTACATACTCAGTTTTGTTCGCTGTTACATCTTTTGTAATATCAACGAGAACCGGGCCCGGTCTTCCTGACTGTGCGATATAAAATGCTCTTCTTAATGTATCTGCAAGCTTTGTTATATCATTTACCATAAAGTTATGCTTTGTAATAGGCATTGTCACTCCGACAATGTCAACCTCCTGAAAAGAATCTTTTCCAAGCATAGACTTTCCAACATTTGCAGTAATAGCAACAAGTGGAACCGAATCCATATGTGCTGTAGCAATACCTGTTACAAGATTTGTTGCTCCCGGTCCTGATGTTGCCATACAAACTCCGACTTTTCCGGTAGCTCTTGCATAACCGTCAGCCGCATGTGCTGCTCCCTGCTCATGGGATGTCAGATAATGTGTAATCTCATCTGAGTGCTTGTAAAGTTCATCATACACATTTAAGATGGTTCCTCCCGGATAACCAAAAACTGTATCAACTCCCTGTTCCTTTAAACATTCAATTATAATTTCTGAACCTGTTAATTGCATTTTATCATCATCCTTTTTTATTAATTTATTCCACCCTTAAGGATAGCTCCCTTATCTCCTGACGTAACTAAAGATGCATATCTTGCAAGATATCCCGTCTTAACCTTAGGTTCTCTTGGCTGCCACTTAGCTTTTCTTGCTGCCAACTCTTCGTCACTAACTTCAAGGGTAATTGTATTTTCGTTAATGTTAATATGGATTGTGTCACCTTCCTCAACAAGAGCAATAGGTCCTCCGACAGCTGCCTCAGGTGAAACGTGTCCGATAGATGCTCCTCTTGATGCTCCTGAAAAACGTCCGTCTGTAATCAATGCCACACTTGAACCAAGTCCCATTCCGGCTATGGCAGATGTAGGATTCAACATTTCTCTCATACCCGGTCCGCCCTTTGGTCCTTCGTATCTGATTACTACTACATCTCCTTCAACAATCTTACCGCCTTTTATAGCTGCTATTGCATCTTCTTCACATTCAAACACTCTTGCAGGTCCTGTATGCTCTAACATTTCAGGAACGACTGCCGAACGTTTAACCACACTTCCATCCGGTGCAAGATTTCCTTTTAAAACTGCCAATCCACCTGTCTTACTATATGGATTATCTAAAGGTCTGATTACTTCCGGATTCTTATTTTTAACGTTTGCAATGTTTTCGCCAACTGTCTTACCTGTAACTGTCATACATTCCGTATGCAGAATGCCCAGTTCGTTCAATTCATTCATAACGGCATATACACCGCCTGCCTCATTCAAATCTTCCATGTATGTCGGTCCTGCAGGTGCAAGATGACAAAGATTCGGTGTCTTTGCACTGATTTCGTTTGCAATTGCGATATCGAAATCAAATCCGATTTCATGAGCGATTGCAGGCAGATGAAGCATACTGTTTGTTGAACAGCCAAGAGCCATATCAACGGTAAGAGCATTCAAAATAGCTTCCTTTGTCATGATGTCTCTAGGTCTTATATTCTTGCGATACATATCCATAACAGCCATACCTGCATGTTTTGCTAATTTTATTCTCTCAGAATATACTGCAGGAATCGTGCCGTTTCCTCTTAATCCCATACCAAGAACCTCAGTCAGGCAGTTCATGCTGTTAGCAGTATACATGCCGGAACATGAACCACAGGTAGGACATACTTTATTCTCAAACTCACATACATCTTCTTCTGTCATAGTTCCCGCAGCATATGAACCTACCGCTTCAAACATTGATGAAAGGCTTCTTTTCTGTCCTTTAACTCTTCCCGCAAGCATAGGTCCGCCGCTGACAAATACAGTCGGCACATTCACTCTTGCAGCCGCCATCAATAATCCCGGAACGTTTTTATCACAGTTCGGTATCATCACAAGTGCATCGAACTGATGAGCCAGAGCCATACATTCTGTTGAATCTGCAATCAAATCTCTTGTAACAAGAGAATATTTCATACCAATATGTCCCATCGCAATACCGTCACACACGGCGATTGCAGGAAACATAACAGGAGTTCCGCCTGCCATTGCAACACCCATTTTTACGGCCTGGGCAATTTTATCAAGATTCATATGTCCCGGTACAATCTCGTTGTATGAGCATACAATTCCGACCAACGGTCTTTCTAATTCTTCTTTTGTCATACCGAGTGCATTAAACAGCGAGCGGTGAGGTGCCTGCTGCATACCTGTTTTTACTGCATCACTTTTCATTTTTATCACACATTCCTTTCATCAACATTCTAAAATATATTTAAATACGTGCACAAATCTCGTCACCCATCTGTGTACAGCTGACCTGTTTCATTCCTTCTGACATAATATCAACCGTTCTGATTCCATCACTCAGCACTTTCTTTACTGCATCTTCGATGGCATCAGCCTCTGCATCGAGGTCGAACGAATATCTTAACATCATTGCCGCAGAAAGAATCGTCGCAAGAGGATTGGCTATATTCTTTCCTGCTATATCAGGTGCAGCACCATGACTCGGCTCGTATAGTCCCATCTTGTTATAACCAAGGCTTGCTGAAGGGAGCATTCCGATAGAACCGGTAATCATACTTGCTTCATCAGATAAAATATCACCAAACATATTCTCTGTCAGAATAACATCAAACTGCTTAGGGTCTTTTACCAGCTGCATTGCACAGTTATCAACAAGCATATTTGACACTTTCACATCCGGATAATCTTTTGCAACCTCTGCTACTATCTTCTGCCATAATCTTGATGAATCAAGAACATTTGCTTTATCTACACTGATTACATTTTTATTTCGTTTTCTTGCAATCTCAAATCCCTGAACCGCAATTCTTCTAATCTCATCTTCTGTATAAGTAAGAGTGTCTACTGCCGTAACAACTCCATCAACTTCTTTCGTACATCTTTCTCCAAAATACAGACCGCCCGTCAGTTCTCTTACTACTACCATATCAAATCCTGCAGCAGCTATCTCTTCTTTTAACGGACAGGCATCCCTTAACTCATCATAAAGATATGCCGGTCTTAAATTTGCATAAAGTCCGAGACTTTTTCTTATCTTTAATAAACCTGCTTCCGGTCTCTTAGCCGGTTCAAGCTCATACCACTTATCTTTTCCTACAATACCACCCACGGCACCAAGCAATACTGCATCACTCGATTTTGCAGTCTCAATAGCTTCATCAGTAAGCGGAACTCCATATGTATCAATAGATATGCCGCCAATCTTTACTTCCGTGTAATTAAAGGTATGTCCGTATTTTTTACCTACCTGATCCAATACTTTTTTTGCTTCAGCTACTATCTCCGGTCCGATTCCGTCTCCCGGCATCACAGTTATTTTGAATTCCATCAAAATCCCTCTTTTCTTTATTGTTTTATTTATTTACTTTCTGTCTCTATACCGTCAGCTGCCTTTTCAACTTCTACTATAGCACCTTTTTTCATCGGAATACGACAGTTTTTATTATTTCCAAATTCTACTATAACGACTTCATCACTTATATCGATTATAACTCCATAGAATCCGCCAGTTGTCAATACGCTGTCACCGACCTCCAATGACGATAACATACTCTCCAGTTCTCTCTGCTGCTTTTTCTGTGGTTTTACCATTAACAAATACATAATAAGCACACATCCTGCAACCCATGCAATCATAACCGTAATTGAACCTGCAGCAGACTGCGCACCCGATGCACCCGATGCCAATAAAATACTCGCTAAATTCATCTTTCCTCCATTCTGTTGCTATACCAACACTTTCATTTTTTCTATCTTTTTATTCTTGTAATCATCATACCTGTGTTCTTCAATGGCATGACGAATCTCACTCATCATTGTATTATAGAAATACAAATTATGCAATACACATAATCTCATACCAAGCATTTCCTTCGCCTTAAGAAGGTGTCTTATATATGCTCTGCTGTACCTTTTACAAGCCGGACAACCGCATCCTTCTTCGATAGGTTTTGTGTCTGTTTCATACTTTGCATTGAAAAGATTTAATTTTCCATAATTTGTATAAACATGTCCATGTCTGCCATTTCTTGAAGGATAAACGCAATCAAAGAAATCCACACCTCTTGCAACAGCCTCAAGAATATTTTCCGGTGTACCGACTCCCATAAGATATGTCGGTTTCTCCAATGGAAGATATGGAACGGTCTCATCTAAAATCCTGTACATCTCTTCATGAGACTCTCCAACTGCAAGTCCTCCTAAAGCATATCCGTCCAAATCCATCTCCGAAATTGTCTTTGCATGCTCTATCCTTATATCCTCAAACGTTCCGCCCTGATTGATTCCAAACAGCATCTGCTCTTTATTAATCGTGTCTTCAAGTCCGTTAAGCCTGTCCATCTCATTTTTACATCTTACCAGCCATCTTGTTGTCCTGTCAACTGAACGTTTCATATAATCTCTCGTAGCCGGATGTGGCGGGCACTCATCAAATGCCATCGCTATCGTAGATGCCAGATTTGACTGAATCTGCATGCTTTCTTCAGGTCCCATAAATATTTTTCTTCCGTCTACATGTGAATTAAAATACACGCCCTCTTCTTTTATCTTTCTAAGACCTGCAAGTGAGAATACCTGAAACCCTCCTGAATCCGTAAGAATTGGTTTGTCCCAAACCATAAACTTATGCAGACCACCCATCTGCTTTATGAGTCTGTCTCCCGGTCTTACATGAAGGTGATATGTATTGGATAATTCCACCTGTGTCCCTATCCGCTCTAAATCCTCAGTAGAAACGGCACCTTTTATAGCCGCTGCCGTCCCAACATTCATGAATACAGGTGTCTGTATAGTGCCATGAACAGTATCTAATTCTCCGCGTTTTGCTCTACCGTCTAAGGTTATTAATCTATAATTCTTACTCATACACGATTTTCTCCTTCACACATAATCTACATTATAATGTTATTTTTACATATTATCAAGTAATTTCTTAAAAATAAGAAACAATTTGATTTTTATTAATATTCATTATACAATGATACAAGTACTAATTTTATCAGAAAGTGAAGGTGACTTATATTGGCTGGTTCTTCATATGGAACAATTTTCAGAATCACTACATGGGGCGAATCACATGGCAAAGGCGTGGGTGTCGTTGTTGACGGGTGCCCGGCAGGAATATCTCTATGCGAGGAAGATATACAAAAATATCTAAACAGGCGAAAACCGGGACAGTCTGCATTTTCCACCCCCAGAAAGGAAGATGATGTTGTAGAAATTTTATCAGGCGTTTTTGAAGGTAAAACTACAGGTACTCCGATATCACTTGTAGTAATGAACACTTCACAACGTTCACATGATTATTCGGAAATTGCATCTTATTACAGACCGGGCCATGCCGATTATACATTTGACATGAAATATGGTTTCAGGGATTACAGAGGCGGAGGACGCTCTTCCGGAAGAGAGACGATAGGAAGAGTAGCCGGTGGAGCTATTGCCGCAAAAGTGCTCGAGGAGCTTGGAATCACCGTATGTGCCTATACAAAATCCATAGGTGAATTCACTGTAAAATCCGAAAATTTTAATCTTGATGCAAGAGATACTAATCCTTTGTATATGCCTGATGAAAAAACAGCAAAAGAAGCTGAAGAATATCTTAATACCATCCGTGAAAACACTGATTCGGCAGGCGGTGTCGCTGAGTGTATCGTAAAAGGTCTACCTGCCGGAATAGGCGAGCCTGTATTTGAAAAGCTGGACGCAAACCTCTCAAAAGCTCTTGTCTCTATAGGTGCTGTGAAAGCTTTTGAAATTGGCGACGGAATAAATGTTTGTACTTCTCTTGGCTCAGACAATAATGATTGTTTCTATTTTGACGGAAACGGTATTTCAAAAGAAACTAATCATGCCGGGGGAACTCTTGGCGGCATCAGTGACGGTTCAGACCTTGTTATGAGAGCATACATAAAACCTACTCCTTCCATTTTTAAGACTCAGAATACTGTAAATAAATCAAACGAAAATATCAGTATTAATATCAAAGGAAGACATGATCCTATCATAGTTCCAAGAGCTGTGGTCGTGGTAGAAACGATGGTTGCACTAACAGTACTTGACATGATGCTCATAAACATGTCATCAAATATCGAAAATATCAAAAAAGTTTATAACAACTAATGCTGATAAAAGGGTAAAGATTTTTCTTTATCCTTTTTCGTTGATGCCCAACACTTTTTCAAACAATAATCCCGCTCCAAACCATGCAGGTGCGTAATCAAGTCTTATTAATCCGTTTACGTTATAACGACTGTCACTGTAGTCCCACGGACACATCCCTTTACGTTTCAAAAAACTTCCCGTAACATACTCCATAATAAATATTCCAAATGCATAGACCGTTCCCCTGAACATGAAATGTCTGTTTTTTAATATACGGCTTGCAGGCCTGATAACAGAAGCCATGCCGTAAATCGGAAACATTAACAATGAAGTATTGCAGGTCATCTTCTTATCTTTTTTCAGGATACTTATACAGCCTGTCCAGAACACTTCCATACACCAGCCTGCAAGTCCGCATTTTAAAAAATCCTGTTCCAATGATAATTACCTCCCCTATTTTCCCATATACCAAAAAAGAGAACCTGCATCTATATATAATAAACACGGTTCTCTTTTGTATAAATAGTATATCCCTTTATTTAATTTTTATTCGTATAAAGGATACTTATCTGTCAATGTCTTAACAAGTTCCATAGCCTTATCTTTGTTAGCATCACAGTCCTTTACAAGGAGTGAAATAGCATCAGCTATCACAGCCATATCCTCTGTATTCATTCCTCTTGATGTAACGGCAGGTGTACCGATTCTGATACCACTTGTAACAAACGGAGACTGCGGATCATTTGGAATAGCATTCTTATTACATGTAATATTTGCTGCATCCAATAATTTTTCGCACTCTTTTCCTGTTACATTCATGTTTCTTAAATCTACAAGCATCAAATGATTATCTGTACCGCCTGAAATTAGGTTAAATCCATTGTCCATAAGTCCCTTTGCCAATGCGGCAGCATTATCCTTAACACCTTTCATATATACCTTATAGCTGTCGTCTAATGCTTCTTTGAAGCATACTGCTTTGGCAGCAATTACATGCATAAGAGGTCCACCCTGAATTCCCGGGAAAATAGCCTTGTTAAAGTTGATTTCTTTTGCTTTCTCTGCACTCTTACAAAGAATCAGACCACCTCTAGGTCCTCTTAATGTCTTATGTGTGGTTGTAGTAACAACATCTGCATAAGGAATTGGACTCATGTGTAATCCTGCAGCTACAAGACCTGCAATATGAGCCATATCTACCATAAGGTGTGCACCTACCTCATCAGCTATCTCACGGAATTTTTTGAAATCAATTTCTCTAGGATATGCACTTGCACCTGCAACGATAAGTTTTGGTTTACATTCTTTAGCAATCTTAAGAACATTATCATAATCAATATAACCGTCATCATTCACGCCATATGATACAATATTGAAATACTTTCCTGAAATATTAACCGGTGAACCGTGAGTAAGGTGTCCGCCATCTGCCAGACTCATTCCCATTACCGTGTCATCCGGATTAACTAATGCAAAGAATACTGCAAGATTTGCCTGTGCACCTGAATGTGGCTGAACATTTGCATACTCACAGTCAAATAACTTCTTCGCGCGCTCTATAGCCAATGTCTCAACAACATCAACATACTCACATCCGCCATAATATCTCTTACCCGGATATCCTTCTGCGTATTTATTCGTTAAATGACTTCCCATAGCAGCCATAACTGCCTTGCTTACAAGATTCTCTGATGCAATCAGCTCTATATGGGTTCTCTGTCTTTCCAGCTCCTGCTCCATAGCCTGAGCTACTTCTGTATCAAATGATTTTACTTCGTCAAATGAAAACATTATATCCTCCTTTTGCCAACGGGCTTCTTTTTTTATGTTCTATATTATATCATTACAATTTTCTAAAAGCAACTGCCCTGACAAAATCAGGGCAGTTTTTTATATTATGTAACTATTAATCACGTTTCTTTGCAAATACACATATCGTTGCAACCATTGCTGACGAAAACAGCATCATGAGTAATGCCTTATGAACAGTATCACCTAATTTAGGTGACTGTGCCGGTTTTGCTGTCGTAGTTTCGGCCGGTTTTGTTGTTGTAGCCGGTTCAGTTGGTTTTTCAGTTTCTTCAGTTACTGTCACCTCTTCAACTGACGTCTCTTCTTCAACAATTGTCTCCTCTTCAACTGACGTCTCTTCTTCAACAATTTTCTCCTCTTCAACCGATGCTTCTTCAGTGGTTGTCTCTTTTGTGGTTGTCTCTTTTGTGGTTGTCTCTTTTATGGTTGTCTCCTCCTGTTTTAATCTGTAGTATACTTTTAAAACAGTTGACTCATCAGCAGCAACCAGATCCTCTTCATTTGAATCCTCGATTAAAACATGCTTATATCCTTTTATTTTAATAATATCAGCATTAACCTCGGCTGCTACTTTATCTTTTCCGACAGACTCGGTATACAAATCATATCCGCCATCTTCATTTTCAACATAATACTGTACCTTGTATTTAGGAAGCTTATAATACAATTTTAATATTGTCGAGCTGTCACTCTTTACAGTATCCACATCATTGGTCTTTTCTGTATCAGTATCCAATGTAACATAAATATATCCGTCAATATCAATGTGCTCTCCTGTAACGGTTTTTCCCGTGGATGATTTTATTCCACTCTCTGAATACTCTGTTACAAGTTCAAAAGTTCCATCCTCTTTTTCAATGTAGTACTGTATTGCATATACAGGAGGATCTAAGTTGTAGTATAACTTAAGCTCTGATGTTCCATCTTCCTTAACGGTTATCTCAGAGATTGATTTACCTTCTACTGTCGTGAACTTATAATCTGTATAATCTTTTACATATGCTGTATCTTTAACAACCGCACCTGCTTCAGAATTCACCGAAACAGTATCCTCTTCACGGCAAATGTATTCAGACGGATTGTCTTTATCCTGTAAATAATACTTAACTGTGTATTTTGTCTCTACAGGCTTATCCAACTTATAGTACAGCTTCAATACTGTCGAACTGTCACTTTTTACGATATCTTCGTCATTAGTCTTATCTGTCGCTGTATCTACCACCGTATATACATATCCCGGTATATCAATATGTTCGCCTTTTACTTTTTCTCCCGTAGCTGATTTAATACCTGATTCAGAATATTCCGGTACCAATTCAAAAGTTCCGTCTTCTTTTTCAATGTAATATTCTATCGCATATACAGGAGGGTCAAGGATATAGTAAAGTTTCAGTTCTGATGTTCCATCTTCCTTAACTGTAATCTCCGGAATTGACTTACCTTCCACAGTCGTGAACTTGTAATCTGTATACGTTTTTACATATGCCGTATCTTTAACCAGGGTTCCTGCTGTTGAATTCTTGCTTACAGTATCCTTTTCCTGATAAATATATTCTTTTGGATTTGTCTTATCCTGCAAATAATATTTTACAGTATACTTTGCCGGAATCTTATCATAGTATACCTTTAACGTTGTGGAATTGTCGGCTCTTACAACATCCGTCTCATTTGACATTCCGTCTTTGACAACATGTACATAGTTTGGATATGTTTTTTCTTCGGCGTCGACCGTTTTTCCACTATATGTCTCAGGTCCCGGTACGCTGTCAACAAGCTTATATGTTCCATCATCCTGCTGGAGGTAGTATTCTGTCTTGTATGTAGCAATCTTAGGGTCGTAATACACATCCATCTCGTACACTTTATCTTTTTCAGATAACGTAACTGAATATGTTTCATTCTTTTTGTCATTCACAACGTAATCGTCCGCAAGATATTTATTAGCATATGATGAATCAACATCCGTTACCTTATAAGTACTTCCCAATATTCCGTCATATACATCAGTATAATCTGTCAGAACATACTTGCCGGTATTTGGATCATATTTATGATAGTTAAGCTTATATCCGGTCTTTTCAGGCTCGTAATACACCTTCATAACATATGTTTTTCCATCCTCCGCCAAGGTTACCTCGCTGACTGTGTCAGTTGTATTTTTCAAAACATATCCCGGATATTTCGTTTTGTATGCACTGTCAACATCTGTTACAACATGCTTTGTTCCAACCAAATCTTTCTGTATCTCTGAAGCGTCTTTTAATTTATAAGTTGAAGATTCTGTATCGTACAGATAATACTCCAATTGATAATATGCAATCATAGGATCATAATATACGTTCATTGTATACAATTCACCTGCTTTTGACAAAGTCACCTTATCAACTGTATCACCTGTATTAACATATTTATAATCCGCAAATTTTGTCTTATAAGCAGCATTAAATTCCTCTGCTTTATGCTCTGAACCCACGTAACCTTTTCTGATTTCTGACTTATCTGCAAGTTCATATACATTCGTCACCGGATTCTTTTTATAATACTTAATCTCGTATTCAGCTTCTTCAGGATCATAATATACGTTCATCTCGTATGTCTTATCCTTCTCAGCCAGAGTTGTCTTATCATCCTGCGCCTTAACAGTACTTAATACATAGTGTTCCGAAGAATACTTCGAACTGTAGGAAGCATCAACATCGGATGCTTTGACATCTGAACCAACATCACCTTTCTTTGTAGCCGAGGTATCTTTCAGCTTATATTCTCCGCTTTCTTTATCTTTAAGCCAATATTTAAGCAAATATGATGCCTTATCATTTTCTGTCAGATTATAATACAGCTTAAGAACAGATGTACCGTCCTCTTTTACAGTTATCTGAGGTATAGATTTGCCTGTTACACTTGTATAATCATATCCCGTAACTGTCTTTTTATATAACGTATCTTTAACAACAGACCCCACAAGTGCATCCGTAACCGTCTGGTTATACTCAGGATTCAAAGTATAGTTTGATGAACCCGGCGAGTCCTGGAAATAGTGTTCCACCTTGTACGGAGCTGTTTTTAATTTATAGTATAACTTAAGGACAGATGTACCATCCTCTTTTACAGTTATCTGAGGTACAGATTTGCCTTCTACATTAGCATACTCATAATTTGCGACTGTCTTTTTAAACTCTGTATCCTTTACAACTGTATCTACTTCTTCCTCTTTGGTCTCAGTGTAAGAATCATTTATAGTATATGAATCAGAGCCCGGAGCATTCTGGAAATAATGCTCTACCTTATAATCTGCCGTATACACATTTGTAAATGAGAACGAATGTATTGTATGGTTTGCCTTTGAAGAACCTACAGCTGATGTAAATCCCATGTATACATTCTTGCCATTAAATCCGGTCATATCCACTGTCTGTGAAATCTGCGGCGTATCAGGTCTTACAGCTTCAGAGTACTTTCCGTTTGCATAATACACATTCATCTTGCTACCGTCATAGTCAACCCATACGGTAAACAAACGGTTATTTACACCTTTGTCAGCAAAACGTGTCGCACAATCATCTCTGTTGGATTCTTTATTAGTCTTAACTGTCGGATCATTAAGTTTTGCAATCGCATCCGACTCTGACATACTAATCATATTGTCTGAATCATAATGCCCGTCATAATATGCAAGATTTACAAATTTGTTATATTCTCCCATAACAGTAGGATCTATACCATTTATGTAAGAGATTGCCTTATGCTTTGTAATATCACCATTTTCTACAATCGCTACATGATCAAATCTCTCTGAGTGAAACCAGTTACGATATTGTACATAGTCGCCGTGGAACGGATTAGGGTCTCCATAATTCGAGCTTCCATTATAATCCCAGTTCTTGTGAAAATAGCATTG
The DNA here is from genome assembly GCA_902786515.1 of uncultured Lachnospiraceae bacterium. Taxonomy (GTDB): domain Bacteria; phylum Bacillota; class Clostridia; order Lachnospirales; family Lachnospiraceae; genus UBA2821. The sequence continues at coordinate 24,502 of CADADA010000006.1, read as the reverse complement.
ATTATCAAAATCCCAGTTTTCATATCCCAGCAGTCCTCCTGCATAATAATAAGTTCCGTTATAGAAAGAATCAAGCTCTATTGCCAGACTGTTGTTAATTCCCTGATATCCAATTCCTCTTCCGGCATTCACATCATGTGTGTTATTTGTCGTCATAACAAACGCAATTCCGTCTCCGCCATATTCTCTTGCAAACTTGTCACCGCCCGTCTGCTCCGGATTAACCGTTGCATCAGGCATGGAACATGTGAATTTCATGGAAAACTTAGAATCAGAATTGAATTTTATCGGATTACTTAAGAATGCCTCTCCAACTCTGTAGGCAGTATAACTTCCGCCTGATACATCTTCGATTCCCAAATCAGATCCAGTCTTCGACTTTACACCATTAATAAGTCTTATAACATTTTCATGATCCCCGTAAGGATTGGTTATAATCTCAGTCTTTTTCCCCGCATCTGTAATAGCATGTCCATCACCATCTTTGGAAACAAACTTCCATGATGAGGAATCAAAATCACTTCCGGTTCCTTCGCCCTGTGCAAACTTAATCTTGTCACCCTCACCGGCGTAAGTATTCCTGCTGTGAATAATGCTTCCCGTAATACTTGTAGCCAGTAATGCAGTTGCTAAAAATACTGCACTGATTCTTTTTTTAATCTTTCTCCTTGCCTTTTTTCTCATCGTTACTATCCCTTCCTTTTATTTTATTTTCATAAAGATTTCTCTTTTTTTATTTCGCCAGAGAATCCTTTTTATTATAACATACTTTTACTCTGATTTTAACATTTAAATTAAATTATTTTTTATTTTTTTCTGTTGATATAAATGCCATACACAAAAAATAAAGTGGTGTCGTCATAATCTGGTTGATTCCCACAAAAGATTGTATAAAATAACACACTATACCCATATAAATCGGCAGTGCAGACTCATTTTCCCTGCACCGTTTCACCCCTGATATGAACACTGCCACAACAATACCGGCATAAGTAATAAGTCCAAATATTCCCGTAACACAAAGATATTGTATTAATTCATTATGCGAATTATCATAATATGCACTAAACATACTATACATTTCTTTTTCGTAATTTACCATAAGCACAGGTTCAAGAGTATCCGGTCCCGTACCAAATAATTTATTAACAATCGGCAGATTACAATAATTCTCTAAAGATATTCTCCATATATATCCTCTGTAACTACCCCATTTATCATTCCATCTGATAAGATTTGAAACACTTCCTATATCTTTATTTATATCAAAAACACTGAAATAAACTGCGATGCAAATCACTGCAGCCAGAACTGAAATTGCTGTCACATATAAATATTTCTTCATCAGTTTTCCGGTTATGTTACATATAGCCAAATATGCCGACACAAGAATAATAACAGTTAAAAAAACCCTGTTATCCGTAAAAATAATTGCAATAGAATCCATCTCTTTTGCGGACGGTACTTTCAGATTAACATACATCATAATTTTTGCTAAACTCATCACTGCAATCACAAGTGTTCCTGTTAAATTTATCTCTGCTATATTATTTGCAAATATTAACAAAAATACTATGGTTACTCCCAGATTGATATATCCACTGTCACATCCGCAGGCAAACATTCCTGCAAATATAACAAGAGATGCCATACCGTAAATTACACGTCTTTTTAATTCCTTTGATTTTATAAAAGAAAATGCTGCAATTGGAAACGCAATGGCATAGTAGGTTGCACAAATGTCTATGTGTCCGATTGTGGTCTGATAAAACATTTTTAGATCAGGTCTTACTCCCTCATAAAAGCCAATCGGGTCAAATCCGTATGAATTTATTACTCCCAGACAAGAAACCAGACATGCGGTAAGAGTAAACATTCCACATATTAAGTTAAATGAAATAACTGAAAATTGTACAACAAAAAAAAGGATTGTGATACACAACACCGTAACCAACCCGAATTTTCTCCCATCGGTACCTGCTAACGCAATTGTTTTATACTCAGAAATCAAATACGAAATCACATTTACCATACACCACACCACACACCATTTTGCTGCAGTATGAATTTTAATTTCTTCATGTGTCTCTCTTTTAACCACCGAAATCAAAATACATACAAGCAGCAAAAAAGATGTAATAAGTGTGGCAATTGTGAAAAATAAATACTTCGCATCCGCAATATCATAATAAAAATCAAAAAAAACCAACGGAAAAACCATTATTAAGATTATAATGTAAATATTTGATATTTTTGTTTTCAATTCCTATTATTTGCCTTCTACCCGGTTCTCAATATACTCTACTACACCCGATTTATCAATATCAAGTGCAAAAGACAACTCTGTATATAGATTATCCTCTGCCTTTCTTAAATATTTCTCATCTGTATTTGATAGTTTTTTACCTTTAGACATTAAATCCTTCTTTCTGAAATATAATGTCTTTATCATTTTAATCCATTCGTGACAATCGCACGTCTTCAATATCGCTTTGTATTTTTCTTCTCTTGTCTTGTCTGCTGACGAATATTCAATTCCCTCGATATTAGTGATATCCACAACAAGTTCCTCAGCTTCCTGTTTTGTCAGAACCCGGCGCATCAGTATTTTGTTATTATCTGTAGGAGTATATATCTTGCTCTTTTTCTCGTTCAGCGGGACGAGCAGATAATATAACTTTTCCTTATCAGCACCTTCCATCTGTGGATGTGTAATATCTTCCACCTTACAAATTCCTGTGTTTCCATAAATAATATTCTCGCCAATCTCAAACATTTTCACACTTCCTTTTCATTTATCTGACAATTAGCAATTACATATCTATTTTAACAGAAAATTCTAACTGATGTAAGGATTTTTTTATTTTTTATTAAATTATTTATTGATAACTAACTCCACCGGACAATGGTCTGAGCCAAGTACATCTGTGTGAATTGAGGCACTTACAAGCTTATCTTTCAAATCATCAGACACGATAAAATAGTCAATACGCCATCCTGCATTCTTCTCTCTTGCCTTAAATCTGTATGACCACCACGAATAAACTCCTTCTTTGTCAGGATAAAAATATCGATATGTATCAATATACCCGTCATTCAGAAGAACTGACATTTTTTCACGTTCTTCATCAGTAAATCCTGCATTTTTTCTATTTGTTTTAGGATTTTTTAAATCAATTTCCTCGTGTGCTACATTCATGTCGCCACACACTATGACTGATTTTTTTTCTTTCAGGGAATCCAGATACTTTTTAAATGCATCCTCCCATTCCATTCTGTAATCTAAGCGTGTCAGTTCTCTCTGGGAATTTGGTGTGTACACCGTAACCATAAAGTAGTTTTCAAACTCTAAGGTAATGACTCTGCCTTCCCTGTCATGTTCTTCAATGCCTATTCCATACGATACACTTAAAGGTTCCTCTTTAGAATATATTGCCGTTCCGGAATATCCTTTTTTTTCTGCGTAATTATAGTACACATGATATCCTTCCTTTTCCCAGTCAAACTGACCTTCTGAAAGCTTAATTTCCTGAAGGCAGAATATATCCGCATCCATTTTATCAAAATATTCCATAAATCCTTTTGTGACACATGCTCTTAAACCATTAACATTCCAAGAAATTAACTTTTTACTCAACTTTTATTTCCTCCATTATCGTGATGCAAAAAGGGCAGTAATGATACACTGCCCTTTTCACGTTAATACTACGCGTATATCTTATTATTTTAATCCAAGAAATTCTTTCACCGTCTTAGTCATATCATCAACCTCACAGACTGTATCATGTCGAATCTGTGCATTTCTTATCTCTTCAATAGCATTTGGTATCTTAACGTTTCCAATCTTACTTAATTCGTCTACCAGTTCAAAATCTTCCAGATTCTCATATTTGTCATCTATTGATTTCATGACGTTTCTTGTGAATTTGAAAGGACTCGCTGTTGAAGCTATAACTGATTTTGTATTGTCGTTCGTGTCTTTTTTATATTTTTCATACACAACAGCAGCAACAGCAGTATGTGTATCAATAATATAACCTGTATCTTTATAAATCTTTTTAATTATTTCAGAAGTCTCTGCCTCAGTACCAAAGTTTCCGTAGAAATCTGATAACTGTGCCTTCATATCATCCGTAATATCATATTTTCCTTCTGTATTTAATTTTTTCATAAGTTCTGCACTCTTATCTGCATCCTCTCCGCTTATCTTGTAAATAAGCCTCTCAAGGTTGCTTGAAATAAGAATATCCATTGACGGAGACATTGTCAGCATAAATTCTCTGTTCTTATCATAGGTTCCTGTAGCAAAGAAATCATAGAGTACTTTATTATCATTTGAAGCACATATGAGCTTGTCAATCGGCATTCCCATATTTTTAGCATAGTATGCTGCAAGAATATTTCCAAAGTTACCTGTAGGAACTACTACATTAATCTTTTCATCTTTATTAATCTCCCCATTTGCAAATAATTTTGCATATGCATATACATAGTATACAATCTGAGGAACCAGTCTTCCTATATTTATAGAATTTGCTGATGAAAACTGATAACCGGCTTCATTCATCTCTTTTGCAAGTTCTTTATTTCCAAAAATTGCTTTAACGCCACTCTGTGCCTGATCAAAGTTACCCTTAATACCGACTACAAATGTGTTATCGCCTTTCTGTGTAATCATCTGTTTTTCCTGAATCGGACTCACTCCACCCTTCGGATAGAACACTACAATCTTTGTACCCTTAACATCGGCAAATCCGGCCAGCGCTGCTTTACCGGTATCACCTGAAGTTGCCGTGAGAATGACTATCTCATTCTTCACATCATTCTTCTTAGCTGATGTAGTCATCAGATATGGAAGTATAGATAAAGCCATGTCTTTAAAAGCAATCGTAGCTCCATGGAATAATTCAAGATAATAAGCTCCCTCTGCTTTTACAAGTGGTGCAATCTCTTCCGTATCGAACTTGGAATCATATGCACTATTTATACATGACTTAAGCTCGTCCTCTGTAAAATCAGTCAAAAACTCTTTCATAACAACATATGCCACTTCTTTGTATGACATTTTAGAAAGTTCTTCTACCGAAACATTTAACTTTGGTATAAATGATGGAACAAATAAACCACCATCATCCGCTAATCCTTTTAATATAGCCTGTGAAGCTGTAACTGTTTCATTCGCATTTCTCGTGCTTCTGTAAAGTAAATCCATCTAACTATCTCCATTTCTGTACTTAAAAATAATCTTTTAGTGAGAATTATAGCACACCTTATTTGTTTTAACAAGTATAGAAATAATGGTCGCCATGAACAAATAACAGACTTAAGCTTGTATTAAACCAGCTGTCCTCCGGTGTCTTCATTGTAAAATATAATGCTCCGCCTGAATAATCTTCTCCACCAATCGCCCTGTTTACACATTCCACGGTAGAGTCCGTGACGTCTACACTGTAGATTCTTCCGTTTAAAACAGGCTCAAACTGATACACCCCATTACTGTATTCATAGATTACATCTGTCACATTATCCGGGAAGTCATCACTGAATACTCTGTTGAATATTACATTCGCAACAAGAATTTTTCCAACATCATCCTGATTACCAGCTTCTGCTTCAACGATATGGAGCAATTGATTATAATCATCCTGAGATAATACAATCCCCGATGAAGTAATAATATCATCTCTGTGTTCATCTTCAATATTCTCTGTAGTCTCTGATACACTATCCTCATATACCGGTTCATTATCAGGAACTGATAACTGTTCCCTATCTTCAGTCATATTTGTCAAAATTGAAATTGACATGGATATAATTATCATTAACCTTCGCATGTTCCTTCTTCCCTATTACATTTATTTAGACTTGTCCGTTTATGAACAATTCCCTCATATATAGTTTATTACCATTTATTAAAAATTATTACAATTACTTGCAAATAAAATAATATTATCGTATTATTTGTATACATACCAATTCAGGGAGGATTATTAATTTTGAATAACATAAATTCTACCGGCGTTTTTTCGGCCACTAAAAAAGATGGAACATTGTATTACCGTGCCTCCATCACTTATAAAGGGAGACATATAAGCCTCGGAAGCTTTGATACCGAAGCAGATGCGGCTAACGCATACAAAGAAGGACGTTTACTTCTGGACAAAAATGATATATGTATTAATGATTATGATGTCTCAAAACATTATTTAAAATTCGAAAAATGGATATGTCTGATTAATTTTAGAGATACGGGTATGTATTTTAAGAATCCAATTTATATGCATAAGAATTATTTTGACTATTATTATGATAAAAATACGATTTATAAATTTGATGTTGACGATTTATTCTTCTACTCACATCACAAAATTATGAAAAGGAACAATCATTTGTTTGTGGCTGATTACGGTATGCAGACAAATATTCTTTCAAGGTACGGCATCCACAGCCACTCTGTACCTGGAAGAGATTATATATTTATAAATGGCGATGAAACTGATTTCCGATATAAAAACATTCAGGTAATCAACAGATATAAAGGAGTATTTATGAACATTAAAGAAGGACGTAATGTTTATACTGCAAAGATTCATATCAATGGTGATTATATAATCGGCAGATACAGCAGTGAAGCCGAGGCTGCCATTGCATACAATAAAACCGTGGATATTCTTGCCGTGAAAAATGTTCCCATCAGATATGAAAAAAATTATGTGGAGGAACTGAATCCAATCGAGTACGCCTCCACATATAATATGGTTAAAATATCAAAAAGGATACTCAATTATCAATAGCTTCATAGGTATCCATAAATATGCTTCCTTTTATGATATATGCGTCTTTAGTATCATCAGGGCGGACAGCAAGATAGTCGCCTCCCCTTCCGAGGAAATAATTCTCCCTGCCCCCTGAACCGAATACTTTAGTTCTCTTTTCAAGTTTTTTAGCATATATGTAATGATTATTTTTGGGATAGCATATTTTTGCAAGCTCATCTATCAAAACGGATTTTCCCTCTTCCCCAATTTCAACACTTGGTATAAAATCCATCATTTTTTCAAATATATCCAGTTTTTCATCAGACAGTTCATAACTTGCTTCAAATTTGTCTCTTTCTATATCGTAAACTTCTCCCTTAATTCCTATCATTATATAGGTGTCGTCAGATGCATTTATTACCGTCCCAGTTGTATTTTCAAGACATTTCACCTTTATTTCACTGTCCTGACCCGCTATACAGGTACTTGGCACCACAGCCCACGGTATCTGTTTTTTCCGGTATCTTGCCATATCGACAGTATTAATAGCTTTTTCTCCTGTATCTATAACATCCGTTTTGTCAAAATATTCCGTAATTCTTTTTTCAAAATATGCAGCAACGCCATCATCACCCGACTCGTTCAGGTAAACATCAAGCATTACTTTTGACACTTTTGCTGTTGCTATCTTTTCATTTCCCTCTTCTATACCGGAATCGTCAATGACGTAATCAAGCATTTCCAATGCTCTTACCTTTTTTGTTTTGCTGATACATTTTATAAAATATTGCTCATCATCATCCGACACAAAAAGACTCACATCACTTCCATAACGGAATGTTATATTTCCATTTGCCACTTCTACTTTCACATAATCTTTTTCCACACCCGTTGCCTCCTCATATCCGACTTTTAGTATATTTCTGCTTGTACATCTGAGAAAATATTGGTTTTCTTTCTTCCACATTACCTTTGCGTAGCCTCTTGCACCCCGTTTTACAATCTCAACATCTGCATAAATATCTATATCTTCACCCTTATCCATCTCAATTAAAATATATTGGTTTGACATAGCTTTAACAGTAACTGTGTATGACTTTCCAAGGATAGTTTTGTCTTCAATCTGATTCAGATGTACCTTAATCTCTTTTTTCAAAGGAATACAATCTTCATCAGCAAGTCTGTTAAGACTAAGACTGTGTACATTGTGTATACCGCAAACATCATAGATTCTTACACTGGAAGATATTCCCTTTACATCTACAACCATTGTATTGGTAATATCAATATCATCCTTTAATATCTCGAATAATTTCTCTGATATCAGAATCTGTCCGCCAACACTGTAATTTTCTATACGCGAACATAAATTAACCGTGGTACCCATAACATTGTACCGCATCATTTTCTCTGAACCTATATTTCCAATAAATGCCTCTCCATAATGAATGCCAATCCCCATCTCAATTCTGGAATACCCTTTTTGAAGATTATAATAATTCACATCTGACATAGTGTTTTGCATTTCTATCGCCGCTGCCACCGCATCAGCCTGCTGGTTCTGTAAAGCCGTCGGTGCTCCAAACACAGCAAGAATCGCATCACCCATAAATTCGATTACCGAACCGTTGTACTTGTATATCACTTCTGTCATTTTTTCTAAAAAATTGTTTACTATGTCTGTTATAACATCGGCTTCAAGTCCTTCTGACAATGCCGTGAACCCCCTTAAATCAGCCAACATAACTGTAATGTTCTTTTTTTCGCCGCCAATTGCAGCTCCATCAGGATGTTCAAGAATACGTTCCACTATTTCACTTGAAAAATATCTTCCAAATATTTTATGCAGGAGTTCATTTCTGGATTTTAGCTTTTCATTTAATTCTTTAATTTCTCTTGCCGCTTTTAATTCATAGGACTGTTTTACCAGAAGTCTCTCGTATTGTTTCGTGTTTTCATGCTGCCATGCCATTCTCACAATTCTTTTTACATCATTTTCAGATAAAGGTTTGTTGAAAACGAAAATTGCTCCCTTATCATAGCAATCATTCAATACGCTTTCTGTCCTTTCAGAAACAACGAATCCGATAGGAATTCCAGACATCTTCCTCTCTCCCTCAATCTCTTTTAGAGCTGAAAATTTCTCATTTCTTTGTGTATCATAATCCATCAAAACTACAGACGGACGTACTTCATCAAATCTTTTAATCAGACTTACAACACCCTTGCATCCCGGAACACAATAAGCTCTCAGGCTTCCGGATGCATTTAATGTGTTTTGCATATCCATTAATTCTAATTTATTGGTATTTATCACCCAGATATTTCTCTCCATACATCAAAAAAACCTTTCCCTTTTTTCTTTAGAAAAATTTTCTAAAGAAAAATTTTTCGTTTTTTCACTGTCTTTCACTTCAAAGACACCTTCTTTAAAAAAGTAATCTATCGCTGCAAGAGAAACGCCTGTGTCTCTCATAATCTGTATCCTGTTTCTTGCACCATTCTTTTTAAGATATTCGCTAATTTTGTGAACTGTATCATAATTCAATGTACTGCAATTTCTGCAACGGTAAATTCCATGCATAACCATGTCAAGTTCCCCACCGCATTTCTCACATTGAACAGGCTGTGGATTATACCCATCACTCTTATCCATCAGCTTCATAATCTTCTTTTTTCTCTCTTCATCCTTTGACAGCTTATGGATTTCTTCATTTTCTGTTTCATTTGCAGAAGTTTCTTCTTTTATTCCAGCGTTTCTGTCATTTCCCAAAAGTGCCAGCAGTCTCTTCCTCAAAATACCAAGTGCAATCCATTTGTCATTCTCATAACATATGGTCTGAACGTTATTAAGATAAAATTTAAACATGTCGTTTATACGACAATTACTTATCATAAGCGGAACAATGGTTTTTCTCTCATTCACGGCAAAATCAAGTTCCTTTTCCACCCATATGGAGTTTTGCGAATTATCTGATAATATCAGCAAAAATACACTACAGCCCGAGATTGCTTTCGGTATTTCTTTTGCATAATTTGAACCAACACCTATCATCTGTGGTGCTCTCCAGCATTCTATACCTGCATTTTTCAGTATTTTAACAATTGCGTCTACCTCTAAATCATCTTTGGTGCTATAACTTATAAAAACAAATCTATCATTCATTAGAGTTTCCCCCTGCCAAAGTCATCTTACAACTTTATTTCTTCCTGTATTTTTTGCCTTATAAAGTTTTTCATCAACATTTTTTACATTAATTTCAACCGTATTCTCTAAATCAATCAAGCCCACACCAAATGACATAGTAACACCAAATTGAACGTCTCCTGTATCAAATGTGTGTGATTGTACCTTTTTTCTTAAGTTTTCCGCAAAATCATAGGCTTCATCATCATTTTTCCCCATAAGAATTACGATAAATTCCTCTCCTCCCCAACGGACTGTCAAATCATCCTTACCGGCATTATCCCTGATTATGCCGGCAATTTCTCTTAATACCAAATCTCCCACATTGTGGCCATATGTATCATTTATGTTCTTAAAATGATCAATATCACACATAACAACGGATGCTTTGTTACCCTTTTTCTTAGAAAGCTTCGTATTATAATACTCATAAAATGCATATCTGTTTCTAAGTCCCGTAAGTTCATCAGACTGTGCCTCCTGATGTAACAGATATGATTCTATAGTCTTCTCCCCAAATGCAGCTACCAGTGAAAGTCTCTTTATATCTTCTTCCACAAAAGGTATATTTTCTCCGTGGCGGTCATATTTGTTCAGTGCCTCAAAAGCTCCCATAACCTCGCCGTCTGAATTTTTAACCGGTATACACAGTATGGATTTTGTCACATATCCTGTATCCTCGTCCACCGTCTCATTAAATTCTTCCATAGAATATGGATCATTGCACAATATTGTCCTGTCTTCGCTGATACATTTTCCTACAATGCCGGTTTTTTCATCAATCATCATTTTTTCATTTCCCATTGCCGCAAATGTCCAGTATTTCTTTATTTTTTTATCCCAATACCAGAATGATGTTCTCTCGGCTCCGACAATATTGCTGCCTAATTCATTTAACATACTTAATGTCTTTTCAAATTTCTTTTCTTCCAAAAGCTCGGTCATATAATAAAATATATTTTCAAGCATTTCTTCAGCATTTGGCTTTTTTTCTTTATCTATATCATAACACGACTCTTTTGATTCGAGTAAATTCCGTATGTACTTAAATGATGCCACCTGATCATCCGGCTGATTCGTTTCTATCAATACGTCTGCATCCTTAAAAACATTTTCATAGTAATACTTAAACTCATTCCAATCGATTTTTCCTGTTCCTACCTGAAGATGCAAATCATTTTTCAAATCATTATCATTAATATGGACATGTCTTATATATCCCTTTAATGCCTCAATCCATTCTCTCATCGGGGTACTCGAAATGCTCGCGTGTGCATAATCAAAGCAGACACCAAAATTATCATATTTACACAGTCTTTGCGCTATTTCACTGATTACACCCGGATTATCATCAAACATATTTTCTATGTATATGTTTATATTCCGGTACTTTTCCAGCAATTCTTTATAAAACTCCACCGTACGCGAGACTACTCCGTTCAAGTACGACTCATTTCCCAGAAACGGATTGACATTTGTATGAAAAACTACTGCCGAAGCTCCTATCTCATCTGCAATATCCATACTTGTTATCATTCTCTTTTTTGAAACTTCAACAATTTCCTTATCTTCACTAAACAGTATGACATCATAAAACGCACCGTGCATGGTAAAATAATCCGGAAGCCCACATTCTCTGTATTTATGGATGATTTCCCTCTGTCTGCGGGTATCAGCGAGTACGTCCGGGTTATAAAAATCGTTTATTTCAAATCCCACTTCATACTCCCTTGCCACTTCCTTATATTTTTCCAGATTATCTTCCATAGAAACAATCAAAATTCTTCCCATATTCCACCTCGTTTTTTTAATCACTATACCGGTTCAACGATTTTACCTGCAACTGCACATGCGGCTGCCGTTCTCGGTGATGCTAAATAAATCTCCACCTTTGAGGTTCCCATTCTTCCCAAAAAGTTTCTGTTATTCGTAGCTACAACCACTTCTCCATCTGTCAGGATTCCACCTGTTCTTCCGCAGCAGAGTCCACAGCTCGGGTGAGTAATCATCGCTCCTGCATCTGCAAGAATCTTTAAAGTACCGTTTTCATCAGCCTGTCTGTATATTTTTCTGCTCGCCGGTGTAATGATAAGTTTTACAAATGGAGCCACATGTTTTCCTTTCAAAACAGATGCTGCTGCCATCAAATCCTCAAGCCTGCCATTCGTGCATGAACCGATAAATACCTGATCTATTTCCTTTCCTACAAGGTCTTTTACAGGTTCAACATGGTCCACATTTGACGGACATGCCATTACAGGTACAAAATCCTCTGCCTTATAGCATATTTCTCTGCAATATACGGCATCCTCATCTCCAACAAGGTCTTTCTGCTTATCATCAAGTTCTATTTCACAATACTCGGCTGTCTTTTCATCCGGTGTAAACAATGCACATTTAGCTCCCGCCTCTATAGCCATATTTGACATTGACATTCTCGAAGCGACCGTCATATTTTCAACTGTATCTCCTGTAAATTCAAGTGCTTTATATGTTGCACCATCCGCTCCCAAATCTCCGATAAGCTTCAAAATAATATCTTTAGCCATAACATTATCAGGCAGTTTTCCGGTAATATTTACTTTTATGGTTTCCGGTACTTTTACCCACATAGTTCCTGTACCTAAAATACTAGCCATCTCTGTATAACCAATTCCTGATGAAAATGCTCCGACGCATCCGTAAGTTGTAGTGTGACTGTCTGTACCAAAAACAATATTTCCCGGTTTTACATAGAGTGCCTCTGTCATCAGCTGATGACAGATACCATCAGAACGATGTACGTTCTTCATCCCGTATTTTTGAACAAATTCATTTCCTACTTTAAAATGTCTGGTATCGTCTACCTGACTTGCAGGAACAAGATGATCATAAATCAAAACAACCTTGTCCGGATCCCATAATTTTTTAAATCCCATTTCTTCAAATTTTGATGCCACAAACGGAATAAAAATGTCATGTATCATCACTCTGTCAACATTTACCGTCACGATATCTCCCGGTTTTGCATCTATTCCGGTATTATTCTTTATTATTTTTTCTATAATCGTCTTACCCATTTTTTTGCATTCCTTTCCACAAATTACTAATCCAGACCATTAAGTTTTCTCATAGCCTTTACAAGTCCGCCTGCATTTACGATATCCACAAGATTCTGTGGAAGTTCTGCAATCGGGTACTTCTTATTTTCATGTTCTATGAAGTTATTTACACAGACTGTAATATTATCGCCTTCCTTTACTACGTCATGTAAATCTTCATTTTCTATCAAAAGCAAACCATTATTAAACGAATTACGGAAAAAGATTCTTGCAAATGATTTCGCAATAACGCACTTTATTCCAAGAGCTTTTATAATCTCCGGTGCCTGCTCTCTTGATGAACCACAACCGAAGTTCTTTCCTGCTACAATAATATCTCCTTCGCTTATCTGACCTGCAAGTTCAGGACGCAAAGGCGAAAACGCATACGGTTTCATATCATCAACTGTCTTCAGCGCCAGATATTCTGTAGGTATAATAATGTCTGTATCTATATCATCTCCGAGTACCCATATTTTTCCACTAAATTTATCCATGATACTTTTGTTCCTTTCCTTTTTGCACTAAACCATATCTGCCGTGGCAATCTCGCCCTTAATTGCCGAAGCCGTAACCGTGGCAGCCGAAGCTAAATATACAAACGAATCTTTATGTCCTGCACGGCCCTTAAAGTTTCTTGTACCTGTACTTATCAACACTTCATTTTCTCCGATAACACCCTGACAGCTTCCCCAGCAAACGCTGCAATTCGGGTTCATCACAATCGCTCCTGCTTCCATGAACGTATCAATGATTCCCTCATATAAAGCCTGCTTGTAAACATCTGCACTCGCTGGTACAACTAAAAATCTTACCATCGGATGAACCTTTTTACCTTTAATAATATCCGCACCTGCTCTTAAATCTTCTATTCTTCCATTATTACATGAACCCAAAAATGCTTCATCTATGTGTGTTCCCACACATTCCTTCGCATCTACGACACTGTCCACAAAATGCGGTTTTGCTACAATCGGTTTTATCGTAGATAAATCGATATCATACACCTTTGCAAAATTCGCATCCTCATCGCTTTTAAATACGTGCTTTGGTTCTCTTCCATGTTCTTTCAGATAATCAAGCGTAATCTCATCCACTTCCATGAGTGCTGTCTTGGCACCTGCCTCAACACAGAGATTGCAGATTGAGATTCTGTCACTCATGTTCAGTGTCTTAAGTCCTTCACCACCAAATTCCATAGCCATATAATTAGCACCATTTGCACCTATTTTCCCAATAATCGTAAGAATCAGATCACGGGCATAAACACCCTCAGGAAGCTTACCTGTAAGATTAAAACGAAGTGTCTCAGGTACCAGAAGCCATGAATGTCCGGTTACCATGGCGTATAAATAATCCGTACAGCCGACACCCGTTCCAAATGCTCCAACTGCTCCATAGGCACATGTATGGCTGTCAGCTCCAAATATCAATTCTCCTGACGTAACATGTTTTTCCATCATCACCTGATGACAGACACCTTCTCCTTCATAAAACTTTATACCATGTTCTTTTGCAAAATCACGCATTTTTTTGTGTGATGCTGCTGTCTTAACACTGTCACACGGCACATTATGGTCAACAATCCACACTAATTTGTTCACATCTGCAATATGCGGATTTTTTAATTTGTTATACATATCTATAGTAAGATGAGTCGTTCCGTCATTACTCATCAATCTGTCAAGTTCCACTGTATGTATATCTCCCGGCTTCACACTTTCAACACCTGCTGCTGCCGCAATTATCTTTTCTGCAATTGTCATTCCCACTGCTTGTTACCTCCTATGATTCTTCCTTGTTTAATGACGCGATTAATCCGCCCTGATCTAAAATTCCCTGCATATATTCCGGTAATTTTGTACATGTAAATGTCTTTTCACCCACACGCACTATTCCTTCCTGCAATGATAATTCCATCTCTTCACCGGCCTCAACATTTTCATGCAATTCCTTACATACTATTACCGGCAGTCCTATATTAATTGCATTTCTATAAAAGATTCTTGCAAATGATTTTGCAACTACAGCTTTCACTCCTAAAGCTTTTAATACACCGGGAGCCTGCTCCCTCGATGAACCGCACCCAAAATTTTCTGATGCCACAACATAATCTCCCGGTTTTACATTTGCTGCAAAATCCGGATCAAGCGACTCAAATGTATGTGCTTTCATCTCATCTATTGTCGGAAATAACAGATACTGTGATGCAATAATCTGATCCGTATCCACATCCTGATTGAATTTAAAAATTTTTCCCATTTTATATGCCTCCATATCAATATAACTAACCTTTATTGTAGCATAATTATAGGTGTTTTTTCAAGTACGTGTAAAATGAGTGTAAAAAAACAGGCAACAGCCACTTACGACCGTTGCCTGCATCTTTAAATAGTATTTAACCTAACTGTATTACATTTCCGTAAATAATCGCGTACTGACCAACACCCACATGATAGTTGTTTCCATTCTGGCTATCCCATGAACCTGCTCCATTATTGAAGCAAACTGTTGCGCCTTCTTCATCATTTAAATCAATCGTATACATCCATGTATATCTTGGCGAATCACTTGACTGCATCTGTACACCCGGTACTGATGTCCATGAGCCGTTATCTACCTTATAATGAATGTTTGCTGATGACCATGCACTGTTGTTATAATATACAACCGCTTTATTACCGTTTGAGATAACGTATTGCATTGTCTTTGTAAACTGTGCACCGGAGAATGATTTGAATACTGCTGTTAATGTATATGTTCCTTCATGATCCGGTGTCCATGTACCTGTTACTACACCGTCATTTGCTGTTGTTGTTAAATTTGTTGTTGTAGTTCCGTCACTTACTGTTATGCCAAACGAATTCCAAGGATCTACCTGATAATTAACAAATTTTGCTGTTAAATTAATCGCAGTTCCTGTAGCCTGAGGTGATGCAACACTTGCAGTAAAGCTTTCACACTTTAATCCTTCTACTACATACTGTTCAATCTTATCTGATGCAATATTTCCGTCTGCATCTGTAGCCTCGACCTCAATTGTATATGTTCCCTCTGTATATGGAGTAAATCCATATGTTGAGTATGTAGTATTTCTCACACCATATCCAATATTTTTTTCCTGTCCATATGGATAAATGTAATAGCTGTATTTAACTGCTGTACCATTTTCAACTGCTACTGAAATATTTGTCTTGTTATATTTACCACCAACAGCTCTGTCAACAGAAACCTTTGCAGTAAATTCGTTATTATCTTTAATCTCTGTTACATTTCCGTTTGAAACACCGTACTTACCTTTTGCAATGTAGTAGTTGTTTCCATTGTTGCTGTCCCAATTGTTATTTCCGTCGTTGAAGCAAACCGTTGCTCCATTCTGTGAATTCAAGTCAATGTCGAACTTCCACTCATATCCTGCGATGTCGCTTGCCTGCATCTTAACGCCTGGTACTGAAGTCCATGAACCATTGTCTACTCTGTAATGTACATATGCATTTGACCATGAGTTGTTGTGATAATATACTGTAGCAACATTTGAATCAACAAATTCATATGTAATAACTTTTTCAAAATATGTACCCATATAACTTAATGTGTAATATTTTATTGTGTAAACACCAGCTTCATCCGGTGTAAATTCAATGCTTTTACCTGTTACTGTTCCGTCATATGTTTTACCGTCTTTTGAGATTTCCCAGTAAAAATATGGTGCGAACTTCTCATAATAGAAATTGTAATATTCACCAGTGAATTTTACTGTAGTTCCGACTTTCTGCGGTCCTGCCTTATCAGGTGTAATTTCTATATATGGTCCCGGAAAATCAAGTTCACCTTTTGCGTTACATACATTTCCGGTTGCATCAGTTACTTTTACATTAAATTCATAAAATCCCTTTGTATAGCACGACATATATATGTGAGAGTTTGTTGATGTTCCTTTTCTTAAATCTCCACCATCTCTTGTATATGAATATTCAAATGTATATGGTGCAACACCATTTTCTACTGTAACATCTGCATACATATCTCCTGCCGAACCTGAGATATTTACACTTGCAGACATTCCTAATTCAGTAATGTTACCATTCTTAATTCCATACTGTCCTGCACCGAGGTAGTAATTGTTTCCATTATTGCTGTCCCAGTTATTGTTTCCATCATTAAAGCAAACCGTTACACCATTCTGGTTACTTAATGGAATTGTATATTTCCATGTATAACCTGTTATATCACTTGTAGTCATCTTAACGCCCGGTACACTTGTCCATGAACCGTTATCAACTCTGTAGTGAATATTTGCATTTGACCATGAATTATTCTGATAATATACTGTTGCAACGTTACCTGCAGATGGTACAAATTCGTATGTTGCTGAGCTTCCATTTACTGATGATCCTGCATCTGCAACTCTTGCATATTCATTTCCATTTACAGTTATCTTAGCGTCTTTTAACGTTAATTCATTAGAATTTGAAGTAGTATCACTAACTGTTACAGACCATGTATAGTTTCCTATTGTATCTGCTGTTAAATCTTCTACAACATTTTTTAAATCAAATGTTACTGTTCCATCTGTTGCTATTGAAGAACCATCCAAAGCATACTGCATTACGTTTCTGTTGGAAAACGCAGTAAAATTCATGTTGCTATTTACGTTAGCTGAATCAACTGCTTTAATATTAACTCTTGCTTCATCTCTTGATGCAGTATTAAGCGTCATTACCATCTTCATGTCAGATGACTGAAATCCATTTGGCTGAACATACTGAACTGCAAAACCGTTCATTGCCACTTCTCTGTTAGTAGATGAAACTCCTGCCTGTGATGTATAATTGATAGCATCATAAGAAACCCAGCTAAATCCGTTATTTGCATAAGTTGTTCCCCATGAATTAACAATCTTAAATGCTCCTCTTTCAGCATCCTGAATTGTACCGTCACCATTTATGTCATAATAAACATTATCATCGTAACCTACAATTGTCATTCTGTGACCTGAATCTGACTGAACTGCATGTGTCGCAATAAGCTCACCGCTGTGAGCTGAACCGCTTTCAAGCATCTCATAACGCCATCCAAAAATATCACAAGAATATGTTACAAGCTTACCATCACTTAAGTAACCTTTAATTTCATTTAAGTCTGAATCTGTAGGTGATGAAATTGTGCCCGGATGACTAACGTATGTATATGATGTAAGTCTGTTCTGTCCTGCTTCATTCCATATACTCTCTTCCGGGAACCATGTCTTGCATGCTGTCTCACTGTAGTAATCTTCGAAATCCGCCGTATTCTTAGAAGGTACTCCCTCAAATCTTAATACATTGAACGCTTTAGGATATGATGAACCGCCGCCATATTTTTTTATCTGGTTATATACAAATGCAGGCGACATAACGTTGTTACCCGTAGCCGGTACATTTTTTGCCTTACAATTTGCATATGTAAAAGCATAATATACCTCTGCCCAACAAGTACAAGAACCTACACTTCTCTGATTTCCAACTGCCGGAAAATATACTGAAGTGCTGTTATCTACTGCTGTAGGATAACCATCATCAGCAGCACTTTCATCTTCAAACTGTGCAATAAAATCTGCTGATGACATTGCATTCGTATCGTTTGCAACCTCTTCTTCTGTCGTCGTGTCTCCTGTTGCATATGATGAACTATATAATTCACCATTCTGATTCGTCTCGTTTTCTTCCGCATTAGAAACGATAGACGCACCATTAGTTACCGAAACTGTCATAATCAACGCAAGTAATAATGACAATATTCTCTTTGTGCTTTTTTTCATAATAATCTAGCCTCTCCTTTTTTATTTTTTTAACACAATTGTGCATTATAATATAAATAAAAAAAGATTGCAACTACTTTTTTTCACCTGTCCCAATTTTTCACTTTATCATCCTCTGTAATTTTTCTGACTATACGGCATGGATTTCCTACTGCAACAGAATTATCCGGAATGTCTTTCACCACTACACTTCCGCCCCCTATAACCACGTTATTTCCAATTGTAACCCCCGGCATAACATGAACTCCCGCTCCAATCCATACATTGTCTCCCACTTTGATAGGATACGCATATTCCAAACCTTTATTTCTTCTCTCATAATCTACCGGATGGCCTGCGGTATGAAATCCACAATCCGGCCCTACAAATACATTATCGCCAAACGTTACTTTTGCACAATCCAGCACTACCATGTTGTGATTTGCAAAGAAATTTTCACCAATTTTAATATTATAGCCATAATCACACCAAAATGGTGCAACAATTTTGATATTTCCTTTTATCTCTCCCAAAATTTGTCTAAGGAGCTCCTCCTGTCCTGTTTCGTCTGAAGGTTTTAACATGTTAAATTCATAGCATAAGTCTTTAGCTTTAAGCCTTTCCTTAAGCAATTCTTCATCATAGTTTGCATCGTACATTTTTTGCGTTAACATTTTTTCTTTTTCAGTCATTTGTTGTATCTCTCCTTCACATATTATGTGCTGAATTCTTATCATTGCACACAAAAACCGACTATCATTTCTGACAGCCGGTTTTGCTTATTATTCAGCTTTCCAAAGTCCATGCAAATTACAATATGCATATGCCGCAACTACGCTTTCTCCATCCGCAAGTACAAATTCAGCACACGGTTTTTCAGAAGGATTCAGTACTTTTCTTTGAGCTCCATTTGTTGTCTCTAACACAATCCACTCAATGTAATGAGCCTCTGCCATAGGATGCTCTGCAGAGCCAACTGTTACCGTCACCTTATTTGCATCAATAGTAATAACCGGAACATGTTTTTCAACTGCTCCATCTGATGTTCCCGGAATAAGTTCTTTCATCTTCTGTCCACAACACATTACCGGTACACCTTTGTCCTTAATCATTTCAATCTGATTTCCACAATTCTCACAAATAAAAAATCTCATATTCAAATCCTCCTACATCTTAATAGTTTTCTTTTCTAACTTCAAAGTAAGCCTGTGGATGATTACATACAGGACATACTTCCGGAGCCTCAAGTCCAACCACTACATGACCACAGTTTCTGCATTCCCACATAGTAACTCCACTCTTCTTAAATACTTCCATTGCCTCAACATTTTTAAGTAACGCACGATATCTTTCCTCATGCATTTTTTCAATTGCAGCTACACCTCTAAATTGAGCAGCAAGTTCTGTAAATCCTTCTTCTTCAGCGTCACGAGCCATTCTTTCATACATATCTGTCCATTCTGCATTTTCCCCTTCTGCAGCATGAAGAAGGTTTGCCGGCGTATCGCCTAATTCTCCAAGAGCCTTGAACCAAAGTTTTGCATGTTCTTTTTCATTATCTGCAGTTTGTAAGAATAGTGCCGCAATCTGTTCATATCCGGCTTTTTTTGCTACAGATGCAAAGTATGTATACTTATTTCTTGCCTGTGATTCACCTGCAAATGCTTCCCATAAGTTCTTTTCTGTTTTAGTTCCTGCATACTTGTTTGTTGCCATAGTTTTATTCTCCTTTTTTTATCTTTTATTATACCAGTATTCTATCTTTTTTTAAAGAAATATGTTCACATTCTTCATATTAAATCTTTTGATTGATATTATACTTCGTATCCCAAATAATCTAAAAACGCCCTACATCCTGTAACTACATCTTCGTATGTAACATCGAATTCTCCGGAATACCATGGGTCTGTAATTCCCCGCATTTCTCCGGAATACTCAAGTAGCATTCTCATTTTTTCTCCGCGTGGATGTCCTGTAATACGTTCCATATTTCGCATGTTCATGCTGTCCATGCCGATTAAATAGTCGTAATAATCATAATCAGATGCCTTTAACATCACGGCCCTTTTTCCATCGCATCGTATTCCATGTTTTGCAAGTTCTTTCCTTGCAGGCGGGTAAAACGGATTTCCAACACCGTTCCATATTTCTTCTGTACTTGTGGCAGCTGACGCTATTTCAAATTGGTCAGCAATGCCAATTTTTTTTACCATATCTTTTAAAACAAATTCTGCCATTGGCGAGCGGCAGATGTTGCCGTGGCAGATGAATAGTACTTTTATCATCTTTTAAAAAACTCCTTGTTTTCGCTGTTTTCCCTGTATTTTCAAGGGTTTTAGGGATTTTTCTTTTACCTCTTAAATTACCGTTTTGTCTTAAAAATTCTTATATTTTCTTAAGTTTTCTCTCGCAAAAAGGGTAAAAATAAGGGTAAATTTCAACTCCGTACCCTTGAGGTTTTTCAAGGAAAATCAAGCATTTTTAAATTGCCTTTTTGCTTTTCTTTTGCAATTTACCCTCGGAATCCATTTCAGAAATATGCTTATATAACTCACGCATTTCCGTTATCGCATCTTTTACATTTACATGTGTATAGGTATTAAGCGTCACACCAATATCCGAATGTCCCATTATATACTGCAATGTTTTTGGATTCATTCCTGACTTTGCCATGTTGCTGCAAAAAGTATGTCTGCATACATGCGGTGTTACCTTTGGCATCTGAATCTTGTAAATGCTATTATACTTTTCCCTGATATGTTTCATATATTTTTCCCAGTGAAGTGCCACCATTGGTTTATCGTTTTTATCTAAAAACAAAAATCCTGCATATCCGTCCACCATAGGTTCAACTGCCGGTGATACTCTGTTATCAATAATCCTGTGAAAACATTCCGCAACTTCATCTGTCATCGGCACATATCGGTTACCGGATTCAGTTTTTGGTTCAACAATATAGTATTCCATATTTCTCTTTCTTTGAAGCTGATGGTCAACTTTGATACGTTTTTCATCAAACTCAATATCCTTAATCGTCAAACCACAAAATTCTGAAATTCTAAGTCCGGTTTTAAAAAGTATAAAGATTGCATCATAGTATTTGCAAAAGTGAGAATCTTCCTTTACAAACTTAAGAAAATCTCTTTCCTGTTTTCTTGTAATCGCTTCTCTTCTTACACTATCATTCACAACTACAGAAACAAGTTCAAAAGCAAACGGATTTTTACGAATCAGATCATCATCAACCGCCATCTGAAATGCAGGTCTTAAAACACCACGAATATTATGAATGGAACTGTATCCTTTTCCATCTTCTTGCTGAAGTTTAATAAGCCATTGTTTGGCATCTGATAATCTAACTTTATCAATTCTTATCGCACCAAACTTTTCTTTTTTCAATACATTTATAACCGTCTTGTATCCGGCTTCTGTATTATGTCTGACACCTGTTTTTAGTGATACATATTTCTCTACCAAATCCAGAACTGTCATGTTCCCTCCATCCGGCACAATCTTGTTAAACAGATCTAATTCTATCTGCTTTTCCTTTTCTCTTAATGATAGTTCAGATTTCTTGCCCTTTGGAACAGGATCGTTCTTATCTAATCTCCAACTATAAATATCGTGTTCATCACCATTCTCATCTGTGTATCTAAATCGATATCTTCCATCTGCTCTCTGGAACTCTCCATCATGAAGAATACGATTTCTCTTATCTCTTCTTTTTTCGCTCATAAAATCTCTCCTTTCAAAAAGAGAGTCCAGCACATGCTCATATTATAACACATGTTGGACCATCTATGTTAACTATCTTACAATTTTTACAATACCGACGACTCCCTTAAAAAATCTTCAAATAATTTCTTTTTTATCAAATATCTATTACCATTCATAATCAGAAAATCTGCATTAGGATGAGTCTCAATAATATTTCTCAATTTATTTTCGCCAATATGATAATACTCAGATGCTTCGATTACAGTCATCAGGTATCTTTCCCATATTGGAATTATTACTGAATCTTTCATAATGTTTGTTCTCCTTTGCATTTTTTTATCAGAGTAATTTGCATGCATTAACACTCTAAGTGCCTTCTTTTAAATATATTACTCTGAATGATCTGTTTATGTTGTGCATTCCATGGCTAAATTCGCGTAACTAATAGTCATCTCATGGCTAAATTTTGATGTGGATGTGCTGTTGATAATATTCCTTATGAGAAGGTGGGGAATAATGAGCCTGTTTCTATAGCGGATGAGATTCCTTTTGAGATACCGGAGAACTGGGCGTGGTGTCGATGCTCATCACTAGGTACAATGATTCGCGGGAAAGGTATAAAAAGAACAGAAACCGTTAAAGAAGGGTTCCCCTGTGTAAGATACGGAGAAATATATACAAGCTATACTATTTCCTTTGACCACACGGTATCATTTATTCCCAAAGATGTTAATGTAAATTGTAATCATTTTAATCAAGGAGATGTCTTATTTACATTAACAGGAGAAAATAAGCCTGATATTGCAAAAGCTATTACCTATACAGGAAGTATACCTGTTGCTGCCGGTGGTGATTTAGCATATTGGACAGCTCATGGTATGAACCCATTTTACCTTGTATATTTCCTAAACTCACCATATGCAGTTGAGTTTAAGCGAAGGACAGCTACCGGTGATATTATTGTTCATATCTCTACAGGTAAGGTTGGTAATTTTCTTATTCCAGTACCACCGCTAGAAGAGCAGAATAGAATTGTAGATAGAATCCAGGAGATAGAGCCTTATATAAAACTATATAAGAGTTTCTCTGATAATTCAGCTGAGCTAAACGTTTCGTTTCCGGCAAAACTTAAAAAATCCATCTTGCAAGAAGCAGTTATGGGTAAACTTGTTCCTCAGAATGAGAATGATGAGCCAGCATCTGCGTTATTGGAGCGTATCCGTGAGGAAAAACAACGTCTAATCGCAGAAGGAAAGCTTAAAAAGGATAAGCACGAATCCATTATTTATCGTAGGGATAATTCTCATTATGAGAAGTTAGACGGTATCGAGCGATGTATCGACGATGAAATACCGTTCGAAATACCGGATTCGTGGGAATGGGAAAGATGGGGGAATATATCTTATTCAATTCAATATGGCTATAATGCATCTGCCAAAGAGTCTGGACGTATTAAAATGGTAAGAATAAGCGATATACAGAATAATTCTGTAATATGGGATAATGTACCATATTGTGATATCGATGAAAAAGATATCGAAGCATATTTGTTAAAACCAAATGATATACTATTTGCAAGAACCGGAGGAACTGTTGGGAAATCATATTTAGTAACAGAAGTTCCCAATGAATCGATTTATGCAGGATACCTCATTCGTACAAGATATAATAGCAGATTATGTTCTCAATACCTAAAATTTTTTATGGAATCGCCTCTTTACTGGAACCAGCTTAAGCAAGGGACTACTGCAACAGCACAACCTAATTGTAATGGACAGACACTTGGGAAAATGTTAGTTCCAATTCCACCTGAAAACGAGCAACTACGTATAGTGGAGAAAATAGAGTCGTTGATTTATGAAATTGAACTATTATAAAAATGGGGGCTGTCGCACTAAGACAGTCTAAAAACAGGAAGAGTCCAACCGACTCGAGACGCAATGCATGCGCATTGAAGTCTCTCTCTGGTTGGCCTCTTCCT
>CADADA010000005.1 GCA_902786515.1 uncultured Lachnospiraceae bacterium | reverse complement strand
TACTTGTTAAGTTGATTGAACCGCCGTGTACCGAACGGTACGCACGGTGGTGTGAGAGGTCGGAATTTCTCACTTGCGAGAAATTCCTCCTACTCGATTATTTATTCACAGCTCCTCTCCCTACATTCGGATTTCCCGCTGCTTTGCAGCTCTCCCGGTGCTACGCACCTGAAATATTCACATCATAAACAGGTTTAAGTACCTTGATACGACTCGAAAAGATTTTTGAAGTAAATTTTGTCAAAAAGTTTTTTGAAATCTTTTCCCTAAAATGACAGATTATTTATAGCGGTACCAGTATAATATCGGGGAATAATTATATAAGGAGCAGTATATGAAAAAGAAGATTTTATCAAACACAATCTTACAAATGATGGGGATGCTGATAGCAAGGTGCAGCATCATGACGTACAATCCTCTTGGGATAGGATATTTTGCGGCATTACACAGCAAGAAGAAACACAGATTTATTACAATCCTGCTAATGTCGTTAAGTATGATGACAGCAAAAGATTATTTTGCATCCTTAAAGAACATAATTATAATAATAGGGATAGCGACAGTGGCAAAAGTCACGGAAGCCACGGGTGCCAGAATACCGGCTTTTGTTTATTCATTACAGACATTTCTGATTATGTTTATATGTGAAGCAGTCTGTATGCTGGTAGGAAATAATAACGGTGAGCTGTCGGAGATACTTTGGAGTGCAGGGGTTGTATCCGTTCTGGCGGCATCGATATTTGTGGTTTTTTCAAGAGGAATAGACGGCATAATAAAGGGACGGATTCGTCTTATGCAAAATGAAGAGATAACCGGTATAGGAATTATGGCAGCGATAGTACTGTATTTTTACGGTATGCAGAATATTCTGCCAAAGGAAATGTTAAAGACATTTATATACGGTGCAGTTATGCTTTTGTGTCTGATTCCCGTTTTTGCCGGCGGAAGGGACGGTTCAGACAGGAAAGAAAATGAGATAAAAAAAGAAGGAGAAAAAAGATTAAAATTAATCGAAGAGTCGCTTAGCAAACTTGCAGACAGTTTTTCCGACATACATAGAAAAAACCGTTTTGACAGTGAAGACTATGAAAATATATATGATGAACTTACCTGTAAAATGTGCAGCAAGTGCGCAAGGAGAAAATTATGCAGCCAGAAAGAAGAAATTCAGGACGACATTTATAATCTTGTGATAATGACTGATAAAAAGGGGAAACTGTCATTACAGGACATGACGGGAAGATTTATGATTAGCTGTCTGACCCCTGAAATGTTTCTTTCTGAGCTTAATCATATATATGAAAAAGCAAGGATAAATATGATATGGGGGAACAAATTAATTGAAAGCAGACAGGTAATTTCGATGCAGCTGCAGCAAATTGCCAATATGATTTGCGATTATGGAAAAATGATATACAATACAAAGGACTACCATTATGTATACGAGGATGAATTGCGGGAAATCTTAAAAAGAGATGGAATATTTTTAAAAAAATTCATCATCATAGAAAGAAAAAACAGGGGAAAAGAATATGTGGTGACGGCAAGATGTCAGAAAGGCAAGTCAATAAGTGCCAGAGAGATGGCAGTGCGTCTTGGAGAATACTTAGGTGTAGAATTAGAAGCGGAGGTAAATGGCAGAAAGATGTTTGGTAAAGAATCCGTCAGTATTTCTTTTGTGGAAAAAAAGAATTTCTATGTACTGCATGGTCTTGCGAGAAAAACAAAAAAACAGTCAGAAATATCCGGGGATAATTTTACATTTTCAGAAATCAGTGATGGAAAACTGCTGATGAGCATTTCGGATGGAATGGGCTCCGGATATTATGCTTTTCAGGACAGCGAGACGGCTGTTGAGCTGCTTGAGCAGCTAATGGATAGCGGATTCAGCGAAGATATTGCGATAAAGATGATTAATTCCGTGATGCTGATAAATTCAGGAAGCGAGAAGCCTACAACATTAGATATGGGAATCCTTAACCTGACATCGGGAATGTGCGACTTTGTAAAACTGGGAGCCGCATCTACATTTGTTAAAAGAGGAAAATGGGTAGAAGCAATCAAATCAGAAACAATGCCGATGGGCGTATTTGATCAGGTTGACATAGAAAGCACATCGAAGAAAATGTACTCAGGAGATATGATTATAATGGTATCGGATGGTATCGTTGAAGCTATCGATGATGAAGATAAAGAAAAGATAATGAGTGAGATCATTTTGAATATTGATAGCACAAATCCAAAAGAAATGGCAAGCATGGTGCTTGAAAATGTGTTACAATATGGAAGTAGCGAGCCTGAGGATGATATGACGGTTCTTGTGGCAGGCGTTTGGAACAGAGCAGCTTAAAAGCTATAGAAAGGGCATAAATATTTTTATGGATAAAGTAATAAAATACATAAAAGAAAACAGGTTAATAGACAGGTCAGACCGGATTGTACTTGGAGTTTCAGGAGGCGCTGATTCGGTCTGCCTTCTTAATATCTTAAGCGAAATAAAAGAAAAAATGAATCTGCATCTCTGCGTGGTACATGTTAATCATGGAATACGTGGAGAAGAAGCGGATGAGGATGAAAAATTTGTTAAGCAGATGTGTGAGAAAATGAATGTGGAATACAAAGCATTTCATTTTGATATACCGGCATTGGCTCTTGAAAAGGGAATGTCAGAAGAAGAGGCAGGCAGGCATGTCAGATATCAGGTGTTTGAACAGGTTGCTGCAGATACCGGAGCTGACAAAATCGCCGTAGCACACAATGCAAATGATAGTATAGAGACGGTTCTGTATAATATGTGCAGAGGAACGGGAATAAGAGGAGTGTGTGGCATACCTCCGAAGAGAGACAGGATTATAAGACCGATACTTTGCCTGACAAGAACAGAGATCGAAGAATATCTTGCGAAAAAAAACATAGTCTTCAGAACAGATTCCACAAATCTTATAAAAGGATATACAAGGAACAAAATACGACTGGAATTACTTCCGTATCTTGAGAATGAGATTAATGCGGCAAGTGGTACTCATATTTTGAATCTCAGCAGACAATTAAATGAAATAGAGAATTACATGGAGACACAATATAAGAAATGTTACATGGAAAATGTAGAGGAATTGCCGGAGAAAATGGTGATACGGATAGACGGACTTAAAGCATATCCGGATATTATTAAGCGTGAAGTTGTGAGAATGTGCGTGGAAAAAACAGCCGGAAGTTTAAAAGACATTACATCCGAACATATTTACAGCATCATGAATATAATGGATAGTAATACCGGTAAATCAGTGAATCTTCCGTATGGAATTGTGTGCATGAATTCATATGGAAAATGCATTATGAAAAAAATAAGTGAAACTTCCCGGACAGAATATGATATTCAGGTTGAACAACCGGGTGAATATACGCTCGAAAATGGTGCTAAATTAATCGTCTCCATAGAAAAATCTGTTAATTTTGAAGAAAAAATGTATACGAAATGGTTTGATTATGATAAAATAGGTAATGTTATTCGTCTGAGAAGCCGAAAAGAAGGTGATTATCTTGAGGTTGCAGATGGAAAACATAAAAAGCTGAAATCATATTTTATAGATGAAAAGGTACCGAGAGAACTTAGAAGTACCATCCCCGTGCTTGCGGACGGAAGCCATATAATATGGGTAGTGGGATACCGGATAAGTGAAAAATATAAGATTACGAAAGATACAAAACGGGTTCTCAAGGTACAGTATATTGGTGAAACAAAAAGTATAGATTGAAGCATTAAGGTATGTGGTGCGAAAGGAGGCATGTAAATTGAACAAACAAATGAAAGGAGCAGGATTCTATCTTATAGTTGCTCTTGTTGTTTGTATGATTGTGTATATGATTGCACAATTAGGTAACAAAAATGAAGAGTACACGTATGGTGAATTTATCAGCGATGTCGAAAAAGGAAATTATTCAGAGATTATAGTAAAGCAGAATGAGGAGACACCGACAGGACGTGTCATTATCAGGTATTCAAATGGAGAAAAAAAGAGTCTGTATGTGCCTGATGTGACCACACTTACTGAAGAACTCAAAGACATGGGAGTAAAGGATTACAAATTAAGAGATGTTGACAGAGACAGTATTCTCTGGGATATCATACCTTATATCATAATGGTAATAGTTATGATTATATTCTTCAGCATGATTACAGGTCAGGTCGGCGGCGGAGGCGGCGGCAGCAAGATGATGAATTTTGGAAAAAGCCGTGCCAAAATGACCGGAGAAGGTGATGTCAAGGTCAACTTTGACGGTGTAGCAGGCCTGAAAGAAGAAAAAGAGGAGCTGGAGGAGATAGTAGATTTCCTTAAGAACCCTAAGAAATATATTGAAGTGGGTGCGAGGATACCGAAAGGAGTCATACTGACGGGCCCTCCGGGAACCGGTAAGACATTGCTTGCAAAGGCAGTTGCGGGAGAAGCAGGTGTTCCGTTCTTCAGTATATCAGGTTCGGACTTTGTAGAAATGTTCGTAGGTGTGGGTGCATCGAGAGTAAGAGATTTATTTGAGGATGCCAAGAAGAACTCACCATGTATCGTATTTATTGATGAAATTGATGCGGTGGCAAGAAGACGTGGAACTGGAATGGGCGGCGGTCATGACGAAAGAGAACAGACATTAAATCAGCTTCTGGTTGAGATGGATGGATTTGGTGTAAATGAAGGAATAATTGTCATGGCTGCAACCAACCGTGTGGATATTCTTGACCCTGCGATATTAAGACCGGGAAGATTTGACAGAAAGGTAGTAGTTGGAAGACCGGATATCAAGGGAAGACGCGAGATTCTTGATGTGCATTCAAAGAATAAGCCGTTAGCAGAGGATGTTGACCTTGATAATGTGGCACAGACTACAGCAGGATTTACCGGAGCAGATTTGGAAAATCTGATGAATGAATCTGCTATATATGCAGCAAAGAATAATAAAGCATACATCAGTCAGGAAGATATTAACCGTTCATTCGTGAAGGTGGGTATCGGAACAGAGAAAAAGAGCAGAGTCATCTCTGAGGAGGAAAAGAAGATTACTGCATATCACGAGACCGGTCATGCGATCTTATTCCATGTTCTTCCTAAAGTAGGACCTGTTCATACAGTATCGATTATCCCTACGGGAACAGGAGCTGCGGGTTATACAATGCCGCTTCCTGAAAAAGACGAAATGTTCCTCACAAAGGGAAAAATGCTTCAGGATATTATGGTGAGTCTTGGAGGAAGAATCGCTGAAGAGATAATATTTGATGATATTACTACAGGTGCATCACAGGATATTAAGCAGGCTACATCGATGGCAAAATCCATGGTGACAAAATATGGTATGTCTGAAAAACTTGGACTTATATGTTACGGCGATGATGATGATGAGGTGTTCATAGGAAGAGACCTTGCACACACGAGAGGATATGCAGATGAGACGGCTTCTGCCATAGATTCAGAAGTGAAGAGAATTGTAAGCGAATGTTACGAGAAAGCAAAGAAGATTATCTTAGAACACAGAGATGTGCTGGATAAGAGTGCTGCTCTTCTTCTGGAGAAAGAAAAAATAGGCAGGGAAGAATTTGAAGCTTTATTTGAAAAATAAGTGCAAGATTGCCATAGAATTTTGCAGGAGAGAAAAATTCAATGGCAAAATGCACAAAAAAAGGGGATAAAATTTGTGAAGTTTATGCACACTTAATTGTAGACGGGTGCTATAATAAATAACGTAAAAACCCCCCAATACATTATATATAGTTTTTTTGTTACACCCCATAAAAACAAAAAAATACCTTCTCCTAAAAGGACAGCGTTCGACAGCTGTCCTTTTTATTTGAATGATTGGTTAATAGTTACTATTCACAGCTCCTATCCCGACATTCGGATTTCCCGCTGTGAACAGTAACAAAGGAAACACAAAAAGTTCCTTGATTTTATTGGTTTTTTAATATATAATCGGACGGGAAGAAATTCTCTATCTAAGTTAGAATGAAAGGTTTGATATTAGATGAATATTAAAGTTGAAAAGATGTCTCTGGCAGATAAAAAAATTTTTTATTTTCAGAATATGCATCCGATGATTAACAGAGATGCAATATTTAGTGATGAGACCGCAGGATTCCGATATCCGCCAGAACCTGAAAAAAATTCTAATGTACGCATTCAGATAAGAACAGCAGTAAATAATGTAGACGATGTATATATGTGTATAGATGGTAAAGAATTGCCGATGAAGGTGGTTCTTACTACTGATTTATTTGATTATTATGAGATAGAACTTGAATTGACTGATGTACAGGTTCACTATTATTTTAAGATTGTGACCGGTTACGAGGTCTGTTATTATGATAAGACCGGTGTAGTGGATAACCGGCTTGGATGGTATGATTTTGTGATTACACCGGGATTTTCCACACCGGATTGGGCAAAGGGTGCGGTTATGTACCAGATTTATACAGACAGATTTTTTAATGGAGACACGACAAATGATGTGGAGACGAATGAGTACCACTATATAGGAGATAATTCCGTAAAAGTTACGGATTGGAATAAATACCCTGCATCAATGGGTGTCAGGGAGTTTTACGGCGGAGATATCAAGGGTGTCTGGGATAAACTTGATTATCTTGAAAAGCTGGGTGTTGAGGTTATATATTTCAACCCGATATTTGTATCGCCTTCGAATCATAAGTACGATATTCAGGATTATGACTACGTTGATCCACATATCGGAAGAATCGTCAAGGATGAAGGCGAATTGTTAAACGATGGAGATTATTTAAACAGAAATGCCACGAGATATATTACCCGTGTGACGGATAAGGCAAATCTGGAAGCTTCAAATGCATTTTTTGCCGAGTTTGTGCAGGAAGTTCATAAGAGGGGAATGAAGGTAATTCTTGACGGTGTATTTAACCATTGCGGTTCATTCAATAAATGGCTTGACAGAGAACAGATTTATGAGAATCAGGAAGGATATGCAAAAGGAGCTTACGTATCGGCTGACAGCCCGTATCGTACATTCTTCCAGTTCTTTGAGGATAGCTGGCCTTACAACTACCACTATAACGGATGGTGGGGACATGATACGCTTCCTAAGCTGAATTATGAAGATTCACCAAAGTTGTATGATTATATTATGGGAATTGCAAGGAAATGGGTTTCGGCTCCGTACAATGTGGACGGCTGGAGACTGGATGTCGCTGCAGACCTTGGCCGCAGCGGAGAATTCAACCATAAATTCTGGAAGGACTTCAGAAAAAATGTTAAAGAGGCCAACCCGGAAGCAATCATTCTGGCTGAACACTATGGTGATCCGGGTGCATGGCTCCAGGGTGAAGAGTGGGATACTGTCATGAACTATGATGCGTTCATGGAGCCTTTATCGTGGTTCCTGACTGGAATGGAGAAACACAGCGATGAAAAGAGAGATGACTTAAGAGGCGATTCATACAGCTTTTTTGCGTCCATGAGACATCATATGTCGAGATTTCAGGGACAGTCGCTGCTGGTTGCAATGAATGAATTGTCAAATCATGACCATTCGAGATTTATGACAAGAACGAATGGAAATGTGGGACGTGTGGACAGCAGAGGATCTGAAGCAGCAAACCAGTATATCAATAAAGGAATTATGAAAGAAGCTGTAATTGTCCAGATGACGTGGCCGGGAGCACCTACGGTGTATTATGGTGATGAAGCGGGTGTATGCGGATGGACTGATCCGGATAACAGAAGAACGTATCCTTGGGGCAGGGAAGATGTTGAACTCATAGAGTTCCACAGAGATGCCATCAGGATACATAAGGAAAACATTGCACTGAAAAAAGGTTCTTATAAGGGCCTTACGGGAGAGTACAATGTGATTACCTATGGAAGATTTTTGGGAAATAACATTATTGCTGTTGCAGTTAATAATAACGATTATGAGAAAGAAATAACGATTCCGGTAAGGCAGCTTGGCGTAGCAGACAGATATAAGATGGAGAGCCTGATTGTATCTGACAGGAATTCTTATAACGTCGGAAGACAGGAGTATCCGGTGGAAAATGGAGGATTGAGAGTCAAGATTCCTGCATTTGGTGCCGGAGTATACAGAATGGTTGTATAGAAAAGAGGCACTATTCCATTTATATTTTGGATTAGTGCCTTATTTTTACAACAGGGAAGGAAAGATACCTAAATATGGAAAAGACCGGGTTTCGATGGAATAAAATTACGACATACATACTTCTTGTAGCATGCGCTGTGACTATAAAATTCTTTGACTGGCATATTCGGATATTTATTTCATTATTATATTTTACAGTAGATGTTGTATGGCTGTATGATATTATAAAGCGATTTATACAGAAAAACATGCGAAACGTATTGATAGCCTCTGATATTCTTATGATGTACTGGCATATATTAAGGCTTATAAAATACGAATTTGTTTTAGAAGGAACTACGTTAAGCAGATATATGTGGTACAGCTACTATATTCCGCTTACCTTTATTCCTGTACTCTTTTTTTGGGCAGCTTTGTACATTGGCAGGACAGAACAGTCAACTATATCGGCGAAATGGTACTGGGTACTGATTGTACCATTTGCTGTATCTTTAGGAGTTATGACAAATGACTGGCATCAGATGGCTTTCAGGTTTTATGGAACTGACAAACATAAGTGGGCATTAGATTACTCATACGGACCTTTGTATTATATAGCCGTCGCAATACTTGCAGTTTCACTCATGGGAATTATGGTGCTTTCAATAAGAAGTTCAGTAAGGACAAAACAATGGATATATATTGCCATAGTATTGTTTTTCTTGTGTGATGGAATACTTTACATGACAGGTTATGCCTCAGGTGATTCAGACAAGGCCATCCTGAAAAAAATGTTTGAGATGCCTGAATTTGTAAGCATATATTTTTTGACGTTCTGGGAGACATTGGTATATTTACATATGATTCCTTCTAATGAGGGCTATGAACAGTTTTTTGAAAAATCTTCTCTGCGTGCCGGTTTAGCGGATTTGTCGGGAGATATAAGAATAAAATCTTCTGAACAAATGAATGTTACACCACAGGAGATTGTATCATCGCTTGATGATACGGTTCTCACGGAAGATGGAAGGTTTGTATTAAAAAGTTATGAAATGAAGAGAGGAATCTTCTGCTGGGAAGAGAATATCGAAGAGTTGAGCCGTTTGAATGAGGAATTGGAGGATAACTGTAATTATCTTGTAGAAGAAAACTATATGATTAACAAGATGAACAAACTTGACGAGTTGACAAAGAGAGATAAGCAGAAAAATGAGGTGTATGACAGTATTGCCAGAAATGTAATGCCCCAGATAGTAAAAGTATCGGGCATACTAAATCAATTGCCGGAGGATGAAGATGAGTTCAGTAAGAACATGAAATATGCATCCGTCTTTATGGTATATATAAAGAGATGCTCAAATCTGAGACTTCTGGCAAATAGCGGGGAATATATAGATATTGAGGAGCTGGGAATTTCTATATCTGAATCGTTGGAGTACGTAAGTCTTATGGATATTGTCTGTCATTGCGAATATGACAAAGAGTACCGGATGTCTTCAGAACTTGTGCTGTGTATTTTTCAGATATATCAGGAGATTTTAGAACATGCAATACCGTCTTGTAACGCTGTTCTTGTAATGCTTAACAAAAAAGAAGATAATATAGTGTTTTATATGGAGGTTGGACTTCCGGAGAAAAATATCAGTGTAGATTTTAAAAAGAAAGAACTTGAAAACTTAGGGGCGAAGCTGGATATACAAGTATGTGAAGAGAGCGAGTCTGTCACGATTACAAAGGCTTTAGCACAGGAAAGGACGAAGGCTTGATATGAAAATTGGGGATTTATCTATGACTGCAACCCGTTGTCTGGCGGGGTATGCACTGATTCTTTGCTTATTTAATATTTTATCAATTGTCAGGGCTGCAAGTATGAGAGTATACCGTAATATATGGATACAATCCGTTTCATCCATGGTATTATCATTGATGTCGTTATGGGTTATGGATGAATTATTTCGCTCGCTTGAATATCATACGGTATTTCATAGAAATATAGAATGGATTTATGATAGTTCCATATGGTGGCTGGTTCTGGTTATTTTGGTTGCAACGGCAGCTTATTATCTGGTTTATACAAGAAATAGGATTAATATCGAATCAAGAATGATTCCGTTTGATTTATATGAAGGATTAAACCAGATGTCCGACGGAATAAGTTTCAGTAATCAAAACGGCGTAGTCCTTATGGTCAATAAGACTATGTACAGAATTAATCAATTGGCACTTAACAGCCAGATATTTAATGCAAATTATGTAAGGAAAAGATTTGAAGATGATGATTTGTGTGAGGGCTGCAGTCTCGAACGCACGGAGAAAAGCATTTTTTTGCATCTGAATGATGAAAGTGTATGGGATATCCGGACAAATCAGTTTAAACTTGGAAAAAAGATTATTGATGAGTATATATTTTATGATGTGACAGAAGAATATACGAAACGAAAAGAGCTTAATGTACGTTATCAGCATCTGAACATGATGAATCAGCGGATAAGGGAGTATCACAGCAACATTGACAGGATGGTGAGAGAGCAGGAAATATTGAATGCGAAGATAAATATACATAACGACGTTGGAAGGTCTTTGCTTGCATTAAGAAGATATCTGACGGAACAGTCATATGACAGGGAAAAACTTGTACAATTATGGAAATTTACAATTGATGTTTTAAAAAAGGAGCCTGTGTCAGAAGAGAAAAAAGACAGGATAGAACAACTGATAAAAGCGGGAAAAGCAGTGGGAGTTGAAGTGGTTATTGACGGGTATGTAAAATGTACAGACGTAATCGACAGAATCATTGCGACATCTATTCATGAAAGTATTACCAACACTGTTAAACACGGTTCGGGCAATAAGGTTCATGTTGTGATGAAAGATACAGATGAAACTGTTGTTGTGGAGATTACTAACAACGGGGTTCCTCCAGAGCGGGGGTTTGAAGAGAAAGGCGGGCTTTTGAATCTGAGAAACAGTGTTGAAATGGTGGGAGGAAACATGACGATACAGTTAGAGCCGGAATTTCTTATAAGACTTACATTAGATAAAAAGTGGGAAGGAAATATGAACTATGGATAAAGTGAGAGTGATGGTTGTAGACGACCAGAATATTTCAAGAAATTATTTTGAACTGTATATTGAGAATTCAGACAAGTATGAGCTGGTGTTTTCGTTAGAGACAGCAGCAGTTGCGGATATCTATCTTTTAAGCCATAAGATAGATTTGATTATTATGGATATATTAATGAGCGATGGTTCTAACGGGCTTGACGCTGCAGAAAAGATAAAACAGCGTTATCCTGATGTGAAAATAATAGCGGTTACATCTATGCCGGAGCAGTCATGGATGAAAAGAGCAAAAAAAATCGGTATCGAGAGTTTCTGGTATAAAGAATCTGATAAGAATAATATTTTGGAGATAATGGATAGAACAATAGCAGGTGAGTCTGTTTACCCGGAAGAAAATCCGGCTGTGAAGCTGGGGCTTGCAGACAGTTCGAAATTTACAGAAAGAGAACTGGATGTTTTAAGAATCATTACTACCGGGGCTTCTAACGGTGCCGTTGCAGAAAAACTGGGAATATCTGAAAATACGGTAAAAGCCCATGTGAGAAGCATGCTGGATAAGACGGGATACAGAAGCCGTACTGAACTGGCTATCAAGGCAAGGGTGGCAGGACTTGTTATAAGTAATGATGAAAATTAATCACTTGTAGTGATGTGGAATGATTATATTAGGATTATAATAAATGTGTTTTGAGTAGGAGGTGATAGTGAAAATGAAATCAATCGTATTGATTGCACAGAATATTTTGTCGGGTTCAGGTATTGAACTTGCATTGAAAAAAAGTGGGGATTTTTTAACTTATCAGCTCATCCCCTCGAAGTCGGGGAAATGCGGAAATTCTTTTAGTCGAGGTAGGTGGCGGTGAACATTCATCACTGGAATCACGAATGAATATGATTAAAGAAGTGAAAGAATTCTGTGAAGGAATAAAAGTTGCTTTGTTTTGTGACGAGGTTGCTTATCCGGAGGTAGCAAAAAAAGTCATGAGGGCAAAGCAGTGCGGTCAGATTGAGGAGTTTTATTACACATCTGTATCAATAGAATATATGGTTGATTCACTGGATGCTTTATAAGAAATTACTTTAACCAAATAAGAAAACAAAAGGAGAAGAACATGGGATTATTTGACAACATTATTGGAAACGTAGGAAAGATGGCAGAGCAGGCAGGAGCGGATGCATTGAGGAAAAGCCAAGTAACAAAACGGAAAGCATTGTGTTCTCCAATATGCCGGATTCTATTGAGAAATATAAAGCTTTGCCACAGGCTCAGATGCAGACACCGTTTGATACGGCAGCAATGACAGTACTCGCACTTAGTTTTTATCCTAAAAACAGAGAACTTTGTCATTCAATGCTTGAGTATCTTAAAGGACCTTCAGGACTGAATGGTGCGGAAAAGCAATTTATAAGAGACCGCTTTATGGACAAAGATTATGTTCCGCGCTCGTATTTTAACGGTGCCGTTCCGGAAAATGATTATACACCTTCTACACCATATACCATTGAGGTAAGTGAAAATCCTTATTCTTATGAGAACGAAGGATATGCAAAGCTGTTTATTAAGTCAGGCGGTGCAGACAGTCCGAGAGAGGTGCTGATGAGAAAGGCAAAGGATGGCAAATGGTACTTGTGGGAGCAATTCCTTTTATCAGGAATAAGAGAACCTGAAAGTAGTAATCCTTGGGCATAATCATCATTTTAATAGTCACTTGTGATGATGCATCATGATAAAAAATGTTATAAAATTGTCTCGTACGAAGTGTGTTTATGGAAATACACCGTATAGAAATAAAAGGAAGGAAGATTATATGAAATTAACAAAAAGAGTATGTGCGGTTGCATTAGCAGCGGCAGTAGCAGTGTCAACAGTAGGACCTGTACAGGCGGCTTCAACAGTTAAGATCTCAAAATCAAAAGTTACCCTGTATGTAGGAAAATCAACGACGCTCACAGTGAAAAAGGGAAGCAAAAAGGTATCAGGTGTAAAATGGAGCACCAGCAACAAAAAGGTGGCAACAGTGTCATCAAAGGGTAAGGTAACAGCAAAGAAAAAAGGTACAGCAACAATTACTGCAAAGGTTAATAAAAAATCATATAAGTGTAAAGTGACAGTTAAGAAGAAGACAACAACTACAACTTCAGGATTTGATTTTAATCGTGATGTAACTGTTAAAAACGGTACTAAAGAAGTTCATGTTGAGTTTGAAATCAACAAAGAAAATGTAACAGAAGAAGAATTAGAGGAGCAGGGTTACGATGTTTCAGATGGTGTTGCATCAAAAGATACTATTTGTGATACAGTAACATACACGTTTACAAAGCTTCCGTCAAACCTGGCAGAACTTAAGAAAATTCCGTTGAATACAAAGTTTGGACCAATGGCAGCAGGAATTTGTGCATTGACAACATATGAAACAGTATCAGGTGCTGATGCAATGTATTCTCATCCTATTTATGAGATGTTTGACTACATTAATGGACCTAAATTTGAAGTAAATAATGCGCAGAGATCAGGTATTTATTACTCAATGAAGAGTACTTTGGAAAAAGGTAAGTATTGTTATTTTGAAGGTGCAAAACCTAGCAACGCATACACACCAAATCAGCCATATACATTCACCATATATGAAGGACCGTATTACATTCCGGCACGTGAACATGATATCAATTATGGAACAACACCGGAAAGAAGAATGATATTAATAGCATTTGAGGGTGATGATTCAGAGCGTTATATGGATGTATTTGAATCGAGTGATGGAAACTGGTACTGTTGGGACACACAGTGGCAGCACCTTGTAGCAGGTATTAAAGACGTTATAACAGCGTGGTAAAATAATAACTGTGATTGTAGAATATTAGCAAATTAATAAACTAAAAAAGCACCGGATACTGTCATTTTAGTATCCGGTGCTTTTTAAACAGCAGAAATTATACTACTAATGTCCAACTGTGTTTAAACCATCTAAGACACAGAGCCACATATTCTTTGTTAACGGGTAATCCGGATAAAACCGGATAAAACATGATAAACAGGAGGACGGCAATGCTGGCATACGCAATACAGCCGCAAATTACTTTTTTTCTTCCGGCATCAGTAGAAGCCATTGAATAAAAACTGTTCAGACAGTATCCTATGATTAGAACCACAAAAGGTGTGCTTGGAAAATAATGATATATAAAGGTATATCTTGGAACAAGCATCCAGGGGATAAACTGTGCACCGTATCCAATCATCAAAAAACCAGCCTTTTTATCATTGTCGGCTATCATTTTATATAACGCATAAGATGCTGCAGGTATGCCGACCCACCATACGGCAGGATTACCAAAAGAGGAAATACCCTCACCAATCTTATCTGAAATAGAAATGCTGTAAAATAAAATAGGTCTTACCATAGTCGGCCACTGATACCAGTGTGAAGAATATGGATGAGTGGCTTTAAGACCACTGTGATAATTGAACATATTTGTCTGATTGTGAATCATTCTCAGTAGGAAAGGTTCATTTGCGATATAGCTTCTGAAAGGAATATATGAAAGCACATATATCCCTACGGGAATGATTATAAAAAACAGGGTGCAGAATAATACAGTCAGTATCGTATATTTAGGGAAAACCTGTATTATATGCTTGTGTTCTATACCGTCCGTAGAATCGTCAGGGTGTTTTATGGCGTACCGGTATTCTTTAAAACGGTTGAACATATGGATAAGGAAAATAATTCCAAGTCCCGCACCGGCATAGCATCCCGTCCATTTAGAGGCGCATCCCAATCCCATTGTAATTCCGCAGACTCCAAGCGGCAGTAATGTCCTTTTTAATGAAGTATCGTAAAAACTAAGTGAAACATATTCATACATAAAATAATACATTAATATGATAAAAAAGGTAATATATACATCTATTGTTGCAATTCTTGTCTGGGCAAAATGCATAAAATCAAAAGTAAATAAAATACATACTACTGACGAAAGCCATGTTTTCTCAAAAAGTTTTTTAGCAAATAGATAAATAACGGGAATCATCAATACACCGAACAGAGTGCCCATGAATCTCCAGCCAAACGGGTTCATGCCGAATATCATAATACCTGATGCGATGATGATTTTACCAAGTGGCGGATGGGTATTTTCATAGGAGGTAATGCCATGTAAATATTCATAAGCAGTTCTTGCATGATAGATTTCGTCAAAATAAGTACCGCTCATAAAAGTAATCGTTTCCTGACACATATCCTGTTCGTCAAATAAATTCCTATACTCGTCAGAATTGACTGGAACGACTATGTTGCCGTCAGTATCTTTGATTACTGCTTCAAGGAGTGAGCCCTGAGGGGAGGTAAATGTAACCATAATATACCGTTTTGCATCATTAATAGTCGTTCTATGCCAGCTGAAGGCTTCTGAAACTTCGCTGGTATATAGAGTTGTCCATGCATCAGATACAGTATCTTTTCCTGAAACGGACAAATCATAATATGCATAGTTACCTATGTAAAAATCTATGGTGGATATGTCGGTCGTGCTTCCTAAATCAAGGAAAATATTCTGGCCTTCTGAACCGGTCCACGAAGTCTCGGGAGCGTAGCAATAGCCAAGACGATAGAAGGCAACAGCACTGTAAAGAATCATAATAACTAAAAGAATTATTAAGTCTTTTTTTGAAAGATGTACTCCATGTTTGCTGCGTTTTAATTTCATAAATAACTCCTTTTATACTTTATATGTAAACTTAAAAACTGCCACAACAGAATGTGGCAGTTTTAGTTTTCAAGAACCTTAGTTAGTGTCACCGGCAGGTGCGGTAGCAGGGTCAGAGATTGTCTCACCTCTAAGAACCTGTTGCTGAAGCTGTTTAGCAACTTCTACCGTAGACTCATCAGGCTGCATTACATAGGCATGAGAATTCGGAGCTGAATAAGTCGTCTTTGAATCTCCAAATCCGTTTACACTATACTGTACTACATTCCATGATGCCATATCATTTATTTCCATCTTGATGAGAGAAGATATTTCATCAGATGAAAGGTTTGTCTCAAAACTTCCTGAAACGCTGTCTACAAGAGCACTGAAATTGTTAATTACTGCAGGAGAGCTTGCTTTGTCGATGACAGCTTTAATTACTTTCATCTGATTACGTCCACGCTGTCTGTCTCCGTCAGAGAAAGCATAACGTTCTCTTGCGAAACCAAGTGCTTTCTTTCCGTCCATTTCGTTAAGTCCCTGCTGGATGGCATATCCGCCATGATAGGTGGTAAATGCAAAATCAGAATCAACAGTGACACCGCCTAAAGCGTCTATTACTTTTTCAAATCCGGTAAAGTTAACACGGAAATAATACTGAACATCCAAATCGTACAGAGCCGCCAGGGTTCCCATAGAACAGTCAACACCATATATACCGGCATGAGTAAGCTTATCATAAGCTCCTCCGGAAACAGTTGTCTGAACATAGTAATCTCTTGGTGTGGAAATCAAAGCAACCTGTTTTGTTTTTGGATTG
Source organism: uncultured Lachnospiraceae bacterium (assembly GCA_902786515.1). GTDB lineage: Bacteria > Bacillota > Clostridia > Lachnospirales > Lachnospiraceae > UBA2821. The sequence continues at coordinate 83,186 of CADADA010000005.1, read as the reverse complement.
ATTGTTGCCAGAATATTTACATCACTTCTGCTTGTGGTTGAAATATCACCATAAACATCAATACCACTTATATAAATAGTAAATGGATCAGTTGTAACATTACTTACACCTGTATCTTCAATTACAGTTGTATATGAAACAGATTCCACTTCACGTATAAGTTCTGCAAAATTCAGATGTTCATCGTCATCAGCAATAGTATCTACAAAGGCAGAATTCAGAATTATTGTCTGTACTTCACCGTTTAACAACGCATCTGCAAGAGAAATCATATCATTATATTCCGTGATGGCGATTTCTTTTCCTACCGTAGTATTGATCTTTGAAACGGTATTGTCGGTATTTTCTCTGTCAATAGTTGAGAGGATACCAAACTGATAGTCAGCAACATCTCCTAATGTCTGTGCCGGATCATCCTTTAACACATACACAGCTATGACATCTGTCTTGGTGTTTGAACCTGAAATTCCTTTAAATAACTGGTTTGTTTTTAAAAGCAGGAATGAACCGATAATCAATACTATAGTAACAATAATTGCTATAATTTTTCCGGAAGTACGAAATTTTTTTGAAAACTGTGAAAAAATATCGTACCCAAGAAACAATACCAGTAAAAAAATTACCGGTATCAGTATTTTTGCAGGAACAATGTCAAGATATAACAAAAGTGCTGCAAATACACAAGTTACGATTGCCTGAATCGCAGCAAAGAAAAATCCGAGAGTTTTACTTCTCCATAAACCGCCGGATTTTTTAGGATTCTTGCCGCTATTCGTAGCTTTCTCCTTCTTACCCATTTTTTTAGCCTCTTTTCTTTCTTTTCTAAAATTCAATTAAACGAAAGTATTATACTACATAATCTCTAAAAATCCAACAAATTTCATATAAAAATATGTGAAAAGGTTTACTGTAAATCAAATGTGTGGTATAAATTAGTATAGTGTCAAATAAAAAATTTACTATTCATGGTTGATTAGAATAAGTAAATAATTTGTATAAAAGTGTGATATTATAAGCAAAATAATAACACCGGAGGAATTGAAAATGCATCAAAACAGGGAAAAAACCCAGGATTTAATGATATTTGCCGTAGATGCCTTGAGTGTATTGGTAAGCTACATTTTAGCCACTTATTTGTGGGTGGTTCTGTATAGAGGTCAGCTGCAGTATTCAAGAGATACGATGCTTGATAATATGGGAATATTTTTATTTTCATTTTTGGCGACCATATTGTTTTTTAATGTTAATAAGGAATTTTTTAAGAGAGGGCCGTTTACGGAATTCTTACACTGTCTTAAGATGAACCTGCTTTTTGCAGCAGTTGTATCGGTTCTTATTGTTATAAAGGGCTCATTTGGTACGATTTCAAGAGGAGTGCTCGTCTGTACAGTACTGATTAATATTGCCTTGATGTGTATTTCACACATATTGTTAAGAAGATACATGATTAATCTGTATAATGACAAGAAAAAGGTAAGAATATTTCTTGTAACCACAGTTGACAGAGCCAATAGAGTTCTCGCAAGCATGCACAGGAACAGTGAGTGGTATTCAAACGTTACGGGCATCGCTATTATAGACGACAACTTAAAAGGAACTGAGATTTGTAATGTACCGGTAGTTGCAGGTTTTAAAGATATGATGGAATATGCAAAAAAGGAAGCTGTAGATGAGATTTTCATCAATGTTCCATATAACACGGGAAAATCCTTAAAAGATGTCATCATGGAATTTGAGGATATGGGAGTAACTGTACACCTGAACATTGAAGTCCTTGAAAATTTTGCGGGATTTGATAAAAAAGTAGACATGCTCGGAGATATTCCGGTAATAACATTTGCAAATACATTTTTCGATTACAACAAATTGATTATAAAACGTGCTATTGATATTATTGGCGGATTAGTGGGTATTGTGTTTACTATAATTATAACGATATTCATAGCCCCTCCACTTTTACTTGAATCTCCGGGACCGTTGATTTTTAAACAAAAAAGAGTCGGAAAGAATGGAAGATATTTTTATATGTACAAGTTCCGTTCAATGTATAAGGATGCAGAGGCTAGAAAAAAAGAATTAATGGACAAAAATGAGATGAACGGTCTGATGTTTAAGATGACGGATGACCCAAGAATCACAAAGGTAGGAAAGTTTATCAGAAAGACAAGTCTAGATGAGTTCCCACAGTTTTTCAACGTGCTGAAGGGTGATATGAGCCTTGTCGGAACAAGACCGCCTACAGTTGATGAATTTAAAAAATATGAAGGATATCATAAAAGACGCCTTAGTATTAAGCCGGGAATAACAGGTATGTGGCAGGTAAGCGGCAGAAGCAGTATCGAGGATTTTGAAGAAGTTGTTAAGCTCGACCTTGAGTATATTGATAATTGGTGTCTGGCACTTGATTTTAAGATATTATTAAAGACGGTAGCAGTAATATTCGTTGGAAGAGGTGCCAAGTAACCTGACCGGCGAATAATGGTCTCTCGAAAGTATAGTGGGAAAGACGATACAAAAGATATTCCGGGAGTACATTAAAAAGGTATGGAGGAAAAATATGCAACATGTATTTATAATAGGATGTAAAGGAATACCGGCAAAGTATGGCGGATTTGAGACGTTTGTTGATAAATTGACTGAGAAAAAGCAGAGTGATGAAATCATTTATCATGTGTTTTGCATAACAGAGAACAAACCCAGAGAATACCAGTATAATGGCGCACATTGTATGGAAATCAGGGTGCCTTCCATAGGTTCAGCGAAGGCAATCTACTATGATGTTGTGGCATTTTATAAGGCATTGAATTATATAAGACGTCATAATATTAACCATGCGATTGTATATGTACTTGCATGTAGGATAGGGCCGTTTATAGGGTATTTGAAAAAGCAGCTTAAGCTTCTGGGAGGAAGTCTGTACGTGAATCCGGACGGACATGAATGGAAAAGGGATAAATGGAATTCATTTATCAAAATGTACTGGAAGATATCGGAGAATCTTATGATTAAGCACGCTGAGCTGGTTATATGTGATTCTAAGAATATTGAAAGGTATATAAAGAAAGTGTATGCGCACTACAGACCAAAGACTACCTACATTGCATACGGTGCGGAAGTGAAAAATTCCGTGGTCAGGGATGATGACGAGAAGCTGGTTAACTGGATGAGTGAAAAAGGCATCAGACCGTACGAATATTATCTTGTTGTGGGAAGGTTTGTACCGGAAAACAATTATGAGACCATGATTATGGAATTTATGAAGTCAAAAACAAAGAAAGATTTTGTGTTGATTACAAATATTGAGAAGAATAAATTCTATGAGGAATTAAAGCTTAAGACAGGCTTCGATAAAGATGAAAGAATCAAATTTGTGGGTACTTTGTATGACCAGCAGATGTTGAAGAAGATTAGGGAACTGGCATTTGGTTACATTCACGGACATGAGGTTGGCGGAACTAACCCATCCCTTCTTGAAGCGATGGCGTCAACAGATTTGAATTTACTGTTAAATGTCGGATTTAATAGAGAAGTTGGAGAGCAGGGGGCTGTATACTGGAAAAAGAAATACGGTTCCTTGAGAAAACTTCTTGATAGTGTGGAGGATTGCCCTAGGGGAAAGAGGGAAGCGTATGGTAAGCGAGCAAAAGCGAGAATTACCAATTGTTTTAGCTGGCAGAAGATTGTGTCAGACTATGAAAAGATATTTTTGGAGGTAAAGCAATGAATATTTCCATAATCGTACCTGTATACAACACTGAAAGAAAAAAATTAGAAAAGTGTGTATCAAGCCTTATAAAACAGGATTTGGAAAGTTTAGAAATTTTGCTGATTGATGATGGTTCTGATGGATTAAATATAAAATATATCGATAAGATAGCATCAATGGACGAAAGAGTGAAATTACTGCGAAAAAAGAACGGCGGTGTTTCATCGGCAAGAAATCTCGGACTTGATGAGGCAAAGGGTGAGTATATAATGTTTGTTGACAGTGATGATTGGATTGACGAAGATTGTCTGGGATATTTGTATGGTATTGCACAGGAATATAAATCAGATGTCGTAATGTGGAGACATGTGAAAGAATTTGAAGAAAAATCAGTTGAGGCACCGATATATCTGGAGAATAAACTGACCTATGACAGTTGGAAAATGGAGTTTAATCCGTTTGACATGAGACTGATGGGAATGTGCTGGATGAAACTATACAGGGCAGAGCTGCTTAAAAATATAAGATTTGATACAAAACTTACCAATGGTGAGGATGTGGAATTTAATTTCAGGGTTTTTGAAAAGATGGAATCAGCAGTATATGTCAATCAGACATTTTACCATTACAGACAGACGAGTGATTCAGCAGTAAGAGCATTTAAGGAAGATATGCCTGCCAGATATGATTATACCTTTACTGCCATGGCAAGGGATATCAGAAAATCTGTTAATAATAAGACACAGTTGATAAAGGCGTATTATTCATTTGCAGGGATTGCTTATCTTGTGTTAAATATGAATTACATATTTGCAAAGGGAAACAGGATGACTTACCATGAAAAAATACGCTGTTTAAAGAGACTGTCAGAGAAAAAGCCATATTCGAAAGCTATCAGTATGGCAGAGAAGCTTGAGCTTCCACTCACAAGAAAGATGGCACTGATATTCGCAAAGTATGGTTTTTATCATGGAATTAGCGCTATTATGCTGGTTAAAAAGTATATGGATGGGAAGAGCAGTTAAAAAGAAAGGTAAGGATTTTTGATGGATATATCTGTAATTACTCCCGTGTATCACGGTAACAAATATTTGAATCATTATATGAAAATGATGAACACAGCCGTCGCTTTCTGTGCCGGTTCAGTGGAGGTTATCCTTGTAAACGACAGTCCTTCAGTAGACATCGAATATGATAAGAGTATCATATACGGATATGAAGTAAGGATTGTGAATAACGAGAGGAATAGCGGAATCCATGCTTCAAGAGTTCACGGACTAAGAGAGAGCAGAGGCAGATATATACTGTTTCTCGACCAGGATGATTTTATATCGAAATCCTGTCTTCATTCACAGTTGGCAACAATTCGCGAGTCAGATGCTGATGTTGTTCTCGGAAACGGTTTTTTTGAAATAAACGGAAAAAGAGAGAAAATATTTGCAAACGACTTTTCGCAGAAATTTGCCACCGGGGAATGGATATACAGATGGGTGCGCGATTTTATTGTATCTCCGGGACAGTGCCTTATAAAAAAGACGTCCATACCTGAATACTGGATAGAAAATACCATTAAGAATAACGGGACAGACGATTACCTGCTATGGTTACTCATGTTTAACCGGGGCATGAAAATGGTATGTAATTATAATTGCGTATATCTGCACAGGGATACGGGGGTAAATATTTCGGCTGATGATGAGAAAATGAGTAAATCGACAGAAGAAATGCTGAATCTTCTTGAAAAATGTGAAAATTACAGTAAAGATACCATACGTTTTATCAGGCGCAGGATAGAATATAAGAAAACAGACAGGAAGAATAAAAAATTATTTTTGTTACAATCCGTTAGGAATATAGACATTCTTGCGGTAAACTTATTGTACAGACTCTTATGGAGGGGTTGCATTATCAAATAAAGGGAGTGAATTTATTATGTTGGACAGAACAAAGAAAAAAATGCTTATGATTTTAGTTTTGCTTCTGCCTTATCACTTTCAGATAATATCGATATTATTATCAGATATAAAAGTGATAAAACTGTGGAAAGAAGTATTTATCGGAGTGTTGTTAATCATAACTTTGATTCAGATAGTAAAAGGAGATATTCAGTATAAACTGACACTGTTTGAAAAATTAACAGTTGCATTTATTGTACTGAATATTTTGTATGTATGTTTTAGCGGTTCGCCATATAGGGCGTTGTATGTTTCGAGGATTTATTTCGTTCCAATGCTGCTGATTCCGGTTATAAAGACTACGAATATCACGAAGGATGATATAAAGAAGACATTGAATCTGGTTATGGGAAGCACCATACTGATTTGTATCTGGGGGCAGTTGCAGGCGTACATATTGAAGGACGGCTTTCTTGTGAAACTGGGCTATGGAACCCAGAGAGTGAATCACGGATTAAGACTTAAAAATGAATTTTATGTTTTTGGCGGAGGTTATATGCAGAGAGTTACGGGAACATTTGCCGCCCCGAATACATGTGGCATGTATCTGGCTTTTTTGATTGTGGTTCTGGTGTTTATTTCTGCGCTTGTGGGATTGAATGAAAGATATAAAAATATTACACTGCTGATTTCAGGAATAACGCTGATTATGACGTTTTCGCGAACATCATGGATAGCATGTCTTGCAGGCATAGGGATATATTTTTATAAAAATATAAAGAATACGGACAAGTCAAAGCTCCTAAAGTGGACAGGTGTTATATTGTGTGCCGGGGTGGTTGTGATGGCTGCGGATTATTTCGTTATACGTACCGGTATTACAAGTGCTCTTGTCTCTCTGGTGACAAATACTCTTACCGGCAGGGACTCTTCGATGACGGGACATCTGATATCATGGAAAGAATCAGTTGTAAAAGTTATAAAGCATCCGTTTGGAACGGGAATCGGACATAACGGTCCGAGAGCACTGCTCTTTTACAAATATCCTAATCTCACGGAATCATCATATTTCCTGATAATGTATGAGGTAGGAATTTTAGGTGCGGTTTTGTACTTTAGTGCTTTTGTCAGAGCAGCTTTGGACAATTTGAAGATATATCGTAAAACACGGAAAAAAGAAGTATTATGTATATTTGCAGTTATTATAATGCTGGGGTTGTGTTATCTGACACTGCCGTACGTTCAGGATTTTGAATTATTGGTGATGTTTTATTTGATTATATCAAATCAGTATAATGATAAACTTATGCAGAGCACATTATAGAAAGGAGAAACAATGCAGGCAGTATTACTTGCGGGAGGCTTGGGAACAAGACTTAGAAGTGTGGTAAGTGACAGACCAAAGCCGATGGCACTTGTGGATGGAAAGCCATTTCTGTATTACCTTGTTGAACAGCTTAAGAAGAACGGGGTTACGGATATGATTTTTGCAGTGGGATATAAGGGTTCCATGATAGAAGAATATTTTGGCGACGGAGGAGATTTTGGAATCAGGGTTTTGTATTCCTATGAGGAAGAACAGCTTGGAACTGCGGGAGCGATAAAGAATGCCATGCAGTATATAGACGATGAATATTTTTACGTGTTAAATGCTGATACATTTTATTCGATAGAGTATGATTCACTTGTAACGCTTCAGAAAAACTCCGGGGCAAAAATGTGCCTTGTTCTAAGACGCGTTGAAGACCGGACAAGGTATGGAATTGTGACGGTAGAGGGAAGCAGAATTACAGGATTTAATGAAAAATCAGATGAAGAAGGGGAGGGTCTGATTAACGGAGGCGTCTATCTGATGAATAAAAGTCTTCTTGAAGAAATACCGGATGGAAAATGTTCTCTTGAGAATGAAATGATTCCTATGTGGCTTTCAAAAGGCTATTGTTTGTCAGCATATGTTAATGACGGATATTTTATAGATATAGGTATTCCTGAGGATTATTTTAGATTTCAGAAATATATTGAAGATTCAAATTAGAAGTAGCAGTTGGAAAGGAATGGTAAATATGATTATCAGAGGAAGAGCGCCTCTCAGAGTGAGCTTTGGAGGCGGAGGAACCGATGTAGCCCCGTTTTGTGAAGAAATGGGAGGAGCGGTTCTCGGAAGTACTATTAATAAATATGCCAGATGCTCGATTGTTCCAAGACAGGATGATGATATTATTGTACATTCACTGGATTTTGATATGACGGTAAAATACCATACAAAAGAAAACTATGTATATGACGGAAGTCTTGATTTGGTAAAGGCTGCATTGAAACGAATGGATATAAATAAAGGCTGCGAGGTATATTTGCAGTGTGATGCACCACCGGGTTCAGGACTGGGCACTTCTTCAACGGTAATGGTTGCAATACTTAAAGCGCTGGCAAGATGGAAGGGCGAAGAGCTGGATAATTACGAGCTGGCAGATATTGCATATGAAGTTGAAAGATTAGACCTGGGTATATCCGGAGGATATCAGGATCAGTATGAGGCTGCATTCGGCGGATTTAACTTTATAGAATTTCACGGAAAAAATCAGGTTGTAGTGAATCCTTTGAGGATAAAAAAAGACATTATACATGAGCTGGAGAGTAATCTTTTACTCTGCTATACAGGAAACATCCATGTATCAGCCAACATTATAGATGATCAGGTTAAGAATTACAAAGAAAAAAATGATGATGCCTTGAAGGCTATGTCTGAAGTAAAGGCACTTGCATATGCGATGAAGGACGAATTGTTAAAAGGAAATGTCAACAGTTTTGGAAAATTATTGGATTACGGATGGAAGAGTAAAAAGAGAATGAGTAATAAAATTACTAATCCGCAGATAGACGAGCTGTATGATACGGCCATTAAGGCAGGGGCGCTTGGTGGCAAGCTGCTCGGTGCCGGAGGAGGCGGATATCTTTTAATGTACTGTCCATATAATATCAGACACATCGTAGCGGCTGAGATGGAAAAAGCAGGCGGACAGCTTGCAGACTGGAACTTTGAATTCAGAGGTTCACAGGCGTGGAAGATGGATGAATTGCGATGGAATTACGACAAGATTGATGTATCGATTCCTGATGGAAAATTTACATTTGAATTATAATAAGCGATCATAAAAGGTGAGACATGGATAAAATAGTTTTTATGGACCGGGACGGGACCATTAACGAAGAAAAAAATTATCTTTACCGGACTGAGGATTTAGTATTCATACAGGGGGCCGAAGAAGCCATCAGAAGATTGAATGATTCGGGTTATAAGGTTGTGGTTGTAACCAATCAGGCGGGTGTAGCGAGAGGATATTACAGCGAGGAAGATGTGAAAAAACTTCACGGATTCATGCAGGAAGAGTTAAAGAAAACAGGTGCGCATATCGATTGCTTTTTCTACTGTCCCCATCATCCCGTACATGGCACGGGCAAATATCTGCGAACCTGTGAGTGCAGAAAACCCGGCATAGGAATGTTTAAGCAGGCAGAGCATTTTTTTGATGTTGATATCGAAAAATCATGGATGATTGGAGACAACAAGTCGGATATAGAAGCTGGAAACCGTTATGGAGTGAGGACCATACTTGTGGGAACGGGTTATGGCAGAGAAATCATGGCAGAAAAAAGCGTTAGATACGATTATTATAAAAATAATCTTGTAGATGCAGTTAATTTTATTTTGAAATATGATGATGAGCTATAGGAGGAAGATGTGAATAATGGAAAAATATGCGTATATTGAGCAATTAATAGAAAGATATCCCTCACTTTGCGGTGCCGCAGAGAGTATTAAAAATGCGGCGGATGTACTGGCAGATTGCTATATGCAGGGGGGAAAGATACTAATAGCGGGTAATGGTGGAAGCGCTGCTGATTCTGAACATATCGTAGGGGAATTGATGAAGGGATTTGTAAAAGCGAGAAAAGTACCGCAAGAGTATGCTTTGGAGTTAAAAAATATCGATGAAGAGGCAGGTGCCGTATTGGCAGATTGTCTGCAACAGGCGGTTCCTGCGATTGCACTGTGTGGTCACACTGCACTGTCAACGGCATATTTAAATGACGTGGAAGGAACTGTAGGATTTGCACAGCAGGTATACGGATACGGAAAGAAAGAAGACGTATTTTTGGGAATATCCACTTCAGGAAATTCTAAAAATGTAATATATGCTGCAATTGCAGCGAAAGCAAAGAATATGAAGGTAATCGGTCTTACGGGTGAAAGCGGAGGCAGACTAAAAAACTACTGTGACGAGATAATCAGGGTTCCGGCTTCTTCACCGTATAAGGTTCAGGAATATCATCTGCCGGTGTATCATGCGCTCTGTCTTGAACTTGAAGAGAGATTTTTTGAATAGAATTGGAGAAGGTTAAGTGAAAAAAGCATTGTTTATATCCTTTGATGTTCCTTTTGATACAGTGGGACATGCAGGAGGAAAAACTCATAATTATTACTTGAAAAAAGTAAGTCAGGATTCTGAATTTGAGACATTCCTGATTTCATTTGCAATACCGGGAGATATGCCTAAGATTGATTGTGATGCTTACGGAATAGAAAATCACATTTTTTGCATTTCACAGGATAAAAGAAAAAGGATGCTCAGAGGGATTATTAACTTAAGTTCCAGATATAACCCTTACAATAAATATGCGGGTATGCTTCCTGAATATTATAAAAGAAAAATAATGGGGCAGCTAAGGAAAATGAAGAAAGAAGGATACGAGCCGGATGTAATCGTACTGGAATGGACCGCTATTGTACTTCTGGCTCCTGATATTAAGAAGATTTTCCATGATGCAAAACTGGTTGCATCAGAGCATGATGTGTCCTTTTTAGGATATAAAAGAAAATATGAGTATGAAAAAGGCGGATATGGTAAATGGCTTGCTAAAGTAAGATATAAGACAATGTTAAAAAACGAACTGGGAGCCATAGATGTATGTGATTATGTATGTCCGCATAATCACAAAGATGCAAATCTTTTGCTTAAACATAATGTGCCGAAAGAAAAGATTCGTCCTATTGTTCCGTATTATATGGATTTTACGGATATGCATTGGAATGGAGGAAGTAAAAATATAGTATTTTTTGGTGCCATGAAAAGACAGGAAAATCACCTTAGTGCGGTATGGTTTATAGAAAATGTGATGCCACTTCTAAAAGACACGGATGTAGTATTTCAGGTGATAGGCGGAGGTCCGTCGGAAGAATTGAAGAGCTATGAAAGTGACCGCGTAAAGATTCTGGGATTCGTAGATGATGTGTCTCCATATTTCAAGGAAGCGTTGTGTATGGCAGCACCGCTTGTGCTTGGCGCGGGTATTAAAGTAAAAGTTTTGGAAGGTATGTCTTCCGGAATGCCGGTACTTACAAATAAGCTTGGTATTGAGGGAATTTATGCTGAAAATGGTGAACATTACATGCATTGTGAAACACCGGAAGAGTATGCACAGGCTATAAAAGAGCTAATTAATAACAGAGAGAAAGCTGAGAAGATTTCTAATAATGCTAAAGAATTTATAAGGAAAAAGTTTGACATGGAAAAATCAGCTGTCAGATATATTGACCTTTTGAAGGATTGTTGTGAGAGGTTCGGAAAAGATGAAAAGTAAGGTGGCAAAGAATTATATATACAATATGGCATATCAGATTCTGACCTTGATTACACCGCTGATAACGACCCCGTATGTATCGAGGGTGCTCGGTGCGACCCAGATTGGAAAATACAGTTACACACAATCAATAGTCATGTACTTTATTCTGGCGGGAACAATTGGTATATCCGTGTATGGCCAGAGAGAGATTGCATATTTACAGGATGAAGAAGAAAAACGGACGAGAGTATTCTGGGAAATAAACATCCTTCGTGCGGTTACCATAATAATCGCACTTGCAATTTATTTAGTGGCATGTGTTATGTATGGAAAATACCGGCTGTTATATACGATACAGATTATAGATATTATCGCCAATGCATTTGATATAAGCTGGTTTTTTCAGGGTATAGAAGAATTTAAGCGGACTGTTGTAAGAAATACGTTCGTGAAACTTATGTGTGTGACGATGATATTTGTATTTGTGAAAAAGCAGGAAGACTTACCAATGTATGTCTTATGCTATTCACTGTCGCTGATTTTGGGAAATGTATCATTATGGTTTTATCTTCCGGGATATCTGGTGAAAATCAAGGCGTCATCCATGAAGGTGATAAGGCATTTAAGACCGGCAGTGGAATTATTCATTCCGCAGGTAGCAATTCAGGTATACACTGTGCTTGACAGAACAATGATTGGTAAACTTGCTAAAGCTGAGGCGATGACACAGGTCGGATATTACGACCAGTCCCAGAAAATAGTAAAATTACTGATAACCATTATTACAGCTCTCGGAACAGTAATGCTTCCGAGAATGGCAAACATTTATGCGAAGAATGACACGAAACTTCTAAAGGAATATATGGATAAATCTTTTCAATATACTTATCTGCTGGGCTTTCCGCTTATGCTCGGATTAATCGCAGTTTCAGAAAGATTTGTACCCGTATTCTATGGAAAAGGCTATGATATGGTGGCGACAATTCTTGTATGCATATCGCCGATTATTATATTTATTGGTCTGAGTAATGTGGTTGGAGCACAGTATCAGATACCGACAAATAAACATTTTGATTACACGATGTCAGTCGTGGCAGGAGCTATAGTTAATTTTATTATGAACCTGATACTCATACCGCATATTGGAGTTATGGGAGCGGTGACTGCAACCGTTGTGGCAGAGTTTGTAGTATTGTATGTTCATTTTTATTGTGTCAGAAAAGAAATAAACGTCAAAGAAAGTATTATGTTTTGCCGGAAATATCTGGTGGCCGGAATTGTAATGTTTGCAGTCGCTTTTGCAATATCATTTGTACCGGTCAGGAATAATATTATTGTACTTATTATCCAGATAGCGGCAGGTGCGGTAGTATATTTTGGAGTATTAATGCTTATGAAAGAAGAGTTGTTATGTATGATAATCCGAAAAGTATTGAAAAAATAACGAATAACCGGCTGTTTGATGACAAAGAAAGAATCGATATGTATTTAAAAATCGTTTTATCTTTAGTCGTTTTTCTGACAGGTATACGTCATCTGAATGATGTTTATCAGCCTACACTGTTAGATGACGAATACTCATATTGGAGCATAGCTGCGTATTTTAACGGGAGGGACTGGTCATCGGTCACCTCTCTGTGTAAGTACTATTCTTATGGATATAGTTTTATATTGTATTTTCTTATGAAAATATTTAATAACACGGTATTGATGTACAGGTGCGCAATTGTAATCAATGCAGTGTTTTTAACCAAATCATTTTTAATATTGGTGAAAATTTTGAAAAAAATATTTTCATCAGAAAATATAAACAGAATTACTTTAGTATCATTTGTATCAATAATGATTCCGTGCTATTTGTCATTTGTAACAGTAAACTTAACGGAATGCCTGCTGTTGTTATTATTTCTTAAAACAATATATCTTTTGCAGGAGGTTGGTGAAAATACGACTTCTTACGATTTCTTTCTGATTAGTGTAGTGCTTGGATATTCTTACATGGTTCACCAGAGAATGATTTGCGTCATCATAGGAGTGGCTGTGTATTTTATCATTCTGGTTATAAAAAAAGTAGTGAAAATATGGCAATTATTAATACCGTCGGTTGTTTTAATAATGTTTTTTATGGCTCATCATGTTATGAAGGAAGCAATAAAAGTAAATCTCTGGCTTTCAGGAGAGATGTCGTCGGATAATGATTATGAATCCATATTTGAAAATATCAGATTTATCACAGGCAGTATAAAACAGATGGCAGTATTTATTATTGGAATCATGGGAAAACTGTTTTACTTCGGAAGTGCAACATATATTTTGGGATTTGTTGCGATCGTGTTAATAATTATCGGAACATTCAGGGCATGCAGGGAATATTCAGAAAAAACTATTTACGTTATACTAAGTGTCTCATTTGTTCTTATGATGATTGTTTCAGCTGTATTTATGTGCCGGAATGAAAAGCTGGCATGGCTTGTATATGGAAGATATGCAGAATTTTTATATCCGCTTATTATTGCATTGGGGTATTTTGAAATAAAAAGTCTGATACAGGGCAGTATAAAAAAATATGTGATTTTATACCTGTCAGGTGGAGGAATTTATGTAGTTATGGGTATGATAATAAGGTGGTACTCAAAGAGAAGAGGGTTAAACTGGATTAACTATATAAGCTGTAATCAGATTTTTAAGTACACAAGCGGAGATAATCTGCCGATTTTAAAGATGATGTTTATTGTGGGAATAATAGGAAGTGCTGTGGCTGCTCTGCTTGTCGTAAAAAAATACAGGGTGATATGTGAAGCAGTACTTCTGACTTCGGCTATTGTGATGGCGTTCTATACGTCAGAATATTCGTTAAATGAAGTTAATCTGAAACTTCAAAAGTCAAAATATGAATCCTCTTCATGCGTTGAATGGATAGAGGAAAATATTACGCCGTCCGGAAGGGTATTTTTTTATATTTCAAAGGATGAAGAAAACGAGACCGCACAATACAGGGAATACCTTCAATACTGGATGCAGAATAAAAGAGTTATATGTACGGATGATGAAAATCTCTACAAAATCAGCAAAGGCGATATTTTTGTCATTTCCTGTGAGGATTACAAAGACGTTGCAGATGCATATGGAAGATGTATGTATTCTAATGAATTTTGTCATATATACGTCTGGAAATGAAAAATTGATTGACAAATACAAAAGTAGACATTATTATACAAAGTGGTGTTTTAATAAAAGTTAAAGAAAATTTAAAAATTGAGGAGAAGGCAAATGGGAAAGTTTTTAAAAAAGTATAGATTTCAAATCGGAATATTCTTCGGAATCGTTATTATAAAGACTATTATAAATATGTGTTTTGGAACCTTAGTACTTATGACCGGACAGGACGAGATTGGAACCATGGCCGGTTCTGTCTACTACGCAGGGTATGACTGGTCGGCTATTGTATCAGATGTAAAATACTATGGGTTCGGATTCTCAATACTCATGGCACCTGTGTTTCATATCACGGACAATCCACAGTTGATTTATCAGATTATGCTTGCATACAATACAGTTTGTCTTGGAATTTCAGGAGTAATATGCTTTAATATTATTAAAAATATTTTTGATATAGATGATAACAGATTTAATTTGATTACTACACTTGCTTCAATATGTTTCCCATGTGTGCTTCTTACATCAAATGAAGTATTCAACGAGTGTGTGCTTCTGACCTTGCAGTGGGTAATTGTATATCTCCTTTTGATAATGCAGAAGAGAAAAGATGAGGGTAAGTCAAATCTGGTATATACAATTATATTAAGTTTAGTGTGCGTTTATGCATTTACGGTTCATACAAGAATTATATATATTCTCGGAGCTGTCTTTGTGTACATCGTAATGTACCTTATAATAAAGAGAAAAGTGCTTATTAATGTTCCGGCATTTATCGTGATACTGGGCGGAGGATATGTTGCTGCCCAAAAATTGATTAAAGCCGTGCAGTTAAAAATCTGGCTTACAAATGATCCGGAGAAATTGAGAAATTCAGTAAGTAACCTTGGAGGCTATTTTGGAAATGTAACATACTTAAAGACTGCAAACGGAATAAAAGGATTTGTGTACACATTTTTGGGGGAAGTGTACGGAATGTTCAGCCTTTCAGGAGGAATATTTGCCATAGCGATATGTATTTTTGCATTTATTATACTTGGTCTTATTTTCAGCAAAAAGTTTGACAAAGCAGATGAGAAGATAGTGACCCTTGCAGCATATATTTGTTCACTGATGTTAGCAATTCTGCTGCTTACATCGCTTGGAGTTCTGGATATAGTAGAAGAAAATGTTATAGATGGAACGGCTTCAAGATGGTATCTTTATACAAGATACTGGTCAATGTGCAGTCAGCTTGCAGTTATGTTTGTACTTGTGTTCGTAAAAAAACAGGAGAGACTTGGAAAAGGACTTGTAATCAGTTCGGCGATTGTATTTGCAGCAGTAACGGCGGCATTTATGTATAAAATGAGTGGAATGTTTTATATATACCAGGGAGCAAAGTCAAATGCTTTTAGCAGTTACCTCGGTATGCTTATCATGAAAACAGATGACTATTTTTCAGTATCATCTTTTGTAAAGATGACTGTTATGGCATCCGTTGTATTTATTGCCGTATTAATCCTGCTGTATGCAAAGAAGCCGGCTATCAGCGCTTTGATATTACTGTGCCTGTTCTTGTACACTTACGGATATTCGACAGTTATGCTGGATATGCCAAACTCACAGGATATGTATACTGAGTTTAAGGAAATGCGAAATGTAATTAAGGAAAGCAATATAGAAGAAAATGATGTGATTAACCTGAATTTACAGGAGAAATCAAGAGCATATCTTTTCGGAACGCAGTTTAACCTGTTTGAGTACAGGGTTACAAGACAAAAAGCTGATGACGAAGCAGATAAGTCAGTGGTTATCAGTGATTCAGCAGATTATAAAGATATGGGATACACGATGCTGTACAGCAACGAAGACAGCAACTACTATGATTGCATTTATGTTTGGACTAAAGGATATTAAAGAGAAGGCGGGGTGTCATTATGAATACACTTGGGAAGCGCTCGGGGGTATTGCTGATTTTGTCAGTTGTGATACTGGTGGCAGTGGGTGCAATGTTTTATTACGAATACAACAAAGCAAGCAATCCACCGAATGCACCGCAATTTTCACATTCGAGCGGAATGTATGAAGAGGATTTTCAGCTTACCATTACACAGAAGGGCGATGCAGATATTTACTACACTGTGGATGGAAGTGAACCGACAAAAGACAGTTTGAAATATGAAGGACCGATTACCATTACTAACGCGACACAAAATCCAAATGGTATATCTTCCTATGACCCGGGACTTATTTCGGGAAGAGGAATATATACAGCACCGACGGAAAATGTAGATAAATGCACGGTGATAAAGGCTGTTGCAATAGATGATGACGAGACGGCAAGTGAAGTAGTTACCAATACTTATTTTGTAGGAATTAACAATGAGACATATGGTAAGCTTCCGATAGTGTCTATTTCCATGGATGAGTCAAGCCTGTATGATTATGAGAATGGAATTTATGTTCTCGGAGAGGTATATGACGAATACATGAAGCAGAATCCTTTTGAAGAATACAGCGGTGGTGTGCAGGCAAATTATAACCAGAGAGGAATGGACTGGGAGCGAAAATGCCACATCCAGTATTTTGATTCACTCGGAACAGAATGTATTTCGCAGGATGTCGGAATCCGGATACAGGGTATGTATTCGAGAATGAATTATCAGAAAAGCTTTTCTATACGTTCGAGAGAAGAGTATGGAGAAGCGACAATGAATTACAATTTCTTTGGTGAAGGAACTGCTAATAGTGATTACGCAATGCTTTCACTACAGAATATTGAGGAAAATAAGTATGTAGACCCATATGTATCTATGTTAGCATCGCCTCTTGATTTAGACACGGTAACCTCATATAAGGCTGTGGTTGTGTTTATAAATGGAGAGTATTGGGGCATGTACACATTAAGACCTTCAGTTTCAGTGGAATATATTTCAAAGAAATATGATATTGAGGAAGATGATATCCTGCTTGCAAAGGCAGACGGATACGGAAATTATAAAATCGAATCAGGAAGAGCGAGAGATATTGGATTCTTCAATAAAGTGATTAAATATGCGGATACACATGATATGAGTAAAGATGAGTATTACGATGAGTTGTGTGAAATGATGGATGAGAGAAGCTTTGCGAGCTGGTTTGCTGCCGAGATATATCTTGCCAACAATGACTGTATAAAACCGGAACGACCGGATAATAATGTTAAAATATGGAGAACCATGATGGCCAACGGAAAAAATGAATACTATGATGGCAAATGGAGATGGATGCTGTTTGATGTTGATAAGGGTATAGGATACAAAAACGATGCTTCATATGATGACATGCAGGCCAGAGCATTGGATGACAATCCGAATTCGACAATGCAGCAGCTTTTTAAGAATTTGATTGTTAATGAAAAATTCAGGACTATTTTCGTAAATCAGTTCAGAAATCTTGGAACAACAATATTTAATCAGGACATGGTTTCGGTAAAATGGAGCGACTATGCAATGCAATATACGAGCCAGCTGGATAAATACTATGCCAGATTTCCTGTAGAACAGTCATCACATGATAGTATAACGGAAAGGTTAAATGAAGTGAATGTATTTTTCATAAACAGACCTTTTTATGTGGATACCATGTTAAACAGTCTTGACCGCTATTTGGAAAGCAATGGGACGAACTAAGGAGGATTGTATGGCGGATATCGTTAATAAACATTTAGATCCTAAGTTTAATGGAAAATTCAGGCATGAGTATAAATATATATGTTCAGATGCACAGCTTGCCTTATTAAAGAACCGGATAGACGGGCTGATATCACTTGATAAGCATGTCGGTGAAAACGGTATGTATAATATACGAAGTGTGTATTTTGACGATTATTATAACAGTTGTTTGAAAGAAAATATTTCGGGAACAGACCCGAGAGAAAAATTCAGGCTCAGAATTTACAATTACAGCAGTGACAGGATTTCTCTTGAACTTAAAAGAAAGGTCAGGGGGATGACACAGAAACATTCATGCTCGCTTACAAAGGAGCAATGTGATATACTTCTTACGGGTACACCGTTACCAATCAGTAATGAATACCCGCCGGTTTTGCAAAAATTGTGTCTTCAGATGAGGAGCAGGCTGTTAAAACCGGTCATTATAGTAGAGTATGACAGAGTACCGTATGTGTTAAAAGAGGGAAATGTCAGAGTGACACTGGATTTAAATATATGTTCCTCTCTGGAAATTGATAAGTTTTATGAAGAGCATATAAGCAAAAGACCCGTGATGCATGCTGGTTCACAGGTATTAGAAGTAAAATGGGATGAATTTCTTCCCGACGTAATATACCATCAACTACAGCTTGATAGTTTACGAAGAACTGCATTTTCAAAATATCAGTTGTGCAGACAATTTTCACTGAATGGAGGAATAATAAAATGAGTTTAACAGAAATATTAAAATCAGGTTTGATGAACGGATACGCGTCTACGGTAGTATCCACAAAAGAAGTTTTGGTATGTCTTGGAATTACGAGCATACTTGCACTGTATATTTTCTTTGTATACAGATTTATCACTAGAAAAGAGTTTTACAATAAAAACTTTAACATAGCAGTAGCGGCGTTAGCTGTAGTTACGGCATCGGTTATACTTACTCTTCAGACGAATGTTGCAATTTCTCTGGGTACGGTAGGAGCGTTATCTATAGTTCGTTTTAGAACAGCTATAAAAGACCCTATGGATTTAGTGTTTTTATTCTGGGCAGTTGCAGACGGAATCATCTGCGGTGCGGGTTATGCTGAGATAGCAATATTGACATCTCTTGCACTTACTGTCGGAATATTGATTCTTAATGCTGTACCAATCGCAAAGGCACCGATGATACTGGTAATTAATGCTTCTGATTACAATTCTGAAGCAAAGATTATAGATGTTGTAAAGAAATACAGCAAATACAACAAGGTTAAATCAAGAAACCTTAGACCGGGAAGCCTTGATATGATTATAGAGGTAAGGGTTAAGGAAGAAAGTGAACTTGTTCAGAGTATTATGAATATTAATACTGTAACAGCGGCAACTTTGATGTCACATGATGGTGAAGTAACATTTTAATTTAGGATAAAAACAGGAGGTTTGAAAGGTGAAGCTGATTATTCAGATACCATGTTATAACGAAGCAGAAACATTGGAAGTAGCGTTAAACGACTTGCCAAAACACATCGATGGAATTGATGAAATCGAATATTTAATCATTAATGACGGAAGTAAAGATAATACTGTAGAGGTAGCAAAAAAATGGGGTGTTAATTACGTAGTTAATTTCAGACGTAATAAAGGACTTGCCAAGGGATTTATGGCAGGACTTGATGCGTGTCTAAGAAATGGTGCGGATATTATAGTAAATACGGATGCTGATAATCAGTATAACGGTGATGATATTGAAAAGATTGTGCGTCCGATTATTGAAGGAAAGACGGATATTGTCATTGGAGAAAGACCGATTGACCAGACAGAACACTTTTCACCTTTGAAGAAAAAACTTCAGCATTTTGGAAGCTGGGTTGTAAGAGTGGCATCAAATTCGGATATACCGGATGCTCCGAGCGGATTCCGGGCATACAGCAGAGAAGCGGCAATGAGATTAAATGTTGTCAATGAATATACGTATACTTTAGAGACTATAGTACAGGCAGGAAGAACAAAGATAGCACAGACATCTGTTCCAATCAGAACTAATGCCGAGTTAAGACCTTCAAGACTGTTTAGCAGCATGATGGGATACGTTAAGAAGTCAATGCTCACAATCTTAAGAGCATTTATGATGTACAAACCGCTGCAGTTTTTCAGTACTATCGGCGGAGTATGCTTTGGAGCAGGTCTTATCGTTGGAATCAGGTTTATTGTGTATATGTGCATGGGACATGGAGACGGACATATCCAGTCTTTGATTCTGGCAAGTCTTTTGATGATGTTAGGAGCATTGACGTTTGTCATTGGATTACAGGCAGATTTAATAGCATCTAACAGAAAGCTGCTTGAAGATGTTCAATACCACGTTCGTAAGCTTGACTACGACAGAGAACAGAATGAAGCAGATGATAAATAATCTGTAGAAAAGGCGTGGTGATAGGATGCAGTTGGTTTTTGAAATGATAAGAAGAGTGTTTCAGATATTTTTCGGGATATGGGTGTTTGACTGTCCCGGTCTTATGAAATGCAGGAATCTTATGTATAAGATTATGTTTAAAAAATTTGGTAAGAAAAATGTGTTATCCTCAAAGATATCATTTTATGTGCCACATGGTCTTAAAATGGGAGAAGTTAAGGTTGGAGATTATGTACGAATATCAGAGGATGTGTCAATTGACTGTTGTGCTAATCTTGTGATAGAAGATAATGTGTGGATTTCTGAACATTCACTTATTCTTAATCATGAACATATTATAGATGGTCGTGAGTGGAAAAAGAGTAAAGCAGTCAGAGTTACAGACGGTCTTACCATTGGTGAGGATGCATGGATAGGTGCAGGCGTTACCATATTACCTAAAGTGAGCAGGATAGGAAAAGGTGCAATAATTGGAGCCGGAAGTGTTGTGACTAAGGACGTTGAAGATTATGCAATTGTTGCGGGAAATCCTGCCAGACAGATTGGACAGAGGTGAGAAAGATAAAGAAGTATTTAAAATATATTGGAAATATTGTGACGATATTGGCACTGGTCTTTTTAGTATTTGCTTTATCCAAACTGGGAATTAATTTTAAAAGTCTGGCAAATCCTAAGTCGATATTGGTATGTATCGTAGGTTCACTGGGAGTGACACTTACAGTGTATATATTGGCGTATGCATGGAAAAACACGCTTGATTATTTATCGGGCAGCAAGACAAAATACAGTGAAGTTGCAGGTGTTTATGGAAAGGCGAATATTGGGAAATATCTGCCTGGAAATGTTATGCATTACGTTGAAAGAAATCTCTTTGCGACAAAAATCGGTCTGGATCAGTTTGAACTGGGAATCAGCAGTATTCTTGAAGTTGTTGGATTTATCATTGTCACAATACTTGTGTCAGTGATATGTGCATACCGTGAATTTGTAAAGGTAATCCACAAATACGTAACACCGACTTATGCAGTTATACTTTGCATAGTTATATGTGTGGGAATTGCAGCAGTTGTGATTATTTGTCTTAAGAGCAAAAAAATTAACAGGATTATTAAAAGACTGTTAGATGCAAAATTCATAGGCGTATTTTTAATGAATATGCTTTTATATCTGATAGTATTTATAATATTGGGTGCAGTTTTACTTTTAATATGTTCTGTAGCCTTAGATGTTAAGTTTACGGTGTACGAAGGAGCGTTGCTCATAGCATACTATATGCTTGCATGGGTCGTAGGGTTTATGATACCCGGAGCTCCGGGAGGAATTGGCGTGAGGGAAGCCATTTTATATATGTTACTTGGTGCAAATGATAATATCAGCAATATGGAACTTATATTTACAGCCGCCATGATACACAGAATGTTATCAATTTTTGGCGATGTAATAGGGTATGGCATATCATTACCACTTAACAGAAGAAAGAAATAGGAAGGAAATAAGAAATGGCAGTAAGAATACTTGGAACAGGAAGAGGCATTCCTAAAAATTATATGACAAATGATGACATGGCAAAGTTGGTCGATACAAGCGATGAGTGGATTAAGACAAGAGTAGGTATTGAAAAGAGACATATTGTTGAGACTGAAACTACTACATCAATGGCGATAGAGGCTGCAAAAGAGGCTATGGATAATGCGGGGATAAAGCCGGAAGAGATAGACCTGATACTACTTGCGACAGTAACAAATGATAAGGTTGTACCAAATTGCTCGTGTCAGTTACAGGCCGAGTTGGGGATGGTAAATGCCATTGCGATTGATATTAATTCTGCGTGTGCAGGATTTGTAGTGGCATTGAATACGGCTATAGCATATTTTAAAGCAGGTATTTATAAAACAGCATTAATCATCGGTTCAGAGACATTATCTAAGATTGTAGACTGGACGGACAGATCAACCTGCGTTCTTTTCGGCGATGGTTCCGGTGCTGCCGTAGTGAGAGCGGATGACACAGCTATTACAGATTTTGTACAGGGTTCAGATGGTACAAAGGGAGGAGCACTTGACAGAGGAACGTGGGGTGTTGTTAATCCTTTTGTTAAGGATGATGCGAAAGTTCCGGGATTATACATGGATGGTCAGGCTGTATACAAATTTGCGGTAAAGATAGTTCCAAAATGCATCGAGGAACTCCTTGAGAGAAATAATCTTGATAAATCAGATATCAAATATTATATAGTTCACCAGGCAAACTTAAGAATCATTCAGACTGCAGTAAAGAGACTTGGAGAGCCGGAGGAAAAATTCCCGGTAAATGTGGACAGATACGGAAATACATCAAGTGCAAGTATTCCGATTCTGTTAGATGAGCTTAACAGGGATGGAAAGTTAGAACGAGGCGATAAGATAATATTCTGCGGATTTGGCGGAGGATTAAGCTGGGCGGCAACTTTGGTTACGTGGTAAAAAATTCCTGATATTGTTTAAAATAAATATGTTCAAATGAGTAATTATAAGGTAAAATAGTAGTATGCAGTTTTAACGTGATATGGGAAAGGTACGATTGTATGGAAGAGAAGAGATTAGAACGTGGAGACATACTATTAAAAAAGGGGGAAAAGACAGACCGTATAGTATACATAAAAAGCGGCAGTGTGGTTTTAAGCGGTGATTTCATAAAGACACCACTTGAAAAAGGGGATATTGCCGGGATTATAGATATTGAATCAGAGACATATATGTTTGATTATATTGTGGAAGAGGATACGGATGTATGTATATTTGAATATGATGGCAGTGTTAATAGTGTGGAGAACATGATGAAGATTTCCGGTAAATACAGAAATCTTGCCATCAATTCATCATTTAATCAATTGGAGAATATAACGGATCTTCATGAAGCATTGGATTCTGTTACATCTAAAGTTTTTGATTATATTAAAAGTTTTTATGAAGAATATAAAAAGTTATGTCAGGATTATATGATGAAGCCTTATGTACTTAAGGAGATTGAACAGCTTGAGTACTTTGAGAATGATTTGAATCCGGATGAGAAAACCATCAAATATTTTCAAAGTCTTTTTTGCATGTCAGAAAAGATTTCACAGCCGTTTTTTGCCGAAGATGAAGATGTTATGGGATATCACTTAAGTCTCGCTGCGGATTTGGCAAAGAATGCCGTAGCTTCAAGTGAAAAGTCTTATATTTTTTATGAACGCATATTTAAGCATTTGTATGATAAGGGTGCAGCAAATATATTCACGCTATATTCTAAGCTGGCTTTAGATGTACTGGCAGCCGATGGTGACATATCAAGAATCATGAAGGATTTAGACAAGCTGAATTCTCTCATCAAAGAATGTAAGGATATGGAAGAAGAGACGCTGGGACTTGATTTTAAATATGATTATTCGAGGATAAATGATATCTATAAACTTATAAGAAAGAAACAAAAAATATCAGATAACAAGGTAGAAGAAGAGTCAGCAGAGGAATTAATATTTACATATTCGGATGCTCAGATTACGGCGGCAGTGGAGGAGACAAAAAATGCATTGAAGCGTATTCTTGAATATTCGGAAATTGGAGAAGAAAAGTCAATTGCTTTTGAAAAATTTTTAACAGTATACAGAAGCCTGAAGGATCCATATTCTACAGAAAACGATGTAAGAAAGTTGAGAAGCAGAATAAGTGAACTTTACTATGAGATATATGAGAAAGTATTTTTCAAGGCGGAAGAAGATAAAGAGGTTGATAAAGTTATTGAATTGTTCTTAAGCTACGGATTTATGGATGAAAAACAGTTTGATAAGAACCAGCTGGTAGCACTTTATGCATTATCTGAAAAAAAATACGATATCGGCATAAAGGTATATACCATAAGGGAATGGCTTCATGCCATATATACAGGTAAAAAAGAGCCGTCTAAGAATGAATTTGACCTGAATTATGAAGAGAATTTCAGGGAGTTATCGAAGACGCAGAGGTTTACGGACCAGCAGAAGAAAGAATATTTTGCTGATTATAAGGGAAAAGTCAGATATGAGATGACAAACATGTTTAAGTCAAACAACAGAACCACAAGCGGTCAGCTCCTTACTTTCTGTCCGGTTCTATCAGGTAAGAGTTTCATTAATGATGTTGAGAAGATGGCATTTACACCAGATAAGATAGAAAAGAATCTGATGGATATCATCGATGTTGATTTTTCTGCATTTTACAGAGAGTATCAGTTTGAAGATGCAGATAAGAAAATTCCGAGGATGTCTCTTAAGACTTCCGTGCTTCCGGAATTCATTGTGATGCCGAATGTAGGACAGAGAGGCAGTATGTGGCAGGAAATCGAAGGCAAAAAGAGGGTGTCACCTGCAAGATTTATAGTTCCGGCATTTACGGCAGAGAATGTTCAGGATATAATGCTTAAGCTGGTTGGCGCGTTCAGATGGGAACTATGCAGAACTGTTCAGGGAATATACTGGAACGATATCAGGGAAAGGTCTCTTACTGCGGAATATTGTGATTATATACAGTTTTTCAGGAAAAACAGGGAACTGTCAGATGAGGTAAAACAAAAGATAAAATTACAGCTTCAAAAATCAAGAAATAACAATAAAGAGATGTTTATAAAGGATTATATGCTCTGGGTTAAGAATGAGGCATATGGGCTTGCAAGAATAAACAAGATTTCAAGAGGAATTTTATTTATGTATTGTCCATTTGCGAAGAAGTATAGGGAAAAACTTGCAGAGCACCCTATGTTTACCGAATGTATGGGAAGATACGAAAGAGACAGACTGAAAAAACTAAAAGAACTGAATAACAAGATTGTTGCGATTAAAAACAATGGTGGAATCATAACACGTGAGTTAGAGGAAAATGTAAGGCTTTTACAGGATATGTAGTAAATTTTGCACATGAATGGAGGCTGTGCGTATGAAGAAGATTAGAACGAGCATAATTGTATCTATTATTTTATCTGTGATTGTGGCAACTGTGCCTATAGGAGTTGTAACTCTTATGATTTCATCTAAAGTCATATCGGGAGAGTCGAATGATAAGATACAGGCGATTGCAAAAGAGTACAGGAATAATATGGATGTCTCATTTGAAAAATATGAATCTGTGGTTCAGGGTGTAGCACAGTATGTAGACTCATCCTATGATGGCAGCAGGATACTTGAAAAAGATTATGACAGGGAATATGTAGATGGACTGTCAAAATATCTGTCGGAGATATCGACAGATTACAGCGATGAGATATTAAGCATTTATGCGTACGTGAACCCTAAGGACATAAAAGAACTTATTGGCGCAAAATATGTAGGTGGGGAATATGTCGATAATAATACAGAAGAAAACTATATGTTATACTTCTGTAATGAGGCCGAGTGGATGTGGTACAGAACCACAGAGTCGAATAAGTGTCCGACATGGATTAAACCATATTATGATTCTGTGAGCGGTCAGGTATGTATGACATATGCATATCCCGTGTATCAGGATGAAAAGCTGGTGGCTATGATAGGTGTGGATATAAGCTTTGAGAAGTTTTCTGAACTTGTTAAACAGTTGAAGGTATATGATACCGGATATGCAACGCTGATAGATGCTGACCAGATGTTCATTGTAGATGAATATCATGATGTAAATGAAAATCTTGAAAGTGCCGGATATAATAAGTTATCTGAAAGTGTTAAAAACAATGACAGCGGAATCATGAAGTCGGGAAATGAATATTTATCATTTGCCAATCTTGTAACAGGTTTTACCGTGATTGTACATGCACCTGTATCAGAAGTGCTGTCAAGTTCGTATATGGTTATCATCATTACGGCGGTAATCACTCTGGTAGTCTGTATCCTGGCAGCAGTCACGGCACTGTTAATCAGCAGAAAGATTGCGAGACCAATCGTTGATGTTGTAGACGACCTTCAGAAGATGGAAGAAGGAAATTTCACAGGCAGAAAGCATGATTTGCATGTAAAGAATAAAAATGAGACCGGTAAGCTTGCAAGAGCGGTCGAAGCCGTTCAGGCATCTATGCAGGAAACGGTTGGAATGGTGGCTGACAGCGGTGGAAATATTGTAGGAACCGTTTCACATTTAGATGGTGTTATTAATGATCTGGTGGACCGTGTTGCGGGAATTTCGGCAGTATCTGAGGAACTTGCGGCAAGCATGGAAGAGACAGCAGCCACGGCTGAGACAATCAGTAATACGACTGATAAGATTGCATCTCATGTTAAGAAGATGAATTTAAAAAGTGTTGACGGTAAAGCTCAGATGGATGAGATTTCAAAAAGGGCAGTGCACATCAGAAATCAGGCTGAAGAATCCGCAAAGGTTACTGCTGATGTGACATCGAAGACGGAAACAAAGCTGCGCACAGCCATAGAGGAATCTAAAAGAGTTGCCACAATTTCTGAACTGACAGATGCCATTATGGGAATTGCGGATGAGACTTCATTATTGTCATTAAATGCTTCGATAGAAGCTGCCAGGGCAGGAGAATCAGGTAAAGGATTTGCCGTGGTTGCGGAACAAATCAGAAAATTAGCGGAAAGTTCCGAAGAGATGGCAAAGCAGATACAGAAGATAGCGGTTGATGTTACGGGAACGGTTGATAATCTTTGTGAGAGTTCGACAGAAGTACTTGAATTTATATCCGTCAATGTAAAAGATACAAACCAAAAGCTTATGGATACTAGTGAGCAGTATAGTAATGATGCTAACGATATAAGAATACTTCTGGAAGATTTTTCATACATTGCAGATGAGATATCAAAAGAGATAACAGAGATTCTGAATGCGTTTGAAGAGCTTAAAAATGCTACTGCAGAAGGAGCGACAGGAACAACTGCAGTTGCTGAAGATGCTGAGGCAGTGGCGCTTAATACCAACACCGTACAACAGGAGGCAGTTGCTCTCAGGGAGGTATCAGATAAGTTAGATGAATTGATACACAGATTTACGGTGTAAATGGAGGTAAGTATGGATATAAATGTAGGTGATGTAATAACGTTGAAGAAAAAACATCCCTGTGGCAGCAGTGAATGGGAAGTTCTAAGAATTGGAATGGACTTCAGATTAAAATGCATGGGATGCGGGCATCAGGTTATGTTACCAAGAACAACTATAGAAAAAAGTGTAAAGAGTATTAAGGAAAAAGTAAATGATAAATGATTATGTAGCGTTTGATTTAGAGACCACGGGATTTAATCCCGTGGTCAATAAGATAATAGAGATAGGAGCAGTTAAAGTAAAGGACGGACAGATAATTGATAAGTTTTCCGAGCTTATTAACCCGGAAATAATTATTCCTGAAGTGATAACACAGGTTACAGGGATTGATAATGATATGGTTCAGGGTAAGAGACGGGTAGAAGATGTTGTCAGGGACTTTGTGGATTTTTGTGATTGTGATGTTATATTGGGACACAACCTTCCGTTTGATTACTCGTTTATATCTGCTAATGTATATAATTTAGGGATATCTTTTAAAAAAGCGGGAATTGACACCTTAAAGATTGCAAGAAAACATTTATCATCTCTTGAGAGTCGGAAACTTGATTTTTTGTGTGCATACTATGGCATTGAAGATAAGGAGCATCACAGAGCGTACAATGACGCCTATGTTACGGTGATGCTTTATAAAAAATTGTCAGAGTGTTTTGAAAATGAAAATGACAGTGTTTTCGTTCCTGAGCCAATGACACAGGATGAAAAGAAAATCAATAGGAAGCTTTCGCCAATTACATTAAAGCAGAAAGCCTATCTCACTTCATTAATCAGCCGGCATAATATTGTGCCGGAAAAAAACATTGATGAGCTGACAAAAAGTGAGGCTTCAAGAATGATTGATCATATATTGTCAACTTACGGTAGAAGAGATTTCTTCTAGATATTTTACAATGACCTCTTTCGACATTGAATTAAGGGACTTGGATTTTGTGATTAATTCACGTATCTTGTATGCACTTCCCTCGTCCTTGTACAGGTTACCCAGTTCCTTATAAGTGTTGCTTATGTCGGAACCTATCTCCACGGCATATTCAAAGACCTTAGTGGCTTCTTTATTATAACCGAGAGTATGAAGACGGCTGCCCATTTTGTTCAGTTCTCTGCACAGCACGGTGAAATTCATATCGTATTCTGATAAAACAGGAAGATTGGCGACTCCGTATTCAAATTTTAGTTCGGTATTGGTAATTCCGGTGAAATTTACAATCTTTAAATCCTTTAATCTGATAATATTTTTATAACAGGTAATAATAATTTCATCATTTGTATCAATTTGTGGTAGATTTTTTTCGTCTATAGTGATATAGTGAAGGTTGCTAAGATCTTTTTTTCTTGTGGAGTTGGCTTTGGATTCCATTTCCAAAAACTCTTCGCGTGAACGGTGCTCCCGGTTGCCCGAATGGTGATATACAATATTGAGGACAAGAGAAAAAACAATCACAGATGTAAAGATTGGAAAGTTGGATAATAATTTCAACATCATAAACTCCGATCTGCCTTTTAAAAGGCTGTAATAAAATGTAAATTTGTAATGCAGTGCTGCTCATACAAATTTATTAAACCTAAGCAGCACAGAAATGAGGTATCGTATGATTAACTTTAGTAGCAAAAAAAATAAGAAAGTAGTTTCAAGTATTATCATTGTTGTACTCGTTGTTGCAATGGTAGCAACGACTGTGCTCGCTATTGGCTGGTAGGAATATTGTATCATTTCAGATATTAATTTACAAGTCATTAGAAAGGAATAGATGATATGAGTGAGAAAAAAATCATTTCACATAAGATAGCAGTAGCTTTTTTGGGACTGGTAATTACGGTTGGAATGAGCATGAATGTAGCTGCATCAGAGGAAAGGCTTGCAAATGGTGTGACTATAGGTGGCACGGACGTTGGCGGACTTACTAAAGATGAGGCTTTGGCGAAAGTGCAGGAGTATGTAGCAGATTATACGTCCAAGCAGGTTTCACTTTTGGTGGATGATAATACAGCTTCCACAACGATAGGCGAACTTGGATATTACTGGAAGAATACAGAAGTAGTAGATGAAGCTGCATCTCTTGGCAAACAGGGTAATGTCATAGAAAGATATATGGCAATCAAGGATTTGTCAAGACAGGGTGTGAACTATAATATTGAGTATGACGTGAATGATGAGGTCTTAAGTAACGCTATAGAAGAGTGTTGCAGTGAATATAACGTTCCTCATGTGAATGCACAGATTACCAGAGACGGAGACGGATTTTCTTATTCGGAGGGTACAACGGGAAGAATTATTGATACGGAAGCTACCGTTAATGAATTTCATCAGTATCTTCTTAGTACATGGAATGGAAATGAAGCTGAATTAAAAGTAACCATGAAGGATGATTTGCCTGAAGCAACATTGGAGGACTGCCAGAAAGTCACTGATTTGCTTGGCACATACACCACCACATTTACAGGTGGAAGTTCCAATTATAATAGAAATAAAAATATTGCAAATGGTGCAAGGCTGATTAATGGGAGTGTTGTTTATGTGGGAGATACATTTTCAGCAAATGCTCTGTTAGAGCCGTGGACGGAAGATCATGGATGGTATGCTGCAGGAACTTATGTAAACGGTAAAGTTGAGGACAGTCTCGGAGGAGGAATCTGTCAGGTATCGACTACTTTATATAATGCACTGTTAAAGGCAGAGATTGATATTGTGGAGAGATATCCTCATTCAATGTCAGTAGGATATGTACCATTATCTCAGGATGCCGCATTGGCAGGAACCTATAAGGATTTAAAATTCGAGAATAACACCGATGCTCCGCTTTATATTGAAGCATACTGTTCCGGCAATTCCATTACATTTAATGTGTATGGTCATGAGACAAGAGATCCGGGCAGAAGAGTTGAATTTATCAGTGAGACCACCAGTACGATACAGCCGTCAGAGGTAGTTACGGAAGACGGTTCACAGCCGGTAGGTTATCGCTATGTAACTGAACGGGGACACGTAGGTTATACGGCGAAGCTTATTAAGAGAGTATACCAGGATGATGAACTCATAAGCGAAGAAGTAGTTAATACAAGCAGTTATGCCGCCTCTCCTACACATGTTGTTGTAGGAACCGGCGAGGTTCCGGAAGAGACTTCGAGTGAAGAGACTTCTTCTGAGCAGCAGTCTGAAGGTGAGACATCTGAGGGAGATACACAGCAGGGTGAAGAGAATACTTCACAGCAGGAAGAAAATTCAGACGATAATCATGATGATGGTGAACATAACGATGACGAACATCATGACGATGAGCATCACGACGAGAGTGATAATGGCGAACAAAATCATGAGGAGAACGAACACTAAGAGGTTGTACATATGAATAGAGGTAAAGTCAAAGAAGCTATATTACACAGAACCATATTCAAAAAAATCACATATAGGAATCAGGAAACCGTATCATCTTCCGGGATAGGAAGTGATGCGGCCGTTCTTGAGAATCAAGGTGAGGTTACAGTGATTTCTACAAATCCTGTAACCTATACTTTTAAAGGAATGGAAAAACTTGCAATTGCATCAGCCATTAATAATGTGGTCGCAAAAGGAGGCTGTCCGAAGTCTGTTTTAGTAAGTATCCTGCTCCCGGAAAGGTATAAAGAGACTGCGTTAAAGAAAATGATGGAAAGCCTTAATCTGTTCTGCAGAGAATATGGTATAGATATTGTCGGAGGACATACAGAGATAACAACGGCTGTCAATACACCGGTAATCAATGTGACAGCAGTGGGATATGCACTCAGGAAAAATGTTGTTACAAAAAAAAGACTTGATGCAGATATGGATATTGTTATGACAAAATACATCGGTCTTCCGGCAACGATGATTATACAGGAAGTTAAGAGGGAGAAATTAAGGGAAAAATTTTCAGAGAATTTTATTGATCGTGTAAACAGTTTTGACAATTATTATAGTATAATAGAAGAGGGCAGACTGGCAGCAGCACAAGGTGTAACCTGTATGCATGATGTAAGCAGAGGCGGAATATTTCAGGCACTTTGGGAAATGGCAGAGTACTTAGGATTTGGGTTTGAAGTGGATGTAGATCGCATTTTAGTAAAACAGGAAACGATAGAATTTTGTGAGATGTTTAATCTTAATCCATATGAAATATTATCTACAGGTGTGCTTCTCATGGTTACGGAAGATGGAGAGCAGCTGGCAGATACATTGCTTAAGGCCGGCATACCTGCATCCGTCATTGGAAGAACCAATGGTGGAAATGACAGGTTGATTATCAGAAATGATGAAAGAGGCTTTGTCACACCACCGAGAGGTGATGAGATAGACAAGATAGTATGAAAAATCATATGATTTTTCATACGTCAATTTGTGCCGCAGGCGCCACAAATTGCCTAAATCGCATTGCGAATCTTTCGACGTGAAGCGTCTGCGGAATGGAGATTAGTATGTTAAATATTGTATTATTGGAACCTGAGATACCGCAGAACACGGGAAATATTGGCAGAACCTGTGTGGCAACCGGAACGAGACTGCATTTAATAGAGCCATTAGGATTCAGTTTGAATGAAAAAGCGTTAAAAAGAGCGGGAATGGATTATTGGGATCATCTTGATGTGACGGTATATGAAGATTTTGAAGATTTTTGCGAAAAAAATCCGGATGCGAAAATATATATGGCCACGACTAAGGGACTGAATGTTTATTCAGAGGTAAAGTATGAGTCTGATTGTTATATTATGTTTGGAAAAGAGAGTGGAGGAATACCGGAAGAGATTCTTGTGAAGCATCAGGAGGATGCCATAAGAATACCGATGAACCCGGAGATACGTTCGCTGAATCTTTCTAATTCTGTAGCAATTGTACTATATGAAGCTTTAAAGCAGAATCACTTTGAGGGCATGCAGTTGCAGGGGCATTTACATAGACTTGAGTGGAAATAGGTTTGTGAAACTATTTAATGGAGGAGGAAAAAAGATGAGAAGATTAAAAAAACTAGTAGCAGTTACACTTTCAATTGTCATGGCATGCAGCGGCAATGTTGTTTATGCAGCAGAAGGAGGCAGTGTAAATGCCACGGAAACCGTAACGGTACAGGAGACAGAAACCGAAATTGAGCAAGAGACATTTACGGAGACAGAGACCGAAATTGAGCAAGAGATATTTACGGAGACAGAGATCGAAATTGAGCAAGAGACATTTACAGAGACAGAGACCGAAACGGAGGAAGAGACATTTACGGAGACAGAAACCGAAACGGAGGAAGAGACATTTACGGAGACAGAGACTGAAACGGAGAAAGAAACATTTACAGAGTCTGCAACAGAAGAAGAGGTGTTTGAATCTAACAGTGCACAGACGGATGATGGGCTTGATACCTATGACGGAGAGGAATCAACTGAACAGACGAGGTATACGATAGAACTCAGCGAAACATATGTAAGTATGTATGTTGGAGATAGTCATCAGCTTACAGCAGATGTAACACCACAGGCAGATATTACATGGAGCTCAGAAGATGAATCAGTTGCAAAGGTAACAAGTGCAGGAAAAATTAAGGCCGTAAAGTATGGAAGTACATTTATAACAGCCGCTATAGGAGATTATAATGTATCCTGCTATGTGGAAGTGAATAATCCGTATTTATACATGGGTTCGACGAAGCGTCTTTATGTTGGTGAGATGGATTATATTGATTACACTTTGAACCCGACAGTGGATTTGAAATGGACATCATCAAACACAAAAGTTGTAAAGGTCGACCAGAAGGGAAAAATCACCGGTGTAGGAAAAGGAAAGGCGATAATAATCGCAAAGGGAAAAGGCTGCAAAGGAAAATGTGCAGTTTATGTAGAAAAGCCGGATATCTATATTGCCAATAAGACAATAAATCTTTATGAGGGTTCGGTGGCACATTTTGACGCAACTGTTACGCCGGATAATTTAGCTAAAAAATATAAATCATCAAATACAAGTGTTGTAAAAGTCAATAAGAACGGAATGATGACTGCTGTAAAAGCGGGAACAGCATATGTAACTATATCAGTAAAGGGAAATTCAAAAAAAATAAGGGTAAATGTATATAAGAGTAATTATAAAATCAGTATAACTAAAAAGACAATAATGAAGGGAAATTCATTTACCATACATATTGATAACGGATCAAATTCCTACATTTATCCGAACGTTGAGTCATATTCATCAGATAAACTCAGTTACTCATATAGTAGTGATAATAAGGGTGTAACGTATACGATAAAAGCTATTAATAAGGGAAGTGCATATTTTACGGTATACATGTACAGAACAGAAAACGGTAAGAGTGTGTTGTGGAACCGGACCGTGAAAATAAATGTGGTAAATGAGGGAATCCCGCAGCAGGATTTTTCTATTGCAAAAGGAACACAAAAACAGCTTACATTGAGAAATGTGGGAAAATCTTCAGAGATTTCCCAGATTAAATGGAAATCTTCAAATCCTAACAAGGTAGCCGTAAATTCAAAGG
This sequence comes from uncultured Lachnospiraceae bacterium, assembly GCA_902786515.1. Taxonomy (GTDB): domain Bacteria; phylum Bacillota; class Clostridia; order Lachnospirales; family Lachnospiraceae; genus UBA2821. Next base: position 49,234 of record CADADA010000005.1, on the reverse strand, counting down.
GACTTGTAAAGGGAAAGAGTTCAGGTAAGGCAAAGGTTACTGCATTAGTCAGATATAAGGATGGGACAGAGAAGAGTTATTCTACATCATTTAAAGTATCAAATCCTCGTATCAATAAAAAATTAATCTATATGTCACCGGCAAATGTATGGAGTTCAGGCAAGTCATACGGTCAGATAAAGGTAAAGGGTTTAAACGGATACAGTAATGTGAAGTTCAAGAGTAATCATTCATCTATTGCTTCGGTTGACAGGAACGGAAATATAACAGCCGGTAAAGTCGGAACAGCCACAATCAGTGTGACAGTAGATGGAAAGACTATGAGATGCAAGGTAATCGTAAGTAATCCACGCCTTAAGAAATACTCAGCAAGACTGGCGCCTTCTAATCAGTGGACAATTCCGCTTGCCGGAGTAAAATCATCAGCTAAGAAGACATTCTCAACAAGAAATGGAGGAGTTGCTTCAGTAGATGGAAATGGAACCGTTACGGCGTTCGGATATGGTTCTACATATATTGATATCAAGGTAAATGGAGTAAAACTTTCATGCCTTATCGAGGTGGCACCGCAGAGAGCAATCAACGCATGTATAAAAGGTGAAGAGATATACGCTACCTGTGTTTACAGTCAGGAAAACAGAATGTCTGACGGATATTATGACTGTAGTGCACTGGTATTTAAGTCGTATGACAGAGATGCCGATTTACTTGGTGGAAGCTATTCCTGGGCACCAACAGCAGCAAATATGGCGAAACATATGGAGAATACCGGCAAGGTATTGTCTTATGGAGCGATAGATGTATCACAGATGCGACCTGGAGATTTAATCTTCTATGGAGGTTCTGATAACGGAAGATTCCTTGGAATCTATCATGTGGAAATGTACTATGGCGGAGGGGCATATGCTACCGGAAATGCAGTTATGGTGGCACGCCCGTTGAATGAGTAAGGGAGGTTTAGGTTTTTGCGTATTGCTATGAAATGACATGTTATCGAGATTAATCGTCAAATGTATAAGAACTTAGTGGAGGTGTATGTGGTTAATAGAGATTCGCATTCGCGCTATTTAGTTTTAGGAGTTATCTTTGGGTTGATAGTTGGGGCAATATTATCAATTGTTGTTAATATAATCATTCATAATTATTTCTTTTCAATCTTACTTCCAGGAGGGGGTATGATGGTTGGAATTATGATTGCAAACATTGTTTGGAGTAAAAAAAATTAATGTAATGATGAAGGAGACTAAGGTACAGTATGGAAAACAGAAAAATGAGATTTAACGATGGAGAGCATATCGTCTATGTGAACTGAGCGGATAAGGTCAGGTGTTTCAAAGAAGATAGAAAAGGAGTTGCAGCTATGTGTAAGGTCAGGGAAGATATGAGAAACGAAACGGCAAAGATGGTGGAGGAACAGACAAAGGTTCGTGATATTATTAAGCTATTACCGGTTTGTTAGGGGTTTTGTGTATAGTGGGTGTTTTGGGTAAAAAAATGGACTGATTATTATGACAAATTTTAAAAGATTGGAGGAAAAAATGAAAAAAAATATTCGTATACTTTACATTTCTCAATAAAAAAATCCTTTAATATCTTTATAACTTTTCTAAAGCAAAATTCCAACAGGTACATAAAAAAATTCTTCGGTTTAAACTCTTGATAAAGTTTTTAGTTTTAAAGAGGTAAATTTACACAAAAAAATCAAAAATATATACATAAAATTCAAAAAAATTCGACAATGAAAAAATCCGTTTGTCACAGAAGCAAGCCGTTTGTCACAGAACTATTGATTTTATCTTGCCAATTAATACAATTATATAAAACATAATTTTATATTGCTTGATATAAAATAAACAGAATTGCGAGGTGGATTTTTGAGATATTAATCGAAAGAAAAACTAAAAAAATTAATGAATCAGAATCAGGAGGAAAAGATGAAACAAAAATCAAAGAGCTTTCTTTCAATTTTGCTGACTATAACACTTGTGTTTGGATTAATGCATATTGATGGCATATCTATTACTGCAAACGCAGCTGAAGGTGTAATTGAAGGAAAAGGAACAACTACAGATCCGTATATTATAGCGGATGAAGAAGATTGGAATACATTGGCTGCTAATGTTGAAAATGGTAACACATACAGCGGAAAGGTTATTAATCTTTCTGACAATATAGAAGCCTCAACGATGGTTGGTACAGAGAGCAATCCTTTTAAAGGTACATTTAATGGCTGTGGATATACCTTACGAGTGGCTTATCAGTCAAGCGAAGAAGGCTGTGCACCTTTCAGATATGTGTCAGGTGCAACAATAAAGAATCTTAAGGTTACAGGAAGTATCAGTACAGAAGCTAAGTATGCAGCAGGAATTGCCGCAATAATTAATGGTGACTGTACTATAAAAAATTGTATTAGTAGTATAACTATCAGCAGTTCAGTAGATGGTGATGGTACTCATGGAGGTCTGGTAGGTGTAGTAAATAGTGGAACCACAAATATTACAGACTGTTTATTTAATGGTAAATTACTTACTACTGATGCAACAATCAAGTGTGGTGGATTTATAGGCTGGCGTCAGGGTTCTGCAAGTATAAAAAACAGCTTATATGCTCCGGCTGCCATACCGGATGGAATAAATGAGGTTGGTGCTGAAGGAAGTAGTACTTTTTCACGTAATAATGTAACTATCGAGAATTGCTATTACACCCGTCTGCTTGGTGACGCACAGGGTACTGAAAATACATTTACAAATTCAGCACTTAAGGAAAAATTGGGTTCAGGCTGGGAGATAAGCGGCGATAATGTTGTGCCGATTATGGATATGAACAACCTTGGACTTGCTACAATAAGTGGCGTGGATAACTTATATACACTTACGGGTAATGATATTAAACCACTTCCTGTTGTGTATGCTTCAAACGGTACTTTGCTTACAAAAGATACCCATTACACAGTAAGCTGGAGTGGAGACGGTAAGACAGAAGGTGATTATACAGTTACCGTTACAGGATTAAATCCGTATAAGGGTTCAATCTCATATGATTATACTGTAAAGACCGCTGATTTAACTATTACAACACCTGAGCAGTGGAAGACATTTGCGATTGATGTTGCTTCAGGAAATAACTATAGCGGAAAGATAGTGACACTTGGAAATGATCTTGATTTTAGTACTGTATCATTTACAAGCGACTATATGGTCGGTTTTAACAGATATGAATATATGACAGATAAAGAAAAAGAAGAAGGTAAACAGGCATATGGCCTTTATTCAAAAACTTTCAGTGGTATATTTGATGGAATGAACCATTCAATCAAAAATGCAACACTTTCACAAACTGAAAATTGTTTATGTACAGGAATATTTTATTCTAACTCTGGAACAATAAAGAATATAAAATTTGAAAATAATAAAATTACAAAAGTTTCTGTATATTATGGAATGGTTGCCATATACAATTATGGAACAATGAAAAATTGCAGTATCCTTGGAACGGTGCAAACACCTAATGGTTATGCCGGCTGGGGAGGATGTGTTTTTTATCAAAATAAGGGTACTATAAAAGATTGTGTTGTCAAAATCAATTACCAAAAGGGTAGTGGCACCGGTGGTGTGAATACAATTTGGGGCTCGAATAGCGGAAAAGTAGAAAATGTCTATTGTACTAACGACAGTGGCGGTTCTCATCAGGCTACAGTGGTATATAAGGTAAATGTGGGAGAAGGACTTGAATCTATTGAATATAATACTGAAGCAACTGCTGAGATTGACGGAACAAAATATTTTGCCCAGGGTACAGAGGTAAGTATTACACCTGCATTTACGGGTGAATCAGAGAATATTGTATGCAATGGTATAATGGCAGATAAAAATGAAAATGTATTTACATTTACCATGCCGGCTGAAGATGTTAATGTACAGACAGTTTCATCTTTACCAAACCGTGCAATAAACATAAACGCTGAAAATGGTTCTATGGTTGCAAATCCGGCTACAGCTCATGGTTATGAAAATGTTTCGTTGTCTGCTACGCCGGATGAAGGATATTTATTCGACGGTGTAACGGTAAAGACTACTGCAGATGCAACAGTTCCTTTAATATCATGCAGTCATTGGTATGATAGCGGTGATGCTGCAAATAAAGCTTCATTCAGAATGCCGGATTCAGACATTAATGTTACACCGGTATTTATCGCAAAGACTGCAAGTGATGAGCTCAATATCAATATGCCATATTCAGGAACAGTAAATGCAGTCATACCTGAAGGTGTCAGAGAATTTAAGCTTTATGATAATGGTGGAGCAACCGGAAACTATAGCAAATACTGCAACGGTACACTTACAATGACAGTTCCGGAAGGATATGGTATTCAGTTAGAAGGTACTGCTTCATCATATTATGGTACTGCTAAGTTGACAGTTACGAATTCTACAGAAACTTTACTTAATAAAGTAACGGGAGCAAGGGATGCTTCATACTCAGTTTATAATCTTAACGGATTAGTAAGCACTGATAATGTTTTAAATGTAACATTTGCCTCGGATTATAGCATTACAACAGATGGACTTAATATTACGGTTAAGTTGATAGATCTTAATGAAACTCATAATATTACAGTTGTAAATGCTTATGAGGGAACCATGATTACTAACCCTACATCAGCAAAGCCTGGAGAAACAGTTACGCTTACAGCGACACCTACAAATGGTTATGCATTAGATTATGTGACAGTTACTTATGGTGATGATAAGAAGGTAAATGTAAGTGGAACAGGTAATACACGTACTTTTAAAATGCCTTGTGCGGCAGTTACGGCTACTCCTACATATAAACAGGTAAATGTTGACGGAGGCCCGGTTATTGATGGTCTGACTTATATTGGAAAAACTGAGACTACTCCGGGATACTATAGAATTAACAGTGTTGAAACATTGAATAAATTAGCGACATACGTCAATGCAGGAAATGATTGTTCAGGATTGTTATTTAAGCAGACAGCTGATATTGACTATAATGGACAGAGTTTTTCAACTATAGGAGATACTGACAGTCATCCATTCAGGGGAACTTATGATGGAGATAACTATGTTATTCTAAATTGTAGTCATACAAACCAGTCATGTAGCATTATGGGATTGTTTGGAATGGTTGCAGGTAATTTTAGTATCAAAAATGTAAATATGGTAAATTGTAACTTTTTTGCAACCTACGTCGGAGGAATTGTAGGATCAGCTCACGACGATTTAGGTACAATAGAAAACTGTTCTGTTATAGGAAATCTTAGTTGCCCGGTTGACGGAGATCTGGGTGGTATTGTCGGATATGCAGATTGTTATATTAAAAACTGTTTTACATCTGTGGATACTAACACATATAATAATACGAGAGGTACAACCGGTCCTATATATGGTAGCAGAGGTGCCGTTGAAAATAGTGATTTTACAAAATATGTTTCAGGAGGAAACAGATATGGTACGTTTGTAAAAGGTGGATTTATCACACTTAATGACGGCATTGAAATATCCGGAAATAAACGTACAATTGGAAGGACTGAAGCACACACATATTATTTTGCTACAAAAAATGATAATATCACAGTGACAGCATCAGCTCCTGAAAGTGTAATGAAGACATTTAGCGCAAGTGAAAATGCAAGCCTTATAAAAGATGAAGAAGGTAATTGCAAGTTGAATATGCCTGAAAGCGGAGATGTAACAGTATCTCTTACGGATGTAACATTCAATATTGATGATATTCCGGAACAGGCATTAGTAAATGGCGTTGCTGAACCGGAAGTGACAGTAAGCTGTGGAGTTGACGTGTTGACTGAAGGTGTTGATTACACAGTAAGTTATTCGAAAAATAATAAAAGAGGTACGGCTACAGCGATTATTAATGGTAAGGGAATGTATGCAGGTAGTGTAACTAAGAATTTTGTGATTTCAAAAGTAGAACTTGTACCTGCTGTAACTATAGCGGGATGGACATACGGTGAGAGTGCACGTACACCTAAGCTGACAGGTAATCTTGGTGGAGGCGCTGTGTCTTATGCATACTACACAGATGAGAGTTGTGAGATTAAAACAACTGCAGCTAACAGTGGAGCTGAAAGTACAGGTGGCGTACCAAAGAATGCAGGAACATACTATGTTAAGGCAACTGTAGAAGCAACAGATGTATATACAAAAGGAACAGCTGTAAGTGAATTTGCAATCAGTCCAAAACCTCTTACAATTACCGGTCTTAGTGTGGAAGACAAAGAATATGATGGTACAACAGATGCAACTATCACAGGAACTCCGACAATCGAAGGAGTATTGGAGGGTGATAGCGTAAGCATTATTGAAGGAACAGCAAAATTTGTTGATGCTAATGTTGGTACCGGTAAGAGCGTAAACTTTGCAGGATATTCTCTTTCAGGCACATCAACAGATAACTACTGTCTAAGCGGACAGCCGTCAAATGTTGTGGCAAATATTACAGCAAGAGAGATAACTATTACAGCAAATGATCAGAGTGTTGAAGTAGATGGAAATATAGCTACAGGTACAGACGAGGTAACTGTGACAGGTGGAAGTCTGGTTAACGGACATAATATTAGTGAAGCAATGGTGATTACTCTTAATTCAAGAAATACAGTAGGTGAGTACGAGGGTGCTATTATGATTGGAACTACAATCATTAAGAATGGTGATACAAATATTACAAATAATTATAGTATTACCTGTGTACCGGGCAAGCTTACTGTTACAAAGGGAACTTCAAGTATTGTAAAAGAACCGGTAGCAAAAACAAATCTGAAATATACAGGAGAGTTACAGGAGTTAGTTATTGCAGGTGAAGTAACAGGAGGAACATTATACTACGCTGTTACAACAGAAGAAAACGCTCCTTCATCTGAGAAATATTTGGCATCAATACCGACAGCTGCTGATAGTGGAAGCTATTATGTATGGTATAAGGTTGTAGGTGACAAAAATCATGCTGATGTGGAAGCGAAATATTTGACAGTTACTGTAGTAAAGGAACAGGAAGAGACAACGACAAAACCAGAAGAGACAACGACACAGCCGGAAGAGACAACAAAACAGCCAGAAGAGACAACAAAACAGGAAGAGACAACGACAAAACAGGAAGAGACAACGACACAGCCAGAAGAGACAACGACACAGTCAGAAGAGACAACGACAAAGCAGGAAGAGACAACGACAAAACAGGAAGAGACAACGACAAAACAGGAAGAGACAACGACACAGCCAGAAGAGACAACAAAACAGGAAGAGACAACGACAAAACAGGAAGAGACAACAAAACAGGAAGAGACAACGACAAAACAGGAAGAGACAACAACAGAGACTGTAGTTCAATCTATCGAAAATGCAACTGTTAAAGGTGTGAAATCACAGTATTCTTACAATGGTAAGAATAGGAAACCAACACCTAAAGTAACTTTCAACGGTGTTAAATTAGTAAAAGATACTGACTATACTGTAAAATATAGCAATAACAAGAAAGTTGGAACTGCAACAATTTTAATTAAGGGAATTGGAAATTATGTTGGCGAAAAAACGATTACATTTGAGATTGTAAAAGCCCAAAATCCAATAACAATGAAAAAATCAAAATTAACACTTAAAGTTAAGAAAGATTTGACTAAAAATAAAAAAATTAAGATTGCTGTTAATAAAGCACAGGGCACAGTATCTTATAAAATAGATAAAAAAGCTAAAAGTGCAAAGATAACAGTTTCTGCTAAAGGAGTTGTTACAGTACCTAAAAACTGTAAAAAAGGAACTTATAAGATTACAGTAACCGCTAAAGGAAACAAAAACTATGCATCAGGGAAAGCTGTATTTACTATAGTTGTAAAATAAGAAAAATATGAAATGAAGTGGGACACACACGAGAGTGTTCCACTTCATTTTATTATTCGCTCTATTAAGCCTTTCTGAGTGTAAATATAAATTCCGTTCCAACGCCTTCTGTGCTGATAACATTAATATTTTCATTATGTGCATTGATAATTGATTTTACGATGGACAATCCAAGACCGCTTCCGGTCTTATCTTTACCTCTGGATAAATCGGTTTTATAAAATCTGTCCCATATTTTATTAATGCTGTCCTTTGGAATCCCAATTCCGGTGTCTTTAACGGATACAAATACTTTTTCACCTTTAGTGGTTACCGATACGACAATTGAAGAATCATTATTACTGAACTTAATAGCATTATCCACAAGGTTATAAAAAACCTGACTGATTTTATCCTTGTCAGCAACCACTTTTAAGTGGTCAGAACCCGAACGAAATACAAGTCGTACACTCTTCTTTTCACACTTTCCCTCAAGAGAAGCAAGATTTTGCTCTATGAGAGTATTAATATTAAAAGTTGAATAGTCGAGATGAGGTCCTTTTGAATCCCATCTGTTAAATGTTAAAAGGTTTTCAGTAAGATTTGTAAGTCTGTCAGTTTCAAAGAGCACTATATTTAAATACTTATCCTGCATTTCATAGGGAATGGTTCCATCCTTCATTGCCTCTATGTAACCCTTTATGGACGTGAGAGGCGAACGGAAATCATGTGAAATGTTTCCGATGAAATTTCGCTCATCAACTTCTTTGCTGTTCAGTTCATTTGCCATGAATTCCAGAGAAAGTCCAAGCTTTCCAATCTCATTATCCGAGTTAAAATCAGATAAACCTTCATAGGTGAAATTGCCCTTTGCATATTCTCTTGCAGCTGTACTTAATTGCTTGAGAGGAATAAATACAGTAACCGTAAATACAATCAGAATAATAAGTGTCAGCAGGAAAATAAAAAAGAAAGTGATATATACAGTGTTCCGCATATCCAGATGCATATTGTCAAATTCCTTTGTATTGTAATGAATCAACAGATATCCTGCTGTTTGAAAACCATTTGTTACAGGCAATGCTACTGTCAGGTAATTATCATCATAAATATCGTAAAAATGATTAATAACGTAATAATTATTTCCAAAGTCAGTGATATCAAATTCACGGAGCTGATTATTCCCTATTGAATCAGAACTGTAAAGTACATTCCCTAATGTATCAATTACATGAATATGCGAATTAAGCAGGGAAGCTTCTGTATCAAGGGCAGTTTTAATATCAGCATTATCACTGATATTATCAAACTGTCCGGATATGATACGCTCATTAATCACGTTGATACTGTCATATAAAAATTTTGCTTTTTCGCTTGCAATAATATGCTCGTTTCTGTCAGAGGTCCAGATATCAATGATAAGAAAACTGCAGATAAACACAAATACATATGCAAGTAAAAAAGAGTAATATAAGGTTTTTCTTCGCATTAGTTATTTACCGGCTTTCTCACATCAAATTTATATCCTACGCCCCATACAGTAGCAACTCTCCAGTATTCATTGTCAACAAGTTTTTCCCTGAGACGTTTGATATGAACATCCACAGTTCTGGTGTCACCTGCATAGTCGTATCCCCAGATATTATTGAGGAGCTGTTCACGCGTGAAAACGTGGTTAGGTGATGAGGCCAGGAAAAACAACAGTTCAAATTCTTTAGGCGGCATCTCAATAACCTGATTCTTATACGTAACTGAGTAATCTGTCTGATTGATAATTAAGTCCTGATATTCAACGGCAGGAACCGGTTTTTGTGCTTCGTTTTGTACAGGAACCGGGGTCACATCTTTGGTTCTTCTGAGCACAGCCTTCACCCTTGCAACCATTTCCTTTGAGTCAAATGGTTTTATAATATAGTCATCTGCTCCAAGCTCCAGACCTAACACTTTGTCAAAAACCTCACCTTTTGCAGAAAGCATTATAATTGGAGTTTTTGAAGTCTTTCTAATCTCACGGCAGACGTCATATCCGTCAATTCCCGGAAGCATGATATCAAGTAAAATTAAATCCGGTTTAAAAGTTTCAAATTTGGCTAATGCACTTTCGCCGTCATTGACGGTCACCGTTTCAAAACATTCCTTTGTCAGGTAAAGAGAAATAAGTTCAGATATGTTTTCATCATCATCTACTATTAATATTTTTTGCTTAACAGTCATATATTAACCTCCATTTATTTAAAATCTACTATAGTAACGCCCGCATCGCCCTCACCGAAGGCACCGAGCCTGTATTCCTTTACATATTTACATTTTTTCAAATAGGCATGTACACCTTTTCTCAAAGCGCCGGTTCCTTTTCCATGAACGATGCGGACACTGGAAATGTGTGAAAGATAGGCATCATCTAAATACTTATCAAGTTCGGCAATTGCTTCATCAACTGTCTTGCCAATCAGATTGATTTCCGTAGAAATACCTGAAGATTTTGACATTTTTATCTTACCCGTATTGGTATGAGAAAGCTTCTTAGGGGTATCATTTTGTTCCTGCAATATCTCGAGGTCATTGATGTTGACCTGAGAACGTAAAATACCGAGAGTGACGTACAGGTCCCCCTTTTGATTTGGGAGTGTATTAACCGTTCCAACAGCATTCATGCTTAAAACCTTAACGCTCATTCCTATCTTAAAGTCAGAGACTTTGTGCTTTACAGAAGATTTTTTCTTGCTCTTAAGTCCTAACTTGCTTTCAGAATCTTTTAGTTTGTTACGAATATCGCTCCGGTGTTTTTCTAAATCTTTCGCGGAACTGTTTTTAGAGATTTTGTTGAATTCGCGGATTTGTTCATCAGCAAAATCTTTTGCATCCTGAAGAATTCGGACAGCCTCCTCGTTAGCTTCTCTTAAAATTCGGTCTTTATTGCTGTCAAGTCGTTCATGTTTTTTCTCAAGAGCCTGTTTTAATTCTTCAATCTCTTTCTTATAACTATTAATCTCTTCCTGTTCCTTCTGAATGATTCTTTTACTGTTTTCCAAATCAGAAATAACATCTTCAAAGGCAATATCATTGTCGTCAATACGTTTTTTAGCATCCTCGATAATGTAGGAAGGAAGTCCAAGTTTTTCAGAAATGGAAAAAGCATTACTTTTTCCGGGAATACCGATTAAAAGCCTGTAGGTTGGCGATAAAGTGTTTACATCAAATTCGCAGCAGGCATTCTCAACACCTTCCGTTGTAAGCGCAAAGACCTTAAGCTCGCTGTAATGAGTAGTTGCCATCGTGCGAACATTCATATTGTGAAGATATGACAATACGGAAGTTGCCAGTGCGGCACCTTCTGTCGGGTCTGTTCCGGCACCAAGTTCGTCAAAAAGAACAAGGCATGACGAATCCACTTCATTTAAAATCTTTACAATATTTGTCATATGTGAAGAAAACGTACTTAAGCTCTGCTCAATGCTCTGCTCATCACCGATATCCGCAAAAACATCTGTAAATACTGATAGTTTTGAACCATCGTAAGCAGGAATGTGCAACCCTGCCTGTCCCATAAGAGTAAGCAGTCCGACCGTTTTAAGAGAGACGGTTTTTCCACCGGTATTCGGGCCTGTGACAATCAATAAATCAAATTTATCGCCCAGATATATATTTATCGGAACCACTTTTTTGGAATCAAGAAGAGGGTGCCTTGCCTCTTTCAAATCAATGATCCCTTCTGTGTTAAATGCCGGTTCTGAGCAATTAAGTTTTTTTGAAAATGCAGCTTTTGCAAATATAAAATCCAGCTCCGTCAAAACATTAAGGTCATTTTGCAGTGCTTCGCTCTGTTCGGCACAAAGATTACTTAGTGTGGCGAGAATCTTTTCTATCTCGTCCTGCTCTTTTATCATAAGTTCTTTAATATCATTATTCAGTTGAACAACGGACATTGGCTCAATAAATACTGTAGAACCGGTAGATGACTGATCGTGCACCATTCCGGAAATCTGATTTCTGTATTCCTGCTTCACAGGGACACAATATCTTCCGTTACGCATGGTGATTACATGCTCCTGTAAGTATGACCTTGTTGTTGAAGAGTTGATAAGTGTATTAAGCTGACTGTGTATTTTGTCGTTTGATGTCCGGATTTTTCTCCTGATATTGCTAAGTTCAGGACTAGCGTCATCACTTATCTCTTCTTCGGATATGATACATCTGGCTATCTCATGATTAAGAGTTGACAGCGGTTCAATGGTTTCAAATCTATCAGAAAGAGAATCGGTTACATCATTTCCGTCTTCAGCTCTTCCGTAATTTTTAATTCTTAATGCGACTTTTAGTAATGAACTTATGTGCAGCAATTCTGTTACTCCGAGAGCACTTCCTATATCAAGCCTTTTCAGGGAAGGACGTATATCGTGTATTCCTGAAAATGATACTGTTCCCTTTTTCCAAAGCCTTCTTAAGGCATCTGAAGTTTCATTCTGTGCGGTTCTTATAGATTCAATATTTTCCATAGGCAACAGTTCTACACAGGCTTTTTTTGCCATGGACGAAGATGCAAATTCGCATAACATATTTAAAATCTTGTCGTATTCTAGTATAGTGAGTGATTTGGTATTCATTACAAATATCCTCAACTTTCTTTTTAATAGATTGATTTTAATAGTATTTTACATTATAATTAGCAATATATCAAACGATATTATGCTTACCGGAGGTAGAAAGATTTATGGAAGAAGATTTTGAGCAGGAAGAGCATGGAGGAAAAAAGTCGAAAAATGTGAAGAGTGTTGCACGTTTTGTTCTGATGCTGCTGCTTGGAGGAGTGGCATTGGGTATAGCCACGTGTTGTACGGTTTTTTATTTTGCACCATATATTAAGAAACATATGCAGAATAATACGGTAGATACGGTATCAGAGGATTCGGTATATAATCTTGATACCCTTGAAGATGTGTTTAGTCAGAAGTTTTATAACAATAAAAAGTTTAACGGGGGTGATATCAGGTTTAAAAATATCGCAGAATCGGCGGGTAAATCTATGGTAACCATCAGTGTGACGGATGATAAGAATGCGTGGCCGGATAATAATACGGTCATTACTTCAGGTCTGATAGTGAGTAAGACAACATCTATAATCATTATTACCGATACGGCGAGTGTTGCGGATGCTGACAGTGTCAAGGTTACTTTTTTTAATGGCAGCAGGCTTGGTGGAAATGTATTTTACAAAGATGATATACGGGGAATCGCCTATGTAGAAGTTAAGCAGGAGAATGTTACTCAGGAACTTCTGAACAAACTTCAGGTTGCGAATTATAAGAGCGTGAAAGAGATTAAAACGGGTGAAGATATCATTGTCATGGGAAATCCGTATGGTGAAAAGACATATATGGCATATGGAAAGATTACTTCTGCATACAATAATGTGACTATAGTAGATGGCAGTTATAATCTTATAACGACGGATATAGCAGATGTAACTGATATGAACGGTTTTATTATTGATGTTGATGGTGCTGTGATAGGTATGCTGAATAATAGTATCAAGGATGAAGCTATGGACGGTGTAGTGTCCGGGCTTATTATTGAAAATGTTTCCGATTATATCGACTGTATTCTTGAAAATAAAAAGCCGGCATTTTTAGGAATATACGGCGCTGATATTACAGATGAGGTAATTGAAAATTCAGAAAATGAGATGCCACACGGTGTGTACATAAAAAGCACCGAACCGAAGTCTTCCGCATACAACTCAGGAATATTAAGCGGAGACATTATTGTGCAGGTTCAGGACCAGGATGTTAAGACGTTGGAAGATTTGAGAAAGATTCTGGGGAGAAGTCATGCAGGTGACGAAATTGATATCAGTGTTAAGAGACTTGGAAAAGATGGGTACAAAACATTAGAATATTTGATAACAGTATAGGAAAGGATTCATAAAATGAAGTATATTGAGACATTACGAGAAGGCGAAAAGATTGCAAACATATATCTGTGTAAACATAAAAGTTCAGCAGTTACCAAAAATGGAAAGGCATATGATTCTGTGATATTGCAGGATAAGACGGGGACTGTTGACGGTAAAATCTGGGATCCGGGTTCACAGGGAATCGGTGATTTTGATGATTTGGACTATGTTGATGTGGTTGCGGATGTTATTAGTTTTAATGGAGCCCTGCAACTTAATATTAAGAGAATAAGAAAAGTTTCAGAGGGAGAATATAATCCGGCTGATTATCTTCCTACAACTTCTAAAGAAGTTGATAAAATGTATGAAGAACTTAAACAATTCGTAGAAAGTGTTAAAAACCCGTATTTTAACAGGTTGCTTAAGATGTTTTTTGAAGATGATGAGAATTTTATTAAAGCATTTAAGAACCATTCTGCGGCAAAGAGTGTACATCATGGATTCATAGGCGGTCTGCTTGAACACACGTTGTCTGTGACAAAGCTTTGTCATTATTATTGTGGAGCGTATCCTGTCTTGAACAGAGACCTTCTTGTCACTGCGGCGCTCTGTCATGACATAGGAAAGGTAAAGGAATTATCTTCATTTCCAACCAATGATTACACAGATGATGGTCAGTTGTTGGGGCATATCGTGATGGGAACAGAGATGGTGACGGAAAAGATTAACAAGATAGAAGGATTTCCTGCAAAACAGGCATCTGAATTAAAGCACTGTATTGTTGCACATCACGGGGAATTGGAGTATGGCTCTCCAAAAAAACCTGCACTTGCAGAAGCACTTGCATTAAATCTTGCAGATAATACTGATGCAAAGATGGAGACTATGACGGAGATGCTGAATTCTGCATCAGTGCAGAATGATAATCAATGGCTTGGCTATAATCGCTTTTTTGAGTCGAATATCAGAAGGACATCTGATATATAGTTTAACGGGGTATTATGATGATTAAGAAAAATGATATTTATGAAATAACTGTCACGGATTTTGGTAATGATGGAGAGGGTATTGGCCGTATAGACGGCTATACTCTCTTTATTAAAGATGCCATACCGGGTGATATTATCAAGGCAAGAATAACAAAAGCCGGCAAGTCGTTTGGATACGCAAGGGTTGAGGAAATGGTAAAACCGTCAGATGACAGGGTTACACCTGTCTGTCCTGTTGCTGCCAGATGCGGTGGCTGTCAGATACAACATTTATCTTACAAAAAGCAGCTTGAATTCAAACAGAATAAGGTGAAGAACCAGTTAGAGCGCATAGGTAAAGTAAAGAATTTTACCATGCATCCAATCATTGGAATGGAAAATCCGTATTTTTATAGAAATAAGTCGCAATATCCTGTGACTTTAGGTAAGGATGGCAGTATTCAGATAGGTTTTTATGCGGGAAGAACCCACAATGTTATTGAGACTGAGAAATGCTACATTGGAACGGAAGGAAATGAGAAGATTTTATCTGTGGTAAGAAATCACATGGAAAGCAACCACATTTTGCCGTATGATGAGGTGAATCACAAGGGGCTCGTACGTCATATTCTGATTCGCAAAGCATTTGCCACAGGTCAGTGGATGGTATGTCTTGTCATAAATGGGAAGAAATACCCTAATGCTGATTTTCTTGTGGATGAACTGCGGCAATTTGATGGCATGACCTCAATCTGCCTTAATGTAAACCGTGAAAAGAGCAATGTTATACTTGGAAAGGAAGTCATTAATCTGTACGGAGAAGGTTTTATCACGGACAAGATTGGCGATGTGTCTTTCCAGATATCTCCACTTGCTTTTTATCAGGTAAATCCGGTTCAGACGGTAAAATTATATCAGACTGCCCTCGAATATGCAGGATTGACCGGCAAGGAAACGGTGTGGGATTTGTACTGCGGAATTGGTACGATTTCCTTGTTTTTAGCTAAGTCTGCCCTTCACGTAAAAGGTGTTGAGATTATACCTGAAGCGATAGAAAATGCAAGAAATAATGCAAAATTAAATGGCATTGATAATGCTGAATTTTTTGTCGGAAAAGCGGAAGAGGTGCTTCCGGCATATTATGAGCAGCAGGAAAGAAATGGCATTCAGGCAACCGCTGACGTCATCGTCGTGGACCCGCCAAGAAAGGGCCTTGATATCAGGCTGCGTGAGACGATGGTAAAGATGCACCCGACACGAATCGTATATGTGAGCTGTGATTCGGCCACGCTAGCAAGGGATGTAGAGTACCTGACGCGGAACGGGTATGAGTTGACGGATGTGCGGACATGCGATATGTTTCCGATGAGTGGGCACGTGGAGACGGTAGTCTTGATGTCAAAAGTACAGAAATAAAAATAGAAAAATACCTTAAAACAAGCTACTTTGGGGGTTCTGGGTAAAATTAAAGACTTTACTCAAAACCCTCACTTTTAACTCTGAGAAAACATATCCATTGCTGTTTCAGTAAAGGGTTGAGTTGACAAGATGAATATTGGCATAGGTTGAGTTGATAAGATGGATATTTGGTAGGTTGAGTTGACAGGTTGAATGTGAGGATAAAGATGAGAACAATGCTTTTAAGTTTTAAGGCAGATGTCTTTGAACGGGTAAAGTCAGGAGAAAAAATATATGAACATAGACGTGTTTTTCCAGATGAGCCAGTTAAAGCATATCTGTATATCAGTACACCAGTCAAGGCTATTGTTGGAATAATGCGGTTGGATAATAAAGTTCAAATTGAATCATGGAAAGAAAAATATTCATATGACAAGGCAGCAGTAGCTCGAATTAATGATTATTTGAGTAAGCATACCGTCGCTATGGAAATCACAGAATTTCAAATGACAAATGCAATATCATTAGAAAAGCTGAGAAGTGATTTGCCTGGTTTTGTAGTGCCACAAATGTATTATTATATAGAGGATACGGAGCTACTGAAATATTTAGAAAAGAACTTAGTTTTAGAGGGGAAACCGATAAAACATTCTTTTGATAATATTCCTGCTGATTTAATATGTACACATTAGGTGCGGTTGATTTATGATAGTTAATATGGTATAATGGGTCTATAAAAATTTGCGATAAGGAAAAGAGGAAATACCATTGATTGATACAAAAAACTTATTAACTGTAACTGAGGTTTCTAAAAGACTAAAGGTTACGGCACAGTCTGTTAGAACTCTTATAAAAAATGAACAATTGAAAGCCGAGAGAGTTGGCAGTCAGTGGCTGACATCAGAGGATGATTTACAACAATACATAAAAGAATATGATGTTGTTATAGAGCCCGACGATCACGAAAGACTTGATGATAATGTTCCGCCAATAGTAGCATTAAGTTTTTTCTCTGGTGCTATGGGATTAGACGTAGGCATGAAAAATGGAGGAATAGATGCATTGTTGGCGTGCGAATTTAATAAAGCCTGCAGAATGACTATAGAAAAAAATAATCCAAACATAGGATTGATAGGAGATATTTCGAAGTTTAGTGCGGCAGAAATACTTAAGATGGCGAAAGTACCAGAAGGAAGAAAAGTCGATATTATTTTTGGAGGTCCACCTTGTCAGGCGTTTAGTACAGCAGGAAATAGAAAGGCCTTTGATGATGAGAGAGGTAATGTGTTCCTAAAATATTTAAGCATTATTTCAGAAATCAAACCAACATATGTAGTGATCGAAAATGTTCGAGGTCTCTTATCTACTCCGTTTAAATATGGAAATTTAGATGAACCTATTAAGGGCGGTGCTATGATGATTATTCTTGATAGGTTAAGGGAGATAGGCTACACAGTTTCTTTCAATCTTTATAATGCTGCATATTTTGGGGCACCTCAAATTAGAGAGCGTGTTGTAATAATAGGAAAACTCGGAGATGAGAAGGTAAGTTATTTACAGCCTACTCATAATGAAAACGGAACAGATGGATTAAAGAAGTGGAGAACATTAAAAGATGCATTTGATAATTTGCCTGAAAATGTAGAAAAGCATTATATTGAATTTCCAGAGAAGAGATTGAAATATTATAGAATGCTCAAAGAAGGACAATATTGGAAAGACCTTCCTTTAGATATGCAAAAGGAGGCAATGGGAAAATCCTTCTACTTGGGAGGCGGTAAAACAGGATTTTTAAGACGATTATCTTACTCAAAGCCATCTCCAACATTGGTTACAAATCCAACCATGCCGGCAACAGATTTGGCGCATCCAACAGAAGATAGGCCATTAAGTGTAGAAGAATATGCTTGTATCCAGGAGTTTCCACAGGATTGGCAGATATGTGGTGCTATACTTGATCAGTATAAACAGATTGGTAATGCAGTTCCTATAAAATTAGGCGAAGCGATTGCAAAGACAATACTGGACGATATGAATGGTATACATTATGAAAATACGGGATTCTCATATTCTAGATACAAAAATACAGATGAGATTTCTTGGATGGAATTTATGAAAAAACAACTTGAAAAGGCAGAAAAGTAATAAACGGGCAACTGCATAGGTATTTTGCAGTTGCCCTAAATTTTTGTTATTTATCAGAAATGATGTCAGTATTTTGTGAGGTGATGTTTCGAAGAAATTCCTGGTATGAGTCTTCATTCATATTGCAATCGGCAGCAACACCTGTGGTTACATGAGCGTTGATAATATCATTGAGGGAATCCCACTTGTATGCAGGGAGTTTCTGACCTGCAACAGTTCTAGTACCAAGTCTATACCATTTCTCAATAGTTGTGCCCGTTCTGATAGCACTGGATGAACTATTTTCTGTGTTGGATTTGTTTTTTATTTGCAGTAGTACAGCACCGTCTGATGAACAAAAATCAATTGCTCTGAGAACATTTCCGTTACACCAAACCCACCCATATGGTCTAGTTGAAACACTGATATATTCTTCCAAAAGATTACCCTGAATATTTTCAGCACTCATAAAAAGATTATGATATGCAGCCATACGTGTAGCGAAATTCTCATCTGTGTTCATTGCAATCTGCACGATAGTCTGAATTGCGGGGTCAGAACAACTGCCTTTTGGAGACGCTTTTCTTTTACTAGGTGGATTTGAAGTAGCATCGCTATATCCCTTTATCCATTTTTCAAGGTAGTCCATATATGTAGCAGAATCGCTTAACTTAATATTGGGAAATAAAGATAAATCAGTTAATCCGACTTCAAAAATAATTCCTAAGTCATTTAACTCAGGTTTGTTTCCGGCGAGTGAAGCGAATCCTTGTCTTAGAGTGTCTGTAGAGACATTAAAGTCTCCCAATGTTTTTGTTGATTGTCTTGGCATAAATTTATCCTCCTGTTATTTTAATGTTGGTTTAATGGCAGAATCATTCCTGTTGAAATACAGTTCTGAGTAGGTATTACCACAGAAGAGTTCCAACATCTGATCCATGTGCCATAATTTGTTCTCTGCTTTTTTTAGTTCCTCAAGTGGCATCCAGAATACTTTTCCTTCATCTGAAGACTTCAGTTCGCCATTAAATTCGTTAGTCTTATATAAAAATACGATGTATCTTGAACCATCGAATTCTACCCAGTCTTTTACTCCGCAAAGTTCTACATTTTGGATGACGAGTCCCGTTTCTTCTTGTATTTCTCGAATGGCAGAATCAACGAATGCCTCTCCAGGTTCAACATGCCCTCCTGGGAATATAAGACCACGATAATTAGAACCAACCTTTTCTTCAACGAGAACGTTGCCATTATCATCGTAGACCATGACAAGGTTGGTTAATTCTGCTGTTTGCTTGCGTTCCATAGAATCTCCTTAATCTTGTTTTAATTCCATAATATCTACTAAATCACATTTCATAGTCTCGCAAATTTTCAAAAGCACATCGGTTGTAACATTTGAGCCTTTGCCGAGTTTGGCAATTGTAGCTGCACTAAGCCCAGTCACTTCTTTAAGATCATTTTTATTCATTTCTCTATCTATCAGCATTTTCCATAGTTTGTTGTAACTGATTTTCATTTCATCCTCCTTGCTTTATAGCAGAAAATCGAGTGATTCATCGAGTTGCTTATCGGTGAGATAGTTTTTCAAAAGTTCTACATCTTTGCTTATATCTCTAGGTTTTATTCGATTTAATACTTTTTCCTCAACTTCGGGAGTCCAGTATATTTTCAACTTTTCTCTCGCCCTTGTAATTGCAGTGTAGAAGATATTGTGCGTAACAAGTTCCTCGACCTCATCGGTAATTACTATTTTAACTGAGTCATATTCAAGACCCTGTGCTTTGTGTATAGAAACAGCATAAGCCACTTGAAAAGGGACAATAGTTGTAGAATTTTGCTCATCTCTATCGTCATCATCATTCTCGGTTTTATTGACACTAAAACGTATAACTGATTTGTCTTTACAGCTTTTTATAAGTTCGAGACCGCATGATTCAGCATCAAATTCATCTAGCTGCTTTGAAATCTCAATATCAAATTGAATGCATTCTGAAATCAGGCCTTTGTCTATGATTTCAATGCCCCGTATGATTCCCTTCATATTGTTGTATATGATGGGTCTGAATCTGTCAGAATCAAGGAATAGGATAGGGTCTCCAACCTTATAGTATTGAACATCCCATTTATACGCAGGATTTGGATTGCTTTCTTGTAAAAATCGATTGATGTTGTTTATTCCATATAGGCCATCATAATTTAAGCAAAGAATAGCTTCGCCTGCTTTAAGAGGAGATAGCAGTGTGTCATCAACTTTCAAAGAGTAGCTCTCTTTTTCTATGAATTCCTTTGCATTATCGTCCATGTGTCTTACTTTATCCCACAGTTCCAGCAAATGTTTATCTTTGGTTCTATGCGGCCTTGTAAGTTCAAATACAGCACTAGCAGGCAAGAATGACTTTAGTACAGAGAACCAGTTACCAAATTGAATAGCATCAATTTGGTATGTGTCTCCAACGAGCAATAGTCTATTAAAATTAGCCTGATTTAGAATGCTAACCATATCCTCGTTGCTGACGGTGCTACATTCATCAATTACTAGTAACTCATATTTTGTAAAAGGTGATCCGTTATGCTTGAAGCTTTCAATTGTTGAAAAGGTTGTATTCTCTGCATCAACCTTACGTATCAAATTTTCCTTTGCAGGATTTGTCTGTGTTAAATATAGCTTTGGCTCGTCATTAAGAAAATGCGAAATGTGATTGATGAGCGTCGACTTTCCAACACCCGCTGAGCCATAAACAACAGCTACCTTTGACTCAGAGAAAATATTACCTAGTATTTGCAGCTTTTCATCGCAGTCGATTTCGTAATCACCAAGCATATACCATGTATCAAAATCATCAGAATAATTATCAATTCCAGAAGATGATAGTTCCTGCAATCTGGCAATTATCTCACAAGTGTCAATTTTGTATTGGTTTAAAAAGACCTGATCATGCTCTAATATTAAATCGGCTCTTGGTCTGTGACCTTCCCAGAGCTTATTGTTGTATTTTCTTATAAGCCCATCAATGTCTTGATAACCGATAATGTCATTAACATCTGTGAATAGCTGACCTTTGCCTTCCGTGTTGTTTTTAATAAATCGAGCAAATAACTCTGGTTTCTTATCTCGGCTAGGGATACATTCAAACAGCACACTTTGTCTTGGATTATGTCCATGAGGTGACTGGTTAAAAGGCATTGTATCAAATGGTCTGCATTTACTTGATAAGTACAAATAAGAGAGCGAGCTGTTACCAACATATCTGTATTCCTCATAATATTTGCTATAGAAACCATCTGAGTATTGTTCCTTAATAATCAAGTTGTTCATATTATACAAAAGGTAGCGTAATATATTTTGACCGGCTTTTTTTCCTTGAATGATTTCTCTGCAGCGATCTAAAACAGGAATGAAATTATAGGATCTCAGATTACTTTTCCAGTCACTTGTGAGTTTTTCATAAGCGTAATCTGGGAAGTCCATAATCTCATTAAGAGAATAGCCAGACCTTGTCATATACTCACATATTATTCGTTGTTCAGGATAAGGTGCTTGGGTTGGCTTTCCTTTTATTATCCCCGCGAAGTTCTTAAATTCACAATCACGTATAGATATCTCCCAGCTATCAATAATCATGATTGGCATTCTTTGTCCAAGTATTTCTATGCTTTCTTGTAGTAAGTGGAATTTAGAAGCATAGTTGCTTCTTATTGGTAATTTTGTAAATGCTATTACTCGATTTGTTTTGGCTTTGTTTTTCCTATCATTAACTGGAGCAAATGTAATTTCGCGGTAAATATGCCCATTAACAAACAGTGGCTTGATTTTTTGTATGTAATATCTATTCTGTTCTACGGGAAATTGATATACAGGGTGTTGATCAATTTTCTCAGCAATCTTTGTATAGTATTCCTGTAGAGTATCATCTAGATGAAGCGGAAATTTATGTAAGTTATGCAGAATTCTGACTCTATAATAATTCCAGAGCAGGTGCTTGGCTTCCAGCAGGTATTGATAGTATTTTAGCATCAATCTTTCGGAACCATTTTCATCTAGTGTATACTGCGTAATTACAGTGTCAAGAAAATTGTGAAATTTATATAGGGTGTATAATTCACTATTTACTTGTGCATATTCCAGTGCTTTTGCGAGATTATCAGCATCGTAAGACATATCTCGACCGTTGGAATAAAACTTAAACATGATGTGATCTACAAATTTTGTCAGCTGTTCAAGTATATCCTGAGAGATAGCGCCACGAGTTGAATCATCAAGATTATCCAAATGTCTGCAAATAACATCATCTATTCTAGTTATTGATTCATCTATTGATGGCATTAATATCCTCCCTTCAAGTTGTTAGTATTCACCTTCATTCCAATCATCAATAAAGGCATCATATGGGAAAGCACCTGCAAATGTGTAGGGGTGCAATTTCACATACAGATTTCTTATTTTTGTTCTCGATTGTCTTATGAAGAACGGTTCATTATTATTTAAAGTAAAGTCATTGCATAACTTATTAAGTTCACTCAGCAATGCAAAAACATTTGATTTAAGTTCAAGATTAGAAAAATCATTCGATTTCCGATTCCATTTTGTTTTGAATAGGTTTTCAATTTTTGTAGGGATTGTCATATCAATTAAGGAAGCACTATAATTTTCACTAATCATTGTGGTCATTATTTCATCATAGTCTGCAGTAAAATCATGAAGCAACTGTATATCGTCAGAAGAATATGGTATATCATTTGCAGATATTTCTTCTGGAAGTTCAATGGCTTCTACACCGGTATCTTTTTTTGATGCCGGTTTTTTTCTTGTCTTATTTGCTGCCCCATTGAGAATATCAACAAATAAATCTTTGATTTTTACTGAAAAGTTTTCTAGGTCAATGTCGGGAATTTCGTCCTGGAAAACTTTACATAGGTTTTCTGCCACCCCGTCGTTAAATGACTCTAAGTATGAGACAAATTGCTCCGGTTCTATGTGGCTAAGTATGGTCAGGGCAATATTACTAATGCTCGTGTGACCAGTGTAGTAAGATTTATATGTTTCCTCTGATATATTTTCGATTAGATCTATCTCATCCTCTTGAAGCATTGTTTCAAAGAGGGTCTTTGTAAATTTCTTTGTGTTATTTGATCCGCCTATGACAGATTTCAACTTGTGAGCAAATTCTCGGAATGTCAAAACAAATCCCTCCTTTGTCTATTGAAGCCTACCCAACGCTACCCACGGCTACCCGGTTCTACCCAATCAATTTTGTATAGTAGTAGATGTAGATAAGCAATTATTTTATGAGGTGTCGAGTGGTCATAAAACTGTATTTATTATATCAGATTTGAATAATAAAATCTACACTTTGACATTTCGGAAATATGCGAATGCAAATATTTTGTAAGCTATTACAAAAAGCAGGTTTAATTTCTGTGAAAAAAAAGAGGATGTATTAATTTTCACTATTACGAAAAGCCTGTCCTGCCCGTAAGGGTACATCTAAATATTAATACTTCGTCAGATGGTACTTTGGTATTTGGTAATTGACAACAGAACAGATGTTCGATACAATAAATTATCGCTACATTAGGATTAGGTCACGGATAAAAGTGCAAAGGATAATGAAGAATATAATGGTCAGTTTGACTTTTCCCTTTGACTGGCCTCTTACGGGAGGCGAAGATAGATGCAGGAAATGCATGTGGCTTGTCCATGTTGTAAAAATAAAAGATTGTTTGACGCAAATCCAGAAGAAACAGTTGGAATCATAAAAATAAAGTGTCCACTATGTAAATCTGTGATTGCTGTTAGCTTTCGTAACCAGAAAGTTCGTACTGAGCGAATCGCCACACAATGAGAATTGTAGTGAGCAAGGCCTGACGAAGTATGGGTGTACTTAACACCTGTATTTTGTCAGGCCTTTTTTATTTGTTTCAAAGTTTTCATTAGAGGACACCTTTAGATGATAAAAAATACCTAACCTATATACTTCTCCATTCTATGGTGTGATTTTTTCAACAAAAATGAAAAATCAAATGTAGAAGAAGTAAATAGAGAAACACATCTGACATCGAGATGAGATTACAAATCATTGTGATTTCATCTGAGTGCCAGACACTCAAATAAAAATTTATATCACAAGCCTGATTACGTATAGGGCGTGGGATACATCATATTGGCAATTTACTGAGTAATCAGTAAAAAGTGCAATTTGAAGTAGCCCTGGTTTCCTATACTCGTTTTTCAGGATTTGGGGATCGGCGGCTATCAAAGCACCGGTCCTTATTTTTGTTCCATGCCCGACTGCGAACAGGCAGAAAGGCGGAACTTTATGAGAAAGTTTAAAACATCGGAAGACAACCGTACAAATTACATTTATTTCTTTGATGATGGAAGCAAGTGTGTCATTAACCCAGACGAGGACGGAGTAGACACAACAATCATCGCAAAACTCCATGAGATGGATGATGACGCAATCGATGCGGAAAGAAGAGAGGAGTATCACTGTCCTGTCCATTATGAAAATTATTATGATGGCAGCGGTGAAGATGCGAATGATCGCAACCCTTATTTAGAAGATACAGGTTCAGATCCATTGGAGATGATGCTTGCATCCATTTCAGAACAGGAACACACAGAAAAGCTGGACAGGCTTAAAGCAGCACTGTCAAATCTTAGCGAGTTACAGCAAAATACGTTGTTCAAAAAGTTTTATCAGAACATGACAAATGTGGATATTGCTGCCGAGGAAGGTGTAACAGAGGCTGCTATCAGAAATCGTCTAAAGAAGATTTTTACAAGGCTTGCAAAAGAAATTTAAATTTTTCGGAAATGAGGGGGTTCGATTCCTCCTCATTTCTTGTATATGGACAGAGGGGCGACAAAAGCCACTCGGAAAGGAGTCACAGCAATGAAACACAAAGTTTGTATCAACATTGCAAAACCAGATGGTTCCAGAACTCAGGTAGTGAAGGGCGGAACAATGCATATTCGTAAGAAAGTGCTTGATTTCCTTTTTGGACAGAAGGTCAGTGTCCTTGTCCTATCACCCGGAGATTCTGTTCAGACCGTTGAGATTCATGAGATGAGAGAAGGAGGAAAATCATGACAAACAAGTACAAGTTACTCCTTGATGCTGCAAAGCTGATGCGTTCTCTTGCAGATGTGGTGGAGGCAATCGCTGAAACTTACAACGATACCGTCCTGACTGTAGATACTACGGCAGCAGTGGTCGAAGCAGAGGAGCCAAAGCAGATTGAGGAAAAACAGCCAAAGAAGGAAGAAAAGAAAGAACTTACTTTTGAGGAAGTCAGAGCAGTTCTGGCTACAAAGTCAAGAGAGGGTCACACAGCAGAAGTGAAGGCAATTCTTACAGAGTTTGGTGTCGAGAAGCTATCTGATATCGAACCTGCACAGTATGAAGCACTGCTTGCAAAGGTGGAGGTGATCTGATGGCGGCACATGCAATACTTTCTGCATCAGCCAGTCACAGATGGTTATCCTGTCCTCCGTCAGCAAGGCTTTGTGCAGATAAGGAAGATACGGCAAGTGAATATGCCCTTCAAGGAACGGATGCTCATACTCTTTGTGAGTATAAGCTGAAGAAGGCGATCGGTATGAAAACCAGAAATCCGACAAAGAACCTGTCTTACTACGATGAAGAAATGGAGCAGTGTTCAGACGAGTATGCCACATTTTGTTCTTCGGTAGTAGAGGAAGTAAAGCAGACATGTAAAGATCCGGTTGTTCTGATAGAACAGAGACTTGATTTTTCACAGTATGTTCCGGAGGGATTTGGCACAGGTGACTGCGTAATTATCGGTGATGGAACACTTCATGTTATTGACTATAAGCACGGAAAAGGTGTGGAAGTTTCGGCAGATAACAATCCTCAGATGATGTGCTATGCACTTGGAGCGTTGAATCTGTTTGATGGAATTTATGACATCAATGAAGTGTCAATGACAATCTTTCAGCCACGAAGGGAAAATATCAGTACCTTTGTTATGGAGAAAGAGGATTTGTATTTCTGGGCGGAGACAGTACTTGCACCAACCGCAAAGCTTGCATTTGACGGTGAGGGAGAGTTTAAGGCAGGAAGCCATTGTCAGTTCTGTAAGGTCAAAGCAACCTGCAGAAAGAGAATGGAATACAACATGGAAATGGCCAAGTATGACTTTGAGATGCCTGCCACTTTGGAAGAGGCAGAAATCGCAGTCATTTTAACTAAGGCAGATGAACTTGTGGCATGGGCAACAGATGTGAAAGAGTATGCTCTGCAGCAGGCAGTCAGCGGAACACACTACGATGGCTTTAAGGTAGTCGAGGGTCGTTCCAACCGTAAGTATACAGATGAAGATGCTGTAGCGGAAGTAGTCAAGAATGCAGGGAAAGACCCATATGAGAAAAAGTTACTCGGCATTACAGCAATGACATCGGTACTCGGTAAAAAGAAGTTTGAAGAACTGCTTGGGGCATATGTCTATAAGCCACAGGGCAAGCCGACACTCGTGCCGGAGAGTGACAAGCGTCCGGCAATCAATACAGCAAAAGAAGATTTTAGTGAAAATTAGGAGGAATTTTATTATGGCAAATTTTAGTAATCCAATGAAGGTAATCACAGGTCCTGACACAAGATGGAGCTACGCAAATGTCTGGGAGCCTAAGTCAATCAATGGCGGTACACCAAAGTACAGTGTCAGCCTTATCATCCCTAAGTCAGATAAGGTAACTGTTGAGAAGATCAAGAAGGCAATTCAGGCTGCATATGAAGAAGGTCAGAGCAAACTTAAGGGCAATGGCAAGACCGTGCCTGCACTCTCTGTACTTAAGACTCCTCTTCGTGATGGAGATTTGGAGCGTCCGGACGATGAGGCTTATGCCAACAGCTACTTCATCAATGCAAATTCTGCGACAGCACCAGGTATCGTGGATGCAGACAGAAATACCATCATTGACCGCAGTGAGGTCTACAGTGGTGTGTATGGCAGAGCATCTATCAATCTCTATGCATTCAACTCTAATGGTAACAAGGGTATTGCCTGTGGTCTTAATAATCTTCAGAAGATTAAGGACGGAGAGCCGCTTGGTGGTAAGTCAAGAGCAGAGGATGACTTTGCAACAGACGAGGACGAAGACTTCTTAAGCTAAGACAAATAATGACAATGGTGGCGGTGGGATAAGCCTGCCGCCAGAAAGGTGGCAATTTATGACAATGGATACATTAAATGCATTAATTGATGCATCAATCAGAGGAACATTACTGGGAATCACAGCATCTTTTTGGATTTTTGGTCTTGTGGCTATATGGAAGTGGTTCTTCAGAATCATGAAAAGACTGGTTCAGTGGCTGTTCCCTAACTTATTTAAGAAAAAATCAGAGGAACAGTAAAATATCTGTGGCAGTGTGATTCGTTGCACTGCCACTTTTTGTTAGGAGCGTGATCAGATGAAAACAATTAGTATTGATTTGGAAACTTACAGTGATGTGGACTTGCAGAAATGTGGTGTATATAAATATGCGCAGTCCGAGAACTTTGAAATATTATTATTTGGATATTCGGTAGATGGCGGAGAGGTTATTGTAATAGACCTTGCACAGGGCGAGAAAATACCAAAAGAAATCATAAAGGCTCTGACGGATGAAAGAGTAATCAAGTGGGCATTTAATGCTTCTTTCGAGAGGGTGTGCTTGTCGGAATACCTAGGAAAACACTATGAAAAGGACTTCATATCCTACAGCATTAATGAAGATACAGTGGGAGATTATCTTGATCCGTCATCATGGAGATGTTCTATGATTTGGTCTGCATACATGGGACTGCCATTATCCCTTGCAGGAGCAGGTGCGGTTTTAGGTCTGGAAGAACAAAAACTGACAGAAGGAAAAGACCTCATACGATATTTTTGTGTTCCATGTAAGCCTACGAAGGTGAATGGCGGAAGAACCAGAAATCTGCCACAGCATGATAGCACTAAGTGGGAGATGTTCAAAAAATATAATAAACGAGATGTTGAAGTGGAGATGGCCATCCAGGAGAAACTTCATAAATTTCCTGTTCCTGATTTTGTATGGGAAGAATATCACATGGACCAGGAAATCAATGACAGAGGCATTGCACTTGATATGGCAGTTGTTAAGAATGCGATAGCCTTTGATGTAAAGTCAAAAGCCTTGCTGTCAGATAAGATGCAGGAACTAACAGGACTTGATAATCCTAACTCTGTACAGCAGATGAAACAGTGGCTTTCTGACAATGGACTTGAGATGGAGAGCCTCGGAAAGAAGGAAGTGGCAGAGGTATTAAATACAGCACCGGAACCATTAAAGACAGTTCTTACCCTTCGTCAGCAACTTGCAAAATCATCTGTAAAGAAATACCAGGCAATGGAGAATGCCATCTGCAGAGATGGAAGAGCAAGGGGAATGTTTCAGTTTTATGGGGCCAACAGAAGTGGAAGGTGGGCAGGCAGACTCATCCAATTGCAGAATCTGCCTCAGAACCACATTTCTGATTTAGCGGAGGCAAGGTCACTTGTAAAAGCTGGAGATTATGATGCAATGACCATGCTTTACGATGATGTGCCGGATACATTATCACAGTTAATCCGTACAGCATTTGTCCCAAGAGATGGAATGAAATTTATTGTATCTGACTTTTCTGCTATTGAAGCTAGGGTGCTTTCGCATTTGGCAGGAGAGACATGGAGAGCAGATGTCTTTGCAAGCGGTGGTGACATCTATTGTGCATCCGCAAGTCAGATGTTTCATGTTCCTGTGGAAAAGCATGGACAAAATGCTCATTTAAGGCAAAAAGGCAAGATTGCAGAACTGGCTCTTGGTTATGGTGGTTCGGTTGGTGCTTTGAAGTCGATGGGAGCCTTGCAGATGGGACTGGAGGAAGAGGAACTTCAGCCACTTGTTGATATGTGGAGATCAGCAAATCCGAATATTGTAAAGTTCTGGTGGGAAGTAGACCGCGCTGTGAAAAAGGCAGTAAAAGAAAAGATGCCGTCAAAGATTGGAAATATCAGTTTTTCCTGCAGAAGCGGGATGCTCTTTATCGGACTGCCAAGCGGCAGAACGCTTTCATATGTGAAACCAAGAATGGGAACTAACATATTTGGAAGTGAATCTGTGACATATGAAGGTGTCGGCGGCACAAAGAAATGGGAGAGGATTGAAAGTTATGGTCCAAAGTTTGTGGAGAATATTGTCCAGGCAATCAGCAGGGATATTTTGATGTATGCCATCCGAACATTATCCCACTGTTTTATCTGTGGGCATGTGCATGATGAACTGATTATTGAATGTGACAAGAGAGTTTCGCTCGATGTTATCTGTGAACAGATGGGAAGAACGCCGCCTTGGATAGAAGGGATACTTCTCCGTGCGGATGGGTACGAATGTGATTTTTATAAAAAAGACTAAATATCGGGGGTTCGATTTGAAAGAATCTCTTGCTTATAGACAGAAGGTTACAGTTTCCCTTCTGTCTATTTTATTTTAAGGAGGTTCTTTTTGATGAAAGAATTACAGATTTTTAAGAACGCGGAGTTTGGCTCTATCCGCACAATGACACTGAATGGAGAGCCATATTTTGTAGGAAGAGATGTTGCGGAAATTTTGGGGTATGCAAATGCAAGCAAGGCGGTACTTGCACATGTGGATGAAGAGGATAAAACATTTTTGATGCTCGACATAGCAGATTCCCAAAATGGGAATGTGCCTGTCGGACAGAGCAAAACAGCATTGATTAATGAAAGTGGTTTATATTCTCTGATTCTTGGAAGCAAACTGCCGGGTGCGAAAAAGTTCAAGCGTTGGGTAACCTCAGAGGTTCTTCCTGCAATCAGAAAACACGGACTGTATGCCGTAGATG
Source organism: uncultured Lachnospiraceae bacterium (assembly GCA_902786515.1). Classification (GTDB taxonomy): domain Bacteria; phylum Bacillota; class Clostridia; order Lachnospirales; family Lachnospiraceae; genus UBA2821. Next base: position 19,127 of record CADADA010000005.1, on the reverse strand, counting down.
AGGTGCTTGCTAATCCGGATATGCTGATTCAAGCATTGATGGAATTAAAGCAGGAGAGAGAAAACAATAAGGCATTGCAGCAGTTGGTTGCAGTACAGAATCAGCAGATTACGGAAATGAAGCCAAAGGCAAGTTACTATGATGTGGTTTTGAACTGCAAAGACCTGGTAGCCATTTCAGTGATTGCAAAGGATTATGGCTGGACTGCCAATCATATGAACCAGTATCTCCATGAAAAGGGAGTCCAGTTCAGACAGGGCAAGAAGATATGGCTTCTCTATCAGAAATATGCAGAGATGGGTTATACATCAACTAAAACACACAGTTATAACGGAAGTGATGGAACGCCACATTCAAGACCGCATACTTACTGGACACAAAAGGGTCGCTTGTTCATCTATGGATTGTTAAAGGAAGATGGCATTCTTCCAATTATGGAACAGGAGGTGGAATAGATGTCAGTAAATAAGTTTAATGCAGAAGGGTATGCAGACCCTACAACCTATGAGGCATTGACGAATATTGACAAAGAGGAGAAGGCAGCAAGGAAAGCTGCCGACTCCCAGGAAATATTCAGACCTCTTGTATATATCTGCAGTCCGTTTCGTGGAGATGTTGACAGAAATATAAAAAAGGCAAGGAAATATTGCAGGTTTGCACTGAATCATAAAGCAATCCCTATGGCACCGCATTTGTTGTATCCGCAGTTTATGGATGACAACAATCCGGAAGAAAGATACCTGGCAACTCATACAATCAACTATGTGCTTTTAGGTAAGTGCAGTGAGGTATGGGTGTTTGGTGAGAATATTTCAGAGGGCATGGCTCGTGAGATTACACTTGCAGAAAAAAGAAGAATGAGGATCAGATATTTTACAGAAGAAATGGAGGAGGTACAAGATGAAGGCAATCGAGACAGAATATAAGGGATATAAGTTCAGATCACGCTTGGAAGCAAGGTGGGCAGTGTTCTTTGATATCATGGGAATCCGTTGGGAGTATGAACCGGAAGGAATTGTGTTAAGTGATGGCACTCCGTATCTTCCAGACTTTTATCTGATTGATTTCCATTGTTATTTCGAAGTGAAGAGAAAAAGCATACGTGGAACTGAGGAAGGTGATACAGCCATTAAGAAAATATCCAACGGTGCTCATAGTGATGAGTGGGCAGGAATGATCTGCTTTGGCGATCCGATGGATGATGACATTATGATTTTTTGTCAGGAAACCGATGATGGCGGCGGTGGAAATTATGAAGGACAGGTAACCTTTGGTATACACCCGGAAACAGGAGAGCCATATCTGTTTGCTTATGCAGATCGCAGAGAGCGTTCATTCTTTGATTCATTTGATAAAGAGATGAAGTATATTCCAATGCTTACACAGGAATATGGCACATATAAGGAGTCAGATTTTGTGACAAAAGAGGTGCTTGGTGCAAGAGAAAAGGCAAGACAGGTACGCTTTGAACATGGGCAGACACCCGGAATGAAAAGGAGGCTTTCATAATGCGTGATTTGAATATTGCTTATGGAAATAGTGTAAGTGCTAAGACCTGGAGCAACAAGACCATCACTTTTGATGAACTGAAGGATAAGTTAAGAACCACCATCCGTACTGTGGAGTCAGTGGAGGAATATGCAAAGTTCTCAAGGGCAAAGAAGACCGTGGCGAAAGACCACGGCGGCTTTGTCGGCGGAAGACTTAAAGGCGGAAGAAGAAAAATTGATACAGTTGAGATGAGGTCCATGATAAGTCTGGACGGAGATGCACTGCCAAAGGGATATCTGGATACTTTAGATCTTCCATATACGGCAGTCGCATACACCACTCATGGTCATACACCGGAAAATCCAAGGGCAAGATTTATCTTTCCACTTACAAGAGATGTATCTCCAGAGGAGTATGCTGCGGTAGCAAGATATCTGGCACAGATGCTTGGCATTGATTATTTTGACGAATGCTCCTATCTGCCAAACCAGCTCATGTTCTGGCCAAGTTCTCCAAGCAATGGAGAATATCTGTGTTTGGAGACAGATAAAGACTGGCTGAACCCGGATGATATATTGACTGCTCATCCTGAGTGGACAGACCCTACGCAGCTTCCGACCTCATCAAGGGAAACAACTGCAAAGGATACTGCAGTGAAAAAGGTAGAAGACCCACTAGATAAGAAGGGTGTAGTTGGTTTGTTCAACCGTGCCTATTATCCGGTGCATCTTGCGTTAGCGGAATTTTTGTCTGATGTGTATGAACCGACAAGCATTGAAAACAGATATCACTTGATTGAATCCAGCAGTATGCCGGGTGTGGAGATTAAGGAAGACAAGTTTGTTTACAGCCACCATGCAAAAGATCCTGCATACTTAAAACTCTGCAATGCCTTTGACATTGTGCGCCTTCATAAGTTTGGAGATGATAAGACATCCTTTAACGCTATGTGCGATTTTGTAATGAAGCAGGATAAGGTGAAGCTCCTTGCTTTGGAAGAAAAACAGGCACAGCTTGATGAGGATTTTGTCAGTGACGATGAGAGTGATAAGGACTGGCAGAAGAAACTCGTATATCAGTCGAAAAGTGAGGTGCTTGAAAACAGCGTGTGGAATTTGATGCTCATTTTAACGAATGATTCTGACTTTTCTAATATTGCATTTAACGAAATGGCAGGAAGAATCGAGGTTACAGGAAAAGTACCGTGGGAGCGTCCGATTGACAACTTCTTCTGGCGAGATGCAGATATGGCACAGATGAAAGCACTCATTGATATCCGCTATGGTGTGTTCTCTACGAGAAATTATGATGTGGCATTTACCAAGGTGGTGGAAGACCGTCATTTCCATCCGGTCAGAGAATATTTCAAGTTTCTGCCGGAATGGGATAAGGTGCCGAGAGTGGAGTCTCTGCTCATTGATTATTTTGGTGCAGAGGACACCTCATACACAAGGGCAGTTACCAGAAAGACCATGATAGCTGCAGTCGCAAGAACCTTCCATCCGGGAACAAAGTTTGATTCTGCATTGATCCTTATAGGAACGCAGGGAATTGGCAAGTCTACCTTCTTTTCCAAATTGGCAGGAAAGTGGTTCTCGGACAGCCTTACCCTTACAGATATGAAGGATAAGTCGGGAGCGGAGAAACTGCAGGGATTTCTTATTCTGGAACTTGGTGAGATGGCAGGAATGAAGAAGGTGGATATAGAAACCATCAAATCATTCTTAAGCCGTACGGATGATATTTATCGTCCGTCTTATGGGCGTGTAACGGAGAGCCATCCAAGGCAGTGTATCATTGTCGGTTCTACCAATGCGGAGAGTGGATTCCTTCGTGACATTACAGGAAACAGACGATTCTGGCCAGTGAATGTTTGCGATAGCTCCATAAAAAAATCATGGCAGATGACAAAAGAAGATGTAGACCAGATATGGGCAGAGTCTATTTATCTGTATGAGCAGGGAGAAAATCTCTACCTGGAAGGTGATGATGCCAAGACAGCAGTGGACAAACAACGTCAGGCAATGGAAACCGATGAAAGACAGGGACTTGTGGAGGAATACTTAAATACTCCGCTTCCTGAAAAGTGGGATGAGATGAGTACCTATGACCGAAGGAACTACTTAAGCGGTAATGATTTCGGTGGGGCACCTGCAGGCACTGTGGTTCGTACCCAAGTAAGTAATGCAGAGATTTGGTGTGAGTGTTTCGGCAATAGTTTGTCCACCATCAAGACCGCAGATTCTTATGCGATAGCAGCCATTATGTTAAAAATCGATGGTTGGGAGAAAAGCGGTAAGCGAGTGAACCAGAAAATTTATGGAAGACAGAGGGTTTATGAAAGACTGTCCCAAGAGTTGTCCGACTGACAAATGGCTTAAATACAGTACTTTTAACCCTTTATAGGACAAGTGGACAAGATTTATATATAAAGCTGAATGGGTATAAATACAGAGGTATAGAAACTGTAAATACGCACGTAAGGAATATATAGGAAATGCTGTCCACGTTGTCCCACTTGTCCCAAAGGAGGCATTATGAGAGAAAAAGAAGTAGAACAAAAATTAGTGAAGGCAGTAAAGAATTGCGGCGGTATCTGTCCTAAGTTTGTATCGCCTGGTTTCGATGGTATGCCAGACCGTATTATCTTACTGCCGGATGGTAAGTTTGCCTTTGCAGAATTAAAGGCACCAGGCGAAAAGCCAAGACCACTGCAATTGGCAAGACACCGACTGCTTAGAAAATTAGGCTTTAAGGTGTATGTCATAGATGGTTTGCAGCAGATTGGAGGTGTAATCGATGAAATACGAACCACATGATTATCAAAGGTATGCCACGAAGTATATTGAGTCACATCCGGTGGCAGCAGTATTCCTTGATATGGGTTTAGGAAAAACGAGCATCACGCTGACAGCATTAAATAATCTGTTGTTTGATTATTTTGATGCACATCGCATTTTGGTAGTAGCACCGCTTCGTGTAGCAAGAAATACCTGGTCAGATGAGATTGAAAAATGGGATCACCTAAAAGACTTACAGTTTTCCATTGCAGTTGGAACAGAAGCTGAAAGGCTGTCGGCACTTAAAAGACAAGCAGATATTTATATCATCAACCGGGAGAATCTTCAGTGGCTGATTGAAAAAAGCGATGTCCCATTTGATTTTGACATGGTGGTTATTGATGAGCTTTCGTCTTTTAAGAATCATCAGGCAAAACGATTTAGGTCGCTGATGAAAGTAAGACCAAAGGTAAAAAGAATGGTGGGACTTACAGGAACACCATCAAGCAACGGACTTATGGATTTGTTTGCGGAATTCAAGATTCTGGATATGGGAGTGAGGCTTGGAAGGTTCATTGGACAGTATCGTAGCAGTTACTTTAGACCAGATAAAATGAATGGACCTATTGTATACAGCTACAAACCACTGCCGGGAGCAGAGCAGGCGATTTATGAAAAGATATCTGACATTACCATTTCCATGAAGGCGGCAGATCATTTGAGGATGCCGGAACTTGTCAACACAAAGTACATGGTGCATCTGTCAGAGAAGGAAAAGAAGAAGTACGAGGATATGAAAGCAGAACTTGTCCTGGCACTTCCGGAGGGAGAAATCACAGCGGCAAATGCAGCCTCTCTTTCGGGAAAGTTATCACAGATGGCCAATGGTGCTGTATATGCAGATGACGAGAGCATTCTTCCCATTCATGACAGAAAGCTGGATGCTTTGGAGGATATTATCGAAGCCGCCAATGGCAAGACAGTCCTTGTGGCGTATTGGTTTAAACATGACCTTATGAGAATTGAACAGCGTCTTGCAGAGAAGAAGATCCCATTTCAGAAGTTGGACAGTGATGCCAGTATCAGGAAATGGAATAAGGGAGAACTTCTTGTGGCACTGATTCATCCGGCATCAGCAGGTCACGGACTCAATCTTCAAAGTGGTGGTTCCACCCTTGTGTGGTTTGGTATTACCTGGAGTCTGGAACTTTACCAACAGACCGTGGCAAGATTATATCGCCAGGGTCAGAGTGAAGGGACTGTGACTAACATCCATATCTTAGCAAAGGATACTGTGGATGAGAGAATCATAAAAGCACTGCAGGAAAAGGACAGCACACAATCAGCATTGATTGATGCTATGAAAGCAGAATTGTAAATCAGAGTCAATCAGAGTCAATCCGAGGGAAATTTATATTTTCGGAGGTTAGGCTTATGACAGCAAAAGAATATTTGATGCAGGCATACAGACTCAATGAGTTAATTGATTCTGATGTGGAAGAACTGGAGCATCTAAGAGATTTGGCAGGAAGAATCTCCAGTCCGAACTTCGATGAGCGTGTGCAGAGTTCCAAGAATTATGATCCGCCATTTGTAAAGTACCTGTCGGACATTATGGAGATGGAGCAGAAGATTCACCAGGAACTATGTCAGCTTGTGGTATTGAAGAAACAGATCAGCGAGTCATTGGAGAAGGTGGAAGACAGAGAGGAGCGTTTGCTTCTTACCTATCGTTACTTCAACAACTTCTCTTGGCAGGAGATTTCAGACCGCCTTTGTGTTTCCAATCGTACCGTACACCGTATCCATGCATCAGCATTGGCAAATTTTATTGTGCCGGAATAAGGTTGGCACACTTTGCCGTAGATTGGCACAGCCATAAGTAGTATTATGGTATTGTACAAAAATGCGAAGACGAACAAGCCTTGTAGGTGTAACAACCTGCAGGGCTTTTCTTATGCCCGAAGGAGGTGGAGCAAGTGCCAAGGAAACCAAAGCGTCCATGTTCTTATCCAGGTTGTCCGAACCTTTGTGACGGTAGGTTCTGTGAGGAACACGAAAGGCAGGAGAACAAAAGGTACGAACGATATGATCGTGACCCTGCTGTGAAGAAAAGATACGGCAGAGCTTGGAAGAGAATCCGTGACAGCTATGCCCATGCACATCCTTTGTGTGAGGAGTGCCTTAAGAAGAACATTTACAAAGCAACCGAGGAGATCCACCACAAGCTGCCGTTGTCACAAGGCGGAACGCATGACAGAGAGAACCTCATTGCATTATGTAAAGAGTGTCACGCACGAATTCATGCAAAGAGTGGTGACAGATGGCATAACCACAGCTGACCCCAGGGGCGGTCAAAATCTCTGTCGTTTAGGTCCCGTGGAACGGGCGGGGGGTCACACGCACAAAAATTGGTATTCAAACGGGGTATATAGAACCCGGACAGAATCGAGGTGAAAATGATATGGCAAAAGACGGTACAGCTAGAGGCGGTGCAAGACCTGGAAGTGGTCCAAAGCGAAAGGCTCTGACGGAGAAAATCTCTGCGGGCAAGACTGCTACAGTAATTGACCTGCCCGATGCACCGAACCTTGAGGGTGTGGATATGCCGCCCGTCAAGGAATATATGAAAGCAAAGCAGAAGAATGGAACAGACCTTTGTGCTGAAGAGGTATTTGAAGAAACATGGGAGTGGTTAAAGAAAGTAGGCTGCACCGAACTTGTAAATACACAGCTTATCAATCAGTATGCCATGAGTGTGGCAAGACAGATTCAGTGTGAGCAGTGCATTTCTGAGTACGGATTTCTTGCAAAACATCCGACCACAGGAAATGCAATCGCAAGTCCTTATGTGTCGATGCTCCAACAGTTTACAAAGCAGTCAAACCAATCCTGGTATCAGATTTATCAGATTGTAAGGGAGAACAGTTCCATTGAATACGCAGGAGCAACACCACAGGATGATGTGATGGAAAGATTGCTCCGTGCCAGAAAAGGCGGAAAATAAAATGAAAGGCAGGAAGTTATATGTTTGAAAAAGTAAATCCAAGTCACCCTGATAAGGTGGCAGATAGAATTGCGGGTGCCATTGTTGATTTGGCATACAGTAAAGAGGAAAATCCAAAGATTGCAGTGGAAGTATTAAATGGTCATGGCAAGTGCCTAGTTATCATTGAAACTACAGCAGATATAAAGGAATTTGAGGTGGTCGATATTGTTCATCGCATTGATGGACTTGTCGAGGTAGATACAGTTATCACAATGCAAGATCATCACTTGGCAGAAAACCAGGAAGGCAGTATTCGTTGTGGAGATAACGGTATCTTCAAAGGAATGCCAGTTACGGATGAACAGAAGAAATTATCACAGATTGCTCGTGACATCTATGAAAAGTACACATTTGACGGAAAGTACATTCTTGATGGCGAGAGTCTTATCATTTGTCAGAGCAATGCAAGAACACCGGAACTTGAGGAAGAGTATCCAAGTGCAAAGGTTAATCCCCTGGGTGACTGGACTGGAGGAACGAATGTAGATACGGGAGCAACCAATAGAAAGCTTGGCTCAGATATGGGTGATGCTGTTACAGGCGGTGGTCTTCATGGTAAGGACTTATCCAAAGCAGATGTAAGTGTAAATATTCACGCATTCCTAAAAGCACAGAAAACGGGTAAGCCTGTGGAACTTAGCTGTGCCATTGGAGATGAAACTGTAGATGGAGTCCCATATCAGGATATCGTGAATGAGGCTCATGAGTTTATTACTTCACTTGGTGGGTTTGAAAAGTTCGCTGAATGGGGATTGATTTAAGGAGGGTGTGTATGAAGACAACAACTGAAATGCAGCTTGTGGATATTGCAAAGCTGATTCCATATATCAATAATGCAAGAACTCACTCTCCGGAGCAGGTTATCAAACTTCGTGCATCTCTTCGTGAGTTTGGATTTGTAAATCCGGTAATCATTGATAAGGACTTCAATGTTATCGCAGGTCACGGAAGATTGATGGCAGCAAAAGAAGAAGGCATCAAGGAAATCCCTTGTGTGTTTGTGGATTATTTAACCGATGCTCAGAAGAAAGCATACATCCTTGCAGATAACCGAATGGCAATGGATGCAGGTTGGGATGAAGAAATGTTGCGAGTAGAAATCGAGGCATTGCAGGGAGAGGACTTTGATGTATCTCTTACCGGTTTCTCTGACGATGATCTTGCAGATCTCTTTGCAGGAGATGGAAAGAGCGATGCGAAAGATGATGATTTCGATTTGAATGATGCTCTTGAGAAAGCAGCCTTTGTCGAAAAAGGAGATATTTGGTCGGTAGGCAGACACAGACTGATGTGTGGTGATGCAACCAAGGCAGAAGATGTAGCATCACTTATGGATGGAAAGAAAGCGAACCTTCTGATGACTGACCCACCTTATGGTGTATCTTTCAAATCATCTGATGGGCTTACCATTCAAAATGACAGCATCAAGGGTGATGATTTCTATCAGTTCCTTCTTGCATCATTTAAGAATATCGTGGACAACATGGAAAGCGGCGGTGCTGCTTATGTGTTCCACGCAGATACAGAAGGTCTGAATTTCAGAAGGGCATTCCAGGATGCAGGATTTCATCTTGCAGGGTGCTGTATCTGGGTTAAGAATTCTCTGGTGCTTGGAAGAAGTGATTATCAGTGGCAGCATGAACCTGTACTTTACGGATTTTTGCAGAATGGCAAGCATAAGTGGTTCTCAGACAGAAGTCAAACCACTGTATGGAATTTTGATAAGCCAAAGAAGAATAAGAATCATCCGACATCAAAGCCACTTGACTTACTTGGTTATCCTATCGGAAATTCGTCCCAGGCAAATGCTATTGTTGTAGATACATTCGGTGGCAGTGGTTCAACCCTTATGGCTTGTGAGCAGATGAACAGAATCTGCTATACGATGGAACTTGATGAAAAGTATGCATCCGTTATTCTTCGCAGATATGTGGAGGATACAAATGACGCAGATAATGTATTTGTAATCAGAAACGGAGAGAAGATTATGTACTCCGACCTTGTGAAAGAGGTGGAGGGAGCAGATGCAGAAGAATAATTTAACACTTGGAAGTCTGTTTGACGGCAGCGGCGGATTTCCTCTTGGAGGCTTGATTTCAGGAATTACCCCTTTGTGGGCATCTGAGGTCGAGCCTTTTCCTATCCGTGTTACAACAAAAAGACTGCCACAGATGGAACACCTGGGTGATATCTCCAAAATAAATGGTGGAGATATTGAACCCGTGGACATCATCTCGTTTGGCAGCCCCTGTCAGGATATGAGCGTTGCCGGGAAAAGAAATGGGCTGGATGGTTCACGCTCCAGTCTGTTTTATGAAGCAATCAGAATCGTGAAAGAAATGAGGTGTAAAACTGATGGCAAATATCCAAGATTTATCGTCTGGGAAAATGTCCCAGGAGCATTCTCCTCAAACAAAGGACAAGACTTCAAAGCAGTCCTCGAAACGATCTGTTCCGTCAAAGGCGATTTTGATATCCCTGAACCTCCAAAAGGAAAATGGGCAGGAGCAGGACACATCATGGCAGATGATTTCGATATTGCGTGGAGAACATTCGATGCTCAGTTTTGGGGAGTACCCCAAAGAAGAAAACGTATCTATCTTGTCGCAGATTTTGCAGAGAGATGTGCCGGAAAAATATTATTTGAGTCCGAGGGCGTGTCAGGGTATACTTCGCAGGGCTTCAAGCCGTGGCAAGATGCTGCCAGAACTTCTGAGGATAGCACTGGAGAGGCAGGCACAATCTGCTTAAATGATCAAGGTGGCGAACGTATGGATGTGACGGAGGATGTCACATGTACTCTTCGTGCGGAAAGTCATCATCCTCCTGTGGTGTTTGAAAACCACTCCCAAGACACAAGGTATACAGAAACGGGTGAAATTGCTCCGACTGTAGCAGCAACCTATGGAACTGGTGGAAACAATCAGCCATTTGTGGTACAGACACCTAAGACTCTGAAAATCAGAAGTGGATGTGAGGGTGGAGGCAAGGGTGCTTTAATCCAGGATAATTTATCCGCCACACTTGCAACGAATAATGACCAGACATTGTTTGTGCCTGTGGCTTATGGGATTTGTTCCAAAGATAGCAATTCTATGAAATCGGACAATCCAAATAGCGGATTTTATGAGGCAGATACAAGCAGATGCCTAGATGGAAATGGTGGCAATCCTGCTTGCAATCAAGGTGGTATTGCTGTAGTTGATGAGAATAAGACCTATGCACTGCAAGGTTCTATGATTGGAAGAAAAGATAAGAATGGACCACAGGGTGACGGCATAGGAGAGGATGCAAGTTTTACCTTAAATACCGTTGACCGACATGCAGTGGTATATGCCATCGATAGGGAGTCCTTTAACTGTGGTCAGAATTTTGCAAGAAACCTCGGCATCAGTGAAGATGGAGTGAATTCCACACTGAAAGCAACTGGTCCGGATGCAGTGGCTGTTCCAACTTATTCTTCAAGCAAAGCATCCTTCTTTACATCAGCAGAAGAGGAACTTGCTAATACCTTAGTTTCAACAGATTATAAAGATCCACCAATCATTAATGAACCGGAATATATCGTAAGAAGGCTGACACCGACAGAGTGTGCAAGATTACAAGGTTTCCCAGATTGGTGGTGCAGTAATCTTGGAACGAAAATTCCAAGTGAGGAAGAACTGGACTGGTGGGAAGATGTGTTTGAAACTCATCGTAAGGTATTAGGAAAATCTACAAAACCAAAATCAAGAAAGCAGATATTCAAGTGGCTGCAAGATCCTTATTCTGACTCAGCAGAGTATAAGATGTGGGGCAATGGAGTGGCACTTCCGAATGTTTGCTTTGTGCTTTCGGGAATAGTGTACTATGCACAATATTCTACAGAATAAATCGGTGCTAATTCTACACTCATATTCACAGTAATTGCTTGATAAATAAAGGCTTTAGAGTGATATATGTAGTACCGAAAAACGAAGGAGGTACTCGTAAATGAGAGTTGAATTTAACAAATTAGGAGCAGAGAGAAAAGCACTTGTTACAGTCATTGGAGAAATCCTTGGAACAAAGCCAAAGTACATGGGAATGCCAACAATGGCTTATGACTTTGGTGGACTGATTATCGACAAGAATGGCGGTGCAGAATTTGAAGAGAATATTTTTCCAAAGGATATCGCGGGTCTTATGCAGAAACTTGCAGACAGGGGCTTCACAGCCGAAAACAGCGAAGAGTTGGAGCAGGTCGAGGAAATAGGCGAAGAGCCAGAAGAAGCGCCACAGAGCGAAGACGTGGGGCTTACGGTGGCGATTCCAATTGAAAAGGTAGGAGTAGGAAACCTTACAAACCTTCTGGATGCAAAAGGATACTTAATAAAGAAAGCCTTGGGAGTGGAAGACATCCGAATTGAGATTGATGAAGAGAAAGTTTCCTTCCCTTGGTTTTTAGAACTGCCGGATGCGGACACCAGCAGAGCCTACCAGAATTTCATCGCTGCCCTTTGCAAAATGAGTAAAGAGCAGAAACGAATCAATGCAACAGAAAAGCCGGTCGACAATGAGAAATATGCATTCAGGTGTTTCCTTCTAAGACTTGGATTTATCGGAGCAGAATACAAGGCTGACAGAAAGATTCTTCTTTCCAAACTGGACGGCTCATCAGCATTCAAGGCTGGAGCAAAGAAAGGGGGCGAGCAGTAATGTTTTTTCCACCTAGAGAAATTGTGGAGCGAGTGAAAAAAGAATATCCATCTGGAACAAGAGTTGCTCTTGTGTCCATGAATGATCCATATAGAGATTTGCCAGAAGGACTTAAGGGAACTGTTGATGGGGTGGACGATACGGGTACGATTCATGTTGATTGGGATAACGGCAGCCACCTTGGAGTGGTCTATGGAGAGGATAGTTGCAGAAAGCTGGATTCCGTGACAGTCACTTGCTATGGAAGTACCGAAACATGGGACAGCAGAAAAGAAGCAATGGAATTTTACCTTCGAGCAATGGCAGGATCAGAAGGCAGTGAGCATGAAAGATACAACAAAATCTATACGGAATTATCCCTTGGAATGCCCACAGCAACTGATGAGGAATAGGCATAAAATACACAATATCTGCCCAGATACAAAGGCAGATATTTGTGTAGTAGTGTGACTTGATAATATGTGCTTTTAGAGTGATATATAGTACTACCGAAAGGGAAAACAAACACACGGAGGGCACAGCCATGAACGAAAAAATAGCAAGACAGATTGAAGAAATGAAAAAGCAGACCATCGGAGTTGAGGTTGAAATGAACAGCATCCGAAGAGAAAAGGCAGCCAAGATTGCAGCCACCTACTTCGGAACAGGCAGACACGAATACACAGCAAGCAGAAACGGATACGAAACCTGGTCAGCTTGGGACGAGCAAGGCAGAGAATGGAAATTCCAGAAGGACGTCAGCATTGCAGGATGCGACAGTGAGAAATGCGAACTTGTAACCCCAATCCTTACCTACGATGACATTCCAACCTTACAGGAACTCATCAGACAGCTTAGACACACCGGAGCAAAGAGCGATGCAACAAGAGGATGCGGAGTACACATTCACATCGGAGCAAAGGGGCATACAGCACAGACCTTAAGAAACCTTGCAAACATTATGGCAAGCCACGAAAGCCTCCTTGCAGATGCCTTGAACCTTGACAGAAATCGAATGAGAAGGTACTGCAGAACGGTTGACCCAAGATTCCTCGAAGAGGTCAACAAGAGAAAGCCAAAGACGATGGCAGCCCTTGCAGACATTTGGTACACAAGCCACGGAGCAAACTACGGTAGAAGCCACCATTACAACGACAGCCGATACCATATGCTTAACTACCACGCAACCTTCACAAAGGGAACAGTCGAGTTCAGACTTTTCCAATTCGATGCACCTGCAGACGGAAAGCTGAACGGCCTTCACGCAGGACAGCTTAAAAGCTACATTCAGCTTTGCCTAGCACTTAGCCAGATGGCAAAGGAAGTCAGAACAGCAAGCCCAAAGCCACAGCAGAACGAAAATCCAAAATACGCAATGAGAACTTGGCTCCTTCGCCTTGGATTCATCGGTGAGGAATTCGCAACGGCAAGGGAAATCCTAACAAAGAGACTTGCAGGAGACACAGCCTTTAGAACAGCAAGAGCTTCTTGAAGAGGACGCAGGAGATAGCCTCCTGCCACCTAACCTCCGACCGCTACGGCGGTCTTTAGGTGGTAGAAGGGTATCCCCTTCGGAAAGGATGGAAACCATTATGGAAAAACGATACTACATTGCTTATGGTAGCAACCTGAACATCAGACAGATGAGAATGCGATGCCCCGGAGCTAGAATCATGGGAACTTCGGAGATTGAAGGGTACGAACTGCTTTTCAAAGGCAGTAAGACTGGAGCATACCTTACCATCGAAGAGAAAGAAGGCAGTAAGGTTCCGGTTGCCGTGTGGTCGGTCACAGAGGCTGACGAGGCGGCACTTGACCGCTACGAGGGATTCCCTACCTTCTACTACAAGAAGGAACTGACACTGCCGATTAAGGGCATCAGATCGGGCAAGGTGCGAAACAGAAAGTGCTTTGTTTACATCATGCATGAGGATAGGAAGATTGGAGTACCAAGCCTAGCCTATGTCAAAACCTGCCTTGAAGGGTACATCAGCTTTGGATTTGATGAGCATTACCTAGCCGAGGCACAAATAAAAGCAGAGGAGGTAGCAAGTCATGAAAGACACAAACATCATTTCACTTGGTTTTAGGATATGCCCCAAGTGTGGGAGCAGATACCACGAGCCACCTGCTCTTTCAAGAGTAGACAATCAGACCCTTATCTGCCCGGACTGTGGGACGAGAGAGGCTCTCGCCACGATGGGTGTGGATGAGAAGGAACAGGAAGAAATTCTTGCCTCCATTCATGGGTGCAGGCAAACATAAAATATACAGTTTTTCATAGGAATAATTGTTACATTTATGCCAGTAATTTGCTTGATAATATGTGCTTTTAGAGTGATATATAGTACTACCAAAAGGAAAACAAACACAAACGGAGGTACATACCATGAAGGAAATCAGAACATTTGAAAAGGCAATCGAAGACAAGGTAAGAAATCTTAAAGAGGCAGGAATCAACGCCACACTTTTCTGGGCATACAGACATAGCTGCGAAGCAGAAAACGAGGTCATTGATTTTGACGAGGTCATTTGGGATTACGACATCGAGGAAATTGCAGAAACCTTAAGAGCAGAAGGAATTAAGGAATTTACAATCAGTTCCACATTTTCAAGTCTGATTCCAACCCTTGCAGAATTTGAAAAGCACGGAATCCGAATGAACGGACTTACCGAGGTAAAGCAGAACTACACGGATTGGCAGACAGGAGAAAAGAGAAGAGTTCCAGCAATCAGAATGATAGTAGAATAAGCAAGGAAGGGAGCCTTCGGGTTCCCTGTTGCTGTTATAAAATACACAATTTATGTCTCCTATATTTGGTACATCAGCGTATTCATATATATATGTATATGCGGTAATGTGTACACTACCAAAAGAAAAGGAGGGCATTAGCCATGACAAACAAGGAATTGAAAAGAAAGATTTTTTTAGAAGCAACCAAGCAGATTAAGGAACAAGAATCCGAGAAGGCAAAGCAGATAGCAAAAGCAACAAGGGATTACGACAATGGATTAATCACTTGGGAAGAATTCAATAAGATCAGGGAGGTACAATAATCATGTGGAAAGAAGGAACGATTGGAGTACCTGCCGGAGAAGGGCATAAGATAGCACATTATTGGGTTAAGGCTTTTGAAGAGCCTAGCAAGCAGTATGGAATCTGCGGAGGTAAGATTAGCAAGCTGATGATTAAGATAGACGGAGTGATTGTTGCCAACTATGATAGAGGATGGGACATCGAGCCAGACGAGGATGATTTCCCAACTTGGGTTGCGATGAGCATTTTACTAAAAGAATACAACTAAGAAAGATTTTGATTAAGGGAACTCGCAAGGGTTCCTTTTTTCGTGGAAGGAAGTGAGAACTTGAGAAAACTGAAGAAATATAAACCGACAAAATTCAAAGCGAAGGATTCTGTATATGATGAAGATGCAGCGGATTTCGCTGTTGCATTTATAGAGAGTCTTTGCCATACAAAAGGAACATGGGCAGGAAAGCCGTTTGAACTGATTGACTGGCAGGAGCAGATTATCAGAGATATCTTTGGAACTTTGAAACCGAATGGATATCGTCAGTTTAATACAGCTTATGTGGAAATTCCAAAGAAAATGGGTAAGTCAGAACTTGCGGCTGCTATTGCACTTCTTCTTTGTTGTGGAGATGGAGAGGAGCGAGCCGAGGTTTATGGCTGTGCAGCTGATCGTCAGCAGGCAACGATTGTATTTGATGTTGCGGCTGATATGGTGCGTATGTGTCCTGCTCTTTCCAAGCGAGTGAAGATACTGACTTCCCAGAAGAGAATTGTCTATGCACCGACAAACTCCTTCTATCAGGTATTGTCGGCAGAGGCTTATTCCAAGCATGGATTTAATATCAGCGGAGTTGTGTTTGATGAGTTGCATACGCAACCGAATAGAAAGCTATTTGATGTTATGACCAAGGGTTCAGGAGATGCGAGAATGCAGCCGCTGTATTTCCTCATTACAACAGCAGGTACGGATACAAATTCTATCTGTTATGAGACGCACCAAAAAGCAAAGGATATTCTGGAGGGACGAAAGATTGACCCCACTTTTTATCCCGTGATTTATGGTGCAGATGAGTCAGACGATTGGACTGATCCCAAAGTGTGGAAAAAGGCAAATCCATCTCTTGGAATTACAGTAGGTATAGATAAAGTAAAGGCAGCGTGTGAATCGGCAAAGCAAAATCCTGGAGAGGAGAACTCTTTTAGACAGTTAAGACTGAACCAATGGGTAAAGCAGGCAGTTCGTTGGATGCCAATGGATAAGTGGGATAAATGCAATTTCAAGGTTGATGCAGAAGATTTGGAAGGACGTGTCTGCTATGGAGGTCTTGACCTTTCAAGCACTACGGATATTACAGCATTTGTTTTGGTGTTTCCTCCAATGGATGAAGATGATAAATATGTGATTCTTCCCTATTTCTGGATACCGGAAGATACTTTAGAACTACGAGTCAGACGAGACCATGTTCCATACGATGTATGGGAGCGACAAGGTTTTCTTGAAACCACAGAAGGCAATGTAGTCCATTATGGATATATTGAGAAATTCATCGAGAGGCTTGGAGAAAAATACAATATCAAGGAAATAGCATTTGATAGATGGGGAGCAGTTCAGATGGTGCAGAACCTGGAAGGAATGGGATTTACAGTCGTTCCATTCGGACAGGGATTTAAGGATATGTCACCACCAACCAAAGAACTGATGAAACTGACATTGGAGCAGAAACTAGTCCACGGAGGGCATCCGGTTCTTCGGTGGATGATGGATAATATATTTATTCGTACTGACCCTGCCGGAAACATCAAAGCCGATAAGGAAAAATCAACAGAAAAGATTGATGGTGCAGTCGCAACAATCATGGGACTTGACCGTGCAATTAGATGTGGGAATGTCAATACGGAGTCTGTATACGATAACCGTGGCATTCTTTTTATTTAGGGAAGGAGATGAAATTATATGGGAATTTTAAGTGGAATATTTAAATCGAGAGATGCACCAAGCAATCGTACATCGGGCAGTGCATACAGCTTTTTTATGGGAAGTTCATCATCCGGTAAGAGGGTAAATGAAAGAAGTGCCATGCAGATGACAGCTGTCTATTCCTGTGTGCGTATTCTTTCAGAGGCAATAGCAAGTCTGCCACTGAATGTTTATAGATACAACGAAGATGGCGGAAAAGAAAAGGCTTTGAATCATCCACTGTATAAATTGCTTCATGATGAACCAAATCCAGAGATGACATCCTTTGTGTTTAGAGAAACCTTGATGACGCATTTGCTCCTGTGGGGCAATGCCTACGCACAGATTATCCGTAATGGAAAAGGTGAGGTGGTTGCACTGTATCCGCTTATGCCGGATCGAATGAGTGTGGAGCGTGACAATAAAGGAACGCTCTATTACAAATACACAAAGATTACGGAAGATGCACCAACTATGGAGGGAACAACGGTGTACCTAGATGCATCGGATGTTCTTCATGTTCCAGGACTTGGATTTGACGGACTTGTTGGATATTCTCCGATTGCAATGGCGAAAAATGCCATAGGTCTTGCGATTGCAGCAGAGGAATATGGGTCGAAGTTTTATGCTAATGGTGCCGCACCTAGTGGTGTGCTTGAGCATCCCGGTACAATCAAAGATCCAAGCAAGGTCAGAGACAGTTGGAATGCTGCCTTTGGTGGAAGTTCCAACAGCCATAAAGTGGCAGTCCTTGAGGAAGGACTTAAATATACACCGATATCCATTTCTCCGAATGAAGCACAATTTTTGGAGACAAGGAAATTTCAGATTAATGAAATTGCTCGAATTTTTAGGGTTCCGCCTCACATGGTAGGTGACCTTGAGAAGTCGAGCTTTTCTAATATTGAGCAGCAGTCACTTGAGTTTGTAAAATACACTCTTGACCCTTGGGTTATCAGATGGGAGCAGTCACTGTTTCGTGCACTTTTATCGGAAGAAGAAAAGAGTACCTATTTCTTTAAGCTGAATGTTGAGGGACTGCTCAGAGGAGATTATGCAAGCCGTATGAACGGTTATGCAACAGCCAGACAGAATGGCTGGATGAGTGCAAATGATATCAGACAGCTTGAGGATTTGGACAGAATCCCGGTGGAACTTGGAGGAGATTTGTACTTGGTAAATGGCAATATGCTGCCACTTGAGAAAGCCGGTGCAGCTTATGCAAATACAGAAAAGAAGGAGGACACAGATGAAGAAACAGAAGAAGTTCTGGAACTGGATAAACCAGGCAGAACCAGAAGATAGCAAGGAACGAGTGCTTGAACTGTATGGAACCATCGCAGAAGTATCGTGGTTTGACGATGATGTGACACCACAGATGTTTCGAGATGAACTTTTTGCAGGGAATGGACCCGTTACTGTTTGGATCAACTCGCCAGGTGGTGACTGCATCGCTGCGAGTCAGATTTATTCCATGCTGATGGATTACGAAGGAGAGATAACAGTCAAGATTGATGGTATTGCAGCTAGTGCAGCCTCTGTCATTGCTATGGCAGGAACTACTGTCCTTATGGCACCGACAGCACTGATTATGATTCACAATCCAATGACAGGAGCCTTTGGAAATCATGCGGATATGGAAAAGGCAATCGAGATGCTTGATGAGGTAAAGGGAAGCATTATCAATGCCTATGAGATTAAGACGGGATTATCCCGTTCTAAACTGTCACATCTTATGGATGCTGAAACATGGATGAATGCAAACAAGGCGGTAGAGCTTGGATTTGCAGATGACATCCTTGTGGATGAAAAGAGAAGTGTGGACAGCAATGAAGCATATTTATTCTCTGGCAAAGAAACAGAGACAAGGCTTATGAATAAGCTGATGACTCATTTCAAGTCGGAGCCTAAGAATATGACACCTGCAAAGGCGGCAGAGATTCCTGCAAAACAGGAAGAAAAAGAGCCTGAAACAAATGGAACTAAAATTGATGAGCTTGAAAAAAGGCTCAATCTAATCAAATGAACTCTCGGAATCTTGAGTAGTTCATGCCAGCTAAACTTTGGCAAGTACTTTGAAAAGTAAATATTATCCGTGGAACGAAAAAATTGCATGAGAAATAAACATAGCTTTCACTATGTTGAAAAAAATGGTATTATAGT